>NZ_CP022548.1:2725000-3325000 GCF_002776575.1 Sphingorhabdus sp. YGSMI21 | reverse complement strand
CATGCTTTGTAAAAGTAGCATGGACGGTTTTTCGTTACATTGTTTGATGGCGGAAGGTCTAGCTGTCTTCGCCCTCGGCCGTGTCGGCGTCCTGCTCGGTGACTTCCGTTTCGCCGTCTTCGCCTTCGGCTGCTTCGTCTTCGTCGTCGGAAGATTTCAGAGCAGATGGTGCGGTGACGCCGGCAATGGTGAAGTCACGATCAGTGATCGAGCTTTCCGCGCCGTCGGGCAGGGTGACGTGCGAAATATGGATCGAATCGCCAATTTCCAGACCGGTGACATCGATCTCGATCTGGTCAGGGATATGATCCGCATCGCACATCAGGTCGAGTTCGTGACGAACAACGTTCATGACGCCGCCACGTTTCAGGCCAGGAGATTCTTCTTCGTTGATGAAGACAACAGGAATATTGACCTGAACCTTCGCGCCCTTTGCAAGGCGGAAGAAGTCAACATGGAGCGGACGGTCGGTGACCGGATCAAAAGCAACATCTTTAGGAAGTGTGCGGGTTTTCTTCCCGTCGACTTCTACCTGAACCAGCGAGTTCATGAAATGGCCGGTGCCGAGAAGCTTGTTCAGCGCACGTTCTTCGACGTGGATTGCAATGGCTTCTTTCTTGTCGCCATAGATAACGGCGGGGATACGGCCTTCACGACGCAGTGCACGGGAGGCTCCCTTGCCAGCCCGTTCGCGTGGCTCGGCTGAAATAGTCAGCTGATCACTCATAATGTTGCTCCAAAAATTAGGTTTTGTCAGATTTCCGCCACGCCTCCAGGGTGCTCATGGTCGGAAAGAGGGCGCTATAAGGTCGGGGCAGCGCAAAAGCAAGGGCTTTGCGCGGAGGGCGAAACGCTAGCGGAAAAAGCCGATCTGGGAGCTTGTCGCGAGCAGGATACCGCTTTGCGACCAGACCTCGACCCGTCCGTCAGTGGCGCTGTTCCTGACCGTCGCACCGGTGACCCGCAGCAGCAGGAAGTCGTTGCCCGCCGCGGCCAGGTCTTCCTCGCTGGCATAGATATAGCTCGCCATCGTGACGGTCGAACCGGGGCGGAATTGTTCGGTGACGAAAAAAGTGCGCGGCATCGGCGTGTCGAGGATCGACAAGAGGCCGATCCGGTCCAGCGGACGACCGTCGGCCTCCTTGATCCAGACAATCCCTTCGGGCGTATCGTTTACGGCAAAGGGGATTCCCTGGGCAATGCGCTGGTCATAATGGACAACCCATGCCGGGGCCATCGGATTGACCGTTCGCAGGGCAATGGAATCGGCTGGCGACCTGGTCGTCGGCATCTCCACCTGATAGTCGATATCGGTCGGACGGCGGGTGCTGGTAACAATATCGGCGGCATTGGTCATGGAACCGTTCTGCAGCAGTTCCACGCGCCAGAATTGCGTGGTCGACCCGGCGCGGAGCAGCTTGACGGATAAAGTGATTTCGCCGGGACCGACGCCGGTCATGAAAATCATCTGCTGCGACACCAGCGGGCCCCGGCAATCGGGATGCATTTCGACGGCGCGCCCGGCAATGGCCGATATCCATCCGCCAAAGGCCATGCCGGTCGGATTGCGATAGATATCGCTTGCCTGAATCGTGAACAGTCCGTCTTCCCGCGCGACCAGCGCGGTTTCCCGATCAAATATATATGCCATGCTGCGCCTTGATTATTGAATTTTTTCGATTTTATACCCGCGTTTTGCAAGCATCGCCTGAACCGCATCGGGACCTGCCAAATGGGCTGCGCCAACCGCTACTAAAGATGTGCCAGGGCGTTGCAAGCGTTTGTCCAGCTGTTCCGCCCAGTCGAGATTGCGGGCCACCAGCAGATATTCGCGGGTCTTGGGGTCTTTCAGAATACCGGTGTCGGAGAGGGTTACGATATGTTCCAGATCGCCCGTCATCCAGGCGTTGAACAAAAGTTCAAAGGCCTGCTGGGCATCGTCCGAATCCTCGAGCACGCTGGTCAGCATCTGGCGTTGCTGCTCTTCGGGAAGCCTGTCGAAATAGCCCAGCTGCAGTTCGATGGTTTCCAGCGCCTCGATCGGCTTTCCGGCCTTTTCGAACCGGGCGGTAAGTTTTTTCTCGACGCCGCCGCTCGAATCCAGTCCGAGGCTTCTGGTCTGCGCTGATGCCAGCGACAAGGCAGCCGCCCAGGTCTCCATGCGGTTGAGCGCGCGTTCGGAAATATTGGAGGAATCGATGATCCGGTCGAGATCATCATGCAGATCCGGTTTGATACGTTCGTCCAGCTTCGCCTGCCCGGGGGAAATCGCCAGCCGGGAAAAAATCCTCGCCGCATTCTGCGTGTCTTCCATGCCCAGCACTTCGATGACCAGCCGGTCTGAATCGGCAATCGCGGCTTCGAGCGCCGGGGTTTGCCACTGCACATCGTCGGGCAGGATATGGATCGTACCGAACATATAGGCGACGCCCGGCTGTCCGGGCACGGTGCCGCTGACTTTCCACAGCGCCGGCGTGCCCGTCTTGACGGTGTTCAGGGTCACATGATCGGACGTGTTGTTGCATGCGCCAAGCAGCAGGGACGCGATCAGGGACAGGATGATGGTGGTGATACGCATATTGCCTATTTGGTGCGCGTGCAGGGAAAAGAAAGCATGGGGGCGAGAATAATCAATATTCGATCCGTTCCGCAACAAGTCCCTTTTTCGCCAGAATTGCCTGCAGGCTGCTTTCTCCGGCCAGATGACCGGCGCCGACCGCCAGGAATATCGTTCCGGGCTGCTCCATCCGCTGCTCCACCCATTCCGCCCAGTTGACATTGCGGTTGACCAGCAATGTTTCGTAGAGAATTTCGTCTTCCAGCCCGGCATTCATCAACCTGCCCAGTGCATCGACATTGGCGTTGGCCCATTCGGCGACCATCTGCTCCATGCCCTCGGTTGTTTCGTCGATATTGTCGACGGTGAAATTGAGAAAGCGGATCTGAACCTCTTCAGCCAGATTGTCGAAAAATCCGAGTTGCTGTTCGAGTGTTTCGAGCCCGGTGATCTTGATGGCCCGGGCCCGGGCCTGGGCCAGCAACTCATCCTCGACGCCCTGGTCCGCCGCATAGCCGTTGCGCACAAGCGGGATGAGCGAAAGATTGACGCTGGCGAACCACGGATCGAGCGGATCAAAGGCTGCGACCGGCATGTCCAGCTTGGTCATTGTCGCTTCATATTCGGCGCGGTCTTCTGCGGCCAGCTTGTCGCGCAGCGAAATCCCGCTCTTGTCGATCGCCAATTTGTTGACGACCTTCATCATCGCTGCTGCGTCGGGCTTGACCATTTCGACGACCAGCTCGTCGGAGGCATCGAAACTCTCCTTCACCGCCTCGTCGAACCAGGTCATGCCCGGTTTCAGGATATGGACGGTGCCGAACAGATAGATGGTCGTGTCTTCGTCCCTGATCACCCAGAGCGCGGGGTCGGCGTCATCCGGCATCACTGCGGGTATATATTCCGCGGCGGCAATATCGTCGACCGCAGCCTGCCCGTCATCGCTGCCGGCGCTGGCGATATCCTCGCCAGGTGCCTGACAGGCGCTGAGCGCCATGCAGAGGGGCAGGAACAGGGTGGTGAAAAGCCAGTTACGCGGCATGAAGAAGGTGCTCCGAGAGAAGATGTGATCGGCTTCATTGAACAAATGACGGCAAATGCCCAGCAAAATTTGCCGCAAAATCGGTCGATGTCGCGGGGGCACTGGCGACCGTGCCGCGAATCTGTTAACCAAATGGTTAATCCAAGGAGTTTCCCGATGAGCACGATCCACGCCCGTACCTGTCATATCTGCGAAGCCAATTGCGGCGTTCTGGTCGAGGTGGAGGGACGGGAGATTCTTTCGATCAGGGGCAACCCCGATCATGTGCTGAGTCGTGGGCATATCTGTCCCAAGGCGACCGCTATCGCCGATTTGCAGGATGATCCCGACCGTTTGCACAAGCCGGTGAAAAAGGTTGACGGCCAGTGGCAGGAAATCGGCTGGGAACAGGCTTTTACCGAGATTGCCGGCAAGCTGCTCGATCTCAAGGGGCAGGGCGCCAAGCCGGCTATGTATATGGGCAACCCCAGCGCTCATGATTACGGCATCTCCACCCAGATCAGCGCCCTGCGCCATGCGGTCGGGGTGAAAAATCTCTATTCCGCCTCGACGCTCGACCAGATCCCGCACCATGTCGTGCAATATCATATGTACGGCCATGTCAGCCTGGCAGCGGTGCCGGATATTGATCGCAGCCAGTATCTGCTGATCATCGGCGGCAATCCGGCGGCGTCCAACGGCAGCATCTGGACCGTGCCCGACTTTAAAAAGCGGGTGAAGGAAATGCGCGCGCGCAATGGCCTGCTGGTCGTCGTCGATCCGCGCCGCACCGAAACCGCCAAGCTGGCCGACGAACATCATTTTGTGAAGCCGGGCACCGACACCGCGCTTTTGATCGGGATATTGAAAAGCATTTTCGACGCCGGTCTGGCCGATATTTCCCGACTCGAGGCGATACTGGATGACAGCTGGGCCGCGATCGAGCCGGCGATCGCGGGTTTCGATATGGACCAGCTTGCGGCCCATTGCGGGATTTCCGTGGAGGACATGCAGGATATGGCGGCGCAACTCGCGGCTGACCAACCTGCCGCTATCTATGGCCGGATGGGCGTTTCGGTTTGCGAATTTGGCACGCTCAACCAGTGGCTGATCCAGGTGATCAATATCGCATCCGGCAATCTCGACCGCGAGGGCGGCACGATGGTGCCGCAGCCGGCGCTCGACACGATCAATCTGGTGGGCAGGGGATCGGTGCGCACGGTCGATACCGTTCGTGGCGTCATGCCGTCGGTGATGGGCGAATTGCCGATGGTGACCTTCGCCGATGAAATGCTGCGCGATGATGACGAGCGCATTCGCTCTTTGTTCGTGGTCACCGGCAATCCGGTGCTGTCCGCGCCCGACGGGGCCAAGCTCGACCGCGCGCTGGAGAGACTCGACCTGATGGTCTCCTTTGACATGTATGTCACCGAGACCAGCCGCCACGCCGACTATATATTGCCGCCCTGCGGTCCGCTGGAGAAGGATCATTATCCCTTCTTCTTCGGGCCGCTGGCGATCCGCAACTATGCCAGCTACTCGCCGGCAATTTTCGAATTGCAGGAGGGCGAAAAGACCGACTGGGAAATTATCGCCGAACTGGCACGGGAAATCCTGGCGCAGGACGGGCAGGACGTCCCCAATATCCGCGAACCGCGCGATGTACTCGACGGCATGTTGCGCAGCTCTCCCGCCGGCCTGACGCTGGCGGAAGTCGAGGCGGCGCCCAATGGCATCGATCTCGGGCCGCTGCGCCCGTGCATGGCCGAACGGCTGCGCACCGAGGACAAGAAGATCCTCTGCGCCCATCCCGATTTTCTCGCCGAACTGCAGCGTTTCGCCGCCTCGCTGGAGGACGAGCAACCGGACGCCTTGCGTCTGATCGGTCGCCGCCATGTGCGCCAGAACAACAGCTGGCTGCACAATAGCGCGCGACTGCTGAAAGGGCCGGATCGCTGCACATTGATGATCCACCCCGATGATGCCGCCGCGCGCGGACTGGTGGATGGCGTCATGGCGTCAGTCTCCAGCCGGGTGAACAGCGTTGAATTGCCGGTCGAAATTACCGATGACGTCATGAAGGGCGTCGTGTCGATCCCGCATGGTTTCGGCCATGGCCGCAAGGGCGTCGGCCTGTCGGTGGCAGCGGCAAAGCCCGGCGTTTCGATCAATGACCTGACCGATACGGAGCGGTTCGATCCGCTGTCCGGCAATGCCGTGCTGAACGCGGTGTCGGTGACGGTGGAGAAGGTCGAGGCGCTGGTAGCGGCGGAATAACCTCGTCATCGGAATAACCTCGTCATCGGAATAATCCCGTCATCGGAATAATCCCGTCATCGGAATAATCCCGTCATCCCGAGAAATCCCCTCGTCATCCTGAACTTGTTTCAGGACCCCTCGAGACCGCGCACAGCCTTTGGAGGTCCTGAAACGAGTTCAGGATGACGAATAAGGTCGCAAATCAGGCCAATCCTCCCTTGACCCTCTGCCGCCCTTTCGCCAAAGCAGCGCGTAAATATTGCACCTCCTTTTTTGGCACGCGAAGAAAGTCTTCATCTTGTCCGATACGAAGCCGCTCAGCTTCCAGCAGATCATCCTCAAACTCCATCAATATTGGGGTGATCGCGGCTGCGCGATTTTGCAGCCCTATGATATGGAAATGGGCGCAGGGACGTTCCACACGGCAACGACCTTGCGGGCGCTCGGCCCCGATCCGTGGAATGCCGCCTTTGCCCAGCCTTGCCGCCGCCCGACCGATGGCCGCTATGGCGAAAATCCCAACCGGCTGCAGCATTATTACCAATATCAGGTGATCCTGAAGCCATCGCCACCGGATATTCAGCAGCTCTATCTCGACAGTCTTTCGGTAATCGGCATCGATCCGATGCTGCACGACATCCGCTTCGTCGAGGATGACTGGGAAAGCCCGACTCTGGGTGCCTGGGGCCTCGGCTGGGAAGTCTGGTGCGACGGCATGGAAGTCACCCAGTTCACCTATTTTCAGCAAATGGGCGGATTCGACTGCAAGCCGGTGGCCGGCGAACTGACCTACGGGCTGGAACGGCTGGCCATGTATATCCAGGGCGTGGATAGCATCTATGATCTGGATTATAACGGTAATGGAATGACTTACGGCGATATCTTCCTGGAAAATGAGAAGCAGATGTCGGAGTGGAATTTTGAAGTCGCCAATACCGACAGCCTGTTCGACCTGTTCAACAAGGCGGCGGCCGAGTGCGAAAACTGTCTCGACCGGAAATTGCCGATTCCCGCTTATGAGCAGGCGATCAAGGCGAGCCATGTGTTCAACCTGCTGCAGGCGCGCGGCGTGATCAGCGTGCAGGAGCGGGCCAGCTATATGGGCCGGGTGCGGGATCTGGCGAAGGGCAGTTGTGAAGCCTATATGAAGAAAAACGGGTGGGCGGCGTGATGGTTGTGGAAGCACTTCTTTCCTCCCTGTTGCGCAGCAATGGGGAGGTGGCAGCCGGAACGGCTGACGGAGGGGCCCCTCCACCACGCTTCGCGCGGTCCCCCTCCCCATGCTACGCACAGGGAGGAAACACATGACCGATTTCCTTCTCGAACTGCTCTCCGAAGAAATTCCCGCTCGCATGCAGGCCAAGGCCCGCGTCGACCTCGAACGGCTGTTTACCGCGCAAATGGCGGAAGCCGGCCTGACCGCCGGCGCGATCACCGTCTATTCGACGCCAAGACGGCTCGCGCTCATCGCCAGGGACCTGCCCGAGCAGACCGAAGCGGTCAGCGAGGAAGCCAAGGGGCCACCGGAAGCGGCACCCGATCAGGCGGTCGAGGGTTTCTGCCGCAAAAATGGCGTCACCCGCGACCAGCTGGAAGTGCGCGACGTCAAAGGGCGGCCAACATATTTCGCGGTGATCAACAAACCGGGCCGCGATACCAAAGACGTTCTGGCCGAAGCCATTCCCGCGATCATCAAAGCCTTTCCCTGGCCGAAATCCATGCGCTGGGGCGAAGCCAGCCTGTCGACCGAAAGCCTGCGCTGGGTGCGGCCGCTGAGCGGCATCGTGGCGATCTTCGGAGACGACCTGGTGTGCTGCGAAATTGACGGCTTGACGTCAGGCTATGATACTGTCGGACATAGATTTCATCATCAGGGCATGATCACCATAGGCAATGCCGGTGATTATGCCGATAAACTCCGCGCCTGCCACGTGATTGTTGACCATGAAGAGCGTGAAGATATTGTTTTCAAGGGAGCGCAGCGAGCGCCAATCGAGGTCGGACTAACTCTGGTTCAAGATCAAGGTTTGGTAGTCGAAAATGCTGGTCTCACTGAGTGGCCTGTGCCGCTTTTAGGTCACTTCGATAAATCCTTTCTGGATGTGCCGGAAGAGGTGATCCAGCTGACTGCCCGGGTGAATCAAAAGTACTTCGTGCTGAAAGATGGCGACGGCAAACTAACGAATGCGTTCGTCTGCACGGCGAATATCGATGCCAGCGATGGCGGCAAGGCAATTGTCGCGGGGAATGAAAAAGTCCTCGCTGCACGGCTCTCCGACGCCAAATTCTTCTGGGAACTTGACCAGAAGACCAGGCTGGAGGATCATGCGAAGAAATTGAGCAACATTGTTTTCCACGAGAAACTGGGAACGGTTGCCGACAAGGTAGAGCGTGTGGCCAAGCTGGCTGAGTGGTTGGCGTCTTTAGAAGGGACTGGGTTACTCCGTGCCAACCCGGAACAGACCAAGCAGGCCGCACGTCTCTGCAAAGCCGATCTCGTCACCGAAATGGTCGGCGAGTTCCCCGAGCTGCAAGGCTTGATGGGCGGTTATTATGCAGAGAAAGAAGGGCTTCCGGCAGAAGTCTCGCACGCGATCAGAGATCATTACAAGCCGGTCGGGCAGGGCGACGAAGTGCCTACCGATCCGGTGACTGTTTGCGTGAGTTTGGCGGATAAGCTGGATACTTTGTTTTCATTCTTTGATATTGGATTGTATCCCACAGGTTCGAAAGATCCGTTCGCTTTAAGGCGAGCAGCTCTGGGTATCATTCGTATTATACTTGAGAACGGCCTGATTTTGCAGTCGGATTTGGTCGTAGAGTTCTGGTTAGGTCAAGATGATCCAACCAAAGAGCTGACAGACGAGGATTTAGCGCGTCGTAAACTTTTGACCTCAATCCCAGACTTCTATGTTGATCGGCTGAAAGTTCAGTTGCGAGAAAATGGTGTTCGCCACGATATCGTGGACGCCTCTGAAAGATGGAATGGGCGAACTGACACTCGCATTGATCGTATCAAAATAAGGGCCGAAGCTTTGCAGGCCTTTGTGGAAACTACGGATGGCGTGAACCTGCTCGCCGGTTACAAGCGGGCTTCGAATATTTTGAAGAAAGAGGCACCGGGCGGTGCATCCAACACTCGTCATCCTGAATCCGACACTCGTCATCCTGAACTTGTTTCAGGATCTCCCGAGGTCCTGAAACAAGTTCAGGATGACGAAATGTCCGCAAAACCGCTTTCCTACACGCCCGAAAAAGCGGAAAAGGCCCTGATCGACGCGCTCGATGCGGCGCAGCCGGAAGTGACTGCTGCGATCGCCGCAGAGCAATTTGAAACAGCAATGGCCGCGCTGGCAGCATTGCGCGGACCGATTGACCAGTTTTTCGAGGATGTGACCGTGAACGACGATGACGAAGCGAAACGCGAAGCCCGGCTTGCCCTGCTGGCACGCTTTCGCAATGCCGTCCATCAAGTCGCTGATTTCTCACAGATCGAGGGTTAGAAGATATTTGATTCATAACAGTGTAAAGTTTGTAAAGTTCGACGGCGAGGTTTTTCCGGTTAGGAAATGAACGAAAAGCCCCTGCTCTTCGGAGAAGGGGATATAGGGGTGGAATTTGAGGGAAGTGGTGCGATGCCGCTTCGCGAATATTCTGGTGGCACAGCACCACCCCGACCCTTCCTCTGAAGAAGAGGGGCTAACATATGGAGTTGAAAGCAAGAATGACCCAATATGTATATCGTTTCGGTGGCGGCATGGATGCAGATGGTGCGCCGTCTGACAAGACAGAAGTCCGCAACCTGCTGGGTGGCAAGGGTGCCAATCTCGCCGAAATGGCCAATATCGGTCTGCCGGTTCCTCCCGGTTTCACCATCTCCACCGAAATGTGCACGCGCTATTATGCCGAGGGCGGCCAATATCCGGACAGCGTCCGGGACGAGGTCGCGCAGGGCGTGGCCCATATCGAATCCGTAACCGGCAAGTCCTTCGGCGATGCCGCCGATCCGCTGCTGGTTTCTGTCCGCTCCGGCGCCCGTGCCTCGATGCCCGGCATGATGGACACCGTGCTCAACCTCGGTCTGAACGATGACACCGTCGAAGGTCTGGCCAAGACCTCCGGTGACGAACGCTTCGCCTGGGACAGCTATCGCCGCTTCATCCAGATGTATTCCGACGTGGTGCTTGAACTCGACCATGATGCTTTTGAAGAAGCGCTTGAAATCATCAAGGAAGACAATGGCTTCTTCACTGATACCGAGATGGAGTCTGAGCATTGGAAGGCGCTGGTCGCCGAATATAAGGATCTGGTCGAGAAGCTCTGGGGCAAGCCTTTCCCGCAGGATGTGAACGACCAGCTATGGGGCGCGGTCAGCGCCGTGTTCGGCAGCTGGCAGGCCGAGCGGGCCAAGGTCTACCGCCGGCTCAACGACATTCCCGGCGAATGGGGCACCGCGGTCAACGTCCAGGCGATGGTCTTCGGCAATATGGGCGAAACCAGCGCGACCGGCGTCGCCTTCACCCGCAACCCGGCGACCGGCGAGAGCGCTTATTATGGCGAATGGCTGATCAACGCACAGGGCGAGGATGTCGTCGCCGGTATCCGTACCCCGCAATATCTCTCCAAAGCCGCGCGCGAGCAGGCGGGTGCCAAGCCGCTGTCGATGGAAGAGGCGATGCCGGAAACCTACAAGGAACTGACCGACGTCTTCGATCTGCTCGAACGCCATTATCGCGACATGCAGGATATCGAATTTACCGTCGAGCGCGGCAAATTGTGGATGCTGCAGACCCGCTCGGGCAAGCGCACCGCCAAGGCCGCGCTGAAGATCGCGGTCGACATGGCGCATGACGGCCTGATCAGCGAGGAAGAAGCGGTGATGCGCGTCGATCCGATGGCGCTCGACCAGCTGCTCCACCCGACGCTCGACCCCGAAGCCACCCGCGATGTGCTGACCACCGGTCTTCCGGCCTCTCCCGGCGCGGCCAGCGGCCTGATCGTATTCGACAGCGACACCGCCGAACGGCGCACCGAAATGGGCGACGATGTCATATTGGTGCGGGTGGAAACATCGCCCGAAGATATTCACGGCATGCACGCGGCCAAGGGCATATTGACCGCGCGTGGCGGCATGACGTCACATGCCGCCGTGGTCGCCAGAGGCATGGGAAGACCCTGTGTTTCGGGCGCTGGCACGGTTTCGATCAACAATGAAACCAAGATCATGAAGGTCGGCGACCGCGAGCTCAAGGAAGGCGATCTGCTGACCATCGACGGCAGCAATGGCCAGGTCATGGCCGGTCGTGTCGATACGATCCAGCCCGAACTGGTCGGCGATTTTGGCGTCTTGATGGTCTGGGCCGACAAGGTCCGCCGTCTTGGCGTCCGCACCAATGCGGAAACCCCGCTCGATTGTCAGGTCGCCCGCGACTTCGGCGCCGAGGGCATCGGCCTGTGCCGCACGGAACATATGTTCTTCGACGCGGCGCGGATCACTTCGGTTCGCCAGATGATTCTGGCGCCCGACGAAAAGGGCCGCCGCGCGGCGCTGGCGAAACTGCTGCCCGAACAGCGCGACGACTTCCGCCAGATATTCGAGGTCATGGTCGGCCTGCCGGTGACCATCCGCCTGCTCGATCCGCCGCTGCACGAGTTTCTTCCGCACCACCAGTCGGAGTTCGAGGAAGTGGCGAAAGCCGCCGACGTCGGCGTCGAGACGCTGAAGCAGCGGGCGAGCGAACTGCACGAGTTCAACCCGATGCTCGGCCACCGTGGCTGCCGTCTTGGCGTCACCTATCCCGAAATCTACGAAATGCAGGCGCGGGCGATCTTTGAGGCGGCTTGCGAAGTCGCCGAAGCCAGCGGCGAAGCGCCGATCCCCGAAGTCATGATCCCGCTCGTCGCCACTGCGCGCGAGCTGGAACTGATGAAGGATGTCGTCGATCGCATGGCCAAGGAAGTCTTTGCCGAAAAGGGCCGCGAGATCGAATATCTCGTCGGTACGATGATCGAGCTGCCGCGCGCGGCGTTGATGGCCGGTGAAATCGCCGAACATGGCCAGTTTTTCAGCTTCGGTACCAATGATCTTACCCAGACCACGCTGGGTGTTTCCCGCGACGATGCGGGCCGCTTCCTGACCCAATATGTCGACAAGGGCATTTTTCCGCGCGATCCGTTTGTCAGTCTCGATATCGAGGGCGTCGGCCAGCTGATCGAAATTGCGGCCGAACGGGGCAGGGCAACGCGCTCCGCGATCAAGCTCGGCATCTGCGGTGAGCATGGCGGTGATCCGGCTTCGATCGCTTTCTGCGAGAAGACCGGGCTGGATTATGTCAGCGCGTCGCCGTACCGGGTGCCGATCGCACGGCTGGCCGCGGCGCAGGCGGCCCTGTCGCAGAAATGACATGATGAGCTCCGCACTTGATGCGGAGCCGCTTGCCAGGCAGATATCTCTTGCCTCCAGGGCTCCGGATCCGGTGCGGAGCACGGATGCGTCAGGAATGTTCAGAATGTTGGGCAGAAGGGCAAATTATGGGTTGCCAGCGGGTTATTCACCCCCTATCTGCACCATCTGGTTAGCGCCCATAGCTCAGCTGGATAGAGTACTTGACTACGAATCAAGGGGTCGGGAGTTCGAATCTCTCTGGGCGCACCACCTTCCTTTCTGCCGGATCATGCCCCAAGGTGCACTTGCGCACGGGGCGCTGCTGGCGTAGTTCGTCGGCATCAAAATAGTTGAACCGAAGGACCTGATTTGGCCGACCATTCCCTTTCTATCGAAGACGCTCTTGCCGAGCGCGAAGCCCAGAAAATCCCGGTACCCGAAGAGGTCCAGGAAGCGGTGCGCACGCTGTTGCGCTGGTCCGGCGAGGACCCGGAGCGCGAGGGCCTGATTGACACGCCCAAGCGCGTGGCGCGGGCCTGGAAGGAATATTGCGAGGGCTATGCCGAGAACCCCGCCATGCATCTTGCGCGGACGTTCGAGGAGGTCGGCGGCTATGACGAGCTGGTGCTGCTGAAAGACATCCCGTTCCACTCCCATTGCGAACATCATATGGCGCCGATCATCGGCAAGGCGAGCATCGCCTATATGCCGACCGACAAGGTCGTCGGCATCTCCAAGCTCGCCCGCGTACTCCACGGATTCGCGCGGCGACTGCAGGTGCAGGAACGGCTGACCGCTGAAGTCGCCGAATGTATCTGGGAAAATCTGAAACCCGACGGTGTCGCTGTCGTGATTGAAGCCAGCCACAGCTGCATGACCGCACGGGGCGTGCGCACGCCGGGTGTCTCGATGACCACCAGCCGTCTGCTGGGTTGCTTCCTCGAGGACGCGCGCAGCCGTGAGGAAGTCATGAGTCTGATGGGCTATTGAGCCGGGGGGGGGCGATCCGCGGCCCTGCTGTCAGCTCCGGCTGTCCAAAAAATATGAGATATTGGCCGTGAGCTAATGCCGGGCCGCCGCGATGGCCAGAATGTCTTCGTGCTGCTCGCGCGTCTCGCGGCCCGGCACAGCCGGCAAAGAAAAAGCCCGGATCTGGCGACCATCTAGCGACGGGCCGGATCCGGGCTTTCCGAATAAAGGCGGGAAAAGACTATTCCTTGGTTTCGGAATCGTCCTCTGCAACTGTGTCTTCAGCGTCCGGAGCGGCGTTTGCCTCTCCATCGGCTGCGACAGCTTCTTCGCCGTCGTCTTCGCTATCGGGCGAAAGTGCAGCAGCAGCCAGTTCGGCCTGCTCTTCTTCGAACATCTGCGCGATGACGTCGATGCCGTCTTTCTGTAGATCGGCTTCGTCGTCAGAGCGAGCGACATTGGCCTGGATCGTGACGCTGACTTCCGGGTGGAGACGAATGCGGACATCGAAAACACCGAGCGTCTTGATCGGCTTCTCGAGAATGACCATGCTCTTCTCGACCACGGCACCGTCAGCGGTCAGGGCTTCGACGATGTCGCGAACCGAAACGGAGCCGTAAAGCTGGCCGCTGGCAGACGATGCACGGATCAAAACGATCTGCTTGCCGTCGATGCCGCCGGATGCCGCTTCGGCTTCCTTGCGCTTCGCTTCATTGTCAGCTTCGATCTGCTGGCGATTGGCTTCGAAAACCTTTTTGTTGGCTTCGTTGGCGCGCAACGCCTTTTTGTTGGGGAGCAGAAAATTGCGGGCATAGCCGTTTTTCACGGTGACGATGTCACCGATGCTTCCCAGATTTTCTACGCGTTCGAGCAAAATAATATCCATCGTTTCGCTCCTATTTCACGAGGTAAGGCAGGAGGCCGAGATGGCGGGCGCGTTTGATAGCTTTGGAAAGCTCGCGCTGCTTCTTGGCGGAAACTGCGGTGATACGACTTGGTACGATCTTGCCGCGTTCGGAAATGAATCCCTGCAGCGTCTTCACGTCTTTATAGTCGATGGGCTTTGCGTTTTTGCCGGAAAAGGGGCAGCTTTTGCGGCGACGGAAAAATGGACGTCCCATGTTTTAACTCCTTCTCTGGCTTAATTGTCGTCGCGGCGCGGTTTGCGTTCGCGGTCGCGTTCGGGTTTGCGCATCATCACGGACGGGCCTTCTTCATGCTCGTCAACGCGGATGGTGAGGAAACGGATGATATCTTCGTTGATCCGGGTCTGGCGTTCGAGCTCCAGAACAACGCTGCCTGGTGCGTCAAGACGCAGCATGACATAATGGGCCTTGCGGTTCTTCTGGATCTTGTAGGCGAGCGTACGCAGGCCCCAGGTTTCGGTCAGAACGACCTTGCCTTCATTCGATTCAACAATTTTGGTGGCTTCCTGCGCAAGAGCATCGACCTGAGACTGGCTCAGATCCTGTCGTGCGAGGAAGACATGCTCATACATTGGCATGCAGTCATTCCTTCATTTACCGCCGATCGCTGACGCCGCACCATGCAGACACGCCCCTCCGGCTTTCTTCTTTTTCCGCTGTCCGGGTCAGGCCCAATCAAGCGGAAGCGGCGCCTATGGCGGAATTGGCGGGGGATTGCAAGGGTGGTTTTCCGACCGGCTTTCAAAGCCAGTTTCCCCCGCGTTTCCAGCATCGCCTAGCATATCCGGATAGCGGTGCGAACAGGTCTTGGCGACGCCGGCCATCCGAGCAAACGGAGACAGCTTCTTAGTTTTACAATAATTTACGTCATCTTAACGTTGTCAACCCCATGCACTGCAAGGATTTTTTATTCGTTTGCCCAATTTGTTGGAGTATTGACTAAATGGACGAACAGGCGCGCCTCCAGGAACTTTATAATTTGGCAATCCTCGATACCCGGCCGGAACGGCTTTTTGACGGCCTGGTGGAAATCACTGCCGGCACTTTCAACGTCCCGACCGTCCTGATCTCCCTGGTCGACAAGGAGAGGCAATGGTTCAAGGCGAGCACGGGTTTCGATGCCCGGGAATCGGCGCGCGAAAATTCCTTCTGCAACTATGCCATCGGGCAAAATGAAATATTCGAGGTTCCCGATGCCACGCTGGATCCCCGTTTCCGCGAAAATCCGATCGTCGTCGGCGATCCGAAGATACGATATTATGCCGCTGCGCCGCTAGTGGTCGGTGGCGGGTTTGCGGTCGGGACCCTGTGCCTGATAGACTATCAGCCGCGGGAACCGCTCGGCCAGAAAGAGCGGGATATGCTGCTCAGGCTGGGACAGCAGGTTGTCGAACTGCTGGAGGCGCGTCAGCTGCGCGAAATCGGCAGGATCTCGAAACTGGTGAACGACACGCTCAATGATGCGATCATATTGTCCGATGCAGCCGGAAACATCACCTATTGCAATCCGGCAGCCGAACATATTTTTGGCTGTTCTTCCGCTCACTTGAGCGGACAGCCGCTCCGTTCGCTGCTCTCCGAGGTTGATCATCCAATGATCGATATCGAGCAGACCAATGTTGCAGCTGGCAAAGAGCGCGCGCTGGCTGACCAGCCGGTCGAAGTTTGCGCCAGGCGGCGGTGCGGAGAAGAATTTCCGGCGGAACTGTCGATGGCGCGCTGGAATTCTGCGGATGTCGATCAGAAAAAGGGCTTTGTCGCGGTCGTCCGGGATATTTCCCGGCGCAAGCGACTTGAAATCGAAAGGCAGCGGTCCGAGACATTTCTCAACGCCGTGGTCGAGAATCTGCCGTCGATGCTGTTCGTCAAAAATGCCGAGACTCGTGTTTACGAGATGTTCAACCGCGCGGCCGAGGAAATGACTGGTCGGCGCCGTGAAGAGGTCATCGGATATACCGATCGCCAGATTTTCCCCGACCGCGGCAAGGCCTATCGCCGGCGTGAGGACCGGGTGGTCAAGACCGGAAAAATATCGGTTTTCGAAAATGATTTCGAGGGCGCGGATGGAAAAATGCATCGAATCCGGACGAAGCGCGTTCTTGTCGACGGGGTGGACCGGTCATCCTTCATTCTCGGGATCACCGATGACATCACGGTGCGCCATCTGGCCAAGCAGAAAATTGCCCATCTGGCCTTGCACGATTCTCTTACCGGTTTGCGCAACCGGGCCGGAATCGCCCGTGATTTCGAGGAATTGTGGAACGGACCGGTAAAGGAACCTACCGCGGTGCTGGTGATCGATCTGGACCGCTTCAAGGTGGTCAACGACCTGTACGGGCATCCGATCGGTGATGAACTTTTGTCGCAGATCGCCGGTCGCATTGTCGAGTTGCTGCCGAGCCGCGCTGCTGCCGGGCGGATGGGTGCCGACGAATTTCTAGTTATCATCCCGGGCCGCAACTCGAACCATCGGGCAGCCCGTTTTGCTCGCGCCCTGATCGAGGCCTTCTCCGACCCCTTCTCCATTGAGGGCGAGAAAATCCATATCGGAGTCAGCATCGGCTTGTCCATGAGCAACAGGGACGGCGACGATTTCGAAAGCCTCTGCCAGAGTGCCGACCGAGCGCTTTCCCGCGCCAAGGCAACCGGACGCGGAAAATTCTGCTTCTTCGATCCGCTGATGGATGCGGCGGTTACCGACCGGCGGGAATTGGAAAAGGATCTCCGCGCCGCGATGGCCGCCGATCAGATCAAAATTCATTTCCAGCCGCTCGCTTCGCTGGCGACCGGCCAGATCGAGAGTTTCGAAGCGCTCGCCCGCTGGAACCATCCTGAACGGGGTGCGGTAAAGCCGGAGACCTTCATCGCGGTCGCCGAGGAAAGCGGCCTGATAGTTGAACTGGGTGCGCGCATTCTCGATATGGCAATCAGCGAGGCGGCACGCTGGGACAGGCCGCTGCGGGTCGCCGTAAACCTGTCGCCCGCGCAGTTCCAGAACGACAATCTGTTGAGCGTGGTCAGCGATGTGCTGGAGAAATATGCCTTTGATCCGACCCGGCTGGAACTGGAGATTACGGAAAACTTCCTGATCCGTGATACGCGCAAGGCGATGGAGACGCTCAATCAGTTGCAGAAGCTTGGCGTCAAGATCGCGATGGATGACTTTGGCACCGGCTATTCCTCGCTGAGCTATCTGCAGATGTTCGCATTCGACAAGGTCAAGATAGACCGATCGTTCATCCAGGATATGACGGATAACCCGCAATCGCTAACGATCGTGCAGGCGATCATCGGGCTCGGGAAAGGGCTCAATCTGCCCGTCGTCGCAGAGGGCGTTGAAACCGAAGAGCAACTCGCCGCCCTGCGGCACGAAGGCTGTTCGATGGTTCAGGGCTTTGGTATCGGAAGGCCGGAGCCGATCGAATGTTTCTACGGTCTTGTGATGAATCCGGTGCCTGCGGCGCTGATACGACGGCAGACGGCAGCATGAAATTCCCTCTGTCACAGTGCAAAATGGCGCTGGAAAAGGATCGGAATCCGGGCCGAATATTGTGGTCCAGCGTCGGCAGATGCAAGCATTTACCATTATGCAACACCTTCCGCTTAAAATCGTCGATGCAATAGTTAAGCGAGAAGAAATCACGAATGGGCGTCGAAACATCCATTGGCAAGGAAAGTCAGGACGCAACAGCGGTTCGTCCCGGCTCTCGTCGTTTTCTCGACAAGATCGGTTCCCGGATCGGGATGCAGACGCCGGCAGAGACCTGCAATATCAAGGCATCTGAAGCGCTTGCCCTCCTGCAAAATTTTGAGGAAAGCAGGCAAGGCTGGTTCTGGTCGACGGACGCGGCGGGAAATCTCACCTATATAACGGCATCCATTGCCGAAGAACTGGGCGGAAAATCGACGGATCTGCTCGGCAAGCCCATCGCATCCCTGTTTCTGAAGCCGATCGACAATGATGCCAGTGCCCGATCCCTGCCGTTCATTTTTACAAAGAAAATGCAGTTCAGCGGTCTCGAAGTGCAGGCCGGCAATTCGGTCGAGGAATGCTGGCTATCGATTTCCGGCAGACCCCATTTTGACAATTCCGGTAAATTTCTGGGCTTCCGCGGTAGTGGCAAGGATGTAACCGCGCAGCGCAGGGCTTCTGAGGACACGTCCCGGCTGGCGATGTTCGATTCGCTCACCGGCTTGCCGAACCGGGCCAGCATGGCGAAAAAGCTCGAGGCCACGCTTGCGGCTTACCGGATACAGAAACGGACCTGCGCCGTGATGCTGGTCGATCTCGACCGTTTCAAACAGATCAACGATACATTGGGTCACCCGGCGGGAGATGCTTTGCTGAAACAGGTGGCGGAGCGGCTTCTCAAAATCGTCGGTGACAGCGGCGAAGTCTGCCGGCTGGGGGGTGACGAATTCCAGATCATGTTGCCGGATTGTGATGACCGGGGAACTCTCGGGGATCTCGCCAGCAAGATCATTGACAGCCTTTCCCAGCCTTATTCGGTCGACGGTCACCGGTGCATCATCGGGGCATCAGTCGGTGTCTCTGTTGCCCCGTTTGACGGGCTGTCGAGCGATGATATCGTGAAAAGCGCTGATCTGGCGCTCTATGAGGCGAAGGGCAATGGACGCGGACGGTTCCGTTTCTATTCCAAGGAACTGCAACAGTCCGCGGAAGACAGGCGCGTGCTGGAAGACGATTTACGGGATGCGGTTGCCAAGGACGAGCTCGAACTCGTCTATCAGCCGATCGTCAACACCAAGACCAATATCGTTGAGGGGTTCGAAGCGTTAATGCGTTGGAACCATGGGGAACGGGGGCAGATTTCTCCGTCTCTGTTCATTCCCATTGCCGAAGATGCCAATCTTATCTGGCAACTGGGGGAATGGGCCATCCACAGGGCCTGTGAAGATGCAGCCAAATGGCCTGGAAAAGCCAGAGTGTCAGTGAATGTTTCGGCCAGCCAGTTCGCCAATAACCGTTTTCCCGCGATTATCGACGCAGCGCTTGGCGCATCTGGCCTGGCTGCCGAAAGGCTCGAGCTGGAGATCACGGAAGGCGTGTTTCTGGCCGAAACCAATGAAACCACTGCCATGTTCGAGGCTCTCAAAACCAGGCAAGTGCGCCTGGTTCTGGATGATTTCGGAACCGGCTATTCGTCCCTGAGCTATTTGCAGGCAGCCCCGTTCGACAAAATCAAGATCGATCAGAATTTCGTTCGCGGCGCCACCGAGCCGGGATCGCGCAATGGCGCTATCATTGCGGCCATTGTCGCGCTGGCGGAAGCGCTCGGACTGGACACAACGGCCGAGGGCATCGAAACGCTCGACGAATTCGATCTGATAAGCAAGCTGAACGTCAGTCATGTCCAGGGCCATATCTGCAGCAGAGCGGTGAACCAGGCGACGTTGATCGAGAATCTGGAGGGCGGAAGCTGGAGGATTGAGCCTTCAGGTCCGCGGCATCATCGCAACGACCGCCTGTCCATGTACCGCAAGGTGCGGATGATCCATGAAAATCACGTTTATTCCATCGTCGTTCGCAACCTGTCGGTTACCGGCGCGCTGGTCGACGGTCTGTACAATGTGCCGGTCGGGACCAAATTCGTGATCGACTTTGGTGACGGACAGCTCGCAGTGGCGACGGTTACGCGATCCAGCGGCAACCAGCAGGGTATCGAATTCGAAACGCGGCTGGTCAGTGACGGCAATGGCGGCCTATGTACCAGCCGGCGGGTGTCGCCCTATCTTATCGCCGAGGCCGGACTGGAAGTGCCGAACATGCCTCCGGGCTATGTGCCGACAACGAAAATCGACAAGGATTCGCTTTCGGTGCCGGCATTCAGCACCGTGGCGGACTGGAAGGCGACCCAGATCAAGCCCAAATAGACCGAGCAGTCCGAACCCGAACAGTGCCGCCGGGGCAATCAGCTGAATTTCTCGCCATGCTGCCCGCGAACCGATCTATTGCAGGGACGCTATTTTTTCCTGTTCAGGAATCCGAACATATCGCCGCCGATCTTGCGCATCTGGATTTCCTCGGCGCCTTCGGTGATCCGGTAGCGGCGGTGGTGGCGATAAATATGCTCGAACGGCTTGTGCCGGGAATAGCCCATTCCGCCATGGACCTGCATCGCGCGGTCGGCAGCGTCGCAGACCAGGCGGTTTGCGCGATAATTGCACATGCTGACCTGGGCGGAGAGATATTTGGCGACATCGGTTTTCGGCATCGTGTCCATCTTGGCTGCGGTTGCGTAGATCAGCTGGCGCAGCATGGCGGCCTCCGTATGCAGTTCCACGAGCGGGAACTGGATCCCCTGATTGACTGACAAAGGCTTGCCGAACGGTTTGCGTTCTCCGGCATATTTCACCGATTCATCGATACAATATTGCGCCGCGCCCAGCGAGGAGGCGGCCTGGCGTATGCGGTTTTCGTGCACGAAATGCTGCGCGCAGGCGAGGCCCATGTCGAGATCGCCGAGCACCGCGTCGGCCGGAATCCACACATCCTTGTAGGAGCATTTCGGATGATCGGTGGGCATGTTGAAGGTCCACATATATTCACCGACTTCAAAGCCTTCTGCGTCAACCGGCACAATGAAACAGCCGATGCCCTTTGCGTCGCCGTCTTTGCCGCTGTGCCGCGCAAAGGTCATCACGTGCGAGGCCTTGTGCAGGCCGGTGGTCCACATCTTGTTGCCGTTGATCAGCCAGCCGTCCACCCCGTCACGGGTTTCCCGCACCGCGGTCGTGTCCATCCAGGTGGCATCTGAGCCGTGATGCTCTTCGGTCAGGCCAAAACACCAGCCCATCTTCCCGGCCAGCATCTGGGGGATATAGTCGCGCTTCTGCTGCTCGGTTCCAAAGTCGCGCAGCATCAGAGGCTGGACCAGATTGCCGACAATCGAATTTTCATTCTGCAAATCATTGTGCAGGCCCAGCCCCTTGTGGGCCAGATGCTCGCGAATCCGCGCCATGCCGAGATTGGTGCCGTCCTGGCCGCCGAATTCCTTGGGCAGGGCATAGCGATAATGGCCGGCGGCATCGGCCACCTGGCGCATTTCGCCCAGCAAGGATTCCCATTCCTCGGTCGGCAGGCCCTGATTGTCCCAGTTGGTGCGGGCATCTTCCCGCCGGTGGTCAAAGAAACGGATATTGTCGTCGCGCCGTTCTATCGGCTTGATTTCGGCTTCAATGAAAGCATCCAGAACGCCGAGATAATCTTCAATTTCCTGCGGGATTTCGAAAGCGGTCATGATGGTCTCCATTTGTTAAGCGCGACCTTGAGGCCGGCATATTTGGGTTGGTCGATAGACAGGCGTTCAAGCGCGGACAGGCGCAGATGGTCCCAGACGGCCGATTGCGTAATCGCAATCTCCCCATTTGAAAGTCCGCTGCAAAGCTGTCCATGATCATAACCGATAGCTGTCAGCCGGGCCTTCGCGGCATCCCGGAAATCCGGTCCCCATTCGGCCTGTCGCCTGGCAATTCCCAGCGCGTTGCCGGCGACCCGGGACTGGAACTTGTCATGTCCCTGAAGGCCCGGCTGGACATGTTCCGCGTTCCATTCGCCAAGCGCCGTCAGCAGCTCTCCATATCCGGTCTCGCCGGTCACCGTTTGGTCCTCCGGCACGGCCCAGTCGAGCGGCGTGCAGATTTCGGCGGGCAGAATTTCCTCGAACAGCAGGGCGAGGTCAATCTCGACCTCGGATACGCGCCTGCCGATGACGGTCCGCTCCAGCGAGCGGTCGCCATGGCTGCGCCAGATCTGTCCCATCACCATGCAGGCTACGCCCCACCAGAGGGTGGAGTAGACCAGCCAGAAGCGGAAACGGTCCGGGTCCACTTCTCTGCCACTGGCCTCCGCATAGGCCTGCAGCAGGGCTTCGGCGCTGTCGAAGCCGCCCGCGACCTTCTCATAGTGTCCGAACCGCCAGCTTGGCGTGCACAGATAGGCGAGATCCTGCACCGGATCGCCCAACCGGACCAGTTCCCAGTCGAGCACCGCGGACAGCCCTTCTTGGTCGATCATCAGATTACCCATCCGGAAATCACCGTGCACGAGATATTTGTCGGTGGCGTCGGGCGCGTTCTCGTTCAGCCAGTGGAAGGCATATTCGTAAATCGGAATCTGGCTGCCGATTTCGTCATATTTGTCTTTCTGAACCCGGATCAACTCGGCGGGGGAGAAATATTCCAGCGATGCCGCCAGAGATTGCACCGGAATCTGGTGGATCGCCGCCAGTTCTCCTGCACATTGCCGGGTCAGCTTGCGTTCCGCTTCGGCGAAATCGGGATTGCCCAATATCTTGTGCGGCAGGGTTTCTCCTTCGGCCTTGGCCATGATGAAACCTTCGCCGATATCATCTTCCGGAGCGAGTCTCCCGCGGACCTCCGGAGCGGTCACCCCTGTGGTGCGGGCCAGTTCGATGATATCCGCCTGGGTTGCGAGCGGGACGCCGCGCAAACCGTCATCATCGGCGGACAGACCCGCGGGCAGGCGCCGCAGGACAAAGTCTTCGCCGCCATAGGCAAAGCCCCAACTTTCCATGCTGGCGCCGCCCGATAATCGTCGCAAATGCTCTAGTTTGCCGTCTGTGCCAAAAGTTTTTGTGCAGTAATTCGCGAGCTTTGCCTGAAATGCCTCATCCGTCATAAGCATGGCTTAATCGCGCGATTAAATTTGCGCAAATGATTTTAATCGGAGCGTGCGGTGCTTGCATGACCGACCATTCGTGCCTAATTCCCCCAATCATATTTGAAAATCTGGGGGTCAACATGCGTGCATTCATATTTCCGGGACAGGGCAGCCAGGCCGTCGGCATGGGCAAGGCCCTCTCAGAGGCCAGCAGTACCGCCCGCGAAGTGTTCGAGGAAGTCGACCACGCGCTGGAGCAGAATCTGTTCAAACTGATGTGCGACGGGCCGATCGACGAACTTACCCTGACGGAAAATGCGCAGCCGGCAATCATGGCCAATGCTGTCGCGACGCTGCGGGTAATGGAGAAAGAAGGCGGTCAATCGATTGGCGATATCTGCTCCTATGTGGCTGGCCACAGTCTCGGCGAATATAGTGCGCTCTGCGCCGCCGGGGCGCTCGACCTGACGACGACGGCGGAATTGCTGAAGCTGCGCGGCCTGTCGATGCAGAAAGCGGTGCCGGTGGGCGAGGGCGGCATGGCGGCCCTGCTCGGCGCCGACATCAAGAAGGCGTCGGCGCTGGCCAATGCCTCTTCCCAGGGCGAGATTTGCACCGTCGCCAATGACAATGATCCCACCCAAGTCGTGATTTCCGGCCATATCGGAGCGATCGAGCGCGCGATTGCCGCGGCGAAAGACCATGGCATCAAGCGTGGCATGTTGCTCCCCGTCTCCGCTCCGTTCCACTGTTCGCTGATGGCGCCCGCCGCCGAGGCGATGGAAGAAGCGCTGGCCGAAGCGAGCATTTTCCCGCCCGTCGTCCCGGTGTTTGCCAATGTCACCGCGGCTCCGGTCTCGGATGCCGACGAAATCCGCGAGTTGCTGGTGCAGCAGGTGACCGGCGCGGTGCGCTGGCGGGAATCTGTCGGCAATATGGCCGAAGCCGGAGTCGAGCAATTTGTCGAATTTGGCGGCAAGGTGCTGACCGGCATGGTCGGGCGCATTGCGCCGGACGCCGAAAAGGTCAGCCTGGTCTCGATGGATGATATCGAGGCGTTTCTGAAAAGCCTCTAGCAGCGATTGCTGGCCCGAATTTGTATTTTTGAAGGAATTAGCAATGTTTGACTTAAGCGGAAAAACCGCCCTGGTAACCGGCGCATCCGGCGGAATCGGATCGGCGATCGCCAGATCGCTCGCCGAACGGGGCGCTACCGTTGCGCTTTCGGGCACCCGCAAGCTCGTGCTGATGGAAATGATCCCGGAATTGCCGGGCGAGGGGCATATCGTCATGCCGTGCGACCTTTCAAAACCCGAGGAAGTCGACGCGCTGGTGCCGGACACGGTGGCAAAGCTCGGCAAGCTCGACATATTGGTCAACAATGCCGGCATCACCCGCGACGGTCTCGTCATGCGGATGTCGGACGAGGATTTCTCCGACGTGATCCGGGTCAATCTGGAATCCGCTTTCCGCCTGATCCGCGCCGCAGCGCGGCCGATGATGAAGGCGCGCGGCGGCCGGATCATCTCGATCAGTTCGGTGGTCGGCGCGACCGGTAATCCGGGGCAGGCCAATTATGTTGCTTCAAAGGCCGGTCTGGTCGGCATGTCCAAGGCGCTGGCTCAGGAACTGGCCTCGCGCGGGATTACCGTCAATTGCGTCGCCCCGGGCTTCATAGAATCGCCGATGACAGACGAGCTGACCGACGCCCAGAAAGACGAGATCAACCGCAAGATTCCGGCAGGGAAAATGGGCAGTGGCGACGATATCGGTGCCGCAGTGGTCTATCTGGCCAGCCAGGAGGCCGCATATGTCACCGGTCAGACGCTCCATGTGAATGGCGGTATGGCGATGATTTCCTAGGGCTTTGCCGAAAAACATCATCTCCTGTACGATTTCGACTTCACGGACACTTGCAAGGCGCGCGCCAGCGCACTAGGACGAAATTGAAATTCATTCCTAACAAAAAGGACCTCTCATGAGTGAGACTGCAGACCGCGTAAAAAAGATTGTTGTTGAGCATCTGGGTGTTGAAGCCGACAAAGTCACCGAAGAAGCTGCCTTCATCGATGATCTGGGCGCTGACAGCCTCGACATTGTTGAGCTGGTTATGGCGTTTGAAGAAGAATTCAGCGTCGAAATTCCAGATGATGCCGCTGAAAAAATCGGTACCGTCAAAGACGCCATCGATTTTATCGACAAAAACAAAGGCTAATTGATTTTGGGGTGCTGCCAGCAGAACAGGCGCGCCCCAGGGCCAATGATCGCTGAAATATAGCAAAGCGGCTCACCGGCCCGGGAGGAAAGTCCTGATCCGGTGGCCGTTTTTTTGATTTTGAACAGGTTTTGATTTTTGGGCAGGGAAAGCCCGCAAGGAGAGGCATGATATGCGCCGTGTAGTTGTAACCGGAATGGGCCTGGTAACGCCGCTGGGCGGAGATGTGGAAACGACCTGGGCCAATATATTGGCTTCCAAGTCGGGCGCGGGAAAAATCACCCGCTTCGATGCATCCGATCAGAAATGCCATATCGCCTGCGAGGTAAAGCCTGCGGACCATGAATATGGCTTCGATCCCAATCTGCGCGTTGACCACAAGGTCCAGCGGCAGGTCGACCCGTTCATTGTCTACGGTATCGATGCCGCCGGCCAGGCGCTGGAGGATGCCGGTCTGACCGACATGTCCGACGAAGCCAAGCTGCGCGCCGGCTGCTCGATCGGTTCGGGTATCGGCGGATTGCCTGGCATTGAAAAAGAATCGCTGGTTCTTGCGGAACGCGGCCCCGGACGGGTGAGTCCGCATTTCGTCCACGGACGGCTGATCAATCTCATTTCCGGTCAGGTTTCGATCAAATATGGCCTGATGGGTCCCAATCACGCGGTGGTTACAGCCTGCTCGACCGGTGCCCACAGCATCGGCGACGCGGCGCGGATGATCGCGCTGGACGATGCCGATGTCATGTTGGCCGGTGGTGCGGAGGCAACAATCTGCCCGATCGGCATTGCCGGTTTCGCGCAGGCCAAGGCGCTTTCCACCAAGCGCAACGATGATCCGACCGCAGCGTCCCGTCCCTATGACAAGGATCGCGACGGTTTCGTCATGGGTGAGGGCGCCGGTGTCGTGGTTCTGGAAGAATATGAACATGCCAAGGCTCGCGGCGCCAATATCTACTGCGAAGTGGTCGGCTATGGCATGTCCGGCGACGCCTATCATGTGACGGCACCCCATCCGGACGGAACCGGTGCCTATCGCTCGATGGAAATGGCGCTCAAGCGCTCGGGTCTGACGACCGCCGACATTGACTATGTCAATGCCCACGGCACCTCGACGATGGCGGACACGATCGAGCTGGCGGCGGTTAAGCGCCTGTTCGGTGATGATCTCAAGACCATGTCGATGAGCTCGACCAAATCGGCAATCGGCCATCTTCTGGGCGGGGCTGGCGCTGTCGAAGGCATTTTCAGCATTCTCGCCCTGCGCGACCAGATCGTGCCGCCGACGCTCAATCTCGACGACCCGGATGAAGGGTGCGAAGGCGTGGACCTGGTGCCGCATGTTGCGAAAAAGCGGGAAGTGAAAGCTGTGCTCAGCAACAGCTTCGGCTTTGGCGGAACCAATGCCAGCATCATCATGAAAGCGGTCTAAACGATGCGCCGTCTCGGTTGCCTGATATTGGTGGCAGCGGCGGTCATTGCGGTCCTGCTGGGCGGCAGTTTCCTTTATGGCTGGAACGCCAGCGGGCCTCTCGAAGAGCAGCGCACGGTCCTGATCAAATCGGGTTCGAGCCTCGCCATGGCAGCGCAGGATCTGGAATCGGAAGGTGTTATAGAATCCGCCGACGACTTCCTGACGCGCGTCAAAATTCTTGGCGGTTCCGAACCGATCAAGGCCGGGGAATTCGAAATTCCTGCCGGGGCGAGCAACGCGCAAATTCTGTCCATTCTGCAAGGTGGCAAGGCGGTGCAGCGCCTGATCACGGTGCCGGAAGGCACGCCGTCGATCATCGTGCACGAGACGCTGATGGCCGAAAAGCTGCTCAAGGGCGATATTCCGGTGCCGGCCGAAGGGTCGATCCTGCCGGACAGCTACAGCTTCGAGCGCGGCGAGCAACGCGCTGCCGTGGTGGCGCGGATGCAGAAGGCGATGACGGATACTATCGCCGAGCTATGGCCGAAGCGCTCCAAGGCCAGCGTCGCCAAAACGCCGCACGAAGCGATCACTCTTGCCGCGATCGTCGAGAAAGAGACCGCGCTGGCACGGGAACGCCGGACAGTGGCCGGTGTCTACAGCAACCGTATCCGCAAGAATATGATGCTGCAGGCCGACCCGACGATCATCTATCCGATTACCAGGGGCAAACCGCTGGGCCGTCGCATCCGCCAATCGGAGATCGCCCAGGTCAATGACTATAATACTTATGCGATGGTCGGTCTGCCCAAGGGGCCGATTGCCAATCCGGGACGCCTGTCCATAGAAGCGGTGCTGAACCCTGCGAAGACCGATGCGCTCTATTTTGTCGCCGACGGCAGAGGCGGTCACGTCTTTGCCGAAACGCTGGAGGAGCATAATCGCAATGTCGAGAAATGGTTCGCGATCCGGCGGGCACGCGGAGAAATGTGATATCATCATGCCTCGCGATCAGATCGCTGGGAAAAGGAGCGGCGCATGTCGGCAAGACTGGTTGAAATAATCGTTCCGGACGCCGGCGTGGCGCAAGCAAAAGCCGTCATCGCGAAACATTGCAGCCGTTTCTGGCAGGAGCCGGTCCCCGACGGACTCGAGAAATATTCCTGCGTCGTACCCAGCCGGTCGATCGAGACGCTCATCGCCGAGCTGGACGAGAATTTCAGGGGCACTGAGGGATTTTCCGTTCTCGTCCTGCAGGTCGAGGCGGTGCTGCCGGAAATTCCGGAGTTGCAGGACATTGCGCCGCCGGTTGCCGGTGCCGGGAAGCCGCCGACGAAATTGGAAGCTTTCTTTACCCGTGACCGGATCAGCACCAACGAATTATATGATGATATCGAAGCCAGTCTGGAACTGCGCCCCAATTATCTATTGACCGTCATCCTGTCCGCGCTGATCGCGGCTCTGGGCATGCGCAGCGGCCAGACCGCGGTGGTGATCGGCGCTATGATCATCGCCCCGCTGCTCGGCCCGACCATGGCGATGGCCATGGCGGCGACGCTGGGCGACAGGGCGCTGGGCCGCAGGGCGCTGGTCACCCTGGTCACGGGGATCGCCGCCGCGTTGCTGTTCACCTTTTTGCTGGGCATGTTCATCGATGTCGATCCGCTGGTCCCCGAGCTCAGAAACCGGACGATCGTCCAGCCGGCGGATATTGCCTTGGCTTTGGCCTGCGGTGCCGCCGGCGTTCTCGCGTTCAGCCAGGGCGCTTCGCTCTCGCTCGTCGGTGTGATGATCGCGGTCGCGCTGGTGCCGCCGATTGCCGCCGCCGGCCTGTTTTTCGGCAGCGGTGAAGAGTCCCTGGGACTGAGCGCGCTATTTTTGCTGGCCACCAATCTCGTGTGCATCAACGTCGCGGGGATCGCAACCTTTCTGGTGCAGGGACTGCCGCCGAGAAGCTGGCGCTTGACCAGCGGCATCTTCGTGATCTGGCTGCTTGTCCTGGTGCTGTTCGTCGGTCTGGTCGGCGGACGCATCGCCCTGGGAGCTGGCTAAGACCGCTGTTTCGGGCAATATATCACAGCTATCCAGCCCGGGCTGACCGGTTTTCAGCCAGCCCCGGGCTTTGCGCCCCTAATAGTTGAACCGTTCTTTCAGGCTTTCGCGCGCTTCGCGATATTCGCGTGTGAACTGGTCTACCATATCCTGCACGCTCATCACGTCGTTGATCAGGCCGATGCCCTGACCGCAGCCCCAGATGTCTTTCCAGGCCTTTTTCTCGGTATTACCGCCGGAACCGAAGTTCATGGTCTTGTAATCGCCCTGGGGCAGATTGTCGGGGTCGAGACCGGCATTCTCGATCGACTGGCGCAGATAATTGCCCTTCACGCCGGTAAACAGGTCGGAATAGACGATATCGGAGGCCTTGCCCTCGACGATCCCTTCCTTGTAGCCTTGGTCCGCATTGGCTTCCTTGGTCGCGATAAAGGCAGAGCCGGCATAGCCGAGGTCTGCGCCCATCGCCTGGGCTGCCAGAATAGAGGCGCCGTTGCCGATTGAACCGGACAGGGCGACGGGACCATCGAACCATTCGCGGATTTCCTGCATCAGGGCGAAGGGAGAAAGCGTGCCGGCATGGCCGCCAGCGCCGGCTGCCACCGGAATGAGGCCGGTCGCACCTTTTTCGATCGCCTTGTGGGCGAAGCGGTTGTTGATGATGTCGTGCAGCGTGATCCCGCCCCAGCCTTTGACCGCGGTGTTCAGATCCTCGATCGCGCCCAGCGAGGTGATGACGATCGGCACTTTCCATTTCGCGCAGGTCGCCATGTCCTGATCGAGACGGTCGTTGGACTTGTGCACGATCTGGTTGACCGCGAAGGGCGCCGCCGGCTTGTCCGGATTGTCGCGGTTCCATGCCGCCAGTTCTTCGGTGATCTGGTGCAGCCATTCGTCAAGCATCGACTGCGGGCGGGCGTTGAGGGCAGGGAAGCTGCCGACGATACCGGCCTTGCATTGCGCAATCACCAGTTCTGGCCCCGATACGATGAACAAAGGAGAACCGATAAGCGGCAGGCGAAGATTGTCGAAAATGGCTGGTAAAGTCATGGGCACCCCGATTTGAAAAAATATGCCACCGCAATAACCGATGCGGCGGCATATTCTACTGTTTTTTTAACCGAACGCTTAAATACGGTTCACGGCGCTCAGCAAAGCTTCAACAGAAGCCCGCGCGACATCGCTGTTTATGCCGACCCCGTAGAATTCTTTTCCGTCATCCGATTTGCATTCGACATAGGCGGCTGCCTGCGCGTCCTTGCCCGATCCCAGGGCATGTTCGGAATAGTCCTTGATCTCCAGATTGATGCCCAGAGCCGAGGACACAGCGTCGACCACGCTTGAAATCAGTCCGTTGCCGCGACCGCTGACTGAAATCTCGCCATCGGGCCCCTTGATCTTGCCGACAAAGACCCGATCGGTGCCGGTTTTGCGCTCTTCATAGTCGACCAAAGTATATTGGCCGCTGCCGTCGAGATGATAGCGTTTCCGGAACGCATCCCAGATATCGTCAGAGGACAGTTCGCGACTGGTCTCGTCGGCCAGTTCCTGCACCGTGCGGCTGAAATTGGCCTGCAGCCGCTTGGGCAGTTTCAGCCCGTGGTCCTGCTCCAGGATCCAGGCGATGCCGCCCTTGCCGGACTGGCTGTTGACCCGGATCACCGCTTCATAGTCGCGGCCGAGATCGCGCGGATCGATCGGCAGATAGGGCACGTTCCAGATTTCGTCGTTGCGCTGCTCCTGCGCGGCAAAACCTTTCTTGATCGCATCCTGGTGCGAGCCGGAGAAAGCGGTGAAAACCAGTTCGCCGGCATAAGGATGGCGGGCCGGCACCGGCAGCTGGTTGCAATATTCCACCGTTTTGACGATCTCGTCCATATTGGAGAAATCTATCTTTGGATCAACGCCTTGGGTGTAGAGATTCAGACCCAATGTCACCAGATCGACATTGCCGGTACGCTCGCCATTGCCGAACAGACAGCCTTCGACGCGATCCGCGCCGGCCATCATGCCCAGTTCGGATGCGGCAATGCCGGAGCCCCGGTCATTATGCGTGTGCAGGCTGATCACGACATGGTCGCGCTTGCTGATATTGTTGCACATCCATTCGACCTGATCGGCGTAGATATTGGGCGTCGAGGCCTCGACCGTGGCGGGCAGGTTCAATATCAATGGTTTGTCGGCGGTTGGTTCGATGATTTCCATCACCGCTTCCACCACTTCAAGGCTGAAATCCAGTTCGGCGGTGGAGAAGGTTTCCGGCGAATATTCGAAATGCCAGTCGGTGTCGGGATATTTTTCGGCCTGCTCGCGCAAGATCGTTGCACCTTCGCGGGCGATATCCTTGACGCCCTGCCTGTCGAGCCGGAACACGACATCGCGCCAGGCCGGGGACACGGCATTATACAGGTGGACGATCGCCGACTTCGCGCCCTCGAGGCTGGCGAAGCTGGTTTCGATCAGGTCGCGGCGCGACTGGGTCAATACCTGCACCATGACGTCATCCGGTATCCTGCCGGATTTGACGAGGCCGCTGATAAAGTCGAAATCGGTCGCGCCGGCGGACGGGAAACCGACTTCGATTTCCTTGATGCCAATCTTGACCAGCAAGTCGAAGAAACGCTGTTTCTTCTGCGCATCCATCGGATCGATCAGCGCCTGGTTGCCGTCGCGCAGGTCGGTGGAGAGCCAGCGCGGCGCTTTTTCTATTGTCCGCGAGGGCCATTGCCGGTCGGGCAAGTCGATTTGCGGGAACGGGCGGTATTTCTGTGACGGGTTCTTGTGCATGGCTTCACTCTTATGCTGCTGGAAATTGCGCGCAAGGCACAAATTCGCGGGTTTGCTTATAATATCTGGTAAATCGTCCCTTAGGCGGGGCGCTGCGCCATCAGGGCAGCAGCATTGGTACGCCTAAGGGCGTATAAGTCGTAGCAGCAATAGGGCCTGAGACCGTGTCATGCCGCCGGTAATATCCGGCCCGGCAGATAAATCAAGCGTGCCGACGAATTTTTTCTGTTTTCGGCAGCGGTCGGGCGCGTTCCGGACAGCCGGGGGCGATGGAAAACCGTCCGCAGGCAAGTCGGCCAACCGGTGCCGCGTGTCATTTTACGTTTAGTTACAATATTTTAAGAATGATGGATTAGGACCGGCACGAACTATCGATGGAAACGCGCTAATGTATTGTCTGGTTTACATGAGCAGGCCAACTCGCGAGATGAGCGGCGATGAGACCGAGGATCTGCTGCGGCGCGCGAAAAATAACAATGATCGTAACGGGATAACCGGAATATTGATCCATGATCGCCGGAGAAACTATCAATATCTGGAAGGGGGTGAGGCCGAGGTCGAGGCGACCTTTGCCCGAATTGCGACGGACCGGCGTCATCAGGCCATCATCCGTCTGAAAAGCGGTACTATCGGCCGGCGCCAGTTTCCGGAATGGGCAATGGCTTCAAAAACCGTGGCCGCCAACGAGAGCCTGAGAGACTCTGTGGAACGTCTGGTGCGACATTGCGACGAGCAACTCGCCACCGAATTGCTGAATTTTGCCGAAGCCCGGGACCGGGCGGCCGCGAATGAGGCCGCCCGCCCGGATAATATCTAGTTCTTTTCTTTGTCGACCAGCTTGTTGGCACCGATCCATGGCATCATGGCGCGGAGCTGGGCACCGGTTTCCTCGATGGGATGGGCCGCAGCCTGCTTGCGCGCTGCTTTCAGTTCCGGTTGTCCTGCCCGGTTGTCGAGAACGAAATCCTTGACGAAACGGCCTGACTGGATGTCGGCCAGAACGCGCTTCATTTCCGCCTTGGTGTCGGCAGTGATGATCCGTGGTCCGGTGGTGATATCGCCATATTCCGCGGTGTTGGAGATCGAATAGCGCATGTTGGCGATGCCGCCTTCATAGAGCAGATCGACGATCAGCTTTGTTTCATGCAGACATTCGAAATAGGCCATTTCCGGCGCGTAACCCGCTTCCGTCAGGGTTTCGAAGCCCGCCTGGATGAGATGGGTGATACCGCCGCAAAGCACGGCCTGCTCGCCGAACAGATCGGTTTCGCATTCCTCGCGGAAATTGGTTTCGATGATACCGGAGCGGCCGCCGCCAACGCCGGAAGCATAAGCCAGCGCCACATCATGGGCATTGCCCGATACGTCGCGGTCGATTGCGATCAGGCAGGGAACACCGCCGCCACGTTGATATTCGCTGCGCACCGTGTGGCCGGGGCCTTTGGGAGCGATCATGATCACGTCGAGATCTTCGCGCGCCTCGATCAGGCCGAAATGGACGTTGAGACCATGGGCGAAGGCGAGGGCGGCGCCCTCTTTCATATTGGCGTGCAGGTCGTCGGCATAAATAGCGGCCTGATGCTCGTCTGGCGCCAGGATCATGACGATATCGGCCCAGGCCGCGGCTTCCTGGTTGGTCATTACCTTGAAGCCGGCATCTTCAGCCTTTTTCGCGGTTGCCGAACCGGCACGCAGCGCGATGGCCACGTCCTTGACGCCGCTGTCGCGCAGGTTCTGCGCGTGGGCATGGCCCTGGCTGCCGTAGCCGACAATCGCGATTTTCTTGCCGGTGATCAGTCCGAGATCTGCGTCGGCGTCATAATAAACTTTCATTTTTCTTCCTTATAGTCAGATGTTTGCGAATAGGATTTAGGCTACTGTCGCAGCCGGAATTTGTGGGTCGGTCTAGATCGGATATTCCCCGCTCACGCCGTGTCAGGCCCCCGTCCGATGGCGACGACGCCGGTTCGGCCGACTTCCACCAGGCCGACTTCCCGCATCAAAGCCACAAATGTCTCGATCTTTTCCGGAGCCCCGGTAATTTCGAAGACAAAGCTTTCGGTCGTCGCATCGACAACCCGCGCGCGATAAATATCCGCCAGGCGCATGGCCTCGATACGATGCTCGCCCTTGCCGGCGACTTTCACCAGCGCCAGTTCGCGTTGCACATGCGGGCCGGACTCGGTTAGGTCGCGGACACTGTGGACCGGCACCAGCCGGTCGAGCTGGGCAATGATCTGCTCGATCACATGCGGCGGGCCATTGGTGGCAATGGTGATCCGGCTGACGGCATGGTCTTCGCTGATATCGGCGACGGTCAGGCTGTCGATATTATAGCCGCGCGCAGTGAACATACCGGCGATCCGGGCCAAGATGCCCGCTTCATTGTCAACCAGAACGGCAAGAACGTGGCGTTCGACGGCTTCTTCGTGAATATGCATCAGACTAGGGCCTTTGCTTGGTCGTCCATAGTGCCCTTTACGTCGGCTTCGGTGAGAAGCATTTCCGTATGGGCGGCACCCGACGGGATCATCGGGAAGCAGTTTGCCAGCTTGGCGACCCGGCAATCCACCATCACCGGTCCGTCGGTTTCGATCATCTTCCGGATGCCGGATTCGAGATCGGCAGGATCCTCGATCCGGATACCGGTCCAGTCATAGCTTTCGGCCAGCTTCACAAAGTCCGGGAGACTGTCACTGTAACTGTTTGAATAACGGCTTTCATAGGTCAGTTCCTGCCATTGGCGGACCATGCCCATATATTCGTTGTTAAGAATGAATATCTTGACCGGCAGGCGATATTGGCTGGCCGTACCGAGTTCCTGGATATTCATCTGGATCGATGCTTCGCCGGCAATATCGATGACGAGCGCATCGGGATTGCCCAGTTGCGCGCCTATGGCGGCGGGCAGGCCATAGCCCATGGTGCCGAGACCACCGCTGGTCAGCCATTTGTTCGGGCTTTCGAAATCGAAATGCTGGGCGGCCCACATCTGGTGCTGACCGACCTCGGTGGTGATGATCGGTTCGCGCCTGTGGGTTGCTTCCCACAATTTGCGGATCGCTTCCTGCGGCATGATTTCGGTTTTGCTCTCGGGATAATCGAGGCAGTTGGTTGCGCGCCAGCCGGTGATCCGGGCCCACCATTCCGCATGGTCCGGAGTCGCGAAGCGGCGGCCCTTCAGCACCGCGATCAACTGTTCCATCACCCGTCCGACATCGCCGATAATCGGCAGATCGACCCGAACGGTCTTGTTGATCGAGGAACGGTCGATATCGACGTGGATTTTCTTGCTGTTTGGCGAAAAGGCGTCAAGCCGTCCGGTGATCCGGTCGTCGAACCGCGCGCCAAGACAGATCACCAGATCAGCCTTGTTCATCGCCATATTGGCTTCAAAGGTCCCGTGCATGCCGAGCATACCCAGCCATTTGTCCGACGAGGCCGGAAATGCGCCGAGCCCCATTAGCGTAGACGTCACCGGACATCCCAGAATTTCGGCCAGTTCCCGCAGGGTCTCGCTGGCCTTTGGTCCGCTGTTGATAATCCCGCCACCGGTATAGAGGACCGGCGCTTTCGCGGCCATGATCATTTCGGCGGCGGCGTTGATCGCCTTGAAATCACCCTCGGTCTGCGGCTGATAGCGGGTGTTGGTCCGGGCAGCGTTGCTGCTATATTCTGTCGCCGCCACCTGGACATTTTTGGGAATGTCGATGACCACCGGTCCCGGGCGGCCCTGGGTGGCAATGTGAAAGGCTTCCTGGACAACCTGCGCCAGATCGGAAGGCTTTTTCACCAGATAATTATGTTTGGTGCAGTGGCGGGTGATGCCGACCGTATCGGCTTCCTGGAAGGCGTCGGTGCCGATCAGATTGGTTGCAACCTGGCCGGTGATGACGACCATCGGAATGCTGTCCATCAGCGCGTCGGTAATGCCGGTGACCGCATTGGTCGCACCCGGACCGGACGTTACCAGCACGACGCCAGGCTTGCCGGTGGAGCGGGCATAGCCTTCAGCCGCATGGGTCGCGGCCTGCTCGTGGCGGACCAGGATATGTTTTATCCGGGGGTGCTCGTAAAGCGCATCATAAATGGGAAGCACAGCGCCGCCCGGATAGCCGAAAACGGTATCCACGCCCAGATCCAGCAGGGTTTCGACCAATATATCGGCGCCGCTTTTTTCGGCCACATCATGCTCCATCAACTGTCTGTTACGCGTGCTCGCCCGCCATGATGCACTGCAACACAATAGGCAAGGCTTTATCAATTCGGGGCTGGCTACATATCTGAATATGTTATGTCAAGGCCTAATCGCGTAATATAATATCAAATATATCATCGATATTGATATTATCCATGCTTTCTACCCGGTGCCAGTCGGGCGGGCTCTGGTTGCGGAACCACGTATATTGGCGCTTGGCATATTGGCGGGTCGCGATCTGGGCCCGTTCGATAGCGACTTCCCTGCTGATATCGCCCGCTATCCAGGCCGCGATTTCCGTGACACCGATCGCCCGCATGACCGGGAGATTGCCAGGGAGATTGCGGGCCAGCAGGCGTTCGACCTCTTCCCGCGCGCCGCGCTCGATCATCATGTGCAATCGCCGGTCGCAGCGCTCGTAGAGCCATTCGCGAGGCGGCAGCAGCACCAGCGGATGCAATTTGATCCGGTTGCCGATTCCGCCTGTCTTGTGCCTTTGCCAATGGTCGAGCGTCTTGCCGGTCGACCGGACCACTTCCAGCGCCCGCTGGATGCGGGTGGTATCACCGGCGTTCAGCCTGTCCGCCGAAACCGGATCCAGCTCCTGAAGCGCGCGATATGCTTCCAATAGTTCCATTTTACGGATTTCCTGCCGGATAGCGGCATCGATTTCGGGAATCGGCGCGATCCCTTCGAGCAATATCCGGACATAGAGTCCGGTGCCGCCGACCAGTATCGGCAGCAGGTCGCGTTCGTGCGCTGCAGCGATTGCCGTCTTGGCGTCACTCGCCCAGCGCGCCGCAGAACAGGCCTCCATGCCGTCGATATAGCCGAACAGCTGATGCTCTACGCCTTGCATCTCGTCCCGGGTCGGGCGCGCGCTCAATATGGTGAGATCGCGATAGACCTGCGCGCTGTCGGCATTGATGATTACCGAGGGTTGCTTTTTGGCAATGTCCAATGCCAAGGCGGATTTGCCGCTGGCCGTCGGACCTACGACCAGCGCAACATTCTGGTCCTGTTTCGGAGAAATCATGTTCATCGCCACGCTCATAGCAAAAGAATCCCTGAATGAGAGAGATATTCAGTCGGCGATCGCCCGCCTGGGCGAGGCTGGTGTCACCATCGCGCGCCAGTCCGGCCTGATCGACGGACGGGTGCTGGATATTTTCTTCAACGGCGATCCGGGCACGGCGCGGAAATATCTGGAAGAGATAGATGGCGATATCGATGTGGCAGTGCAGCCGGAAGCCAATCGTCTCAAGAAACTCCTGATTTCCGACATGGACAGCACCATGATCACGGTCGAATGTATCGACGAACTGGCCGATTATGCCGGGATCAAGTCGGAAATCGCCGCCATCACCGAACGCGCGATGCAGGGCGAACTGGATTTCGAGGAGGCGCTGCGCGGCAGGGTGGCGCTGCTCAAGGGCCTGGAGACCGCCGCGATCCAGCTATGCCTCGATGAACGGGTCAGGATCATGCCGGGCGCCGAAACCCTGGTCCGGACCATGGCCCGCGTCGGTGCGACCACTATCCTGGTGTCGGGCGGATTCACAAAATTTGCCAAGCCTGTCGCGCAAGTCATTGGTTTTGAGTCCTTTCATGCCAATGTGCTGGGCGAATCCTCCGGCTTGCTGACCGGCGGGCTGGACGGGCCGATCGTCGATTCGGCCCGCAAGGACCAGCTGCTGCAATCCGCTGCGCAGGATGGCGGGCTTTCACTGCAATCCTGTCTGGCCGTCGGCGACGGGGCGAATGACATTCCGATGTTGCAAAGAGCCGGGCTGGGCGTCGCCTATCACGCCAAACCGAAGGCTGCGCAGGCCGCTGATGTGGCGATCCGCTATAACGATCTTACGGCGCTGCTATATATTCAGGGCATTGCCGCGGACCAGTGGGTTTCGCAATAGGTCTGGTTTACCGCTTCTTGGTAATGCAGTCATTGCCGGAAGCCTTGACACGACCGCACAGGGAATCGGCCTGCGCCCGGCTTTCGAACGGTCCTGCCTGCAAGCGCGTGATGCCGCCCGCCCTGACCAGATAGGGCTGCAACCCGGAAAGGGCGGAAACGCTCCCTTCAAGCCTGGTCCAGAGGGTCTTTGCCTTGTTCTCGTCGCTAAACGCGCCGAGTTGCACGCGCCAGTCGCCACTGGCGGCGGTCTGCACCGGCGCTGTTGCGGATGCGACAGGCGCTGCCGGCGCAGACTGCGGGGAAGGCGCATAGGTCACGCCAGGAGTGATCGGGCCGGCCGATGGCACCGGATCGGGCAGTGCAGGGCGGGATGGCGGCAGTTGGGCGGTCTGTACCGCTCCGCTGGACTGCGCCGGGCGCAAGCCGCCGATTTGCGCGGTTCTGACCCGCTTTTCATCCTGTTCCATCTGGCCTGCCAGTTCGACCGCCCGCCGCCGGTCCTCGACTGGAATGAAGCGATCCATTTGTGCCAGATTGGAGGTTGCCTGAGGCAAGTCCTGCGCCGAGGCGCGGGTCATCAGCGCATAGGCCCGGATCCAGTCCTTTTCGACAAAATCTCCGTTGAAATGGCCGGTTCCCAGAACATATTGCGCCCGTGGTTCGCCGCGCTCTGCCGAAGCCTGCAAATAGGGCAGGGCTTCGCTGCGCCGATTGTCCTGGAAGAGCACCAGGCCATAATTGTCATTGGCCTGCAAATGGCCCTGATCCGCTGCTTTCTTGTACCATTTTTCCGCTTGGGCCAGATCCTGCGGAACGCCGCGGCCAAGCTTGTAGGCCTGGCCCATGTTGAACTGGGCATCAGCATCGCCTCGCTCGGCGGGCCCGCGCCATTCGTTGATCGCCGTTTGGAAATCCCCGCGTCCCCACGCATCGACGCCGTCCTTCACATCCGCCAGAGCAGGTGTCGCACCCAGGATCAGCGCCAGACCGAATAACGGTGCGATGGAATTATGGGCCTTTTTCATGGATTTTCCTCGGTAATCAGATTTCAAAACTAGCGCCTTATCAACCGTTTGCATGTTGCTAAACCCCTGAGACTCTTCAAGTCTAGTAAAAACTGGAGAGGCGGCTCGGGAATCCTCTGCCGGAGAATGTAACCGATAATCGCGCCAGCGCAAAATTCCCCTCGATCCTGTTAACCCTATTTTAGCCCTGTTCTGTCACAAAAGCCGCAGATTAGAGATTTTCAGGCAGTGATTGCCGTGGTTGAACAAGGGGAAGAGCGTGCGAGTTCTAGCAATGGCTTCGCAAAAGGGCGGTTCCGGCAAGACGACTTTGTCGGGTCATCTGGCTGTGCAGGCACAACTGGCCGGGGCAGGTCCTGTCGTGTTGATTGACATTGATCCGCAAGGGTCACTGGCCGATTGGTGGAACGAGCGGGAAGCCAAGCTGCCCGCCTTTGCCCAGACCACGGTGTCGCGTCTTGCTTCCGATCTGGCGATATTGCGCCAGCAGGGCTTCAAGCTCGCCGTCATCGATACGCCACCGGCCATCACTATGGCGATCCAGAGCGTTATCTCGGTTGCCGAACTGATCGTTATCCCGACCCGCCCGAGCCCGCATGATCTCAGAGCGGTTGGTGCTACCGTCGATCTTTGCGAGCGGGCAGGAAAACCCCTGCTTTTCGTCGTCAACGGCGCGACTCCGAAAGCCAAAATCACATCCGAAGCAGCGGTCGCTTTGTCCCAGCACGGCACGGTTGCGCCGATTACGGTCCATCACCGCACCGACTTTGCCGGTTCGATGATTGATGGCCGGACCGTGATGGAAGTTGATCCCAAAAGCCGTTCGGCGCAGGAAGTCGTCCATCTCTGGTCCTATATTTCCGATCGGCTCGAGAAAAATTTCCGCCGGACGATATTCAGCGCTCCGGCGATGGCACAGAATGTCAATCCTGGCATGCAGCGACCCGGTGGCAATTTTGGCCGCCGTGTGGTTGGTTCGTGATGGGAGAGGCTGAAAAAATGAGCGATCCCAAACCCCTTGCATCCCTTTCGTCCAGCCTGCTGGCTCGCAAGGGCGGTGCAAAACCGGCGATGCGTCGTCAGGGCTACACGAATTTCCCGGACCATGGTTCCGACCTTGATGGCGCAATCCATGAGGACCTGGGCTGGGATGACATGGGCTATGATGTCGATCCCGATCATGACGCGCATCCGGTTGAACATATTCACAATCCCCTGGCCGGAGCGATTCCGAATCCCGGTGCCGCCGTCCGGCAGCAGCAGGAGGAAATTGCCGCCAAGCTGGGGGTGAAGCCTTCGACCGAGGATTCCACCAAAACGGACGCGGAAAATGCCGGCGATACGCCTGTTCCATTGTCGATTTCGCGGGACGTTCAAACGCTGGCCAAAAAGCCATCGGTGCTGGAATCCGCAAGGCTCCCGAAGGCCGAACCCAGAAAGCCCCGCCCGGCTACGAAATCCCGGACGCGCAAGGCGAAAACGGCATTCACTCTCCGTCTTGATCCCGAACGGCATTTGAAACTGCGCCTGGCAACCGCGGTAAAGAATATCTCGGCCCAGCAATTGGTGACCAGGGCTGTCGACGAATATTTGAAGACGATCCCCGAACTGGATGATCTGGCCGAACGCGTTCCGTCGCGCGGTTCTGTCTGAATCGGGCGAGAACAGAATTTAGAACGGAAACGACTGACTTTTATTGCGAGGGCATAAAAATGAAACGCGATGTAATTTTGAAAATGGCTGCTTCCTCCATGGTGTTTGCCACCGTGTTGACAGGCTGCGGTCCCTTTGGCGGCGGCTCGGTCGCATCCATGTCCAGCAAGCCGGCAACGGTCAAAGACGGTGCGAAATATGCCAAGAAGGCCGAAAAGGCCTTGGCGAAAGGCGATCTTGAAGCTGCGATCGCCTATGCCGAGCGTTCGGTTGCAGGTGTCGGCAGCGATCCCGAGACACGGGCGCTCCTGGGCCAAGCCTATCTGTCCGCTGGACGCATGGCTTCTGCCGAACGCAGTTTCCAGGACGCGATGGAACTCGGCAAGAGAGACGCGCGCACCATTTTGAGCCTTAGCCTCGCGCAGCTGGGGCAGGGCAAGGCGGACAAGGCGAAAGCCCTTGTCGTCAACAATCGCCAATATATTCCGGCTGCCGACTATGGCCTCGCCCTGGCGCTGGCCGGCGATAGCAAGACCGCCATTGAGGTTCTCGAGCAGGCGATCCGCGGATCCAATGTCACGGGCCGTACCCGCCAGAATCTCGGTCTGGCTTACGCGCTGGATGGTCGCTGGAAAGAAGCCAAGTTGATGGCAGTCCAGGACGTGGCACCGGCTGCGGTCAATGAACGGGTCATGGAATGGGCCCAGATGGCTCGCCCCGGCGCTTATCAGACCCGCATTGCCACCGTGCTGAACGTGACTCCGGTCGCCAATGATCCGGGTCAACCAGCGCAACTGGCGCTTCGCTTGAATTTTGCGCCGACCAACGTCGCTGCATCGCCCGAGCAGGATTATGGGCGCGAAGTCGCCAGCTTCGATCGCAACACGCCGCTGCCGGCCGTCGGACCAGCACCAAAAGCCGGCTCCGATGTCGATTTCCTCGCCAAGGAAAATAATGTCAAAGTTGCGTCGGTTGCATTACCGGCCAGCAGCGCGGTTGCCAAGGCAACGGCCCCGGCAGCCAAGGCACAGGCCAAGCCGGCTCTCGCTGCGACGCCCGCCAATTTTGTTGTCGAACGCGACAAGCCTGCACCGGTAAAAACCGCCGGCTTACAGAATTCGCCAGCCGCCAAACCAATATTGCAGAAGACGGCTTATCAGCCGGAATCGCAAACCGTGGTCTCGACCTCCGGTACCCATCTGGTCCAGCTCGGTGCTTTTTCCTCGCCAGCCAGCGCCAAGCGCGCCTGGGGAATTTTGTCGGCCAGAAACAGCGACCTGAAGTCGTTCCAATATGCCAGCTCACGAGTCAACGTGAAGGGACGGACGCTTTACCGGCTGGCAGCCATCGGCTTTGGCAATGCGCAAACCGCCGAAGCGATGTGTGACGGTATCAAGGCCAAGGGCGGCAATTGCATCGTGCGCCATGCGACGGGCATCAACAAGGTTGCGCCTTCACGCATGGCCAGCCAGGCCCCCAAGAAACTCGCTTCGCGCTAGGCAATCCAGAAACGTGATAAAGGCGGCGGGCTAATAAGCTCTGCCGCCTTTATATATGGCCGTTACCCGGCCCTGGACCGGCAGGCCGTCAAACGGCGTATTGCCGGCAGCCGCTGCCATTTTCCTTGTGTCCACCCGCCACGGCGCATCCTCGTCGATCAGGATGAAGTCGGCTTCATATCCCGCTTTCAGCAGCCCGGCCTCGACCCCCAATATCCTTGCCGGATTGGCGGACAATAGCTCGAACAGCCGCCCGGTCGAAATCACATCGTCGCGGACAAGTGTGAAGGACAGCGCCAGCAAAGTTTCCGCCCCGGCCATGCCCGGCGCAGCCTCGGCAAAGGGCAGGCGCTTGTCTTCGGGGCCTCTCGGATCATGGCCCGAAGAAATGACATCGATTGTCCCGTCCTTGACGGCCGCCACACAGGCCAGGCGATTTTCTTCGCTTCGCAGCGGCGGGGAAAGCCGGGCAAATGTCCGGAAATCGCTGATCGCGATATCGGACAGGAGCAGATGGGCAGGGGTGATGCCGCAGGTTACTGGCAAATTTTCGGATTTTGCCGCCCGGATCAGCTCGAGGCCGGCTGCGGTGGTGACCTGACGGAAATGGATATGGGCACCGGTTTCGCGGACCAGCGCGATATCCCGGGCAATTGCCACCGATTCGGCAGCAGCCGTGGCGCTGGCCAATCCCAGCCGGGTTGCGGTTTCGCCATTGGTGGCTACCGCATCGCCGGTCAGACCGGCGTCCTCGCTGTGCACGATCAGCGGCAGGTCCAGCGATTTGCAATATTGCAGCAGCCTCAGCATGATTCCGCTGTCGGCGATCCATTGCCGGCCCGTCGCCACGGCCTTTGCGCCCGAGCGCTGCATCAGGCCGATCTCGGCCAATTGTGCGCCTTTAAGCCCCTTGGTGGCCGCCGCGATCGGATGGGACCAGAGATCCGGTTTTCCCTCCACGGCATTATGCTTGATCATCGCGGGCAGATCGAGGATCGGGGCCTGATCCGGCATCAGCGCCGCCCGGGTGATCCCGCCGAAGCGGAACGCCGGCTTGTCGATCGCGAAAACGCCGAGATCGACGATGCCGGGCGCGAGAAGCCTGCCTTTGCAGTCGATTGTCTCGCCGCTCTCCCCGTCCTTGCCATCATCAGCCGCAGCGATGCGTTCACCTTTGACGACCAGATGGCCTTGCGTCGGCTGCTCTGCGTTCGGGAGAACCAGGCGGGCGTTGGTGAATATCTTTTTCATGACCAGCCCTCCACGCCGCGAGACTTGCGGGTCAATATGTCGAGACAGGCCATGCGCACGGCAACCCCCATTTCGACCTGTTCGGTTATCGCAGAATTTTCGAGATCGTCGGCCACTTCGCTGTCGATCTCGACGCCGCGGTTCATCGGGCCGGGATGCATCACCAGAGCATTGTCGTTGGCGCGCTGCAGCCGCTCCCGGGTCAGGCCGTAGAGATAATGATATTCGCGCGGGCTGGGGATGAAATCCCCGTTCATCCGCTCGTTCTGCAGGCGCAGCATCATCACCACATCGCTGCCCTCCAGGGCTTCGTCGAAATTGCTGAAAACCTCGACATTGAACCGGTCAAGATCGGCGGGCAGCAGGGAAGGCGGCGCGCAGACGCGAACCTTTGCGCCCAATGTGGTCAGGCAATAGATATTGGACCGGGCCACCCGGCTGTGCATCACATCGCCGCAGATGGTGACCGTCAGCCCGCTGATCTCGCCCCGCCGCCGCTGGATGGTCAGCGCGTCGAGCAGAGCCTGGGTCGGATGTTCGTGCCGCCCGTCGCCGGCGTTGAGCACCGGACAGTCGACCTTGTCGGCAATCAGCTGCACCGCGCCGGAGCTGCCGTGGCGGATGACGATGGCATCCGCCTTCATCGCATTGAGCGTGACGGCCGTGTCGATCAGCGTCTCGCCCTTCTTGATGCTCGATTGCGCCGCGTGCATATTGACGACATCCGCGCCCATCCGTTTTCCGGCTATTTCAAAGGACAACAAAGTTCGCGTGCTATTCTCGAAAAAGGCGTTGATGACCGTCAGACCATCGAGCTTGTCGGCATGTTTGCTTGATTTCTTGTTGAGATCGACCCATTGCTTGGCCTCTTCCAGCAGGAATAATATCTCCCAGGGCTGCAGCCCGGCGATACCCAATAGATGACGATGAGGAAAAGCATCCGATCCGGCTGGAAAGGTCTGCGACGATGCGGTTTTTTGCGATGTCATTAAAGCGGGTTCTATAGTGCCATCATGGCAGCGCGGCAAGCCTGTCGATGGCGCCCTGCAAAATATAGGCGGCGGCCATTTTGTCGACGACCTTGGCCCGTTTCTTCCGGCTGACGTCCGAAGCGATCAGATCGCGGGTGACCGCTTGCGTACTCCACCGTTCGTCCCAAAGCAGAATCGGCAGACCGAGAGGTTTGAGATTTTGCGCAAAGGCGCGTGCTGCCTGAGTCTGCGGGCTCTGGCTGCCGTCGAGATTGAGCGGCAGGCCAGCGACCAGTCCGACGATATTCTGTTCGGCGATCACCGTCTTGATACGTTCCAGATCCTTGGAGAATTTGCGCCGCTCGATGGTTTCGGCAGCGGTCGCGAAGGTCCAGTGCGAATCGCACAGGGCCATGCCCACCGTCTTGGTGCCGATATCAAGGCCCAGTAACCGGCCACCATCGGGCAGCGCCTGCGCGAAGGCGGCGACATCATCGGAGATCAACGTGCCGGAAATGCCGCCATCCTCCGGCGCGCATCCGCGCGAATATTGGCCCAGAACAGGCTATAGTCATAGACGTGGTAATTATTGCCGGGCAGGGCATAGGGGCCGAGCTCAGGCGGGTCACCGATCAGCAGAAAACCGCGCGGATCGCATCGGGCTGGTACCGATCCGACGGTGATGCTCGCCTCGCTCAGATCGTCGTTCGGGACAAGCGTGCCGAGATTGGCCGAAGCCGGAGAGGAGGAGTTGACGTCGCCGTTGACCGGATTGCTGCATAGAAGCTTGCTGTCCTTTCGCGGCTCGCCGTTGAAGCCGATGGTCATGTCATAGACTTTGACGATCCGGCCATAATCTGCGGGTTCGGCAAAGCTCTGCCAAGCCATGATGCAGCGGGTCTGATCGGGCGCTTCGCAAATATCGAGTCCCATTTCCGGAATATCCGTATCCACCGAAACCGGCCAGCCTACCACATAAGCGGCGACAATCCGGGTGGCGAGCGGTGTGCCCGCGACCCGGTCCTTGAGCAAATTGGTCAGATGCAGGCTGCCCTGGCTGTGTCCGGCCAGAATAATTGGCTGATCGCTTGGAATTTCCCCGACAAAATAATCGAAGGCCGCCAGTACGTCCTGATAGGCTGCGTCCAGCGCCCGCTGGCCTTCCGGCTTTTCGGTCAGAAACGCGCCGAGAGTCGCCTGGCGGTAGCGCGGGGCCCAGACTTGGCCGACCGCATTGAAGGCGCTGGCCTGTCCGCGCAGGAAAATGCGCGCCCGGTCTTGCGATTCTTCATCGTCGAGCGGCGCATTCCAGTGGTCCTTTTTCAGGAAGGACGTCGGGTGAACGAAGAAAACGGCGGCCTTTCCGGTCTCGGGGAGCGCGGGCTCGCTGTCCTCATAGCCTTCGGGAAGCCAGAGGGCGGGGTTGTCCTTTACCAGTTCGGGCCGGGCCAGCCACATCGCGGTGTCTGCATAAACATTGGTTTCCAGCACTTCCTGTGCCGCAAATTCGGTGTCGGGCACAAAGGCCACTTCCATCAGATCGTCGCCATAGACCTGATAAACAAATGCGCCGGCGAGCACGAGAATGACCATGCCTGCGACAAAATAAAGAAATTTACGGGCCAAAAGATACTCCAACCTGCTTGTGCCGCTTCAATCCGCTTGAAGCCGCTCCGCGCCAGTGCTAGCGGCGCTCGGTACACAAAAAAAATCCAAAATACCCGAAAAAAGATGAACCTGAAAAGAATGAGTCATGTCAATCGATAAGGAAACCGTCAAAAAGATCGCCAGCCTCTCGAGGATCGCGATTACCGAAGCCGAAGCGGATGCCTTCGTGCCCGAGCTCAACCAGATATTGGGTTGGGTCGAGCAACTGGGCGAAGTGGATTGTTCGAAGGTCGAGCCGATGACGGCGGTGATCCCGAACAAATTGCGGCTGCGCGAGGATGTCGTCACCGATGGCGAGATTCGTGACAAGATATTGGCCAATGCGCCAATCGCCGAACATGGCTTTTTTGCCGTTCCGAAGGTGATTGAATAATGATGTTTCGGAAAGAAACCCCGTTCGCCCTGAGCCCGTCGAAGGGCCCGGCGGCAAACACCAATGCTTCGACAAGCTCAGCACGAACGGAGCCAGTGCTATGACCGCAATATTTGAAATGGGTATCGCGGATATCCGCAGCGGCATTGCCGGCGGCGATTTCACCGCGAAGGAAGTTGCAGAGACATTCATCGCGCGGGTCAGCGCGGCCAAGCCATTGAACGCCTTTCTGGTCGAAACGCCGGAACATGCTCTGTCGGCGGCGGAAGCCACCGACAAGGCCAAGGCCAACGGCGAAACGCTCGGCAAAATGGCCGGCGTTCCGATCGGCATGAAAGACCTGTTCTGCACCGAGGGCGTCGCGACCACGGCGGCCAGCCGCATTCTTGAAGGCTTTGTTCCCCAGTATGAATCGACCGTTTCGTCCAACCTGTTCAAGGCGGGCGCAGGAATGCTCGGCAAGCTCAACATGGACCAGTTTGCCATGGGCTCGTCGAACGAGACCAGCGCATTCGGCAATGTGATTTCGCCCTGGCGGCGCAATGACGGCGGTAGCGTCGACTTGGCGCCTGGTGGTTCATCGGGCGGCAGCGCGGCGGTCGTCTCCGGCCATATCGCGCCGGCAGCCACCGGCACGGACACGGGCGGATCGATTCGCCAGCCTGCCGCGTTTGTCGGCATCACCGGCTTCAAGCCGACTTATGGCCGTTGCTCGCGCTGGGGCACGATTGCTTTCGCCAGCTCGCTCGATCAGGCTGGTCCAATGGCCCATGATGTCCGCGATTGCGCGATCATGCTCGAATCCATGGCCGGTTTCGATGCCAAGGATTCGACTTCGCTGAACCTGCCCGTTCCCGACTGGGAAGCGGCGCTCAATAGCAATCTGGCGGGCAAAAAGATTGGTATTCCCAAGGAATATCGGGTCGACAATATGCCACCTGAAATTGATGCGCTGTGGCAAAAGGGCATTGAAATGCTCAAGGATGCTGGAGCGACTATCGTCGATGTCTCGCTGCCGCACACAAAATATGCATTGCCGGCTTATTATATCATCGCGCCCGCCGAAGCATCGTCCAATCTCTCGCGCTATGATGGCGTGCGCTACGGTCTGCGCGATCTGCCGGACGGGGCAGGGCTGCAGGACATGTATGCCGCCACCCGCGAAGCCGGTTTCGGACCGGAAGTGAAACGCCGGATCATGATCGGCACCTATGTGCTGAGCGCCGGCTATTATGACGCTTATTATACCCAGGCGCAGAAGGTCCGCACGCTGATCTCGCAGGATTTCGACAAGGCCTGGAACAGCTGCGACCTGCTGCTGACCCCGACCGCGCCAAGCGCAGCCTTTGGTCTGGGCGAGAAAAGCGACGATCCGCTGGCCATGTATCTCAACGACGTGTTCACCGTGCCCAGCTCGCTGGCCGGATTGCCAGCGATGTCCGTGCCCGCCGGACTGGACGGCAAGGGCTTGCCGCTCGGCCTGCAGATCATCGGCAAGGCGCTGGATGAGCAGAGCGTGTTCAACGCAGGTCTGGCAATCGAGGAACGGGCTGGATTCGTGGCGAAACCGGAACAGTGGTGGTGAAATTTGCTGGGCGAGTTAATCAATGAATTGGTTTTTAAGCCGATATTGTCTGTTTTATTGTGGACCGTCTGGGCTGCAATACTGTGGATATACTGCCTACTAACGTTTCAATTGCATAATTTCAGCAGGTATTTTGATTGGTGGAATAACTTGCTCCTGCATGGAAGAATTAAGCGGAAGAATCCATATGACTGAATCAACATATCGTATCCAGGGCGGAACTGGCGAATGGGAGGTCGTGATCGGCCTCGAAGTCCACGCCCAGATCACCTCCGAATCGAAGCTCTTTTCCGGGGCCTCGACCGAATTTGGCGCTGAGCCGAATACGCAGGTCAGCCTCATCGACGCTGCCATGCCCGGCATGTTGCCGACGCTGAACGGCGAATGCGTCCGTCAGGCGGTGCGCACCGGTCTCGCGATCAACGCGCAGATCAACAAATATTCGCGCTTTGACCGCAAGAATTATTTCTACGCCGATCTGCCGCAGGGCTACCAGATTTCGCAGCTTTACCATCCGATCGTGGGCGAGGGCGTGATCCAGATTTCGCTCGATGAGAAAGATCCGGACGCCCACGGCAAGGCAATCGGTGTCGAGCGGATCCATATCGAACAGGATGCCGGCAAGCTGATGCACGACCAGCATCCAACCATGTCCTATGTCGATCTCAACCGCTGCGGCGTCGCTCTGATGGAAATCGTCTCCAAACCGGATATGACCTCGCCCAAGGAAGCCGCGGCCTATGTTCGCAAGCTGCGTTCGATCCTGCGCTATGTCGGGTCATGCGACGGCAATATGGAACAGGGCTCGATGCGCGCCGACGTCAATGTCAGCGTGCGCAAGCCCGGCGGCGAACTCGGCACAAGGACCGAGACCAAGAATGTCAACTCGATGCGCTTCATCCAGGCGGTGATCGAATATGAAGCCCAGCGTCAGGTTGATCTGATCGAGGATGGCGGCGAAGTTGTGCAGGAAACCCGCCTGTTTGATCCGGACAAGGGCGAAACGCGGTCGATGCGCTCGAAAGAAGACGCGCATGATTACCGCTATTTCCCCGATCCCGACCTGTTGCCGCTGGAGCTGGAAGATGATTTCATTTTCGACTGCAAGGCAAGCCTGCCGGAACTGCCCGACGAAAAGCGCGCGCGCTACAAGAGCGTTCTCGGCCTGAGCGCCTATAATGCTGCGGTCCTGACCGCAGAGCATGAAACCGCTCTTTGGTTCGAGGAACTGCTCGAAACCACCGACCAGCCCGAAAAAATTGCCAGCAGCGCCGCCAACTGGGTGACGTCCGAACTGTTCGGCGCGCTCAACCGCATGGGACTCGACATCGAGAACAGCCCGGTTTCCCCGGCGCAGGCCGCTGAATTGCTCAGCCTGGTTGCCGATGGCACGATTTCGGGCAAGATCGCCAAGCAGGTCTTCGAGATCATGCTCGAAACCGGTGATGGTGCGAAGAAAATCGTCGAGGAACAGGGGCTCAAGCAGGAATCCGACACCGGCGCGATCGAAAAAGTCATCGCCGACGTCATGGCCGCCAACGAAGACAAGGTCGCCCAGTACCGCGGTGGCAAAGACAAGCTGTTCGGTTTCTTCGTCGGCCAGACGATGAAAGCAATGCAAGGCAAAGCCAATCCGCAGGTGGTGAATGAACTATTGAAGAAGGTCCTTGATTGAAGCGGTGAATGCAAATAGCGTCTCCTGAAATCTATAATGGATTTCGGGGGAGGTTATTCAGTGCGGAATTTTGCGATATTCATCGCGGCGGCTAGTATTTCACAGGCTGCCTGGGGGCAGGCGATCAAATCGGAGCCGCCGCTGGAGGTTTTTTCGGAAGACCAAATTGCTGCGATCGAATATCCCGATCTGCAATTTGAAGAAACCGAAGCGGATATCAGGGTTTACGACAAATATTTCTTCTTCCACCGGCCGGACACGAGCTTTGACGTTGCCTTCGGCGATATAAACGAATGCGATGCCCTGGCGCGCGGCGCGGGCTATTACAGCACCAGCGTCTCTTATTATTCGCCGCAAGCCGGCATGCTGGGCAGCGCGGCCGGCAGCATTATCGGTTCGCTGGTGGCCGATGCCATATTCGGCTCTGCCGAGCGCCGCCGGGTCCGTCGCGTCAATCTTCGCAACTGCATGGCCTTCAAGGGCTATGACCGATACGGGCTTGAAAAGGAGCGGTGGCAGAAATTCCATTTTGAGGAAGGCTTCGGCGAAGCAAATGACGACAAGCGCCGGGAATATTTCTTGATCCAGGCCAAGGTAATATCCGGCCCGAAACCGGCAGGCGAGGTGCTTGAAAAATGAGAAACAATATCACGCGGAAATTCGCAATCCTCTTGCTTCCCCTGATCGCTCTGGCGGCAACCGGTCCCGCTCAGGCGGAGAGCCGGAATATCGAATTCGATTCCGTCGAAGAAAAGAATCTGAAAAACGGCAAATTCCTGTTTGACGAAAGCAAGGGATATATATTCCTGCACGGAAACAGCCGACAATGGGGTGTCTTCATCAAGGAACCCGGTCAGGAAAATATCGCGGCCTACGAGGCCGAGTGGACCGAACAGTTCGAGAAGGCGAAAAGCAAATATGTTCGGGAACTTAAGAGATGGGAAAGCCTGACCGAATCCAGGGCGAGCCGCCCCGGCAAGAAGCCGGTCGAACCAACCGCTGAAACATTCTCGATCGGACCGATCGAGTTGTGGAATTCGGTCAGCTTTGGTCCCCAGTTTGTTTTCTCCAAGGACAAGTCCGACAAGGAAAATCCTGTCTTCAGCTATATGATCGAAGTCGAACCGGGCAATTATAATTATTTCGGCCCGGTATTGAGCGTCCCCGGTGCGGCGACGACTGGTGTCTGCTATTGCATGGGCAGCGTGAAATTTTCGGTCAGCGCCGGACAGATCACGGATCTGGGCAATTTCCTGACCAATGCACCCGCATTAGACAATGGCGGTACAGCGCTTCTCGGGCCGATGCTTTTGCAGGAGAACTCTCCCGATTCAAAGGCGTTGCGGTGGCTGAAATTGCCGGTCAAGTTCGGATTGCCCGATTCTCTTTCATCCTATCCCGCCGCACGTGCGGAATTTGCGCCCTCGGGCAAGCTGAATAATGTCTATCGGGCGATGGTCAGCAGAATGGGACCGGTCGAAGGCCTGTTCAGATATGAGCGTGACCAGGTGATTGATATCAAGGCCGAGGAAGAAGCGGCGCGCGTCGCGGCTGCTGAAGCAGCGCTGGCCGCATCACCTGCGCCAGAAAGTGCCGCAGAAGCTGAGGTCACGGAAGCGGACGCCATTGTCTCTGACGCTGTGGTTGAGTGAAGCGGGGTCGGGCAGGCAAGGCCCTATGGCCCGTGACCAGGCTGATTCGGCAATTGGTCGATTAGAATTTCAAACCCCACTTGCCCTCAACGAGCCTTTCGGCTAGGCGCGCGGGTCAATCGTACTTCGATAGAGTTTTGACGACTTAGCTGGGCGGGCGTGGCGGAATTGGTAGACGCGCCAGATTTAGGTTCTGGTATCTTCGGGTGTGGGGGTTCGAGTCCCTTCGCCCGCACCAAGTTAGTTGCAATATCTATCGTTACACATCGAATATGAAGGCACCAGAAGGATAGTCATGCAGATTGTTGAAACGCTGAACGAAGGTCTGAAACGGGCCTATGAAATCAAGATTACCGCGAAGGATATCGAATCGCGGGTCGAAGCCGAAGTGCAGAAGCTTGCACCACAGGTGAATATGCCCGGCTTCCGCAAAGGAAAGGTTCCGGCCAATCTTGTGCGCAAGATGCACAATGACGCCCTGATGCAGGACGCGCTGACCAGCTCGATCCAGGAAAGCATCGAGAAAACCATGACGGACAATAATCTCCGTCCGGCGATGCAGCCCAATGTCGACCTTGAAGAAGGCTATGAGCCGGGCAAGGACGCCAATGTGAAGCTCGATCTGGAAATCCTGCCGGATGTTCCGACTCCATCGGTCGACGGTCTGAAACTCGAACGCCTTCAGGTGGAAGCGGACAAGAAAACCGTTGATGAAGCGCTGCAGAAATTCGCCGAAAGCCAGAAACAGTTCGAAACCGCACCCAAAACCTACAAGGCGCAGACCGGCGACCAGTGCCTGATCGATTTCGAAGGCAAGGTTGACGGCGTGCCGTTTGAAGGCGGCAAGGGCGAAGGCATGGCGATCGAACTCGGTTCCGGCCGTTTGATCCCGGGCTTCGAAGACCAGCTGATCGGCAAGAAGGCCAATGACGAAGTGCTCGTCAAGGTGACCTTCCCCGACGACTATAATGTCGAGGACCTCAAGGGCAAAGACGCGACTTTCGACGTTGTTGTTGCCGAAGTGCAGAAGCCGAAGGTGGCAAAAGCCGACGACGAAATGGCGAAATCCATGGGTCTGGAAGGCATTGACCAGCTGTCCGAACTGCTCAAGGGCCAGATCGAACAGGAACTCAACGGCCTGACCCGGACCCATATGAAGCGCAAGCTTCTGGACCAGCTGGCAGCCAGCCATGATTTCGAAGTGCCACCGGGCATGGTCGAAGCCGAATTCAACCAGATCTGGCAGCAGCTCGAGCAGGAAGCGGCCCAGGAAGAAGATCCTGAGGCGGCCCGCAAGGAAATGGAAGACGAGAAAGACGAATATCGCGATATAGCGGTGCGTCGTGTCCGGCTTGGACTGCTGCTCTCGGAAATCGGCCAGGCCAATGGCGTCGAAGTCAGCCAGCAGGAAATGGGCATGTTGATCCAGCAGGCGGCTCAGCAATATCGTCCGGAAGACCGCGACCGGTTCGTCCAGTATATCCAGCAGGACCAGATGGCGGCAGCCCAGCTTCGCGCACCGATGTACGAAGACAAGGTTGTCGACTTCCTGTTTGAAAAGGCCGAAATCACCGACCGCAAGGTAACGCGTGAAGAGCTGGAAGCTGCGATCGAGGCAGAAGACGAAGCCGAAGCAAAGCCGGCAGCCAAGAAAAAGGCGCCAGCCAAGAAAGCCGCTGCGAAAAAGCCAGCTGCCAAGAAGGACGATGCCGAAAAGGCACCGGCCAAGAAGGCTGCAGCGAAAAAGGCTCCGGCCAAGGCCGCTGCCGAGAAGGCTCCAGCCAAAAAACCGGCGGCCAAGAAGCCAGCGGCGAAAAAGCCGGCTGCGAAAAAGGCGCCAGCCAAGAAATAATCTATCCCGTCGGGACGTTGAAAAAGCCGGGCAGGGTGAACCTGTCCGGCTTTTTTATGGGCTGAGATCAACGAGATCTGGCTGCCAAAGGAGCGCGCCAGCCCTCGTTAGATGATGACGTTAGATGATGACTTCGCTAGCCTTGTCAATCACGGTGCCGAGAATGCCATATTCCTTGGCTTCTTCGGTGCTCATCCAGTAATCGCGATCAATATCCTTGCGGACCCGCTCGACGTCCTGTCCGGTTTCGTCCGCGATAATCCGCGCCAGTCTTTCGCGCATCTTGACGATTTCCTGCGCCTGAATTGCAATGTCCGATGCCTTGCCGCCGGCACCACCGGATGGTTGATGGATCAGGAACCGGGTATTGGGCAGGCAGAAGCGCTGTTCCTTGGGAACGCCGAGGAAAATATGCGTGCCGGCGCTCGCGACCCAGCCGGTTCCGATCATGGCGACCGGTGAGCTGATATAGCGGACAAGATCGTGAATCGTATCGCCCGATTCGACGTGACCGCCGGGAGAATTCAGAAAGATGCGAATGGGATCATTGTTGACATGGTCGAGATAGAGCAGCTGCGTCGAGACCCGCTCCGCCAGCTTCTGGTCAATGCCGCCGAATATCATGATCGTACGGGCTTCCAGAAATTTCGTCATCATGGCGCCGGGCAGGCCACCGGACTTGTTCTCTTCCTCGTCCTCTTCGTTGTAAAAGGGTGTAATCGGGCTGTTGGTGGTTATCATTCTTGACTCCGCAGATGGAAATTCGACTGGCACCGATCACGGAACGATCAGCATTGCCTTGCATAACATGTAGGGATAGCCGGGATCGTGCACAATGATCCTTGTCTCGACAAGGTATTTTTTATTGGCGGCAATCATTCTTGCTCAAGATCGTTAAAGCCCTTGAACAATTCGGCGATAATCCCGATGTAGTGGCGACGCTGAAGACAGGCGCAAAAGAGATAAAAACAGGACGACCTACAACATGCATGATCCGATCACAGACGCTCTAGTCCCGGTTGTTATCGAACAATCCAACCGCGGCGAACGCAGCTTCGACATTTTTTCCCGACTGCTGCGCGAGCGGATCGTATTTGTCACCGGCCCGATCGAGGACGGCATGGCTTCAATCATCACCGCACAATTGCTGTTTCTGGAATCAGAAAATCCCAAGAAAGATATTTATCTCTACATCAACTCGCCAGGTGGCGTGGTGACCGCCGGCATGGCGATCCACGACACGATGCAATATATCCGGCCCCGCGTCGGTACGGTTTGCGTCGGTCAGGCGGCCTCGATGGGCAGCTTCCTTCTGGCAGCCGGTGAACCGGGCATGCGCATGGCCACCACCAACGCGCGGATCATGGTGCATCAGCCTTCCGGCGGCGCCCAGGGCATGGCATCGGATATCGAGATCCAGGCCAAGGAAATCCTGCGTATCCGTGCAAGAATGAATGAACTTTACGCGCAATATACCGGAAAATCGGTCGAAGAGATCGAGAAGGCCATGGATCGCGATACATTTCTCGAAGCCGACGAGGCCAAGGCTTTCGGCATCGTGGATGAAGTCTACAACAAGCGTCCCGTGCCGTCGGAAGATACCAAATAAGCCGTTGGTGCGGCTCTAAACGAAATTTAAGCCATATTTGATAGACTTGTCTATTCGCCGGAAAAGCCGCGAAAAAAGCGGTGGCAATTTGCGATATGGCGGTTAGATATAGAATATAGGCCGGTTTAAAGGACTTTTTATGACGAAATTGACGGGATCTGATTCGAAGAGCACCTTATATTGCTCTTTCTGCGGCAAATCCCAACATGAAGTCCGCAAGCTGATTGCCGGACCCACGGTGTTCATCTGCGATGAATGCGTAGAGCTTTGCAACGACATCATTCGCGAGGAAACCAAGGGTGCCGCTACCGGCCGCAAGGACGGTGAAGTCCCGACGCCGCAGGAAATCTGCGATGTATTGAACGACTATGTGATCGGACAGAAACGCGCGAAACGCGTGCTGTCGGTTGCTGTCCACAATCATTACAAGCGCCTCAACCACGCCGCCAAATCCGGCGATATCGAACTGGCAAAGTCGAACATCCTGCTCGTTGGCCCCACCGGCTGCGGCAAGACGCTATTGGCGCAGACCCTGGCGAAGACATTTGATGTGCCGTTCACCATGGCCGATGCGACGACATTGACCGAGGCCGGCTATGTCGGCGAGGACGTCGAGAATATCATTCTCAAGCTGCTCCAGGCTTCCGACTATAATGTCGAGAAGGCCCAGCGCGGCATCGTCTATATCGACGAAATCGACAAGATCAGCCGGAAAGCGGAAAATCCGTCGATCACTCGCGATGTTTCCGGTGAAGGCGTTCAGCAGGCTTTGCTGAAGCTGATGGAAGGCACAACCGCCAGCGTTCCACCGCAGGGCGGCCGCAAGCATCCGCAGCAGGAGTTTCTGCAGGTCGATACCACCAATATCCTATTTATCTGTGGCGGTGCTTTCGCTGGTCTGGAAAAGATCATTGGCGACCGTCTGGAGGGCAAGTCCATCGGTTTCGGCGCCCATGTCGCCGCTCCCGAAGAGCGTCGTATCGGCGAACTGCTGGCCCAGGGCGAGCCCGAGGATCTGCTCAAATTCGGTCTGATCCCTGAATTCGTCGGCCGTCTGCCGGTGATCGCGACGCTCGAAGATCTCGATGTCGATGCGCTGGTCACGATTTTGCAGGAACCGAAAAACGCGCTGGTGAAGCAATATCGCAAATTGTTCGAGCTGGAAGATGTCGGTTTGACATTCACCGACGACGCACTGGTTGCGGTTGCCAACAAGGCTATCGAACGCAAAACCGGTGCGCGCGGCCTGCGTTCCATCGTCGAGAATATCCTGCTCGATACGATGTTCGACCTGCCCGATCTGGAAGGTGTGGACGAGATTGTGATCGACAAGGATGTCGTCGCTGGCACGAAAGAACCGGTGAAGGTGATTGCGAAGAGTGCCAAGGCGAAGAAGGAAGACGCGGCTTAGAAAATCCGTCTCTTTTCTCGGTTCGGCGTTGCAATCCCGGCCAATGGGTTAGACATCTAGGTATTAAAGCGGTCGTGGCAATTTACCGACTGCCCACGGGCATTTTTGACCCTGATAATCCTGGATATGTCTGCCCAGAAAACACCTTCCTCTTGTCTAGGGTTTGTTGCATCTACTAATGCGACCAAGCAGATCCCTCTCGAAGCCAGCGCCTTGATTGTCTCGATATAGGCTGTCGAGCCGGTCTCCCGTTCTAGGCGGACCACCACATATTTGCCCACGCTATCCGGTCCGAGGTTCTGAGGATCATCGTCGACCAGCTCAGTCGTAATGTCCTTCACCACAGCACTATCTTTAATCCAAGCGGTTTGAGCTCGATCATAATACGGTAATTTATCGATCGAAGCTTTGTCGGAAAAACTTAAAGCCGCAATCGTTGTGCCCAATTGAACATCAGCAGATTGATCATTATCTCGATCGAAACTGTACCAACACAAATTGGCAAGAATAAGCGCAAGGCAGGCGCCGACGAGAATTTTGCGTTCTATTTTTATCACAGTAGATGTGCGTATATATTTAATTGTAGATACAGCTGTCTAACCCCTCGTTGGCCACCACATTGATCCGTGCCGCAATCGTGTTGCCATAGCGCCGGGTAAAGCCGCTGGCGCCGTTGACAGCGCGCTTCTTGGGCAGGGGCAGGGCCGCCGCGATGCGTGCCGCTTCGATCTTGGTCAGATCCTTCGCGTCCTTTTTGAAATAGCGCTGCGCACCAGCCTGCACGCCATAGGTGCCGATGCCGGTTTCCGCGATATTGAGATAGACTTCCATGATCCGCCGCTTGCTCCAGATCGTCTCGATCAGGAAGGTGAAATAGGCTTCCAGCCCCTTGCGGAAAAATCCGCCGCCCTGCCAGAGAAACGCGTTTTTCGCGACTTGCTGGGAAATGGTGGATCCGCCTCTTATCCGGCCGCCCTGAGCGTTGCGCTGAATCGCTTTCTGGATCGCTTCGGTGTCGAAACCGTTGTGGCTGCAGAATTTACTGTCCTCCGCAGCAATCACCGCCCGCGCCATATTCGGGGAAATATCGCCGAAACTCGTCCAGTCCTTGGTGATGCCATTTTCATCCAGAATCATGGTTGCGGTTATTGGCGGCGGCAAAATTGCATAGATCCCGACCCACGCCACCGTGATCAGAATGAAATAGACAGCAAATTTGAAGAGAAATCTGATCGCCCGCATGAGGGGCAGCCTAAATGCAAAACGCCCCGAAAACAATTTCTGTTTCGGGGCGTTTCGCTATTTCGGACCGGAGTCGTGCCCGGCGATCAACTCGCTGCCAGAAGCTGCTTTTCTCCGGCGATACGGAGCATCGCCTTTTGCAGTTTTTCGAACGCGCGAACTTCGATCTGACGAATGCGCTCGCGGCTCACTTCATAGACCTTGCTCAGGTCTTCCAACGTCTTGGGATCTTCCGACAAGCGGCGTTCAGCCAAAATATGCTGCTCGCGCTCGTTCAGCGAACCCATGGCTTCGGTCAGCATTTCGTGACGGAAATCGGCTTCCTGTGCGGCAGCGATCGATTCATCGTGCAGCGGGCCGTCGTCTTCTAAAATGTCCTGCCACTGGCCGCCATCGCCGTCCTCGGACGACAGGGAGACGTTGAGCGACGCATCGCCGCCCATCGACATGCGGCGGTTCATATTGACCACCTCATGCTCCGCGACGCCAAGATCGGTGGAGATTTTCTGCACGTCTTCCGGTGACAGATCCCCGTCTTCAAACGCATCCAGATTATTCTTCATCCGGCGCAGGTTGAAGAACAGTTTCTTCTGGGCCGCGGTCGTGCCCATTTTAACGAGGCTCCAGCTGCGCAGCACATATTCCTGAATGGATGCACGGATCCACCACATCGCATAGGTTGCGAGGCGGAAACCGCGATCGGGTTCGAATTTCTTCACGCCCTGCATCAGGCCGACATTGCCTTCGGAAATCAGATCCGACACGGGCAAGCCGTAGCCGCGGAAGCCCATTGCAATCTTGGCAACGAGTCGCAGATGCGAGGTGACGAGCTGGGCTGCTGCTTCCTGATCCTTGTGCTCAGAATAGCGTTTCGCCAGCATATATTCCTGTTCGGGAGTCAATATCGGAAATTTGCGAACTTCCGAAAGATATCGGTTCAGGCTTGCATCCCCCCCTAAGGCTGGGATCTTGGCCGGAACATTGCTACCATTAGCCATTTTCGTTCCTTCTTTGTTGTGCCGCCAGGCCTCATCAAGCACCCTTTGGTCAAAAGCGATATAAGGTGTGTTACTTATACACGCAACTTCATGAATAGTTCCTGCATATCGTCCGGGAAATCGATAGAAAACATCAATTTTTCGTCCGTTATCGGGTGAACAAATCCAAGACTAGCAGCATGCAGCGCCTGGCGTCGAAATTGAATATCTTTTCGCCGGGAAAGTAATGATTTTCGACCAGCGCCATAGAGCGGGTCACCAATCAGGCTGTGCCCGATATGGGTCATATGGACCCTGACCTGGTGGGTACGCCCGGTTTCCAGCGTGCATTCGACCAGCGCGGCGCCGTCGAGCATTTCCTTGACTGTATAATGGGTCATTGCCGCTTTGCCCCGGTCGTCGCCGACAACCGCCATTTTCTTGCGATTGACATTGCTCCGGCCGATGCTCCCCTCGATCGTTGCCATGGGCGGATTGGGCCGGCCGTTGACAATCGCCAGATAGCGCCGCTCGATATCATGCTTGGCGAACAGGGCGCTCAGGCCCTGATGCGCTGCATCGGTCTTGGCCGCGACCATCAGTCCCGACGTATCCTTGTCGATCCGGTGGACGATTCCGGGCCGGGAAACGCCGCCAATCCCCGACAACTGGCCCCGGCAGTGGTGTAGCAGCGCGTTGACCAGCGTGCCGTCGGCATGTCCGGCGGCGGGATGCACGACGAGCCCCGCCGGCTTGTTGACGATGATGAGATGCGTGTCTTCAAAGACCACGTCCAGCGGAATATCCTGAGGCTGGGCCGGTCCTTCGACCGGTTCGGGAATGGTCAGTTCGAATGGTTTGCCGGCCAGTTTCTTGGCCGAAGGATCGGTGAAGACCGTGCCGTCGACCAGCAGGTTCCCATTCGAGATCAGCGATTTCACGCGCTCGCGCGAAAGCCCTTCCACCACCTCTGTCAGGGCAGCATCTAGACGCTGTTTTTTCTGAGAATCCGGCAAGATTCCGGATATTGTAGATTGCCCCGCGTTCATCGGGTAGATGTGGGCCATGCAACTGTTTATATCAAGCGCGATGTTGGCCGAACTCCAGCAACTCGCCCTCGCGGCAGTGCCGCAGGAGGTCTGCGGGATATTGTTCGGCAGCGCGGGACGGGTCTGGTCCTATCGGTCCGCGCCGAATGTCGCTGCCGATCCGAGGTGCCATTTCGAGATTGATCCGGCCATATTGATCGCCGCAGAACGAGACCAGCGCCGCGGCGGAGAGCCCATTGCCGGCTATTATCATTCGCACCCGAACGGACCGGTGAAGCCTTCCCCGACCGACGCCGGTAGCGCTGCGCCCGATGGCCGGCTCTGGCTGATCCTCAACGGACAGGACGCCGCCGCCTGGCATGCGGTTGAAAACGGGGAAATTTATGGTCGTTTCAATGCGATCCCCCTTGATTGCACCGGTGCAAAAGGCCAAACAGCCGCGGAATGAAATTACAGTTAAGGGCGCGTTTATATGTCGAATAGCGAAGTTGACCTGGCATCACTGCTATGTTCGAAAATATGCCATGATTTGCTCAGCCCGGTCGGAGCGCTCAACAACGGCCTCGAATTGCTGGAAGGCGAAACCGATCCGGTGATGCGCGATCGCTGCATGGATCTGCTCGCGGACAGCGCCAGAGTATCGGCCAACAAGCTGAAATATTTCCGGCTCGCCTTTGGCGCCGCCGGCGGTTTCGGCGACAATGTCGATCCGGCAGAGGCGCGGCAGCTGATCGAATCACTGCTCGGCGATTCGGGCAAGATCACTCTGGGCTGGGCCTTGCAGGGCGAGGCCTTGCCCAAGAAAGCGATCAAGATTCTCCTCAATCTCGCGCTAATTGCCAAGGAATCCCTGGTGCGGGGCGGACGACTGGATGTCGGTGCCGAGCAGGGGGAACTGGGGGTCGAGGTCGTTATCCGGGCAGAAGGCGACAAGATCGCGCTTGACGAGGGAATACGATCTGCCCTGGATGGTACCATCGCGCAGGCCGATCTCAGCGCGCGGACCGCGGGCGCGTGGATGACCCGGGAACTGACCCTGAAAAATGGCGGCGATTTGCGGATCTCGCCACCATCGACGACAGAATTGCTTTTGGGTGCTATCGTCACCGCCTGATTTGCGAAGGAGAGGTCTTTCATGGATGCGATATGGACGCCGTCTCCCAATTTTGACGAGCGCCAGCTGCCGATAAGCATTCTTGTCATGCACTATACCGGCATGAAGGACGCTGCTTCGGCGATCAGCTGGCTGGCCAATCCCGAAGCCAAGGTTTCGGCCCATTATGTGGTGACCGAGGATGGCCAGATCGTCCAGATGGTCGAAGAGGAGAAACGGGCCTGGCACGCGGGGCGGGGCTTCTGGCGCGGGATCAGTGATGTGAACAGCGCCAGCATCGGTATCGAAATCGTCAATCCCGGGCATGAATGGGGTTATGTGCCCTTCCCGGAAGAGCAGATGGATGCCGTCACCCGTCTTGCGCATGGCATCGTGCAACGGCACAATATCACCGCCTCCAATGTTATCGGTCACAGCGATCTTGCTCCGGCGCGCAAGCAGGATCCGGGCGAATTGTTCGACTGGGATCGCCTGGCGCGCCACGGTATCGCGCTGAAAAGGCCAACAGCAAAACTGAACGACCCGCCATGGACCGACGGCGGCTTCATGCTGGCGCTGGAACGGTTCGGCTATGATATATCCGAGCAGACCGCAGCAGTGGTGGCTTTTCAGCGGCGTTTCCGGCCAGAAAATATTGATGGCGCGATCGATGGCGAGTGTCGCTCGCTGCTTTTGTCTTTAATGTTGGACAGAGAGCGCGGAATCACTAAATAGAGCGGACCAGAGGGTCGGCCAGCCGCGGCAGTTTGTCGAGGAAAGTCCGGGCTCCACGATTAGAAGGTGCCGGATAACGTCCGGCGGGGGCAACCCTAGGGAAAGTGCAACAGAAAGCAGGTCGCGACGGCTTCGGTCACGTGACAATGAAAGGGTGCGGTAAGAGCGCACCGCGGGACTGGCAACAGCCCTGGCATGGTAAACCCCACCTGGAGCAAAACCAAATAGGGGCGGCATATGGCTTTTTCGGCCTGCTGCCCGGGTTGGTTGCTTGAGCCACGCAGCAATGCATGGCCGAGATGAATGGCTGGCTATTCCGTTTCGGCGGATGGACAGAACCCGGCTTACAGACCCTCTGGTATTATCTTAGCGGTGGAACTCGCAGGGTTCGTCTGTTAGAATAGGGACTATGCCAAAAGCAAAACGATCAGATAACTGGGGTTTCCCGAGATGGGGAAGCTACGAAAGTTCGCGCGAGACCCAGCAGGTCAAGATTTGTGACCGGCACGGTTGCGACGAAGCCGGCAATTGTCCTGCGCCGAAATCCCCCAACAGTCCCGAACGCTGGTATTTCTGCCAGACCCACGCTGCGGAATATAACCGGGGCTGGGATTATTTCGAGGGTCTCGACAAGGAAGAGCGCAAGAAGCGTGAAGCCGATGAGCAGCGCGACGCCAATGCCTATCAGGAAGCGGCGCATTACAGCTGGATGGGGTCCGGCGACGGCAGCCGCTCGCGCGATGAGATGACCGCGCTGGAGATTTTTGATCTGACCCCCGATGTCGAATTCGACACGGTGAAAAAAGCATGGCGGACGATGGCCAAGGAATATCACCCCGACGTCAATCCGGGCGATGCAGAGGCGGCCAAGAAATTCCAGGCGGCGCAGGCAGCTTATGACGTGTTGCGGATTGCCGAAGAGCGCCGGGTCTGGAAGCCTGTTTAGCCGCTGTATTCCTGTGAAGGCAGGAAGCCATCTCCCACCATTGCGGCAATCATAGCCGTTCGAAATGGCACCAGACGATAGTCGAGTGCGAACCTCTACAAATATTTTGGATCGAGCATCGGGAGATGGACCCCTGCCTGCGCAGGGGTACTAGTTGCCCTGCAACCGCGACGCGGTCTGCTGAATAAGCGCGATCATATTGGGAATGCCCTGGGTGCGGTTCGAACTCAGCTGGTTCTTCAGGTCAAAAGGCTCGAGCACGGCAGCAATATCGGTACCTGTGATCTGCTCGGCCGCCTGATCCTGTACCGTTTCCAGCACCAGCGCGATAATGCCCTTGGTGATCGCAGCATTGCTGTCGGCCAGAAAATGCAGCCGTCCGTCATCCAGTTGCGTGGGATAGACCCAGACCGAAGCGGAACAGCCGCGCACCAGCGTCGCATCGGTTTTCAGCGCGTCCGGCATCGGATCGAGCTGCTTGCCGAGATCGATCAGCAGGCGATAGCGGTCATCGGGTTCGAGGAATTCATATTCTTCGATCAGGTCGTCAATTTTGCTCATGGGCAGGGCGGTTAGCAGGGTCGGCGGCCAAGGTCACCCGATTTAAACCACCCGTTCGTCCTGAGCTTGTCGAAGGACAGGCGGCACGCGCTCAGGCCGATGCTTCGACAAGCTCAGGACGAACGGTGTTTGACTAAAGCTCCACCCCGGCGGCAATCGCTTCCAGCTTGCGGATACGTTCCTTGAGGTCGGCAACCTCGATTCGCGATGTCGCGGTGGGGGGATTATCCTCGCGACGCTGCTCGATTTCGCGGGACTTGAGCGCGATCCAGTCGCGCCAGCCACGCAGGGCGACCAGCGCCAGGACCGTCAGTCCGATCAGCGAAAAAGCCGCGGTGATCATATAAAAAGCAGGTTCTTGCATCATGCTTGTCCTTCCACTTCCCGGACCGGCTTACCGGTCGCGCAATTTTTCGATCTCGTTTTCCAGTTCCCGGGCCCCGCGATCGTCGGTGGCGATCTTCTCCAGCACCGCGACGCGTTCCTTGAGATATTTGACATCTTCCTGCAGTCGACCAGCATCTTGATTCTGCGCGGCAATCTCGTTGCCATGCTGGTCTTCGATAATTCCATTTTGCGCCCGGTAACGGGTGCTCAGCACTTTGCCGATCGTCACAACGATGATGATGGCAACGACCATTTCAAACGGATTCATTAAAACACTCCCTCAAATTTTTTCGCGTGCCGGTCAGCGACTGCGCAGCTGCTCAATCTCGCTTTCCAGCTGCCGGGTGCTGTGGCCGTCGGTGGTAATCTGTTCGAGCACGGCAACGCGCTCCTTCAGATATTTCAATTCCTCCCGCATCCGCTCCGCATCGGCGTCCTGGCTTCCGGGAAACTCGCCCCGCATCTTGATCAGCTTGCGCTGGTGACCGGTCCAGATGGCAAAGCCTGCTACGGCGAAGGCTCCAAATGGTATCAGTAACGCGATAATCCCTTCCATCGATTCAATCCCTTCAGTTCGCGCGCTTGTCGCGCAGCTGTTCAATTTCCTGTGTCAGCCGATGGCTGTCATCGGTGACAATCCGTTCGACATTGGCGAGCCGGTCTTTCATCGAGCCGATTTCGGCGCGCAGTTCGGCATTTTCGTTGGTCAGCAATTTGACCCGTTCGACCGCTTCCTTGTCGGTCTTGGGATAGACGGACTTGCCCCACTGGTTTTCGAGGGGATAGCCGTTCTTGATCCGCATCCAGGTGGTCAGGACCCAGCCGCCGACCGCGATGGCAGCGACCGTCGCGATAATTGGTGCGAGCTGTGTGATCATGGCGATCTTTTCCGGATCCATCAGTTCTTCTCCCTCAGTGCTTCAATTTCGTCTGCCGTGCGTTTCGCCGGATCGGTAGCGATCCTTTCGAGGACCTGGAGCCTTTCCTGCAAGCGGTCGATCTTGCCGACCAGCTCTGCATTCTCGTTCGAGAGAAGCTCGATTTTGCGCTGTTCGTTAGGATCAGCCTTGCTGCTCTTTCCGCCCCATTCATCTTCCAGTTCATAGCCATGTTTGGCTCTGATCCAGTTGTTGATGATCCATCCTCCGTAGCTGACGGCGATGATGGCGATTACAAATTCGGGGCTCCCCCAATCCATATTAATTCTCCCTGTTCCGGCGTCTAGCGCAGATTTTCAATTTCGTTCGACAGAGTCGTGTTCTTGCTGGTGTAGTAAAGTTCCATGTCGGCCAGCTTGCGGTCGATCTCGCGGAAACGCGACTTGATATCGCGGGTCGTGCGGCGGGGCGACTGGCGCACGCCCTGCCAGAATTTCGTGTCTTCCGGATCGCTCAGATACATGCCGACCGGTTTCGGTTCGGAAATCTTTGCCGCGACCCAGTAAGCAACCAGCGTCCAGGGGAAAGCGAAGGTCACTGTAGCAATGATCGCTGCAAGCCGGACCCAGGCGACATTGATCCCGGTATAGTCGGCGATCCCGGCGCAGACACCGCTCCATTTTGCGCGCTGCTTGTCGAGATAGAATTTCGTGCGTGAGGAGCTCATGAGGGGTGCCTTTCTTTCTTCAGAAGCTCGTCAAAATTTTCGAGCGTTGGGGCTTGTTCGGCTTTCGATGCCGGCAGAGCGGATTGACGCCAATCGGGGTTGTCCGCGGCCATGATCCGTTCAATGGTTTCCATCCGGTCGTCCAGACGGCGGGCCATGTGGTGCAATTCTTCCAACAAATGTTCGTCTTCATTGGTGATCGTCGCGGCGGTTTTCCATTTGGTCACATAGTGGAAAATCAACCAGGGCAGACCGATGAACAATGTTCCCATCACGATGGGAATGATGATGAGTTCTTCCTGCATTATGCGTCACCTTTTTTCATGGCCGCCTTCATGGCTTCCAGTTCTTCATCAACCTTGTCGCTGGATTCGAGCGCAGCGATCTGGTTTTCCAGGCTCTGCGGCTCTCCGCCCATGCCAAGCGCATCGGCGCGGCCTTCGGCGAAATCGACCTGGCGTTCGAGATATTCGAAACGGGAGAAGGCATCGTGGACCTTTTCACCATTATACATTTCGCGCAGCTTCACGCGATTCTCTGCGCTTTCCAGCCGGTTGACCAGGCTGCTCTGGCGCGAGCGGGCTTCCTGCAGCTTCTTCTGCAGTTTCGCGATGTCGCCTTCAGAGGAGCGAAGCGCGTCATCAAGAACCTTGATTTCGGCTTTCAGCTGGTCAGCCATATCTGCAGCCTTGCGCTTTTCGACCAGGGCGGCCTTGGCAAGATCTTCGCGATCCTTGGAGAGCGCGAGCTGGGCCTTTTCGCTCCAGTCTTCGGTCAGATGGTCGAGCTTGTCGATGTGACGGCGCATTTCCTTCTGGTCGGCAATCGTGCGGGCTGCGGAAGCGCGAACTTCAACCAAAGTCTCTTCCATCTCCAGAATGATCATGCGGATCATTTTCGAGGGGTCTTCGGCCTTGTCCAGCATGTCGGTGACGTTGGCGGCGATAATGTCGCGCGTTCTTGAAAAAATACCTGCCATGTACATACTCCGGTTGGATCTGTGGTTGGGTTTGAACTTGTTCGAACCTTCGCTCGTGTCCTGCTCTACATCAACCTGATGAATTTCAAAAGGTGGCCGGGACCTGACTTCGACAAGGGGGAAAGAAGGGGACCCGGCCATTTTGTCTGTCACGCCCGATAACCTATGTTAACGAAGCTGACAGCGGGGGACTCGGACTGGTTTTTCACCATATTGCCTTCGGCCTGTGCAGGTCCGACGGCGCTGATCAATATCATCGCGCTGAAAAGCAGGATCGAAACGATCGCGGAAATATCGGTGCGGCTCATTTTGTTCAGGGCTGGCATGGTGTTCTCCAGTGGTTGTGTTCCTATATGAAACCAACATTGCAGAAGCCGTGCCAACTTGTTTAAGATACTGAAAATAAAAGAAATATCAATTTTCTGCGGGTCGCGTGCATAGTATTAATTGCTATTTAGTGGGATTTTACACTATATCTTGGCCATGGAACGCGAAGGTCAATTTGTCGGCGAATCGGGCGCCTTTCTCGATGCGGTGGAAAAAGCCAGTCGGGCCGCGCCGCTTAACCGTCCCGTGCTTGTGGTCGGTGAGCGCGGCACTGGCAAGGAACTTATTGCAGAACGTCTTCACCGGCTCAGCATGCGTTGGGACGGGCCGTTTATCACGCTCAATTGTGCCGCCATGCCGGAGACCCTGATCGAAGCGGAACTGTTCGGCCATGAGGCCGGTGCCTTCACCGGCGCGACCAAGGCGCGGGTAGGGCGGTTTGAAGAGGCCGACGGCGGCACATTGTTCCTCGACGAACTGGGGACATTGTCCACCGGCGCGCAGGAGCGGTTGCTGCGGGCTGTCGAATATGGGGAAATCACGCGGATCGGATCGTCCCGGCCGCAACGGGTCGATGTCCGCATCGTCGCGGCAACCAATGCCGACCTGCCGAAAATGGCGGAAGAGAATAAATTCCGGGCCGACTTGCTCGACCGGCTGTCGTTCGAGGTGGTGACGCTGCCGCCGCTGCGCGTGCGCGAAGGCGACATCCCGGTGCTGGCCGACTATTTCGGTCGCCGGATGGCGGCGGAACTGGAATGGCCGTCCTGGCCCGGCTTCGGCCGGCTCGCATCCGAGGCCCTGAACCGCCACAACTGGCCGGGCAATGTCCGGGAATTGCGCAATGTGATCGAGCGCGCGGTCTATCAATGGAATGATCACAGCAGAGCGGTCGACCATATTGTGTTCGATCCGTTCGAATCTCCCTGGAAGCCGCGCGAGATGCAGGCTGAGCAGAAAAGCGAACCGGCCAAGCAGCCGGTTGGCGAGACCGCACCGGCGCGCGTCGAGACTGCTGCCAATGACATTGCGTTCGACGGCATCGATGACATGAAAGCGGCGGTGGAAGCCTTTGAAAAGCGGATATTGGAGGCCGCGCTGGCCAAGTCGCGCTATAATCAGCGGCACACTGCCAAGGCACTCAACCTGACCTATGACCAGTTGCGCCATTCGCTGAAACGGCATGATCTGCTGGGCACATGAAAAAGGGGGCCGCCAAGCCCCCTTCAACATGCTTCCAGATCTTCCAATATTATCCCATATTGGCGTTTACCCCATATTGGCGTTTACCCCATATTGGCGTTTACCCCATATTGGCGTTTACCCCATATTGGCGTTTACCCCATATTGGCGTTTACCATCGTGTAGAACATCGGCAGCGAAAGCAGCACATTGGTGCGCGACGCCATCATAGCGATCTTGCCCGCAGAGGCTTTCTGGTCAGCTGTGGCTTCGACAATGCCGAGGACCTTCTTCTGGTTCGGCCAGATGATGAACCAGACATTGGCTGCCATGACGATGGCGATCCACATGCCAACACCGATCAACGTATATCCTGACTGTAGCGTCATCGCCTGGTGAACCCAGCCGCTGACCCATGCCACATACAGGCCGGTGACCACGGTGAGCAAGGCGGCCCAGCGGAAATAGAAAAGGACTTTCGGTGCGATATGCTTGCCGACTGCGGGCTTGAGCTCGTCCGGAATAGTTGGCATCAGCGGCACCTGAACAAAGTTCAGATAGTAAAGCAAACCAATCCAGAGCACCCCGAAGAACAGGTGCAGCCAGCGGCCGATTGTGTTGCCGTTGACCATATCGCCATCAAGGCCAAACATCAGTGCGATTGCCGCGATCAGTCCGACAATCATCACCGCATTCAGATTTCCAAAAAACTTCGCCATTATATTCCCCCCAGTGAGCTTTTTACAATTAGGCTTTAACTTTATGCAAGCACCCGGCCGATGTCACGAAAAAATGGATTTTTGGACGCGCCAGAGTGAGCAGAGAGATATTTATCCTTGCATCTTTTCCGCTATTCATGCGTTGAAGCACCACGTCTCAAAAATTATGGAGAAAAGACACTATGGCTTTCGAACTTCCCCCGCTCCCTTATGAAAAAACCGCCTTCGGCGACCTGATTTCCGAGGACACCTTTAACTATCATCACGGCAAGCATCACAATGCCTATGTCAGCAAGACCAATGACGCGATTGAGGGCACCGATCTCGAGGGCAAGAAGCTTTCGGAAGTCATCAAGGCGGCAGACGGTGGCCTGTTCAACAATTCCGCACAGGTCTGGAACCACAGCTTCTACTGGCTCTGCCTGTCACCGGAAAAAAAGGAAATTACCGGCGAACTGAAAGACCGGCTGGAAAGCAGCTTCGGTTCGATCGACGAATTCAAGAGCAAGTTCAAGGACGAAGCGACCGGTCATTTCGCCAGCGGCTGGGCCTGGCTGGTGCTGGATGGTGACGAGTTGAAGATCACTTCCTATCACGATGCCGATACGCCCGTGGCGCATGATGTGAAACCTGTGCTGACGCTCGATGTCTGGGAACATGCCTATTATCTGGACTACCAGAATGCGCGTCCGGACTATGTGTCCGCGCTGCTCGACAATGCGATCGACTGGGACTTTGTCGCCCTGAACCTCGATGGAGACGGCGTCAGCCGCGCCGACCAGGGCTAAAATCAGCCTCCGCTATAAATTCAAGCCGCGTCCTGGCCTTCAGGGCGCGGCTTTTCTTCTACCGAAAAGCCGTGCTTCATCAGCATCGGAATATTCGCCATGGCAAAGATGAACGATGCCGTGGTCACGCCCCAGACCTTGATCGTCAGCCACCAGTCAAAGGTCAACGTAGCCACCATCAGTTCGTTGACAACCGCCATGGCCGTGAAAAAGAGCGCCCAGTTGCGCGACAATTTCAGCCAGCCCTCGTCGGTCAGACCCTCAAATGCCGCCTGCAAAAGGCTTTTCAGCATGGCCTTGCCGCGCAACAGGCCGCCGAACAATATCAGGGCAAAGCCGGCATAGATGATGGTTGGCTTGTGCTGGATGAACCGCGGATCGTTGAAATAGATGGTGAGGGCGCCGAAACCCAGAATGAGGATCGCGGACATCCACATCATCGGCGAAACTTTGCCCAGCTTCCATTTGGAAATACCCATCGCGATGACGATCGCGATCATGAAGGCAATCGTGCCGTAAATGGCAGAGGTAATCGGATTGCCCTCTGGCGCGCCGAACTTGTAGACCAGAAAGAATATCAACAGGGGGCCGAAATCGAGCGCGAAGCTCAGACCTCTATGGTCTTTCGGGATTTCTTCGATGGCGGTGGCTTCGGTCATTTTTCTATCCCGGCTATGGCTGCGGCCAGATCTTCGGCCTTGAAGGGGCGCAGGTCCTCTATTTTCTCTCCGACCCCGATGGCATGGATCGGCATTCCAAACTGTTTTGCGGCCGCCACCAATACGCCGCCACGGGCGGTGCCGTCGAGCTTTGTCATGATCAGGCCGGTAACCTTGGCGACATCCCGGAAAACCTCGATCTGGGACAGGGCGTTCTGGCCGGTCGTGGCATCCAGCACCAGTACCACATTATGCGGTGCCGCCGGATTGAGCCGGCCAAGCACGCGCCGGATCTTGTCCAGTTCATCCATCAACTCGCTGCGGTTCTGCAGCCGCCCGGCTGTATCGACGATTAACACGTCAATACCGGTCGCGGTGGCCTGTTTGACGCCTTCATAGACTATGCTGGCGCTGTCGCCGCCCTGCGGTCCGCTGATGATCGGAATGCCCAGCCGTTCGGCCCAGACTTTCAGCTGACCGATGGCCGCTGCCCGGAACGTATCGCCCGCCGCCAGCATCACGCCATAATCCTGTTCGAGAAACAGATGCGCCAGCTTGGCGATGGTTGTGGTCTTGCCCGAACCATTGACGCCAATCACCAATATTACCTGGGGCCTGGGAAAGGCGTCAATTTCCAGCGGAATCGCTACGGGTTCCAGTATCGCGGCGATTTCGCGCTGGATGATTTCCTTCACCGCTTCTTCGGTCAGGCCTTTTTCAAATCGCTCGACCGCAAGCTTTGCCCGGATCGAAGCCGCGGTGGCGGGACCAAGGTCAGACATGATCAGCGCATCCTCGATATGGTCGAGCGTGGCCTCGTCCAGCTTGGCCTTGGTTACCAAACCGGCCAGATTCTCGGTCAGCCGCGATGATGTCTTGCTGAAGCCGCCGAACAGACGGTCTTTCCAACTATTTTTCTCGGTCACGCTAACATCCTGCCAATCAATTGTTTGTCCTGCACGTCGATGATCTCGACCGGAACTATTTCACTCTTGCCTGCCGGAGCATCAAATCGAACACGGGCAAAATTTTCCGAATAGCCGGAATTCCCCGAGAGCTCCGCCAGTATATTCTGTTTCGAGCCGACCAGCGACTGACGCCATGATCGTGCGCGCCGGCTGACTGCCGCCCGCAATGTCTTTGCTCGTTGCTTGATTACCTGCCCGTCGACCTGCGGCATTTTCGCGGCGGGTGTACCCTGTTTGGGCGAGTAAGGGAAAATATGGCCGTGGACAATGTCGCATTGGTCGATGATCGAGAGGCTGTTGGCGAACATGGCGTCATCTTCGGTGGGAAACCCGGCGATAATATCTGCGCCGATGGCGATTTCCGGCCTTCTGGCTTTTAGCCGCTCAACCAGTGCAATCGCTTGCTCACGGCTGTGCCGACGCTTCATCCGTTTGAGAATCATGTTGTCGCCCGACTGGAGCGACAGATGGACATGGGGCATGAGCCGCGCTTCACCGGTAAGCAGGTCGAACAGGCGATCATCTATCTCGATGCCGTCCAGCGAGGACAGCCTGAGCCGCGGCAGGCCGGGGACATGTTTCAAGATACGCTCGACCAGCATGCCCAGCGTCGGTTCACCGGGCAGGTCCGGTCCGTAGCTGGTGACATCGACACCGGTCAGCACGACTTCCTGAAAGCCCTGATCCACCAGAGCCTGAATCTGGCTGACCACTTCGCCCGCCGGCACTGACCGGCTGTTTCCGCGGCCGTAGGGAATGATGCAGAACGTGCAGCGATGGTCGCAGCCATTCTGGATTTCCACGAACGCGCGGGACCGGTCGGCAAAGGCGCTGACCATGTGCGGTGCGGTCTCCGTGAGTTGCATGATATCGGAGACGCGGATGTCCGGGCGATTGCTTTGCAGACCGAGCTTGAAGTTGGCAGCGTCATATTTGTCGACATTGCCAACCACCGCGCTGGTTTCGGGCATATCCGCGAACATCGCCGGATCGACCTGCGCGGCACAGCCGGTGACGATGATATTCTTGTCCGGATTGTCTTTCTTCGCCCGGCGGATGGCTTGCCTCGTCTGTCTGACCGCTTCGTTGGTCACGGCGCAGCTGTTGACGATGATCAGATTATCGCCGTCAATATTGTTGGCGGCCAGATTCTGCCGCAACGTCTCGCTTTCCGCGATATTGAGCCGACAGCCCATGCTGATCATTTCCGGCGCGCTCATCCGAACTGGGACCAGTCAGCTTCACCCGCAAAGACATAGGTGGTCGGACCCTGCATCCGGATATTCTCGCCATCTTTCCAGCTGATCACCAGTGAGCCGCCGGGCAGTTCGACCTGTACCGGGCTGCACGCCAGGCCTCGCCTGATCGCGGCGACGGCGGTCGCGCAGGCTCCGGTGCCGCAAGCCCGGGTCAGGCCCACGCCGCGCTCCCAGACCCGCAAATGGATGGTACCGTCCACAATATGGGCTACATTGACGTTCACTTTGTCGGGAAACAGCGGATCCACTTCGATCATCGGTCCCAGACGGTCCAGTTCAACAATTTCGCTATCGTCGACAAAGAAGATCACATGCGGGTTGCCGACATTGACGGCGGCAGGATTTTGCAGATCCTCCCAGCCAAGCGGCATGGCGAGCGTATCCATGGCATAGGCGAGGGGGATGGACTGCCACTCGAAACGGGGGTTGCCCATGTCGACGATCGCACCGTCCTCGGTCGCGCTTCCGACGATGATACCGCCGGCAGTCTCGATCCGGGTTTCCGCGCCGATCAGTTTGGCGACGCAGCGGCTGGCATTGCCGCAGGCTTCGACTTCGCTTCCGTCTGCATTGAATATCTGCATTCTTACATCGGCCTTGTCCGACGGACGCAGGATGATCAGCTGGTCGCATCCGATCCCGCTGCGCCGGTCAGCAATGGCCGTGACCTGCGCGCCGGACAGGGTCAGTTCCTCCTCGCGCGCATCGATGATGACAAAATCATTGCCCAAACCGTGCATTTTGTGGAAGCGTCCTGTGGTCATGAGTGGCGATTTAGGGATGCCGTTCCCGGGAGTCCAGCAATTCGGCTCGCAATTGCCTGTCGCAAACCATTCTAGCTGGCTTTTTGCATGAGGTCCTTGTCAGAAGGCGACGGACCGGGGGCGGCCTGCGCCGCCGCCGCGTCTTCCAGTTCCCCCGCCGGCAGCAGATTGCGCTTGGCCAGAATCTTGCGCGTTTCCGGGACCGTCAGCGGGCGTCCGTAATGCCAGCCCTGACCCTGGGCACAGCCGATGCTGCGCAGCTCGTTTTCGGTGTCCTTGTCCTCGATACCTTCGGCGGTGATCGGCAGGCCAAGGCTCTCGCCGAGGCCATTGATGGCTTTTACAATGGCCTTGCTTTCGGCATTGCCGAGAAGCGATGAGACAAAGCTGCGGTCGATCTTTATCCGGTCAAACGGCAAGGCCCGCAGATGGGCAAGGGAGCTATAGCCGGTACCGAAATCATCCAGCGCGATCTTGATGTCCTGGTTTTTCAGGCTGCCGACGATCGACTGCGCGAGGCTGAGATTTTCGAACAGCGCGCTTTCGGTGATTTCGATTTCAAGCCGGCTGGGCGGGAATCCGGTTTCGACGAGCAATTTGACGATTTTCTGCGCCAGCCAGGGATCGAGCAGCTGGACCGGCGAGATATTGACGGAAATCGTTACGGACGCGTCCCAATATTTCGCATGGTCGAGGGCCTGTCGCATGATGCTGAGCGAAAGATCGCCGATCATCCCGGTCTCTTCGGCGATCGGGATGAATATTTCAGGCGAGATCAGCCCCTGTGTGGGGGATTCCCAGCGGGCCAGAACTTCAAAACCGGTCAATTTGCCGGTCGCGAGATCAATCTGTTGCTCGAAATAGGGAACGAATTCCCCGTTCGGTATGCCCATTCGCATGCCGGTCTCCAGCAAACTGCGCGTTTGCAGTTCCTGTTCCATATTCGCGTCAAACCAGCAATGACGGTTTCGCCCCTGCTTTTTCGAACTGTACATGGCGATGTCGGCGCGGCGCATTAGCAGGTCGACACCTTCCGATTCCGAATCATAGCGTGACATGCCGATGGAAGTGGTCACAGCAAGCTCTATGCCGTTCTCGACAATCGGTGTTGCGATGGCTTCGATAAGATCGTCGGCGATCCGTTCGACCATTCTCGGCTGCTCCGGATCGAATACAAAGGCGCATGCAAACTCGTCACCGCCGAGGCGGGCGAGCAGATTATGGGGTGGCAAGACCTGCAAAAGGCGGGCTGCCACTTGCTTGAGCACGGCGTCGCCGGCGCTATGGCCGTGCACATCATTGATGGTTTTGAAATTGTCGAGATCGAGCATCATGAATGTGATGCTCTTTTTTTGCCGTTGCGCGAGGCTGATCATTTCCGCCGTCTTTTCGCCGATCGTACGGCGGTTGAGCAAACCGGTGAGCGGGTCGGTCACGGCCAGCGAGTGCGCCCGCTGTTCGGCGGCGGCCCGTTCCTCGACTTCCCGCGTCAGGTCCTTGTAGCGGCGCCAGCCGAACAGGATCAGGGCGATGTTGAGCAGGAAAGCGGGGACCAGGACGTTGTCACCCGCTCTGGTCTGGCCGGTAATGGAATCGATAGCATCGGACAGCACCGTACCGCCGGTGCCGGCAAACATGAGTATCGCCAGAATGACAATGGCGCCGGTCACAACGTCGCGGCCAACGGATATCTTGTACCCGTTTTTCATCAACCTGAGATGTTGGTCGGCTGCTGGTCGAGCCATAGTTGTTTTCCCGCTGTTGCCGGAAGGCTTTTGCCGAACAGTTCTCAATTTCTGGTTAACGGCTGTTCATATCTTCCAAAAATCCGCACTTGCGATATCGCGGGAACTGCACTAATAGACCGCCACATCAGGCAATGCTTGTATTGCCAATCCTGTTTAGAGTTCGAAAAACTCACACGTCGATCAGCGAGGTTTCGCCCATCGGCGCTTTTTGCGTTGGCCTGAAACCGGGCCGTTTGGAAGTTAGAAAGGCGGTAACATGTTCGATAAGTTAAGCGACCGCCTTGGCGGAGTCTTCGACAAGCTGCGCGGCCGGGGTGCGCTACGGGAAGAAGATGTTCGCGGCGCGATGCGCGAAGTGCGGATTGCCTTGCTCGAGGCCGATGTCGCGCTGCCGGTCGTCAAGGATTTTGTCGAGAAGGTAACCGAGAAAGCGGTCGGCCAGTCGGTTCTCAAATCGGTGACCCCCGGCCAGCAGGTGGTGAAGATCGTCAATGACGGTATTGCCGAAATGCTGGGTTCCGAGGTTAGTGCGCTTGAACTGTCGGTAGCGCCGCCCGCCATCATCATGATGGTCGGTCTGCAGGGCTCCGGTAAAACGACGACCACGGCGAAAATTGCCAAGCGGCTGAAGGACAAGGACAACAAGAAGGTCATGATGGCCTCGCTCGACGTCAACCGTCCGGCTGCGCAGGAGCAATTGGCGGTCCTGGGCGAGCAGACAAATACCGCCACCCTGCCGATCGTTGCCGGACAGCAACCGGTCGAGATTGCCAGGCGCGCCTTGCAGGCGGCAAAATTGCAGGGTTTTGACGTACTTCTGCTGGATACCGCCGGACGACTTCATGTCGATCAGCAACTGATGGACGAAATGAAGGCGGTTGCCGATATTTCGAAACCACAGGAAATCCTGCTGGTTGTCGATGCGCTGACCGGCCAGGATGCGGTCAACGTCGCTCAGAATTTCTCCGACCAGGTCGATCTCACCGGTGTCGTGCTCACCCGCATGGACGGCGATGCGCGCGGCGGTGCGGCGCTCTCGATGCGCGCGGTTACCGGCAAGCCGATCAAATTCGTAGGTGTCGGCGAAAAGATCGATGCGCTCGAGGAATTCCATCCGGAACGCGTTGCCGGCCGGATTCTCGGCATGGGCGATGTCGTCAGCCTGGTCGAAAAAGCGGCGCAGGTGGTCGACAAGGAAGAATCCGAAGCGCTCGCCGAGAAAATGCTCAAGGGGCAGTTCGATCTCAACGATCTGCGCTCCCAGCTCAACCAGATGACCAAAATGGGCGGCCTGGGTGCAATGGCCTCGATGATGCCGGGTATGAAGAAAGCCAAGGCAGCGATGGCTGGCGGCGCTATGGACGACAAGGTTCTGGTTCGCATGGACGCGATCATCGGTTCGATGACCAAAGAAGAGCGGACCCGGCCGGGCCTGCTCAACGCCAAGCGCAAGCGGCGGGTTGCGATCGGTTCGGGCACGACGGTGCAGGACGTCAACAAGCTGCTCAAGATGCATCAGGAAATGGCCAAGGCGATGAAGCGCATCAAGAAGATGGGCGGGATCAAGGGGCTGATGTCGATGTTTGGCGGAGGCGGCGGAGCCGCTGGCGCCGGAATGGGCGGTCAGGGTGGCGGCATGGCCGGTATGCCCGGGCTTCCCGACATGTCACCGGGCGGGCTTCCCCCTGATCTGGCGAATTTATTGAACAAGAAGAAATAATCCTAACAATTTGAAATTTTGGTATTTTTAGAAAGGTCTATTACAATGGCAGTAGCAATGAGAATGTCCCGGGGCGGATCCAAGAAGCGTCCTTATTACAAGATCGTGATCGCGGATGCCCGTGCACCGCGCGACGGCAAATTCATCGAGCGGATCGGCAGCTACAACCCGCTGCTCGCGAAAGACGACGAAAAGCGCGTTGTTCTGGATACCGAGCGCGCAAAACATTGGCTCGAAAACGGCGCACAGCCTTCGGATCGCGTTGCCCGTTTCCTCGATGCCGCCGGTCTGTTGAAGCGTGAAGCGCGCAACAACCCGAACAAGGGCAAGCCAGGCGAAAAAGCCACCGAGCGCCTCGAAGAGAAAGCGGAAAAAGCCGCTGCTGCTGAAGAAGCGGCCAAGGAAGCCGCTGCGGCTCCTGCTGAAGAAGCGCCTGCTGAAGAAGCACCGGCCGAAGAAGCAGCAGCCGAAGAAAAGGCTGAAGGCTAATGTCTAAGCCCCTCCCTTCCAAGGGAGGGGTTGGGGTGGGATTTGGCGAAGCCGATGCTTTGCTATGCGCGCGATGTTCGCACATCGCCACCACCCCGACCGCTGCTCTGAAGAGGAGGGGCTTATGACGTCTCCGCTTGACAAACCCGTCCCGCTCGCCGTCGTCATCGGCGCTCACGGGATCACCGGCGAGGTCCGGCTCAAGCTGTTCTGTGACAGTCTCGACAGTCTCAGGGCGCACAAGACGTTCAACGGCGGCGCGATGACGCTGAAATCCGTGAAGCCCCACAAGATGGGCGCGATTGCGCGGATTGCCGAAATTACCGACCGCAACGGCGCCGAAGCCGCGCGCGGCACAGAATTGACCGTGCCACGCTCCGCTTTGCCGGAACTGGACGAGGACGAATTTTACCATATCGACATCATCGGCCTCCGCTGCGTCTCCGACGCCGGCGAGGAACTGGGCAAGATATTCGCCATCTACGAATTTGGCGCCGGCGACGTGATCGAGATCGAACGCGCCAATGGCAAAAAATTCATGGTGCCGGTCATCGCGATCGACATGAGTGGCGATCCGGCAATCGTCGAAGCAGCGTTCGTCGAGCAATGATCGGTCCGATATTCTATATCTTGCTGGTCTTCGCGCTGGTTGCCGCGCCTGCTTTCGCCGGCTGGAAGTTGAGCCGGAAGCGCGGTCAATCGATCCGCATGGCAATAACGATCGTCGCGGGACAGTTTATTTTGACACCGGCCGTCGCCTTGCTCGCTTTCTCTGCGGACCCGGGCCTCTATGAAAGTCCGGCTAAATCGACTGTTATCTATAGTGCGATGGCCGTGGCGATCTCGATCATGACCTTCGTGATCTTGGAAATGAAAAATACCCGCAGGGATAAATGACCTTCCACGCCCAAATACTGACCCTCTACCCGGATATGTTCCCCGGCCCACTCGGCGCATCGCTGGCGGGCAGGGCGCTTTCGGAGGGGAAGTGGGCTTGCGATACGATCAACCCGCGCGATTTCGCGACCGACAAGCATCGCAGTGTCGATGACACGCCGGCGGGTGGCGGGGCTGGAATGGTGCTCAGGGCTGATATTATGGCGGCAGCGGTCGATCACGCGGTGGAGCGAATGGCGGCGAAGGTCCGTTCGTCTCGAGCGCAGTCGAGATACGGTCTGGCGGCTAGCGGTGTCTCGACTGCGCTCGAGACGAACGGGGAGGGGGCGCTCGACGCAAACGGGGAGGAGTTGTTCTCCAATTCCGTTCGTCCTGAGCCTGCCGAAGGACCTAATGCAGCGGAGAGCGATGCTTCAACAAGCTCAGAACGAACGGCTCCCCCGCCGCAAGTCGCCCCCATCCTCGCCATGACCCCGCGCGGAAAACCGCTAACGCAAGCCCGCGTCCGCGAAATCGCAGCCGGCCCCGGCGTCACCATCATCTGCGGCCGTTTCGAAGGATTTGACGAGCGCCTGTTCGAAGGCCGGCCAATCGAGGAAGTCTCGATCGGCGACTATGTGCTTTCCGGCGGAGAAATGGGCGCGCTGGTGCTTTTAGACGCTTGCATTCGGCTGCTGCCCGGGGTAATGGGCGCGTCTTCTAGCGGAGATGACGAGAGTTTCGAGCACGGAATACTCGAATATCCGCAATATACCCGACCTCAAATATGGGAAGGGCGCATTATCCCTGAAGTCTTGCGATCGGGGGATCATGCGAAAATAGCTGCTTGGCGGAAACAAAGGGCAGAGGAAGATACACGGCTAAGGCGGCCGGATTTATGGGAGCGTCACAGGGATGCTCCGGATCAGTCGCCCTCTGGTGCGCAGGAAAAAGATAAAGATAAGGAATAGGTCATGAACCTGATTCAGACGTTGGAAAAAGAAGCAGTAGACGCATTTGTAGCGTCCAAGGAAGTTCCCGAATTTCGCGCTGGTGATACGCTGCGCGTCGGTGTTCGCGTCGTCGAAGGCGAGCGCGTTCGTACCCAGAATTTTGAAGGTGTGTGCATCGCACGGACCAATCGCGGCATGGGCTCCAACTTCACCGTACGCAAAATGTCGTTCGGCGAAGGCGTCGAGCGCGTATTCCCGCTCTACTCCCCGAATATTGAAAGCATCACCGTGGTTCGCCGCGGTATCGTGCGTCGTGCGAAACTTTACTATCTGCGCGGCCGGACTGGGAAACGGGCCCGTATTGCGGAACGCCGTTTGAACCAGCCAGCGAAAGGCACCGAAGCGAAATAAGCTACGCTTCTCTAAAAAGTTTCAAACAGCCGGTTCTCCCCACAGGAAAACCGGCTGTTTTAATATCAGCAACAGGAAAAGTTTCATGGGTTACAAAATCGCAGTTGTTGGCGCTACCGGCAATGTCGGGCGCGAAATGCTCAACGTACTGGTCGAGCGTGAATTCCCCTATGACGAACTGGCTGCCGTCGCTTCGTCCCGCTCGCAGGGCAGCGAAATCGAAATTGGCGACACCGGCAAGATGCTCAAGGTCCAGAATATCGAGCATTTCGATTTCTCCGGATGGGATATTGCCTTGTTTGCTGCCGGTTCCGGCCCGACCAAGGAATATGCGCCCAAGGCTGCGGCCGCCGGTTGCGTGGTGATCGACAACAGCTCGCTCTACCGCATGGATCCGGACGTGCCCCTCATCGTGCCGGAAGTGAACCCCGAGGCGATCAGCGGCTATACCAAGCGCAACATCATCGCGAATCCCAATTGCTCGACCGCCCAGATGGTTGTGGCTCTGAAGCCGCTCCACGATGCAGCGACAATCAAGCGGGTTGTCGTCTCTACCTATCAGTCGGTTTCCGGCGCAGGCAAGGGCGGTATGGATGAACTGTTCGAACAGTCCCGCGCGATTTTCGTCGGTGATCCAAAGGAAAACCACGTTTTCACCAAGCAGATCGCCTTTAACGTGATCCCGCATATCGACGTGTTCCTTGACGACGGCTCCACCAAGGAAGAGTGGAAAATGGTCGTCGAGACCAAGAAAATCCTCGATCCCAAGATCAAGCTCACCGCGACCTGCGTCCGCGTGCCGGTCTTTGTCGGTCACAGCGAGTCGATCAATATCGAGTTCGAAAAAGAACTGTCCGCCAAGGACGCCCAGAAAATCCTGCGCGACGCGCCCGGCATCATGCTGGTCGATAAGCGCGAGGACGAAGGCTATGTCACGCCGGTCGAATGCGTCGGCGACGGCGCCACCTTCATCAGCCGCGTGCGCGAAGATCCGACGGTCGAAAACGGCCTGAATATCTGGTGCGTCAGCGACAACCTCCGCAAGGGCGCAGCGCTCAACGCGGTGCAGATTGCTGAGCTGCTCGGCCGCAAGCATCTGAAGAAGGGCTAGTGCGCCGCGCTGGCCGCTTCGGCTGAATCAACTTTCATCCGCTGGGGTTTCTTCATCAGGAACACCAGCGGAACACACAAACCGGTAACCACCGCCATCAGCCAGAAATCGCCGAGATAGGCGATCATCAGCGCCTGCCGGTTCACCTCGCCGTCGATCATCATCATCGCCTGTTCGCCATATTGTCCGAGCCGGTTGATGCTGGTCGGGCTGAGCGGGGATAGCCGCGCTTCGGTGACATGGCCGGCGAGATCGGCGTGGCTGGTCTGCCAGTTGCGGCCGAGCAGCCCGACAAATACCGCTATCCCGACCGAAGCCCCGATCGTCCGCGAAAGATTGAGCAAGCTGGCGGCGTCGGTTCGCAGCGCGGACGACAGAGTGGAAAAAGCCAATATGTTCATCGTGACGAATAGCGCGCCCATCCCGAGGCCCTGGACGACGCCGCTGGTGATCACCGGCCAGCGGTCCATTTCCAGGCTCCACCCGGTCATCATCCAGGCCGAATAGGAAGCCAGCGCCATTCCGGTCGCAACGACGAACCGTGCGTCGACAACGGTCGCCAGGCGACTGCCGATGGCCATGCCCAGAAACACACCGACGCCACGCGGCGCCAATATTATGCCCGCATCAATAGGGGTATAATGATAGATATTCTGCAGCATCGGCGGCAGCAGGGCCATGGTGGAGAACATCGATACACCGGCGACGATCATCAGCAGCATCGCGGTGACCAGATTGCGGTCCCGGAACAGATCGCGCGACAGGAACGGATTTCGCGCTGTCGACATGTGGATGGCGAACATCCACAGGGCAGCGGCGGCAATGCCGAATTCAATGATGATTTCCCAGCTTTCGAACCAGTCCTCGCCATTGCCCCGATCAAGCATCAGCTGGAAAGAGGCCATGAAGGCGGCGAACAAGGCAAATCCGAACAGGTCAAACTTGCGCCGGGCAATCGGTCGCGAGGGGAGCAGTGTCCAGAGCATGATGAAAGTAATGATGCCCAGCGGAACATTGATCAGGAAAATCCATTCCCAGCTGTAATTTTCTGTCAGATAGCCGCCGATGATCGGTCCGGTGATTGGCGCAATCATCACGCCCATGCCCCAGATCGCCATCGCTCGGGGATGGTTTTTCGGCGGGTTGATGTCGAGCATGACCGTCTGCGAGAGCGGCATCACGAAGGCACCGGAAAGGCCCTGCATCACCCGGTAAAAGACCAACATTTCCAAACTGGTAGCAGTGGCGCACAATAGCGAGGACAGAGTGAATCCGGCGATCGACCAGAGAAACAGCTTGCGCGATCCGATCCGGTCCGCGACCCAGCCGGTGATCGGAATGGCGACCGCCGAGGCCAATATATAGCTGGTCAATACCCAGGTCACCGTGTCGAGCGTGGCGCCCAAGCCCGACTGCATGTGCGGCAGCGCGACATTGGCGATCGTCGAATCGAGTATCTGCATGATATTGCCGAGCATGACGGCAATGGTGAGCAGGACCCGGTTGTCTACCGGCAGCGCTGCTTCATCGGGATTTTGCGCGTTCACTCTTTACCAGTGCGCAGATCGACGGTTACCTCCGCAGAAATCCCCGCAATCAGCTGCCGCGGCGAGGGATCCACGATCCTGATCCGCACGGGAACGCGCTGCGTGACCTTGACCCAGTTGGCATTGGCATTCTGGGCCGGCAGGACAGAGAATTCCGATCCGGTGCCCGCACCGATGCTATCGACACGGCCCTTGAGTTCCAGCTCCGGATAAGCGTCGAAGGTGATTTTTGCTTTCTGACCGACCTTCATCCTGGCGAGGTCGGTTTCCTTGAAATTGGCCTCCACCCAGCTATTCTTGTCGTCCACGATGGAAAGCGCCGGCAGTCCGGAGACCATCATCTGCCCGATTTGCAGCCGGGTAGACTGGGCGACCCGTCCGGCGACCGGAGCCACCACCCGCGTGCGTTCCAGATCGAGCAAGGCCTGGTCCCGGGCCGCTCTGGCCTCGGCAACATCCGGATTTTCGCCCGGAGCGGCCGATCCTGTCGACAGGCGTGACCTGGCCGCGACGACATCCGCCTGGGCGGATTTCAATCTGGCTCTGGCCAGATCGACTTCATGCTGGGCGGCGTCGAGCCGGGCCCGGGTGGTAAAGCCCTTCGCCATCAAGGCCGCCTGCCGCTGATAGTTGGACTGGGCGAAGGCAATGTCCTGTCGCGCGACCTCTATGTCCACGCCGCTCACCTGATAATCGGTCCGGAGATTCTGGACTTCGACTTGTGCGGCGGCGATGCGCGCATTGCTTTGCGCGACGGTCAGTTCAAAGGGCGCTGGGTCTATCGCAAAAAGCAGATCGCCGGCCGCGACCTGCTGGTTTTCCTCGACCGCCACTTGCACGATTTTTCCGCCCACCTCGGGAGAAATGGACACGATATCCTGCTGCACATAGGCATTGTCGGTGGAAGCGTAACGGTCGCTGGCGATCCAGTAATAAATACCCAATGTTGCGAGCAAGAGCGGCACCGACAGCATCAATATCCAGCGACCGATATTGCGGCCAGTCGATCGCCGGGTGGCGGGGTCAGGGGTCGGCCCTTCAGTCACAGGCTTGATATCGATGTCCGGATTGGGATTGTCAGCCATGGGCGGTCCGCTTCTCGTGTGAATCATCGTCATCGATGGATTGCAGGTTGGCGCGGAAGCGTTCGAGCAAATGATGGAGCTTTTCCCGTTCCGCCGGCGGCACATCGTGCAGCGCTTCCTGCAGCAATTGCTCGCCAATCGGCTGCAGCTGCTCGGTCAGGGCAACGCCCTTGGGGGTGAGATATAATTTCCACGCGCGCCGGTCGGCGGGGTCGGCCCGGCGTTCGACCATATCTGCGGCCTGCAAACGGTCGACCATCCGGCACAGCGCCATTGCGTCCAGTTCCAGCATGTCGGCCAGCGCGCTCTGGTTGATCCCTTCGTGCCGTTGCAACCAGGTCAGCACCCGCCATTGCGGACGGGTGATGCCAATTGCCTTGGCCCGCTTGTCGAAAGTCCGGCGGATCAGACGGGAAATATCGCCGACCAGAAATCCCATATTATCGCTCATCCCGGCAATTTAATAACATATGTTATAATAAGCAATGATTAGCTTTGAAATTTCTAGAAGCCGGTTCACGATTGTGCCATATGATCGCGATGACATTACAAGCAGACGTGTACTGGTCCTTCCGCTCGCCCTACAGCTATCTGGCGACGCGGCGTTATGTTGCGCTGACGCAGGATTATGATCTGAAGATCAACCAGCGCTTCGTTTATCCGCTGGCGATACGGGAACCGGATTTTTTCGAGAAAAATCACCCCAACTGGCTGGGCTACACGTTTCGGGACATGTTCCGGGTGGCGCAGCATATGGGTATATCGATGGCACCGCCCAATCCCGACCCGATCGTGCAGGATATCGCCACCCGCAAGATCGCTGACGAGCAACCCTATATTTTCGAACTGACCCGGATGGGGCAGGCGGCGTCGCGGCGCGGCAAGGGGCTGGAATTTGCCAATGAAGTTTCGCAGCTGATCTGGGGCGGCACCGCTGGCTGGAACGAAGGCGACCACCTCGAAAAAGCCGCCGAACGCGCCGGGCTGGATCTGACCGAATTGCGCGTCGAAGCCTCCACCCAGTCGGAAGGACTGGACGCCGAAATCGCCGAAAACCAGAAGGCTCTCGAAGCCGCTGGCCACTGGGGCGTGCCGACGCTGGTGTTCGAGGACGAACCCTTTTTCGGGCAGGACCGGATCGAACTGGCGCTATGGCGGATGAAGCAGAAAGGCCTTGCCGAGAAATGAGCGACCTCCTGACTGGTGGCTGCCAGTGCGGCGCGATACGATACCAGTTTGAAGGCCCTATTCCGGTTGCCTATGCCTGCCATTGCGGCGAGTGCAAGAAACAGAGCGCCAGTGCCTTTTCAATGTCCGTGCCGATGCAATATGCGAGGCTGCAGGTCGAAGGCTCGGCTTCATATTTTGTCAGCACAGTCTTCAGCGGGCGGACCAAATATAATTATTTCTGCGGCGATTGTGGCACGCGGCTCTGGCATTCCGGCAGCAATCCACCGGAAGCTATTACCTTGAAAGTGGGAACGCTGGATGATCCGTCCGGCATCGCGCCCATGGGTCATTTATGGGTGTCGAAAAAACAGCCGGGGATCGAACTGGATCCAGCAAGCGACCAGCATCTGACCCAGCCGGACAATCCGGCCGCCTGGCGCAGCAATTTGGAAAGTGGAACATGACGGCTGACAAATGGGATTTCTCGTCCTTCGACGGGGTGAAGCTCAAAATTCATGAAATGGGGGAGGGGCGTCCGGTTGTCCTGCTCCACGGCCTGTTTTCCAACGCCGACACCAACTGGATCAAATTCGGTCACGCCCAGGCTCTGGTCGATGCCGGCTTCCGGGTGATCATGCCCGATCTGCGCGCCCATGGCGAAAGTGAAGCTCCGCATGATCCATCTGCCTATCCTGATGATGTGCTGGTCAAGGACGTGCTGGCACTGATCGCGCATCTGCAATTGAGCGATTATGATCTCGGCGGCTTCTCGCTTGGCGCGCGGACGACAGCACGGTTGCTGGTGACCGGTGCCAATCCATCTAAAGCGATACTCGCCGGCATGGGATTGCAGGGCCTGGCGGGATGGGAGCAGCGGCAGGAATTTTTCCAGGAAGCAATTCGCCTCACGGAGAGTGCCAAGCGCGGCGACCCGCACTGGCTGGCCATCCAGTTCATGAAGAGCCAGAAAATCGATCCGGTGGCGGCGAGTTTGTTGCTCGCAACTTTTTCCGATATGGATCCCGCCGATGCGGCTAGCATAGAAACCGAAACACTGGTTCTGTGCGGCAGCGAGGATCGCGATAATGGCGATCCGGAAGAACTGGCGGCGATTTTGCTCAATGGCCATCATGTTGCCATTCCCGGCACCCATATGAGCAGCGTGACCAAAGCGGAAATGAGCCAGGAAATGGTGCGCTTTCTGGTCGGATAGGAGGGACGATGTCGAAATTGTATAACTGGCGTAATTTCTGGATATTCTGGGGCGGCGGTCTGGCGCTTTTCGGCTATCTCATCCTCTCGAACGGCGCGCTTGAAACGCTTGTCGCGCCGAATGGGATACTCGATCACCAGAGCGCAGCGACAGCGGAACGGGTGAATGCGATCCAGGAAAGCTGGGCATCAGCCGGGGCGCTGGCGATGGCGCGCTGGGGCATGATCGCGGATCTGGTCTTCATCACTCTCTATATGTCGGGTGGCATCATCGGCGGGCGGCTGATCTGGCAGCGGGCCAATTCGCCGACGCTCAAGAAAGTCGGCCTGCTCTGCGTGCTCAGCTATTTTGTCTTTGGCCTGACCGACTATATCGAAACCGTGTGCCAGCTGATCCAGCTGGTCAACGAACAGGGCAGCGACATTCTCGCCGGGACGGCGGCTCTGGCAAAACCGGTAAAGGTGGCAAGCTGGATTGTCGGCACGGTCGCGATGATCGCCGCGCTTATCTGGCGATGGAGCGAAACACGGGCTTGACCGGCGGGCGATAAAGTTTCAATTTCTACCATATCAAATCAGTTGAGGATCCATCTATGAAAACCGCCGCTTCGATCGTCGCAATCGCCACCATGGCACTGGCCACCCCAGCCCTGGCAAAAGACCATGAAAATGACGTGATGGAGGAAACGGCTGCTCCGACAGCGGCCGATGCACAGCAATTTGTCGCCGAAACCGAGCAGAAGCTGTTCGATTTTTCCGTCGATGCTGCGCGCATTTACTGGATCAATTCGAACTTCATTACCGATGATACCGACGCTCTGGCGGCCAAGGTCGGCGCAGAAGGCACTACGATGTCGGTCAACGCCGCGCTTGAAGCGGCCAAGTTCAACAATGTCCAGGGACTGGATGCTGTCACCCGACGAAAGCTGGACAAGTTGCGCGGCGGGATCGTGCTTCCGGCTCCGACTACAGAGGGCGCTTCGACGGAGCTGAACGAGATCGCCACCAAGCTGAACTCGGCTTACGGCAAGGGCAAGGGCACGCTCAACGGCAAGGAAATCAACGGTTCGGACATCGAAGCGGCGATGGGTACCAATCGCAATCCCGATGAACTGTCTGAAATGTGGGAAAGCTGGCACACCAATGTCGGCGCGCCGATGAAGGATGATTATGCCCGCATGGTGGAAATCGCCAATGAAGGTGCCCGCGAACTCGGTTTTGCCGATGTTGGCGCGATGTGGCGGTCCGGTTATGATATGCCGGCCGATGACTTTGCCAAGCTGACCGACAAGCTCTGGGCGCAGGTCAAGCCGCTCTATGACCAGCTGCACTGCTACACCCGCGACAAGCTCAACGAAAAATATGGCGATGAAGTCCAGCCCGAGACCGGTCCGATCCGCGCCGATCTGCTCGGCAATATGTGGGCGCAGGAATGGGGCAATATCTATGATGTCGTGGCGCCGGAAGGGGCCGGCGATATCGGCTATGACACGACCGAATTGCTGGTCGCCAATGATTATGACGCGATGAAGATGGTCAAGGCGGGTGAAGGCTTTTTCTCCTCACTCGGTTTCGAACCGCTACCCGAGACATTCTGGCAGCGGTCGCTGTTCACCAAACCGGCGGATCGCGAAGTCGTTTGCCACGCCAGCGCCTGGGATATCGACAACAAGGACGATATCCGCATCAAGATGTGCATCAAGGTCAATGGCGATGACTTCACCACCATCCACCACGAGCTTGGCCATAATTATTACCAGCGCGCCTATAACAAGCAGAGCTACCTGCATCTCGACGGTGCCAATGACGGTTTCCACGAAGCCATCGGCGACGCGATCGCGCTGTCGATCACACCGGAATATCTGGTCCAGGTCGGACTGCTCGACGCTGACAAGGTACCGAGCGCGGACAAGGATATCGGCTTGCTGTTGCGTCAGGCAATGGACAAGGTTGCTTTCCTCCCGTTCGGCCTTCTGGTCGATAAATGGCGCTGGGGCGTATTCGAGGGCAGCATCCAGCCGGATGACTATACGAGCGCCTGGCATGGATTGAAGCTGGACTATCAGGGCATTGCGCCACCGGTTGACCGGCCCGCCGACGCCTTCGATCCGGGCGCAAAATATCACATTCCGGGCAACACGCCTTATTCGCGCTATTTCCTCGCCCGGATCCTGCAGTTCCAGTTCTACAAGGCTGCCTGTGACGAAGCCGGATGGAAAGGGCCGCTGCACCGCTGTTCCTTCTATGGCAACGAACAGGTCGGCGCGAAGCTGAACGCAATGCTGGAAATGGGTGCATCCAAGCCCTGGCCCGATGCGCTGGAAGCCTTTACCGGAACGCGGGAAATGGACGGCTCGGCCATGATCAGCTATTTCGCGCCACTGATGGACTGGCTGAAAGAGGAGAACCGAGGCAAGGCCTGTGGATGGTAAGACCAGTCTGATGTGTGTGGCCGCCCTGTTATGGGCGGCCTTCCCGTCGCCGGTTGAGGGACAGGCGAGGGTAGCGACCGATGAACCGGTTGCCCTGGCCGATTGGCATTTCGACGAAGACCAGATCACGGAACTGCGCAACGCACATTGGTTCGACGGCACGCGGTTTCGTTCCGATCCGCTTTTCGTGAAGGGAGGCCGGTTTGTCGAGCCTTCCGCAGGACCGGCTAACCGGATCATCGACCTAGAAGGTCGCTATCTGATCCCGCCATTTGCCGATGCGCACACCCATGCCTTTGACGGCAGCTTTGGTTTTCCGGCCCAGCGCGCGCAATTTCTGCAAGACGGCATATTTTATGCGCTGACCGCCACGGCGCCCGCCCGGTCGGTTGCAAAGATCAGGTCTGAATTTTCCGGTCCGCAGAATGTCGATGTTTTGACTGCCCTGGGGGGCATTACCGGCCTCGACAGCCATCCGGCCGAAATCTACGAAGCCTATGCCTTGCGGTTTTACAGCTTCGAGCAGCAGGTTGCCAACCAGCCAGCCATTCGTGCCAGCCGGAAACAGGCGGACAACGCCTATTATATTATCGAGGATGCGTCCGATATCGATGCGAAATGGCCGTTGATTGCAGCCACGCGGCCCGACGTGATCAAAATCTATCTGCGCAATAGCGAACGTTTTGGCGAAGACCGGGGCGACAGCTGGGCCGGGGGCGGGCTGAACCCCGCTTTGCTTGCTGCGATTGCGGACAAGGCGCGCGCCGCCGATTTGCGACTGCTGATCGCGGCTTCATCGGTGGCAGATTTCCGGCTTGCGGTGGAGGCCGGAGCCGCCATCCTCTCGCACATTCCCTGTTACCAGGCGGCGGTTGCCGAAGGTATCTACCGCTCGCCCCCGGATAGCGACGAGGAATGTCTGATTGACGCAGCCGACGCCCAGAGCGCGGCCAGCGCGAATATGGTCACAACGTTGATCACCTCGGAATGGGCAAAGGAACGGCCTGAATGGACCGTCGCGATGGAGGATCGCAATATCGATATGTTGCGCGAATCCGGCGCGCCTCTGGCCATTGGATCCAATGCTTATGGTTCGACGATAATCGACGGGCTGGTGGCACGAGCCGCGAGCCACACCTTTACCAATGCCGAAATTCTGGACCTGGCCACGGCACAAACGGCACAGGCGATTTTTCCCGAAAGAAAAATCGCCTGTTTCGATGCTGGCTGCGAAGCCAGTTTTCTGGTTTTGCAGCGCAACCCCCTTGAAGATATTCAGGCGATCCGCGCTATCGAGATGCGGATCAAGGAGGGTTATGCTGTCAATCCCGAGACGCCCGAATCATAGCTGATCGAGCATATATTCCGCTGTGCTGACCTTGAAGTCGCCCGGTGCCTCGACGTTCAGTTCTTCGACAACGCCGTCATTGACGATCATCGAGAAGCGCTGGCCGCGCTGGCCCAGACCGAAACCGGATCCGTCCATGGTCAGGCCAACCGCCTGGGCGAAATCGCCATTGCCGTCGGCGAGCATGGTCACATCGTCCGAACCGGCTGCGTCATTCCATGCGCCCATCACGAAGGCGTCATTGACAGCGGTGCAGGCAATCTCGTCAACGCCCTTGGCTTTCAAATCGGCCGCCTTCTCGACATAGCCGGGAAGATGCTTGGCAGAACAGGTCGGCGTGAACGCGCCGGGTACGGAAAATAGCGCCACTTTCTTGCCGGCAAAATATTCGCTGGAACTGACTTGCTGCGGACCGTCGGCGGTCGCCTTGACCAGTTTTACTTCGGGAATCTTGTCGCCTTTGTTAATCATATCTTGCTCCTGGTTTTGATCGGGCTGAGAACGCATGCCTCTGCAGTTGATAGTGGTGACAGAGGGATGAAAATGCAAGCTGGCAAAACGACCAGCAATGGGACTTGTGACATTTGCCATGGGAAGTTCATATTTGCGACGCTATGCTGGTCCCCATGAATGATCCCGTCTTTTTCTCCGGTCAGTTTCTCCTCGCCACGCCCGGAATGGCCGATCCCCGCTTTTCCCGTTCGGTGGTAGCCATCTGTTCGCATGATGAAAACGGCGCTCTGGGCATCAATATCGGCGAGACGATGGAGGGCATCCGTTTTCACGATATTCTCCGGCAGTTCGATATCGATACGACCGAAGCGCCCGATTGCGACGTTTTTCTCGGCGGTCCGGTGGAGACCCAGCGCGGTTTCATCCTGCACAGTCTCGATATCAACATGTCGGACACGATGCAGGTGGGAGACCGCTGGGGGCTCAGCAGCTCGGTCGACATGCTGAATGCCATCGCCCAGGGACGCGGCCCTGAACAATGGATTATCGCGCTCGGCTATTCCGGCTGGGGTGAAGGGCAGCTGGAAAGCGAATTGACGCAAAATGGCTGGACCATTGCCGAGGGATCGCCCGACTGGCTCTACGAGCGCCGCTCCGGCGACAAATGGCTGATGGCATGGGATGCTCTGGGCATCGACCCGACCAAGCTGTCGAGCGGTTTCGGCAGCGCCTGACCGGTTGATTGTTACGGCCTGCGGCATAACAGGCTCACAAAATATCAAATATAAAGACATCTTTATATTTGCTTCCACGGACGCGAGCCTCTATTGAAAAGCCATGTTGTCGCACCGGATTACCCGTGCGGCATTTCGTTTTTCAAGGAGACATGACGTGGCCACCGCAACCCAGGATTATATCATCAAGGATATTTCCCTCGCCGATTTCGGTCGGAAGGAAATTGAAATAGCCGAAACCGAAATGCCGGGCCTGATGGCCTTGCGCGAGGAATTCGGCGCTGAAAAGCCGCTGAAGGGCGCGCGGATCACCGGTTCGCTGCACATGACCATCCAGACCGCCGTGCTGATCGAAACATTGCTGGAACTGGGCGCGGAAGTGCGCTGGGCGTCCTGCAATATTTTCTCCACCCAGGATCATGCCGCAGCTGCGATCGCCGCGGGCGGAACCCCCGTCTTCGCAATCAAGGGCGAAACACTCGAAGAATATTGGGCCTATGTCGAACGCATCTTCGACTGGGGCACCGACCAGACCTGCAACCTGATCCTCGATGATGGCGGCGATGCCACCATGTTCGCGCTTTGGGGCGCGCGGGTGGAAGCCGGTGAAGAATTGTTCAAGCCGGAAAATGAAGAAGAAGAAGTCTTTGTCGCGACCCTGACACGCTTTCTTGCTGAACGTCCCGGCTATCTGACCCGCACGGTTGAAGCGATCAAGGGCGTTTCGGAAGAGACCACCACCGGCGTTCACCGCCTCTATGAACTGGCCAAGATCGGCAAGCTGCCTTTCCCGGCGATCAACGTCAACGACAGCGTTACCAAGTCCAAGTTCGACAATCTCTATGGTTGTAAAGAGTCGCTGGTCGACGCGATCCGTCGCGCCACCGACGTCATGCTGGCCGGCAAGGTTGCTGTTGTCGCCGGTTTCGGTGATGTCGGCAAAGGCTCGGCCCAGTCGCTCCGCAACGGCGGCGCGCGAGTTCTCGTGACCGAAATCGATCCGATCTGCGCGCTGCAGGCAGCCATGGAAGGCTTTGAAGTCGTGACCATGGAAGAAGGCACCAAACGGGGCGATATTTTTGTTACCACGACCGGCAACAAGGACGTCATCACCGTTGATCACATGCGCGCCATGAAGGACCGGGCGATCGTCTGCAATATCGGTCATTTTGACAGCGAGATCCAGATCAGCGGTCTGAAAAACATGAAGTGGACCGAAATCAAGCCGCAGGTCGACGAAGTCGAATTTGCGGATGGCAAGAAGCTGATCGTTCTGGCGCAGGGCCGTCTGGTGAACCTGGGCTGCGCAACCGGGCACCCGAGCTTTGTCATGTCAGCCAGCTTCACCAACCAGGTGCTGGCACAGATCGAACTGTGGGTGCGTCCGGAACAATATGAAAACGATGTCTATGTTCTGCCGAAGCATCTCGACGAGAAAGTCGCAGAACTGCATCTCGCGAAACTGGGCGTGAAACTGGACAAGCTGAGCAAGGACCAGGCCGATTATATCGGCGTTCCGGTCGAAGGCCCGTTCAAGCCGGACCATTATCGCTACTAGGCGACAGGATATTCCGAACAAAAAAGCCGGGCCATGCGCAATGCATGGCCCGGCTTTTTAATGTCTGGAAATATTCTCAGCGGGCAGTGAACTGGGTCCGGCGCCGGTCCGGGTTGCCGGGGAATTGCGGCCAGTGGTTTTGCGACAGGGCGCGGGCGCTGTCCGACCGGACGCCGGCCTGCTTCTCGTACATCCAGTAGTTGCGCAATATGATCGAGACATAGCCGCGGGTCTCGACATAGGGAATGCTTTCCATGAACAGCAGCGGATCGTCATTGTCCTTTATTTCGCTGTTCCAGCGCTGGACCGCACCGGGGCCGGCATTATAGGCCGCCGCGATCTTCGGCAGCTTGCCGCCGGTTATCGATGATTTGCCGAGATATTCGAGATAGGACTGGCCATATTCGAGATTGGTCGAGGGCCGGTAGAGGTCGGATTCGCTGAAATTCAGGCCATTGGCCCGGGCGATATCGCCGGCGGTTCCGGGACGGACCTGCATCAGGCCGATGGCGTTGGCGGGGCTCACTACCTTGCTGCGAAACGCGGATTCCTGCAATGTATGGGCATAGACCAATGCCGGATCGACGCGCCAGCCACCATCGGGTTTCCATTTTGGCGCCGGATAACGGGCCTGGACATCGGGCTTCATGCCGCGCGGCGCATTATGGGCGAGCCAGAGCTGGGTGCGGGGCAGATCCAGCTCCCGTGCCAGCTTGATCAGGGCAGGGTGGTCGCCGCTGTCGCCGATCGTCGCCTGGTGCCGGAGCACCTCGTCGGCCAACTGCTCTTCGCCGATTTCCACCAGAGCGATGGCAGCCCGGACATTTTCGTGCCGTTCCAGCGCGCGCCAGTCCGATTTCTCGAAAGACTCACCCTGTTCGGATTTGCCCGGCTCCATGCCAAGCGTCTGCGCTGCAAGCATGCCGTAAAAACTGTCATCGAAACGGGCCGCGGCCTGCAGCTTGCCCTGCACGCGTTCGGGCTGACCGCATTTCAGATCCGATCGGGCGCTCCAGTAGAGACCGGCAGCCTGCAGGTCGACATTGGTCGCCGACCGGCCAACCTGTTCGAAGGCGCTGCTTGCCGAGCGGCAGTCATTCAGTCGCCAGGCCGCCAGTCCGGCCACCCAGTTCGCGTGGCCGACCCATTCGCCGGAGCCGTTCAGCGCCTGCCGGGCGAGCCGCAGTGCGGATGCGTCGTCATTCTCGATATAATAGGACCAGGCCACCCGCTGCTCCAGTTCCGTCCGCCCTTCGGACGACATCTGGCCGGCGTTGGCGTTCAGCAGCGCTTCCGCGCCCTGCGGATTGTCATTCTTGATGAAATCGATGATCTGCCCGCGCACGCCATTGGCCGCGCTGTCGGAGTTCACATCCTTGGGTTTCGAGCGGATCGGAGAACCGGGAATCCAGGACAGATTGCGGCGCTGGGGCAGGTCGGGCAGCAATTGTGCGCCGCGTTTCTGTGCCAGCCGACCCAGTTGGGCGGCCTGCGGGATCTGCGGTGCTTCGTTGACCAAAGTCAGCAAGGGGCCGAGTTCTGCCCGCGGACTGTTGGCGGCCAGAAAATATTCGGCTTGCGCGATAGGCTTCAGCGGGCCGGTCGGCGCGCTGTCCATCAGGTTTTTCGCCACGTCCCAGTGATTGCTGCTCATCGCCGAAAACAGGGCGCGATAATGTTCGGACTGCTGCTGCTTGAGCTGCGAGGGCACATATTTGGCAACCGAAGCGCTGTTGTAAAGAACCGCTCCGTCATCGGCGAGCGCGGGCGTTGCAACGAGGGTGAGGAGCGAAGCGGTCAGTGCAAATTTCAGTTTCACGAGGCAGAAATCCTTGTCAGCATTTGCAGATCCTTCCACGCTTCGGCCTTGAACAATGGCCGCTCGATCAGGATCCGCGGGTGAAATGTCACGATCGCTTCTGTTTGTGAGGAACTATGGTTAATAAATTGCTTATTTTTGCGCGCGGTCAGCAAATCCTGTCCGAACAGGATCTTCGCCGCCAGGTCGCCGAAACAGATGATGCGTTTCGGACGGACCAGGCCGACATGATGCAGCAGCCGTGTTTTGAGCGTTGGCCAATATTGCTCGTCTATGCGGCCGTCATAGGAAAGAGACACGGCGATATTGGCAAGATAGGTTCGATCCGAATCGCAGCCGATTGCCGCTAGCATCTTCTCCAGCAGCTGCCGGTTCTCGGTATTGAACAGCTGCGCCTCGCCATTGCGGTTTTTTTCCGGGAGCGCCGAAACGACCATGACTTCCGGTTCGATGTCCCCTTGCGGAGACACTCTTTCCCGTGACCAGCCGGCTTCGATCAGGCCGTCGCCCGTGGCCAACCAGTCGATAAATTCCGGATAGGTGGCTGGCAGCGGTTCGTTGTTCACCGGGATTTTTGCTGCTTCCGGCTTGCGTTCCGTAACGGTTGCCGGCGGTGGCGCCTGGGTCACCGGAGCAGGCTTTTCCTCGGCCAAAAGCGCCGCCGGCTGATCAGCATAATCCAGCTCGACGCCGGCCAGCGACCACCAGTCCTGCAGGCTGTGGATCATCGACTCAGCAGATGGATTAGGCGTTTGTGCAGAGATTAAATTCATTTATGCATAGAGTCATGAGTTGACGAATAGGTCAATTGGCGAGAAAGCAGGTTTCTGCCCAGCGGGTTGCGGTTTACGACGGACCGAATGTACAAGAGAATAAAAGCAAGAACTGTAGGAAAAGCGACATGAGTGAACGAGAGTCAATGCCTTATGATCTGGTGATAGTCGGGGGCGGCCCCGCCGGTCTCAGCGCAGCCATAAGGTTCAAGCAACTTGCTGACGAGGCAGGCAAGGACCTCTCGGTATGCATATTGGAAAAGGGCTCCGAAATCGGTGCGCATATCCTGTCCGGTGCGGTGATTGATCCCAAAGGTCTGGACGAGCTTTTCCCGCAATGGCGGGACGAGGACTGCCCGCTGGCAAAGACGCCCGTCACCGAGAATCATCACTGGATTCTGACCAAGAAAAAGAAATTCGCCTTTCCCCATTTCATGACACCCTCGTTCATGCACAACAAGGGCACCTATACTGGTTCGCTCGGCAATCTGTGCCGCTGGCTGGGCGAGCGCGCGGAAAATATGGGTATCGAGATTTTTCCCGGCTTTGCTGCGGCGGAGATTCTCTACAATGAGGACGGTTCGGTCAAAGGCGTCGCCACCGGCGACATGGGCGTTGCCCGCGACGGCAGCCACAAGCCGGATTACGAACCCGGTCTCGAACTGCACGCCAAATATACTTTCTTTGCCGAGGGCGCGCGTGGTCATCTGACCAAGATCCTGAAAAACCAGTTCGCGCTTGATGCCGAAAGCCAGCCGCAAATCTACGGCCTTGGCGTCAAGGAATTGTGGGACATTGATCCGGCCAAGCACAAGGCGGGCCGGGTCATCCATACCCAGGGCTGGCCGCTTAGCGAAGGCGCCAATGGCGGTGGGTTTCTGTACCATCAGGCCGACAACCAGGTCGCGCTCGGCTTCGTTACCTGGCTGAACTACGAAAATCCCTATCTCTCGCCATTCGAGGAAATGCAGCGGTGGAAACTGCATCCCGAAATCCGCAAGATCCTGGAAGGCGGCAAGCGCGTTTCCTATGGCGCGCGGGCGATCAATGACGGCGGTTTCCAGGCTGTTCCGAAATTATATTTCCCCGGTGGCGCGCTGATCGGCTGTTCCGCCGGTTTCGTGAATGTGCCGCGGATCAAGGGCACGCATACCGCGATGAAGACCGGTATGATGGCCGCAGAAGCCGCTTATGAGGCAATCGTGGCAGACCGTGGCAATGACGAATTGGCCGCTTACGGCACCGCCTATGAGAACAGCTGGGTGCGCGAGGAATTGCGCGTGGTCCGCAACGTCCTGCCGGCGGTCGAGAAATATGGCGATTTCCTCGGCACGATCATCTCCGGCATCAACATGTGGGCCGAGCATCTGAAGATCAAAATGCCGTTCACGATGAAATTGCACCCTGACTGGTCGCGTCTGAAGCGCGCCGAACATTGCGTGAAGATCGAATATCCGAAGCCGGACGGGAAAATCACCTTCGATCGCCTGTCCTCGGTCTTCCTGTCGAACACCAATCATGAAGAAGACCAGCCGGTCCATCTGCAGCTGAAAGACCCGAATATCCCGGTCGATGTCAATCTGCCGGTCTTCGCCGGTCCTTCGGCACGCTATTGCCCCGCGGGTGTTTACGAATTTGTCGAGGACGAAGCGGGTCAGCCCAAGTTCCAGATCAACGCGCAAAATTGCGTGCATTGCAAGACCTGTGATATCAAGGACCCGTCCCAGAATATCAACTGGGTCGTTCCGGAAGGCGGCGGAGGTCCAAATTATCCGAATATGTAGTCTCGGTCTATGTGCGCTGCTTGTCGCCGGACAAGCCGCCTCACCGGCGCTTGCCAGCCGCGGCGAAAGCAGCGCGGCACTCAATCGTTTTGTCGAAGCGAGGCTCGCCGAGTCTTCCGATGAGACCCGGGTTGCGGCCGCAATCTATGCGGAAGGCCTGAAGGAGCAACCGGACAACGAGTTGCTGGCCGGAAAAGCCTATGTCAGTGCCATCGAAACGGGCGATTTCGATCTGGCGGCGAAAGCCGTCCGGGTTCTGCAACTGCGCGGCAAGGCCGAGCCGGAAATGCCGCTCGTGCTCTATGCGGTGGCCTTTGCGCAGCGCGACTGGAACGGTGCCGATTTGGCGACTGTCGAACTGGAGGCGCTCGAGAATTTCGCCTTTCTCCAGCCCTATCTCGGGGCATGGCTGGAAACCGCAAGAGGTCGCGACGGCACCGCGATCCTTGCGCAGGCCCGCAGCAATGCGACGTCTCGCTATTATCTGGAGGAGCATCTGATCCTCCACAGTCTGGTCCGGCGACGGGAAAACGAGGCGCTCGCCTTGCTCGCCGCGCTGGTCGAGCGCAACGAAGCGCGCATGGCGCCGGTGCGGATAATCGCGGCTCGCCATTTCTGGGCCAGGAACGAGACGGCCACGGCGAGGGAAATCCTGAAATTCCAGTCCACCGCGCCGGAGCAAAAATTATATCAGCTGATCGAGGCCGGACAGAAAAAGGGCGTTGCGCAGAAGGTGACGCCATCCACCGGGCTGGCCTTCCTGTTCCAGCGGCTGTCGAACGATCTTGCGTCGCAGCGGGCCGAATTTCTCTCGCAGGTCCTGGCGCTGGCCAGCACCCGCGTCGCCGGAGATTCCGACTATGCAAGGCTGACGCTTGGCCGGTCCTATGCGATGGCGGACAATCATGATCTGGCGGTGGCGGAATATTCCCGGATCGGCCCTGACAGTCCCTATTTTCTTGTCGGACTGAGTTCCGAGATCGCCAGTCTTGTCGCAAATGAAGATTATGGCCGGGCGATTGGCCGGCTCGATTCCTCTCTGGACGGCAACCCGGAGGCGCCCGAACTTTATATATTGAAGGGGCAGACGCTGCAGGCGCTGGGCGAAAATGCGGCGGCCGCCGCTGCCTTTGCACAAGCGGTCGCGCTGGGCGAGCAGGCAAAGCGGTCCGATCTGGTCATGGCCAATTACTGGCTCGCACTGGGCGGCGCACAGGAACAGGCGGGAATCTGGCCAGAAGGGCTGGAATCGCTGCGGAAGGCCAATGAACTGCTGCCCAATTCCCCGACGATTCTCAATTATCTCGGCTATGCCCAGCTCGAACGGCGGGAAAATGAAGAGGAAGCCGTTGCCGCGATCAAACAGGCGCATGAACTGCGCTCGAGCTCGCCCGCGATCACCGATTCGCTGGGCTGGGCCTATTTCATTACCGGCGAGCATGAGCGCGCCGTGGCCTATCTGGAGACCGCTCTCGAAGGCCAGCCGCAGGACCCGACGATCAACGAGCATCTCGGGGACGCCTATTGGACCGTCGGCCGTCTCTATGAAGCACGCTACGCCTGGAAAACAGCGAAACTGTTCGCGGAGGACGAGGATGCGCAGCGCCTGGCGAGCAAAATAGACCTGGGGCTCCGGCCCGATCTCGTCTCCCCCTGATGTCCGATCCAGACCGGGTCATGCCGGACAGCGAAACGGCCTATGCGAAAATCAATCTGGCGCTCCATGTCCGCCGGCGGTTGCCGGACGGCTATCACGCGCTTGAAACGATATTCGCCTTTCTCGACCGGGGCGATGTGATTTCTGCGGAGCCGGGCGATGGCGTGACGCTGGAGATAGAGGGTCCCTTTGCAGACGGGTTGAGTGCTATCGACAATCTGGTCGTGCAGGCGGCCCGGCTGTTGGCGGACCAGTCCGGTGGGAAACAGGGCGCCCGCATCCGGCTCGACAAAAGACTGCCCGTGGCATCGGGAATTGGCGGCGGATCGGCGGATGCCGCAGCGACTCTGCGTCTGCTCAACCGGCTCTGGAAGCTCGGCCTTTCGACCGCAGAACTGGCGGATATCGCCAAGCCGCTGGGCGCCGATGTACCGGCCTGCGTCGCCGGCCGGACCTGTCGCGGCACCGGAATCGGACAGGATCTGGAGCCGGTTGCCGATGCAGACCTGCGCGGTACCGCTGCGCTGCTGGTCAATCCGCTGGTGCCGGTTTCGACAGCCGATATATTCGCCGCCTGGGACGGTATTGATCGCGGCGCGCTCGAAATCGGGCCGGCGCTCCAGTCCGCACGCAACGGCAGAAACGACTTGCAGCCGCCGGCTGTCGCCATGGTACCGATATTGACCGGGATCGTCGGGATGCTGGAAGACTGCCAGCCGTTGATGGCCCGGATGTCGGGGTCCGGTGCGACCTGTTTCGGCTTGTTCGAAAGTCTGGCAGAGGCCCGGGATGCCGAGCGCCGCTGTCGCGGGGCGAAGGTGCCGATCTGGACGATGACAGGGATGATCCGATGACCGAAGCCTATGAAATTTCCGGAGTCCCTCGCGAGGGCGGGGTGCTGATCGTGGTCGACCATGCCTCAAACCACATACCGGACGATATCGATCTGGGTATTTCCCAGCAATATGTCACCGACCATATCGCCTATGATCCCGGCATCGCGCCGATAGCCCGGCGGATGACGGAGCAGGGCGGCTATCTTGCGATACTCAGCACCGCGTCCCGGCTGATCGTCGATCTCAACCGCTATCCTGACGAAGAAGCCGTTATCGTGACGCAAAGCGATGGTGTCGACATTCCCGGCAATCATCTGTCTTCCGAGGAGCGACAGGCCAGGCTGGACCGCTTTTTCACGCCCTATCATGACCGGGTCGTGGCGCTGATCGCTGATCTGAAACCGGCACTGGTGGCGTCGCTGCACAGTTTTTCGCCGGTGCTGCGGACCAACCCGCAGCTGAGACGCCCGTGGGACATGGGCATCATGTATAATGAATATGACACCGCCCCGCGTCTTGCACTGCAATTTCTTGGCGAGGAGGAAGGGCTGATCGTCGGAGACCAGATGCCTTATTCGGGCAAGGACCTCAACGCGACGATGAACCGTCAGTGCGAAGCCATCGGCCAGCCCTATATCGGCGTCGAGGTCCGCCAGGATCTGATCCGCGAAGAGGCGGGACAGCGCCGTTTCGCTGATATTTTATTGCGTAGTTGCGATAAAATAAGAACGGCCCTTGCTTAACCGGCGGACTTTTGGAAGGACGATCCGGAAATTGCCATATTGGAAAGCCAGAATGACCAACAGATTCGATAAATCCCGTTTGCCCAGCCGTCACGTCAGCGTCGGTCCCGAACGCGCCCCCCAGCGCAGCTATTATTATGCCATGGGAATGACCGAGGAAGATATCGCAAAACCTTTTGTCGGCATCGCTTCCGCGGGGAACGACAGCGCGCCCTGCAACACATTACTCGACGGTCAGGCCGATATCGCGCGTGAAGGCGTGATCGAGGCCGGCGGTACGCCGCGCCGGTTCAATACGATCACTGTCACCGACGGCATTGCCATGGGCCATCAGGGCATGAAAGCCTCGCTCGTTTCTCGCGAGGTCATCGCCGACAGCGTCGAACTGAGCGTTCGTGGCCACTGCTATGACGCGGTTATCGGCTATGCCGGCTGTGACAAGAGCCTGCCCGGTATGATGATGGCGATGCTGCGGCTCAATGTGCCGTCGATTTTCGTCTATGGCGGCTCGATCCTGCCCGGACGCTTCCACGACCATGATGTAACGGTCGTCGACGTGTTCGAAGCGGTCGGTCAGCACAGCGCCGGCAATTGCCCGCTGCAGGAGCTGATCGAACTGGAGAAGGTCGCCTGTCCCGGCCATGGCGCTTGCGGTGGCCAGTTTACCGCCAACACCATGGCCTGCGTCGCCGAAGCGATCGGGCTGTCGCTGCCGAACAGCAATATGGCGCCGGCCCCCTATGAAACTCGCGACGACATGGCGCGCGCCGCCGGCCGCCAGATCATGAACCTGATCGAGCGCAACCTGCGCCCGCGCGATATCTGTACCCGGGATGCGTTTGTCAACGCGGCCCGCGTGGTCGCCGCAACGGGTGGCTCGACCAATGCGGCTCTTCATCTGCCGGCCATGGCCAGCGAGGCGGGTATAGATTTCGACCTGTTCGACGTCGCGGAAATCTTCAAGACCACCCCCTATCTGGCGGACCTCAAGCCGGGCGGCAAATATGTCGCCAAGGACATGCACGATGCCGGCGGTGTCTATATGCTGATGAAGACGATGATGGACAATGGTCTGATCAAGGGCGACTGCATCACCGTTACCGGCCAGACGCTTGGCGAGAATATCGAGGAAATCGTCTGGAATCCGGACCAGAAAGTAATCTTCGACGTACAAAATGCGATCACCCCGACCGGCGGCGTCGTCGGTCTGCGCGGTTCGCTGGCGCCAGAAGGCGCGATCGTCAAGGTCGCCGGCATGGCACGCCTGCAGTTCCGCGGTCCGGCCCAGGTCTTCGAGTGCGAGGAAGATGCTTTCCAGGCCGTCGAAGACCGGCAGATCAAGGAAGGCGCTGTTGTCGTCATCCGCAACGAGGGACCCAAAGGCGGGCCCGGCATGCGCGAAATGCTGGCCACCACCGCTGCGCTCTACGGGCAGGGCATGGGCGAGAAAGTCGCGCTGATCACCGATGGCCGCTTCTCGGGCGCCACTCGCGGTTTCTGCATTGGCCATGTCGGACCGGAGGCGGCCGATGGCGGACCTATCGGCCTGATCGAGGATGGCGACATGATCAATATTGACGCCGAGAAGGGCATCATCGACCTGGAAGTCGACGAGGCAATATTGGAAGAGCGCCGCAAAAAATTTACACGACGCGAAACCGATTATGGTTCAGGAGCATTGTGGCGCTATGCGCAGAATGTGGGGCCGGCCTATCAGGGTGCGGTGACCCATCCGGGAGCCAAGGCTGAAAAACATGTCTATGCGGATATCTAATATTGTCGCTGTAACCCTCTTGCTGACAGCCTGCGAGAACAGGCCGGACAATGAAGTGCTCGCCCAAGCGGAAAAACGGGCGGCAGACCGGGCGGTTGACGACGGAAAGATCGAATGCGCGATCAATGGCGAAAGCGATTTTTCCCGGGACTGCTTCACCGAAAGACTGAGCGGCGAGGGCAGGGTGACGATGATCATCCGCCATCCCGATGGCGGCTTTCGCCGGTTCAACGTCCTGACCGACGGCCACGGCCTGGAAGCCGCCGACGGGTTTGACAAGGCTCGTGTCTCGATCGTCGAGGATGGCAAGATCATGGTCAGTGTCGGTCCCGACAAATATCTGCTGCCGGCACAGATTAGACCCGCTGCCGGCGCAACGGCCGACGCTCAAGAAGAACCGGTCCAGTCCGGAAACTAGAGGCGCGCTTGATCAATCAGGGGAATATATTGACCGCCGCTGAAATGAAGCGGGCGGAACAGGCGCTGATCGACTCCGGAATCTCGGTCGAGGAACTGATGCGCCGCGCCGGCCAGGGGGCCGCGCAGATGATCTGGCGGGTTGCCGCCGACATGCAGACTGTGGTGCTCTGCGGCCCGGGCAATAATGGCGGCGACGGCTATGTCATCGCCCAGTGGCTGCTCGAAAAAGGCGTCGATGTCCGCGTTGCCGCCCCGCTTGAACCGGAGACCGAAGCGGCGCGGCATGCCAGGTCGTTGTGGCAGGGCAAGACCGTAAGTCTGCACGATGCGCAGCCGGCCGCACAATTTGTCGACTGTCTCTTCGGTACCGGACTGACCCGCGCCGTCGGTGAAGAGTGGTTCGCCGATTTTACGCGGCTGTTCGCCGGGGCGAAACGGCGGGTCGCGATCGATCTGCCCAGCGGGGTCGAATCCGATCACGGGACCCTGCTCAACGATGTGCCGGCATTTGATACGACCATTGCGCTCGGGGCTTGCAAGCCCTCGCTTTATCTCGAACCGGCGCGCTCGAAAATGGGCGATCTGGTCGGCATCGATATCGGCATATCGGCGGACAGCAATCTGGAAATATTGCCGAAACCGCGGATATCCGGACCGACATCGCTGGATCATAAATATAGCCGCGGTCTGGTTGCCGTGGTCGCCGGCGCGATGCCCGGCGCCGCGCAACTCACTGCGATGGCGGCCCAGAAAGCGGGTGCGGGCTATGTCAAAATCCTTGCGCCCTCCGGCTTTTCATCGCCCCACCCCAGTATCGTGGTCGAAACCGTGCAGGACATGGCGGACCTGCAGCAAAAGCTTTCCGACAAGCGCATTTCCGCGATCATCGTCGGTCCCGGCCTGGGCCGGGATGGCCGGGCGAAGGAGCTTCTTACAATCGCATTGGCAGCCGCTGCACCGCTGGTGATTGATGCCGACGCGTTGACCGTTGCCGGACCGCAATTCACCGATCTTGTGAAAGGGCGTTCTGCCGAGACGATCGCGACTCCCCATGGCGGAGAATTCGCCTCCCTTACGGGACGCGCGCCCGAGCATAAAATCGACGACAGCCGGCAACTCGCGCAGCAGTCCGGATGCAGCATTTTGCTGAAGGGCTCGGATACGGTGATCGCCGGTCCCGACGGCAAGGCATTGATATCAGCCCAGGACTGCCCGTGGCTGTCCACGGCGGGCACTGGTGACATATTGGCCGGGATCATCGCAAGTCGCTTGGCAACGGGCCTGAGTGCTTATAAGGCAGCCTGCGAAGGCCAGTGGCTGCACAGCCGGGCCGGACAACTGGCCGGCGCCGCTTTTACGCCGGAAATGCTTGTCGACCAGATCCCCGCCAGCTTGCAGGAATGTTTATGACCGCGACCGCCGATCCAGACCTGATCATTCGCGTCGCCGCGAAGGGGGACGGCGTGACCGCCGATGGCCGCCATATCGCCTTTTCCGCGCCGCTCGACCGTCTGAATGGTGAAGGCGGTCTGATCAAGGGGCCGCATCATGTCGAGCCGCCTTGCCAGCATTTCCAGTCCTGTGGCGGCTGCAGCCTGCAACATCTCGATGCCGAGAGCTACGCCCGCTTCCTGACCGAACGCGTGGCCTATGCGCTGGAAGGACAGGGGCTGGTGGCCGGAAAACTCCACCCGCCGCAGATTTCGCAACCCAGAACCCGGATTCGCGCCAGCCTGCGCGCGGCCAAGCTCGGCGACCAGTTCAAGCTGGGGTTCAGCGGTGCGGGCAGCCACCGGATCGTCGACCTCAAGCAATGCGAGATCATGGCACCGGAGCTGTTCGCACTGCTCGCACCGCTCCGGACCTTTCTCAAAAAAGCCTCCCGCCGCAAACATGACATGAATATCGAGATGACCCTTGTCGATCAGGGTATCGATTTGCTGATCGGCAATTATGAGCCGGAAGGTCTCGAACAGCGGGAAGCCCTCTCCGCCTTTGCCCAGGCCAATGGTTTGGCGCGTCTGTCGGTCGATGGCGGCTATGGCCCGGAAACCCAGTGGGAGCCGGAACCGGTGACGGTCACGCTGGGCGGAACCGTGGTCAGTTTTCCGCACAGCAGCTTCCTGCAGCCGACGCGGGAAGGCCAGCAGGCGCTGGTTGCCGCCATGCTGGAAACGGTCGGCGAGGCGCGTCTGGTTGCGGACCTGTTCGCCGGTCTGGGTACGTTCACGCTTGCTCTGGGCCCGGACCAGAAAGTCTACGCCGCCGAAGGCGCGCGGGATGCGATCGGTTCGCTGAAAATGGCGGCCAACCATTCGACTCGCCAGATTTTCTGCGAGCATCGCGATCTGTTCCGCCGGCCGCTAAGCGTCGAGGAACTGAACCGCTTCAATGCTGTCATTCTCGATCCGCCGCGCGCCGGTGCACGCGAACAGATATTGCAACTGGCCCAGTCCGATGTCGCGAAAGTCTGTTATATCAGCTGCAATCCCGCCAGTTTCGCGCGCGATGCGAAACAGCTTTGCGATGCCGGCTACAAGCTCGACCAGGTCTGGCCGGTGGGCCAGTTCCTCTGGTCGACCCATGTCGAGCTTGTCTCCAGCTTCAGCCGCTAGCCAGGCCTGCAAGGGGCAAACCCCTTGCAGGATATCCCTCATCTAGTGAAAGACGGCAAGCGCCGCGTGGATGGCCAGCGCGATAATGCACAGGCTGGACAGCGCGAAGGCCGAAAAGCGGAAGATCACGCGGTTGCTGGTGACCTGGATCAAGCTGTGCACCACGCGTAGACCGACATAGATCCAGGCAATGGTCAGGTTCAGTCCAAAATCCTGTCCGGCGAGGATCAGCACAACGCATATCGCATAGAATAGCGTCGGTTCGGTCAGGAGATGGTTATAATTATGCGCTTTCCACTGCACTTCCGGCGGCAGCAGTTCGTCGAGATCGCCGCCTTTGCCGCCGACCAGATTGGCGGTGTCGATCTTGGCCTTGTTCATCGCCGGAATCCGCGTGACATACATCCACAGCCAGATCAGCATGGTCCATAGAATGAGCGCAACCATCGGTTGCAGCAAGGGGCTGTTGTCCATTAAATTTCCTCCCGAATATTGTTAAAAACTAGAAAAGCGTGGCCCACAGGGCGTTAACCGCCATGATCAGCAGGCAGATGGTCGATAATATGAAGAGCAGAAAGCGGACTTTCACCAGATTGACGGTCGCTTGCCAGATGCTGTGAATGATCCGGATGATCACATAGGCCCAGGCCAGATAGAGATTCATCCCGTGCCCCGCACCGGTAAGAGCCAGAATGACAACCGTCGCGTAAAACAGTGTCGGCTGCTCCATCAAATGGGTGTAATTGTGGGACTTCCAGTTTACCTTGTCCGGGATCACCCCTTCCAGATCGCTGCCCCGGCCGCCCGGCTTGGCATTCGCCAGATCCGCGCCGGATTTCGCCATCGCGGGAAATCTCGTTCCCGCCATCCAGAGCAGCATGATCAAAGACCATAAGACCAGCACGGCCGCCGGTGCCAAAATCGCAATATCCATGATTCTTGTCCTCCCGAAACCGGAAGAAACTGCGTCAACTGTAACCGATTGTCAATTGCAACCCAGTTTGCGGTTCATGCGCTCGGAAAGGACACCACATTGTCGCGATCCGACCGGTCGAGATTTTCACCGACATAGAGGCTGGCCATCGGCTCGTCGGCGACATCATATTCCTCGCTGCTGCCATAGCCGTTGAACTTGGTCCGCATCGCCGAGCCATAGGCGCCGATCATGCCGATCTCGATATAGTCACCGGCCTTGATGCTGTCGGGCAGGACGAAGGGGCCGGCCATGAAATCCATGTCATCGCAGGTCGGGCCGTAAAAGCTGAAGCCCGTCGTCGCGCCATCAACTTCATCGGCACCAACCTGGCGTACCGGAAAGCGCCAGCCGATATGGGCCGCGTCGAACAGGGTGCCATAGGCGCCGTCATTGATGAACAGTTCGTTGCCGCGCCGGCGCTCGACCTTGACCACCAGCGAGCTATATTCGGCCGACAGGGCGCGACCGGGTTCGCACCACAGTTCGGCGGAATAGCTGATCGGCAGATCCTCGAATGTGCGGTCGATCGCGGTGAAATAATGGTTCAGCGAAACCGGCGCCAGATCGGGGTAGATGGACGGAAAACCACCGCCGACATTGACGATATCCACGGTCACCGACGCGCCGACAATCGCGGTACGGACCCGCTCCAGAGCATGGACATAGGCGAGCGGCGTCATCGCCTGGCTGCCGACGTGGAAGCAGATGCCGAGGCAGTCGGCCCGCTGCCGCGCACGCTGCAGCAGTTCGGCCGATTCATCGACATCGATACCGAATTTCGAAGCAAGGCTGATTTCGGCAAATTCCGAAGCCACGCGAATCCGGACGCAGAGCGTCAGGTCTTCGGCATTGCCGGTGCCCAGTTCGATCTTCTCCAGCTCCTCGATGCTGTCGAGCGAGAAAATCCGCACGCCATGCTCGTGATAGGCTTCGCGCACAGACGCGAGCTGTTTGACCGGGTTCATGTAGCAGAGCGTCGCTTCTGGCAGCGCCGCGCGGACGGTCCGCACTTCGTCGATCGAGGCGACGTCGAAATGGGTGACGCCTTCTTCCCACAGCAGCTGCAGCAATGTCGGCGACGGATTCGCCTTCACCGCATAGAGCGACTTGCCGGGAAATTGCTCGACGAAATAGCGCGCAGCACGACGGGCAGCGTGTGGCCGGTTTAGCAAAACTGGAATATCGGGGCTGAGAGCCCTCGTTAGCTCCTCAGCATCATGGTAATAGTGCAACTCAAGGGACCCCCTATCGGCTAAGATCGATTGAGCTGCCTTGCGGATTCGCAAGCGGCCATGGGGCAGCGAAGCGCGGCTATATGGCCGCTGGATTAATCTGTAAAGACCTGCATTTACAGAAATTGCCACAACAGGTCAATTTTCTAGCTCAAACGGTCACGAAATGTCGACCAGTCGAAGCTTTTGACACATTTCAGCTCGTCATTTTCACTGTTCCACAGCCAGATTGAGGGCAGGGGAACACCGTTGAACGTGTTGGTTTTGACCATCGAATAATGCGCCTGATCAAGAAAGGCGATCCGCTGCCCGACATGCGGCTCAACGGGCAGGATATAATCACCGATGATGTCGCCTGCAAGACAGCTGGGGCCGCCGAGACGAACGGCCGTGCCGTCGCTCCGCTCTCCCAGCATCGCCGGGCGATAGGGCGCCTCGATCACGTCCGGCATATGGCAGGTCGCCGAGATATCGGTGATCGCGACTGGCATGCCATTGTCGAAGACATCCAGTATCTCGCCGACCAATATCCCTGCATCCAGCGCCACGGCCTCACCGGGTTCGAGATAGATGTCGCAGCCCGACCGCGCTTTCAGATCTTTCAGGAAACCCACCAGCGCCTCGCGATCATAATCATCGCGCGTGATATGGTGCCCGCCACCCAGATTGATCCATTTGAGCGAGCCGAAATGCGGCGCGATGAATGGTTCCACCTTCTCCCATGTCCGTTGCAGCGCGTCGAAGCCCTGTTCGCACAGGTTATGAAAGTGGATGCCGCTCAAATGCTGGAAATGCTCTGGTGCCAGCTGGCTGATCGGGAAGCCGAGGCGGCTATGCGGCTGGCTCGGATCATATTTCTCGGTCTCGCCGAGCGGGATTTGCGGATTAATTCTTAAGCCAATTTCAGAACTATCAAGCGTAATCTCTTGATGAGAATCACTTTTCCATCGTTCAATCTGCGACGGATTGTTGAAAGTAATATGTTCCGAAATCTGGCTTAGTTCGGCCAGATCGTCAGCTTTATAAGCAGGAGAATAGGTGCTGATCGGCCCGCGGAAATGTTCCTTCGCAAGCCGCGCTTCCCAGAGTCCCGACGCACAATAGCCATCGAGATATTCATCAATCAGCGGCGCCAGAGACCACATGGAAAAGGCCTTCAGCGCCAGCAGGACCTTGGCACCGGATCGTTCCCTGATATCCGCCAATATCGCCAGATTCCGCCGCACAGCAGCCTCATCCACGACAAAGGCGGGCGAGGGCACGCGGCCCAGATCAAAATGCGCAAAAGCGCCGGGATCGCCTGCCTTGGTCTCCATCCTAGAAAGCCAAAGGTGCTTCCAATTCTTCCAATGTCCATGGCAGGCCATGCTCGTTCAGCATCGCCATGAACGGATCCGGATCGAATTCTTCCATGTTGAAAACGCCATCGCCCTTCCACTGGCCGGACAGCATCATCGCCGCGCCGATCATCGCCGGAACGCCGGTGGTATAGCTGACACCCTGGTTGCCGGTTTCCTCGAAAGCCGCTTCATGGCTGCAGATATTCTTCACGTAGAGCGTCTTCTCGACACCGTCCTTCACGCCGGTTGCGATGACGCCGATATTGGTATTGCCCTTGGTCGTCTCGCCGAGGCTGGCCGGTTCCGGCAGCACAGCTTTCAGGAACTGGAGCGGGATGATCTCGCGGCCTTCGTACATCACCGGATCAATCCGTGTCATGCCGACATTTTGCAGCACTTCGAGATGGGTCAGATAAGCGTCGCCAAAGGTCATCCAGAAGCGAATCCGCTGGATTTCCGGGAGATGCGTCTTCAGCGACTCGATTTCCTCGTGATACATCAGATACATATTCTTCGGACCGACGGCCTCGAAATCAAATTCCTGTTTCTGGGTCAGAGCCGGTCCTTCGACCCACTGGCCATTCTCCCAATGCCGCGAGTTGGCGGTGACTTCGCGGATATTGATCTCGGGATTGAAATTGGTGGCAAAATGCTGGCCGTGATCGCCGCCGTTGCAGTCGAGAATGTCGAGCGTGTCGATCCGGTCAAAATGATGTTTCTTCAGCCAGCAGGTGAACACGCTGGTCACGCCCGGGTCAAAGCCGGAGCCGAGCAGCGCCATGATGCCGGCATCCTTGAACCGGTCCTGATAATCCCACTGCCATTTATATTCGAACTTGGCTTCGTCGCGCGGTTCATAATTGGCGGTATCGAGATAGTCGGTCTTGGTCGCGAGGCACGCATCCATGATCGGCAGATCCTGATAGGGCAGCGCCAGATTGACCACCAGATCGGGCTTTTCCCGCTCGATCAGCGCGGTCAGTGCCGGAACATCATCAGCGTCGATCTGGGACGTGGATATCGCCACACCGGTCCGCTCTTTGACCGACTCGGCAATCGCTTCGCATTTTGACAAGGTGCGACTGGCCAAGATGATCTCGGTGAAGGGGCCGTTGCCCGCTGCAATAAGCTGCGCCATTTTATGCACCGCTACCGAACTGACGCCGCCGGCGCCGATCACCAAAATTTTACCCATGATTTTCACTCTAAATGCTGGAGAAATGAGAAACCCGCATATAGGGAGAGACTATGACAGAGCAAGACCTGATGGACCCGCAACGGCAACCCACTCTGGCAGGGGTGGAGCGAGCCGCACAGAAAATCGGCGCGATATTGCCCGCTACGCCGCTGTTGCCACTGGAAATTGACGGCACGACAATCTGGTGCAAAGCGGAATGCTTGCAACCGATCGGTGCGTTCAAGATCCGCGGTGGCTGGCACCGATTGACCGACCTTGACGACGATCAGAAGAAGCGCGGAGTTATCGGATTCTCCAGTGGCAATCACGCGCAGGGCGTGGCTTGGGCTGCCCGGGAACTGAATATATCGGCAACGATCATCATGCCCGAGGATGCGCCCAAAGCAAAACTGGAGAACACCAGGGCAATGGGGTCCAAGGTCATAACCTATGACCGGATGAGCGGTGACCGGGTGCAACTGGCGGCTGATCTGGCGCAGGAAACCGGCGCCATCGTGGTGCCCAGCTTTGATGATCCGTGGATCGTCGAAGGGCAGGGCAGTTGCGGTATCGAGATACGCGAGCAAATGCTGGCGCGCACCGGATATCAGCCGGATCAGTTGGTCATCTGTTGCGGCGGTGGCGGTCTTGCCAGCGGGACGGCTCTGGCCAACCCTGATGCGAAAATCGCGGTCGTCGAACCGGAAGGCTGGGACGACATGAAACGTTCGCTGGAAGGCGGAGCAATCGTGCCGGTCGGAGATAACCCGCCCGCGACCGATTGCGACGCGCTGCAGACGCTCAGCGTCGCTCCAATCACGTTCAACATTCTGAGCAATCGCGGCGCGACAGGGATCGCAGTCTCCGCCGCCGAGGTACATCACGCGATGCGGGTCGCATTCGAGAAATTGCGCCTGGTCGTGGAACCGGGCGGTGCGGTTGCGCTGGCTGCCATTCTTGCCGGCAAGGTCGGGCTGACCGACCGGACCGCCATCACCCTGTCCGGCGGCAATGTCGACCGTCAGCGGTTCGCGGACATCATCGCGGATGGCTAGGGCCTGATAAGCCTTTCCTACATTGGTCCTGATGGCCTATCTTCTGGCGGCTTTGATTCAGTCTCTTTGACAATTTGGATAGATTATAGCGCCGCACCCAAAACCATCCGGATTTTGATGCCAATCTGGAAGGTCACACTCGGCAACAAGCGGCGGAGCTAGAATGGCCGGAGTTCTGCGGATTGCAGCCAAAGGTCACAGAAAAGAATAGCACGCGCATGTGTAAAGTTCTGGCGGATTTTTATCGCGCGGCGAAAACATTGAAGATCAGTCGGGAGAGTGTCCCGACGATTTCACTGGAATGCGGGAAAGTTGATCCAGAAACTAGGCGGCGATCGCCCGTTCCAGGTCCATCCGGCTCCAGATTTCGACGAGCGCGCGGGTCAGGTCAACCATCATCGCCTCGCTATGCGCCGGTCCGGGGGTAAAGCGCAGGCGTTCGGTGCCGCGCGGTACGGTCGGATAATTGATCGGTTGCACATAGACGCCATATTCGGCGAGCAATATGTCGCTGATTTTCTTGGCCTTGACCGGATCGCCCACTTGCAGCGGAACGATATGGGTCGAGGAATCCATCACGGGCAGACCAGCATCGGCAAACAGGTCCTTGAGCGTCTGCGCGGCGGCCTGCTGGCCATCGCGTTCTGCGCTCGACTGTTTCAAATGACGGATACTGGCCAGCGCGCCCGCTACAAGCACAGGCGACAGGCTGGTGGTGAAGATGAAGCCGGGTGCATAGGACCGGATCACATCGACGATCTTCTGGTCTGCAGCGATATAGCCGCCCATCACGCCGATGGCCTTGGCCAGCGTTCCCTCGATGATGGTGATCCGCCCGGCGGCCTTGTCACGTTCGGAAATTCCGCCGCCGCGCTTGCCGTACATGCCGACCGCATGGACTTCGTCGCAATAGGTGAGCGCGTTATATTTGTCGGCCAGATCGCAAATGGCGTGCAGGGGTGCGACATCGCCGTCCATCGAATAGATGCTTTCAAAGGCGATCAGCTTTGGTGCTTCGGGATCTTCGGCGGCCAGCAATTCCTCGAGATGGTCGAGGTCATTGTGCCGGAACACCCGCTTTTCGCAGCCGCTATTCTTGATCCCGGCGATCATCGACGCGTGATTCAGCTCGTCGGAAAAGATGATGCAGCCCGGCAGAACCTTGGTCAGCGTGGACAGCGTTGCTTCGTTCGATACATAGCCCGAGGTGAAGAGCAGCGCGGAGGATTTGCCATGCCAGTCGGCCAGTTCGCGCTCCAGCTGGATATGATAATGGGTATTGCCGCCGATATTGCGGGTTCCGCCCGAACCGGCTCCGACATCGTGCAGCGCTTCTTCCATGGCTGCGATCACATCGGGATGCTGGCCCATGGCGAGATAATCGTTGGAGCACCAGACGGTGACCGGTTGCGGGCCGTTGTGATGCGCGAAACAGCGGGCATTGGGGAAGGATCCCTTGTTGCGCAGGATGTCAATGAATACCCGGTAGCGGCCCTCGGCATGCAGCCGGTCAATCGCTTGCGAAAAGATTTTATCGTAATCCACTATGCACCAAATCCTGCGTCAAATCTGTGTTTGCTGTTTTCTTGAAATGGCCTTTAGCGGCCTTTTCTCACAATTTCCAGCGAGAACCACTCGCAATAAGGGTTGTTCGCCATAGGCTTAGAGCTTTTCGAAACGTCTTATGCCATATTCCGCGAAGGCAGGGCGATAGGCTTCGATTTCGGCCATCTCGCCCGTGGTCACAAATATGCCGTCCGTTCTTTCGTCCGGCCATATGGTGTTTATTGTCAGATAGGCAATGCGGCGCGCGATGCCCTGGGCGCCATCGATAAACTGGACAGGCCGTCCTGCCGCGCTCGCCAGCTCCTCGCGCAACAGGGGGAAATGCGTACAGGCGAGGATCACCGTATCCAGCTCTGTGCCTCCCGCCTGACCGATCAAGCCCGACATGGCTTCTTCTATCGACCGGACATCCGGCTGCTCGCCGCGCAGCTTGGCCTCGGCGGCATAGACCAGTTCGGGAGCCGCGTGGCGAAGCAATAGCTTGTCGGCGGCAAAATCGGCGGCAAGGCGGTCGACATAGGGTTGCCGGATGGTTGCTCTGGTCCCGAGAAGGCCAATGACGCCGGTTCTGGTCATTTCGCTCGCCGGCTTGATTGCGGGCACCGTCCCGACCACCGGAATATCGAGGGCGGACCGGACATGATCGAGCGCGATAGTCGAAGCTGTGTTGCAGGCGATGGTTACCAGTTGCGGCTTGTAACGTTCGACCAGACGGCCGAGCAGCGCTGGTACCCGGGCCGCCAGTTCGGCTTCGGATTTCATGCCATAGGGCAGGCCCGCATAATCCGCCGCATAGACAATCGGCGCATTGGGCAGCAGCTTCACTGTTTCGCCCAGAACGGACAGCCCTCCGACGCCGGTGTCAAAAAATAACAGGGGAGGGCATTTGCCAGGCTGCGCTTCGTTCATATTGTGCCCATAGCCAGAATAGCATGGCGACGGCAACCGCTTCGGTTCGTCTGACAGGCGGTTGGCCTTGGCCGTTTTTTTGGGCGAGATACTTGCTCATCATCTGCTGTGAATATAGCGCCGTTCGAAATAGGGGTATTTTCGGTGCAGTATATGTGGATAGAACCAATATTGGCGTTATTGCTCGGCTATTTGCTGGGCTCGGTCCCGTTTGGCCTTGTGTTAACGCATCTCTCCGGTGGCGGTGATCTCCGTCAGACCGGTTCCGGCAACATCGGTGCCACCAATGTTTTGCGCACCGGCAACAAGGGGCTGGCCGCGCTTACCCTGTTGCTCGATATCGGCAAGGGATATGCGGCTGTCTTCATCGCGCTACAGGTTTCCGATGGATTGACGGTTCTGGCCGGGCTGGGCGCCTTTCTGGGCCATCTTTATCCGATATGGCTCAAATTTAACGGCGGCAAAGGCGTAGCGACGCTGCTCGGTGTCGTGACGGCGCTGATTCCCATGGCGGGGTTGATATTTGCGGTCACATGGCTTGGTTCGCTGGCGATTTGGCGTTACTCTTCCGTTAGCGGAATGATCGCCGCGATATCGGTGCCGGTGTCGGCCTTCTTTCTGGGTGAATATGCAATAATGCCCATGTTCATTGGTTTGGCCTTGCTGGTTTTGTGGAAGCATCGATCCAATATCGAGCGCTTGATCGCAGGCGAAGAACCGAAAGTCGGAGCGTCAAAAAAGGCTTGAAGTGAATGGGAGAAAGCCAGGAAGCGTTTGACCGACTCCGGCTTATCCGATCCGAAAATATCGGACCAGTTACCTATCAGCAACTGATCAGGCGTTTCGGAACCGCAGCGCGCGCGCTGGAGGCGATCCCCGATCTGGCCGCTCGTGGCGGCGGTCGGTCACCCCGAATAGCTGACGCCAGACGAATTGACGCGGAACTGCAGTCGATTCGCAATCTGGGGGCAGAATGTCTGTTTCTCGGTGATGCAGCTTACCCGGTGTTGCTGGCAGAGCTTGGCAACCCGCCGCCGGTCCTGCTGTGGCAAGGCCGGCTCGGGCTTTTGCAAAAGCCCATGGTCGCGATGGTTGGGGCCAGAAATGCTTCGGCTGCTGCTTGTCGGTTCGCTCGCGACTTGGCCAACAGCGTTGCCGAGGCAGGGATTTCCATCGTGTCGGGGCTGGCAAAGGGCATTGATACCGCTGCCCATCAAGGCTCGCTGGGTAAGGCCACGATCGCTGTCATCGCGGGTGGGCTGGATGTCTTCTATCCACCGGAAAACGAGGGCCTGCAGCGGACGATAGCAGAATGCGGTCTGTTGCTCGCAGAACAGCCGCCGGGGACCGAACCCCGCGCCCGTCATTTCCCCTATCGCAACCGGATCATCGCCGGTCTGGCGAGAGGGACTGTGGTCATCGAAGCGGCCCCACGCTCCGGGTCATTGATCACGGCAAGGCTGGCGGCAGAAGCCGGTCGACAGGTCATGGCCGTGCCCGGCTCGCCGCTGGATCCGAGATCGAGAGGCTGTAACATGCTGATCCGCGAGGGCGCGACCCTGATCCAGTCGGTTGACGATATACTGGAATTGATTCGCCATTTCGATGATCGGGCAGAAGCCGCGAATCACGGGAATGAACTGCGCGCCAACCGGGAAGATGCCATCCTGTACGAAGCGGCTGTGACGGACCTGAATGGCTCGGAGCGGACGCCAGTGCTCGAATTGCTCGGGATGACGCCGGTTGCGGTTGATGAACTGGTCAGGCAGTCGGGACTGGCCGCGCCAACGGTGCAGTTGGCGCTGCTTGAACTGGAACTGGCCGGTCGACTGACGCGTCATGCCGGTGCCCGGGTCAGCCTCACAAACTGATCGCTGGTGGACAGGCTGGTTTTCAATCGCCATTGACAAAATTCTTCAATCAGGGCCTTGACCTAGACCCAATCCCTGCCACAGCCTCGCGCGTATACGTGAGAACAGAGAAAATCGGAACATATGCAGCTAGTTATCGTCGAGTCACCCGCCAAAGCCAAAACCATCGAAAAATATCTGGGATCGGATTTCAAGGTGTTGGCGTCCTACGGCCATATTCGCGACCTTCCACCCAAGGATGGTTCGGTCGATCCGGACGAGGGATTTGCCATGACCTGGCAGAACTATCCCGACAAGGCGAAGCAGCTGAAAGAGATCACCGCCGAGTCGAAGAAAGCGACGCGATTGATCCTCGCGACCGACCCTGACCGCGAAGGTGAGGCGATCAGCTGGCACGTGCAGGAAGTGCTGCGGAACAAGAAAGCGCTTCCCGAAAAAGTCGACCGTGTCACGTTCAATGCAATTACCAAAGCTGCGGTGACAGATGCGATGGCGCATCCCCGCTCGCTGGATGAAGATCTGATCGACGCCTATCGCGCTCGCCGGGCTCTGGACTATCTCGTGGGCTTTACCTTGTCGCCGGTATTGTGGCGCAAGTTGCCTGGCGCGAAATCTGCGGGCCGCGTGCAATCGGTCTCGCTTCGACTAATCGTTGAACGGGAACGGGAGATAGAGGCCTTCAAACCGCAGGAATACTGGTCTGTCAGCGCACAGATGGAGCAGGGCGGTCAGGCGTTTGAAGCCCGGCTGACGATCCACGACGGCAAGAAACTCGGCAAAATGGATCTCGCGACGGAAGAGCAAGCGATGCTTGCGAAGACCGCCGTTGAAAATGGCTTGTTCACGGTCGAATCGATCGAAACCAAGCCGCTTACCCGCAATCCGCCGCCGCCGTTCACCACTTCGACCCTGCAACAGGAAGCAGCGCGCAAGCTCGGCTATTCTGCCAGTCAAACCATGCGGATTGCCCAGCAACTTTATGAAGACGGCGCGATTACCTATATGCGAACCGACGGCGTCCAGATGGACGGTAGCGCCATTTCTGCCGCGCGCAAGGCGATCACCGATCGCTATGACGCCAGCTATGTTCCGGACAGTCCGCGGATTTACAAATCCAAGGCAAAAAATGCGCAGGAAGCGCATGAAGCGATCCGTCCGACCAGCTTTTCCAAGCGGACCGTCGGAAGCGGCGATCATGCGAAGCTTTACGATTTGATTCTCAAGCGTGCGATGGCCAGCCAGATGGCATCGGCCCGGCTCGAACGCACCACCGTTGAAATGCTCGATGGCACCGGTAAAACCGGCCTCAGGGCAAACGGACAGGTCGTAAAATTCCCCGGTTTCCTGGCGCTTTACGAAGAAGGTCGCGATGACGACAAGGATGATGATGACGGCTTGCTGCCAGCCATGTCCAAAGGCGACAGCCCAGCGAAGAAATCCGTCGATGCTTCCCAGCATTTCACCCAGCCACCGCCGCGCTACAGCGAAGCCAGCCTGGTCAAGAAGATGGAAGAACTGGGTATTGGACGGCCATCGACCTATGCATCGATCATCAAGACGCTAAAGGACCGAGCCTATGTCCGGATCGAGAAAAACCGCTTTTTTGCTGAGGAAAGCGGGCGGCTGCTGACTGGCTTTCTCGAACGTTTCTTCGATCGCTATGTAGCCTATGACTATACCGCGGGTCTCGAGGATGAACTCGACGAAGTCAGCGGAGGGCGCGCGCAATGGCAGGCCATTCTGGAAGCTTTCTGGCACGATTTCAAACCAAAGACGGTTGAAGTTATGGAGAAACTTCCTTCGGAAGTTACCGCGGAACTGGACACGTTCCTCAGCGATTATCTGTTTCCCGAAAAGGAAGACGGCACCGACCCGCGACTTTGCCCGCGTTGCAACGAAGGCAAGTTGGCGCTGCGTGGTGGTCGTTTCGGTGCATTTGTCGCCTGTTCCAACTATCCGGAATGCAAGTTCACCCGGCGTTTCGCGCAGGGCGGTGGCGCCAATGCGGATGCGGATGAGGGCCCGCAGGAACTGGGTGTCGATCCCGACAGTGACGAGAAAATCACCAAGAAGGTCGGGCGCTTCGGACCCTATGTCGAAAAAGGGGAGGGAAAGGAAGCCAAGCGTTCTTCCATACCCAAGGATATCCCGGCCGACGAATTTGGCCTCGAATGGGCTGTGAAGCTGCTTTCGTTGCCTCGCGAAGTTGGCAAGCACCCGGAAACCAGCGAACCCGTGATGGCGCAAATCGGTCGCTATGGTCCTTATCTGAGCCATGATGGCAAATCAGCGCGTCTCGAAAGCACCATGGAAGTGTTCGAAATCGGCATGAACGCTGCCGTCGCCAAATTGGCGGATGCTGCCAAAAATGGCGGTGGTCGTGGCCGGGGCAAGATGGAACCGCTCAAGATCATGGGCAAGCATCCGCGCACCGAGTCCGAGATCAAGCTGATGGATGGCCGCTATGGTCCTTATGTCACTGATGGCACAACCAATGCGTCCCTGCCGAAGACGGTCGACAAAGATCAGCTGACACTGGAAGAAGCGGCACAGCTGATCGATGATCGCGCAGCAAAGGGACCGGCGAAAAAGCGGGCCAAGAAAGCTGCTCCGAAGAAAAAGGCGGCGGCGAAGAAGAAGCCTGCTGCCAAGAAAAAACCAGCAGCGAAGAAGAAACCCGCCGCCAAGAAAGCGCCGGCAAAGGCAAAGTCCGAATAAGAAGGGGCCTTGATGGTTTGCCGCGCTTTGCGTCTGCCAGAAGAACGCGAAAGCTTGACAACCCGTTGCAGCCTGCGCGGTTCGGCGGACGGGTGAATTTCCGGTCGGCAAACGTGATGCTCTCATTCCGTGGGCCACGAAAACCGAAAGCTAGGCAGCGATTTCCAGACGATTGCGACCACCATGTTTGGCAGCATATAATGCCTTGTCAGCAAGCAATAACATCTCTTTCAGGTCGTGGAACCCGGAGCTGTCGGCCAGTCCTGCGCTTACCGTGACCCCGATGTCGGGCTCAAGCAACCTTGCGTCCATGATGGCGAGACGAAGTCTTTCGACATGTGCTTCCGCCTCTGCAATCGAGCTGTTGGGCATCAACATCAGGAACTCCTCACCGCCAATCCGGCCAATCAGATGATTTCGGGATTTGGTGCGCTTACAGATCTTGCCGATCATCCGGAGGATATCGTCTCCGACAGCGTGACCGAACTGGTCGTTCACCGACTTGAAATTGTCGACATCGAAAATTGCGATCGAAAAGGTCCTGTTACCCTTTTGGGCGCGGTGCAGAGCTTGCTCACATTGCTCCATGACATGGCGACGGGAGGAAAGGCCGGTCAATTCGTCGCGGGCGAGCAGACGCATTTTCTGCAACTTGGCCTCTTCCGCTTTCCGATGGTCTTTCTCGGCCAGGATGCGCAGTAGCTTTTCGTTTTCAATGATCTTCTCGACCTTGCTCTGCCGATCGGCAAGCAGGGACGCAATCGGCAGTGCAAGCATGAGCTGGCTTGCGATATAGGCTTGAAGGACGAAAATCTTGGTGATCTGGTTTGCATCCAGTCCGGCGATCGGACCAAAGCCGGAAAGTGTGAAAAATTCTGCCACGATCGCAGCCATGAGGGTGGAGGCCATCCCGCCGAACGGACCGAAGCGGAATACGGCGATGAAAACCGGGATTGCCGTCAGGAATAACAGAGGAACCGCTGACTGAACGAGCGCCACCGCCGAAACGGCAAATACCAGAAACATAATGCCGGCAAACTCGAGCCATCTATGCCCGGGCCATATATATTTTTCGGTGCCCGTGATTGTTGCGTGAATGATATTGAAGCAGGGCAAAAATATCAGCAATCCCAGCAAGTCTGACGCGAACCAGGACAGCCACGCATTCCCGAACTCCTCAAGGTTGCCCAGAGACGCGGTGGTTGCCGAAATAGCGGTCACCGCGGTCGCAACTATGCCAAACTCGAACAACTGGGCAGGATTATATAATCCGGTCCTCGGAAATCGGAGGCGCACGAGGGCAAGGAACACCAGCACCGCCTCCAGCACGTTGGAGAACGAATAGAGCAGAGCCGTTTCCATCGGAAAGCCGGAGAAAAGATTGACCGCAAGGCTCGCGAAGAAAACACTGACGCAGTAGACCGGATGCTCTTTCCGTGGAAAGATCATCAACATGAATACCAGGCTGGCATTGGCGGACCAGAGGGCGGCGAAGCCGCCGGTATAATTGGACGCCGCGATGACAATCAGCGAGTTGATGCAGAAGAGGGCAGCCACTAAAGCAGCGCGCACGGTGATATGGCGCATGGCGGCCAATTCTGATATCCAATTTTGCAAGATCGTCCTCAGTTCAAAACGCAATCCCCCCGCTGAAAACCATCGGCAAAAAAGGCTAATTTATTACTAAGATTTGCTCGATTGAACGCGGAATATGCGCAAGCCGGTCCTGAAATCTCGCGGATCGATGGCGCTGAATCTCATTGCTTGTCAGAGCATGGTTGGGTCACAGCGGCCGTCTGCCATGACGATTTCTGAATTCGCCATATTGCAGCAGGCTATTTGACCCAGTCGAGCCCCATATCCTGATAAAGGCTGCGGTCCTCGTCCCAGTTCGCACTGACCTTGACGTGTAGATAAAGATGGACGGGCTTGCCCAATATGCCGGACAGTTCAGCCCGGGCTTTTGCACCGATTTCCTTTATCTGGTGGCCACCCTTGCCAAGAATGATAGCTTTCTGACTCGCCTTTTCGACGAGGATTTGCTGATGGATCTCGAGCGAACCATCAGGGCGCTCCTTATATTGTTCCATCGCGATGGCAGTCGCGTAGGGCAATTCTGCGTGCAACTGCCGAAACACCTGCTCGCGGGTGATCTCCGCCGCTAGTATACGCTCACTGGCATCGGACACCTGATCGGCAGGAAAGTGCCAGGGGCCTTCAGGCATCGCTTCTACCAGGAATGATCGCAATTCCTCCAGACCGTCGCCGGTTTTGGCGCTGACAAAGAATGTTTCGTCGAAATCAGCCAATTCATGCAGCTTGACGACATGGCCCAGCATCTTGTCCTTGGCGGCAATGTCGACTTTGTTCATGACGAGTATGGTCTTTTCGGAACGATGCTTGATGCGCTCCACGATCGAAGTGACCTTCGTCCCGAGACCGGCGCGTGCATCAACGAGCAAGACGATGATATCGGCGTCTTCCGCACCCTCCCAAGCAGCGGAGACCATTGCCCGGTCAAGGCGGCGATGCGGTTCGAAAATGCCTGGCGTGTCGACTAGCAGAAGCTGGGTGTCGTCCTCGATCGCAATGCCCAAAAGCCGCGTCCTTGTTGTTTGCGGCTTGGAGCTGGTGATCGCGACTTTCTGCCCTACCAGAGCATTGATCAGGGTTGATTTGCCCGCATTGGGGGCGCCTATCAATGCCACTACGCCGCATTTTTGCATCATGTGAATTTTTCCAGAAATTTCTTGGCCGCTTCGGTTTCAGCTGCCTGGATCGCCGAAGCCGTAGCTTCGACTTCACCAATATTGTTGACTTGCACCCTAACGGTGAACTTCAGATCGTGATGGGGGCCGCTTTTGTCGACCAGTTCATAGGTCGGGATCTTGCGATTATTGGCCGCAGCCCATTCCTGCAGTGCAGATTTGGGGTGCCTGATATCGGCAACGGTGGTGGTAAAACGGCTTTCCCAATGGTGGAGAATGAAGCTGCGTGCGGTCTCCATGCCATGGTCAATATAGACGGCGCCGATCAGAGACTCCATCACGTCGCCAAGAACCTTCATGCTTTGCCGCGCGCCATCGTCTCGCGCTTGCTTGCCCAGCAGGATGTGATCGCCAACGCCTATCTGCCGTGCGACATCGCCACATACCGAACCGGAAACCAGACCGTTGAGCCGCTGCGACAATTGGCCTTCGGGTTCCTGCGGAAACTGGTGATAGAGATGATCCGCAATCACCAGCCCCAATACCCGGTCGCCGAGAAATTCCAGGCGTTGATAGTCTTTCTGCCCGTGACTGCCGTGTGTTGCAGCCCGGATATAAAGCTCTGGCGTCTGCGGTCGTTTGCCGGTGATTTCGGCGATCCAGTCAAGAAATTCCGGACGGTTCAAAACCCTTCTCCGATGCGGTTCCAGCGTGCGGCACTGAACCATGTCCATGGCTTGATCCATTCGGCCGATCCATCGGTCGAGAACACAGATATCAGGGCTTTGCCGACAAGATTTTCTTCGGGCACCATTCCGATTGCCTGCCCCTCTTGCGCAGGAAAACGGCTGTCGGCGCTTCGGTCGCGGTTGTCTCCCATCAGAAACATATGGCCTTCCGGGACAACAAATGCCTGCGTGTCATCGCCTTCGCTATTCTCGTATATATCCAGAATATGATAGCTGACGCCGTTGGGCAGCGTTTCCTGAAATTGGGGATAGCGGCACACTGCCGCGCCGTTGCCTGCCGATATTTCAAATTCGGGACGATAACAAGGGCTGTTGGGAGTTACAGGATGTTCGAAATCCGCGATCCTCTTGCGTTTGACGGCTGTGCCGTTGATCGACACCACGCCCTTATTAACCTGGACGATGTCACCCGACAGGGCGATCACCCGCTTGATATAATCATCTGTAGCGCTGGGAGGCGCCTTGAACACGACGACATCACCCGGGGTGGGTGAATTGGCCAATATCCGCCCGGGAAACAGCGGAAGGTTGAAGGGCAGGCTATATTTGGAAAAGCCGTAAGGCCACTTCGCCACCAGCAGATAGTCTCCGACGACCAGCCGGGGCTGCATCGATTCTGATGGAATATTGAAGGGAGAGACAATGAAACTCCGCAAGATCAGGATGAACAATGCAAGTTTTACAAGGAACGCGACAAAGTCGCCCGTTTCCGATCGTTCTGCTTTATTTCGCGCCATGGCGCCCCTTCGCCGACAATGGCTGTGACGTCAAGATTTCTTGCGTCCCGGAACCGGCGGAGATTTTCAACTTGAGACGGGCCGGTTCGGCAGATAGGGCTGGGTAATCCACGAGATGCACGCAATTTCAGAACCAGAGATTGGATGATTGAATGACTTCAGACCATTGGCAGACGATCAAGGCCATGCCGCAGCTTTCGCTAAACCAGATGTTCGAGAAAGACGGCGATCGCGTCTCCCGCTTCGCGTTGCAACATGCCGGCCTCTATTTCGATTTTTCCAAAACCCATCTTGACGAGGATCTGGTGGGAGCCTTTCGGGATATGGCCGACACCTTGGGACTGTCGGCCAAGAGAGAAGCATTGATTGCCGGCGAGCCGGTCAATATCAGCGAAGGCCGGGCTGCCGAACATTGCGCAGAACGCGGAATCGGAAATCCGGCGAGTGTCGATAATGCCCATGCGCTGCACCAGCGTATGAAGAGCCTGATCGAAGTGATTGATTCCGGAGCTCTTGGTGAGTTCAGGCATATCATACATCTGGGTATCGGCGGTTCGGCCCTGGGACCCAAGATGCTGCACGAAGCTCTGAAACTGGGTGACGAGAAATATGAGCTCGCGGTGGTCTCGAACATCGACGGCGTGGCACTCGAACCGGTTCTGGAGCGATTTGATGCAGGCAAGACGTTGCTGGTCATAGCGTCCAAAACCTTCACCACCGCAGAGACTTTGTTGAACGCACAATCGGTAATCGACTGGATGACGGAGGAGGGTATCGCAGATCCCAGGGGGCAAGTCGTCGCCTTGACCGCCGATCCGGAGCAGGCGGTTGAATGGGGAGTCGATGAAACCCGCATCCTGCCATTCTCCGAGACGGTGGGCGGGCGTTATTCCTTATGGTCGTCGATCGGCTTCAGCGTCGCGCTGGCGCTCGGCTATGATGTGTTCGCGGATCTGCTGGCCGGGGCTGCCGCAATGGACCGGCATTTTCAGGATACGCCCTGGTCGCGGAATATTCCGGTCCTTGCCGCCTTTGCCGACCAATATTACACACAAGTTCGCGGATGCGAAACGAGAGCGGTATTTGCCTATGATGAACGTCTGGGCCTGGTGCCGGATTATCTCCAGCAGCTGGAAATGGAAAGCAATGGCAAATCCGTAACGCTGGATGGCGCACCGCTTGCACTGCATTCCAGTCCGATTGTCTGGGGTGGCGTCGGCACCGATGCCCAGCATGCGGTGTTCCAGCTTCTGCATCAGGGCAGCCATCTTGTCCCGGTCGAGTTTCTCGCGGTCATAGAAGCGGGGGATTCGCTCAGTCCCGCTCACCATAACGGCCTGCTACTCAATTGCTTCGCCCAGGGGGCGGCGTTGATGGCGGGCAAAAAATCCGATGACAGTCATCGAAACTATCAGGGTGACAGGCCCTCGGTCACGATATTATTGGAAGAATTGGAAGCATCTTCACTGGGTGCGCTGCTGGCCTTTTACGAGCACCGGACTTTTGTGAATGCGGTTTTGCTGAACATCAATCCATTCGATCAATTTGGCGTCGAGCTTGGCAAGCAAATGGCGAACAAGCTGGCGGCCGAGGATGGTAACCGATTGGACGCATCGACCGAAGAGTTAAAGAAGCGGGCTTTCGGAGCCTGACAACAAGGAATTATTGATGGCTGAATATGATTATGACCTGTTTGTTATCGGAGCAGGTTCTGGTGGAACGCGCGCCGCTCGGGTCTCCGCATCCTATGGTGCGAAAGTCGCTGTAGCCGAGGAATATCGGGTCGGCGGTACCTGCGTCATCCGCGGCTGCGTGCCGAAGAAGCTGCTGGTCTATGGTTCGCATTTTTCGGAAGAACTGGAGGACGGCAAGAATTTTGGCTGGACCTGGGACAATGCCAAATTCGACTGGGCCAGACTGCGTGATCATGTCCTCAAGGACGTCGACCGGCTGAACAATGCCTATACCGATACGTTGAAAAACCACGGGGTTGAGATCATTCTCGAGCGTGCCGAACTGACCGGACCGCACGAGATCAAGCTGGCTGGCGGCAAGACTGTGACGGCCAAATATATTTTGATTGCGGTGGGGGCTTGGCCTGCGGTTGCTGATTTTCCCGGTAGTGATCTGATGTCGACTTCGAACGACATGTTCCATCTCGAGAAGCTGCCGGAGACTATCATCATTGCCGGAGGCGGCTATATCGCCAATGAATTTGCCGGTATTTTCAACGGTTTGGGTAGCGAAGTCACGGTGGTCAACCGGTCCGACATCATTTTGCGCGGCTATGACGAGAGCGTCCGGGACCGGCTGATCCAGATCTCGCTTGCCAAGGGCATCGATTTCAAATTCAACTGCGCATTCGACAAGATCGAGAAGCGCGATGATGGCGCCCTCGATGTGTATATGGACGGCAAAAAAGAGCCGATTCGTACCGATATTGTGCTCGCAGCGACCGGAAGGCGACCAAAAGTCGACGGTTTGGGACTGGAAAATGCCGGCGTCGCAACGAACGACAAAAATGCGATCATCGTCGACGACTATAGCCGGACCAATGTCGAGAATATCTACGCTGTCGGCGATGTGACCGATCGCGTGCAGCTGACACCAATCGCGATCCGCGAAGGACAGGCTTTTGCCGATACCGTATTCGGCGACAATCCGCGCACCGTCGATTATGACAATATTCCATCCGCCGTATTCTCGCAGCCGCCCATTGCCTCGGTCGGTCTGACCGAGAGCCAGGCACGCGAGCAATATGGCAATATCAAGGTCTATTCGTCCGATTTCCGCGCCATGCGCAATGTCTTTGCCGACCGGGCCGAGCGCAGCCTCTACAAGATGATCGTCGAACATCCGACCGAGAAGATCCTCGGCCTGCACATGATCGGCCCCGACGCACCGGAAATTTTGCAGGCTGCGGCCATCGCGGTAAAAGCGGGGCTCACCAAACAGGCGTTCGACGATACCGTGGCCCTGCACCCGAGCATGGCCGAGGAACTGGTCCTGTTTAAATAGATAACGTTACGGCTTCCGTAGCGAAAAGGTCAGGTTTAATCGCGCGATTAATTACTATTGACGATTGCCTAACCGGCTGTGCATTGACTAGGGCATATCGCACCAAGTGATTCACAGCCGGGGGTTTGATGTCAGACATTATCGCACAATTGGAAGCCAAGCGCGCCGAAGCCATGCTCGGCGGCGGGCAGAAGCGGATCGATAGCCAGCATGCAAAAGGCAAGCTGACCGCACGCGAACGGATCGAGATCCTGCTCGACGAGGATTCGTTCGAAGAGATCGACATGTATGTCGAACATAATTGCGTCGATTTCGGAATGGAAAAGACCAAGATCGCGGGCGACGGTGTGGTCACCGGTTCGGGTACGATCAACGGCCGTCTGGTCTATGTCTTCTCCCAGGACTTCACCGTGTTCGGCGGTTCGCTCTCCGAACGTCATGCCGAAAAGATCTGCAAGGTTCTGGAAAACGCCATGAAAGTCGGCGCTCCGGTCATCGGCATCAATGACAGCGGCGGTGCGCGTATTCAGGAAGGCGTGGCATCGCTCGGCGGCTATGCCGATGTGTTCCAGCGCAATGTGCTGGCCAGCGGCGTCATTCCGCAGCTCAGCCTGATCATGGGCCCCTGCGCCGGTGGTGCGGTCTATTCGCCCGCGATGACCGACTTCATCTTCATGGTGAAGGACAGCAGCTATATGTTCGTCACCGGCCCCGATGTGGTCAAGACGGTGACCAACGAGATTGTGACGCAGGAAGAACTGGGCGGAGCGGTCACGCATACGACCAAAACCAGCGTTGCCGATGTCGCTTATGACAATGATATCGAAGCACTGCTCGCCGCCCGTGATTTCATCGACTTCATGCCGCTTTCCAACCGCGAAGAAGTGCCGGAACGGCCGACCGCCGATCCATGGGACCGTCTGGAAGAAAGCCTCGACACGCTGATCCCGGATAACGCCAACCAGCCTTATGATATGCACGAAGTCATCCGCAAGATGGTCGACGAGGGCGATTTCTTTGAAGTCCAGCCCGCCCATGCGGGCAATATCATCTGCGGCTTTGGCCGGATGGAAGGCTCCACCGTCGGTGTCGTCGCCAACCAGCCGATGGTGCTCGCCGGATGCCTCGATATCAACGCGTCCAAGAAAGCGGCGCGCTTTGTCCGCTATTGCGATGCGTTCAATATCCCAATCGTGACTCTGGTTGATGTTCCCGGCTTCCTGCCCGGCACTTCACAGGAGCATAATGGCATCATCAAGCACGGCGCGAAATTGCTCTTTGCCTATGCCGAAGCAACGGTGCCGAAAATCACCATCATCACCCGCAAAGCCTATGGCGGCGCTTACGACGTGATGGCCTCGAAGCATCTGCGCGGCGATCTCAACTATGCCTGGCCCACCGCCGAAATTGCCGTGATGGGCGCCAAGGGCGCGGTCGAGATCATCTTCCGCGGCAAGACCGAAGAGGAAATCGCGGAGAAAACGCAAGAATATGAAGCGCGTTTTGCCAACCCGTTTATCGCGGCGCAAAAAGGCTTTATTGATGAAGTGATCCTGCCGCACTCGACCCGGCGTCGGGTGGCTCTGGGGTTGCGGAAACTGCGGAATAAGCAGTTAGAGAACCCTTGGAAGAAGCATGACAATATTCCGTTGTAGGATTGGATAAGCATCATGGGTTGGTTAAAAAAAGAACGAGATAAGTCAGCTGAATTTACCCCGGAGATGATTGCTGAAGCAAAGAAAAATCCAGGCGGGAACGTTTACAAAATCGACTGGGACTATCCCGACGACCAAAAGGTGCCGCCCGAAGCCATAGTCGGGGCCTATGAAGTAGATGATGCAGGAAACTTGACGGGAGTTTTTCACGAAAATGATAATTACCGCGCTATTGTTTCTGCGAAACGTCAACCTCAAAATTATATGTTAGAATGTATTAAGGGCACGTCGGAATTTAATGGGCAATGGGTCGTCGAGGCGGATCCTAGTGTCCATGACAGTTTCCCGAATTTTCCAAAAGAGTGGCAAATTGGAAGCTGGTACGTCGGTGATAAAGGGGAATTTACTAGTCAGTTTCGCCCAAATGCAAAATATATTGGTGACATTGAGACGTGAAATTCAACTGCCTTATCTGCTTTTCAAGTGAGTTCCCGGAGATAGAATGCCAACAGGACTAGTAGCCCTACTCGACGACGTCGCAGCCATTGCGAAAGTTGCTGCCGCATCCATTGATGATATTGGCGCCGCAGCCGCGCGTGCTGGCACGAAATCTGCTGGCGTGGTGATCGACGATGCGGCGGTTACGCCGACCTATGTCACCGGTTTTGATCCGTCGCGCGAATTGCCGATGATCTGGAAAATCACCAAGGGATCGTTCAAGAACAAACTGGTCTTTTTGCTACCCGCAGCGGTCCTATTGGGGCAATTTGCACCCTTTTTGATACCGATCATCCTCATTTTCGGCGGATTGTTCCTCTGTTACGAAGCGGCCGAGAAGGTCCTGGAATTTTTCCACGTCGACGAGTCCACAAAGCATGAGCAGCCCGCGATTATCGAGGGGCCGGGGCGCGAGAAAGAGATGGTCTCGGGCGCGATCCGTACCGACCTGATCCTGTCCGGCGAGATCATGGCTATCGCGCTGTCCGAACTGACCGACCAGGTCTGGTGGGAACAGGCGATCATATTGGCGATCATCGGCATTGCGATTACCGTGGCGGTCTATGGCGCGGTCGCGCTGATCGTGAAGATGGACGATATTGGCCTGCATATTGCGCAGAATAACGAGGGCGCTTTGCGCTCCTTCGGCTGCAGTCTTGTCCGGCTGATGCCGAAATTACTCGCTGCCCTGTCAATCATCGGCACGCTGGCCATGGCCTGGGTCGGTGGTGGACTGCTGGTCCACAATATCGCTGCGCTGGGCTGGCATGGTCCGGAACATCTGATCGACTGGCTCTCGCATCCCTTGCTCGGCCTGTTCCCGGCCTCGGCCAAGCTGATGGTCGGTGGTATCGCCTTTGCCCTCTTGTCGGGCATTTTGGGTGTTCTCGTGGGGGCGGGCATCGCGCCGCTGGTCCATAAATTCATGCCGCACGGAGACGAGGCGAGCGAATGACTGGCATCTGGGATCTCTTCAAGGAAAACTGGCACTTTGCCTTCGCTTTATTTGCCCTGGTCAGTCATGCGGCATATTTGCGCAAGGTTCCAAAATATCGATATTATGCGAGCGCATTCTTCGAGATTGATCGTGCGACCGACCCCGAGAAGCTGCAAAGATGGTATCGATGGGATGTCGCCATCACGGGCATGTTTGCCGTCTTGCTCATTTCAACCCTAATATACGAGATTGTCCGATGAAACTAGGTCGCCTTAACCATATCGGTGTTGTCACGCCGTCGATCACCGACAGTATCGCCCACTGGCGCGATGTCATGGGCGCTACGTCTATTTGCGAGCCCTTTGACCTGCCGGCGCAGGGCGTGAAGGTCTGTTTCGTCGATACGCCGGCGGAAGGCCCGACCAACGGCACCCAGATCGAGCTGATCGAGCCGCTCGGCGAAGACAGCCCGATACACGGCTTTCTGACCAAGAACCCGCTCGGCGGGCAACATCATATCTGTTTTGAAGTGCCGGACATTCACGCCGCGAAGGCCGAGTTCGAAGCGATGGGCAAGCGCGTCCTCGGCGAACCGCGCATCGGCGCGCACGGCACGCTTATCTTTTTTGTCCATCCCAAGGATATGGGCGGGATGCTAACCGAGATTATGGAAACGCCTGAAGGGCATTAATCTTACGCTCGTCATCCTGAACTTGTTTCAGGATCTCGCTGGGTCCTGAAACAAGTTCAGGATGACGAGACATTCAAAAGGACCGAACATGGAATTCGAAAATATCAAGCTCGACATCGCCGATCAGGTGGCCACCATCACGCTCAACAAGCCGGAGCGGCTCAACGCCTGTTCGCTGGGGATGGCGGATGACATTTTCATCGCGCTGGACAAGCTGGAGGATGCGCGCGCGCTGGTGATCACCGGCGAAGGCCGTGCGTTCTGTGCCGGCGCCGATTTGCAGGCGAAGAATGACAGCGCCTTGTCGGGCGGGCAGGGCAGCTATGCCGCGCTCAACCAGCATTATAACCCGCTGATGCTGAAACTGGCGAAGCTCGACATTCCGACGATCACTGCGGTCAACGGACCGGCTGCCGGCGTCGGTTGTTCGATTGCGCTGGCGAGCGACTTCGCGATTGCCGGGAAGTCGGCTTATTTTCTGCAGGCCTTCGTCAATATCGGCCTTGTGCCCGATGGCGGCGCATCGTGGATGCTGACCCGTATTGTCGGCAAGGCCCGCGCAACGGAAATGATGCTGCTCGGCGAGAAGATCCATGGCGAGAAGGCTGCGGACTGGGGACTGATCTATAAATGCGTTGAAGATGCTGCGCTGATGGATGAGGCAGGTATGCTGGCAAAACGCTTGGCGGGTGGCCCGACCGTGGCTCTCGGCGTCATGCGCCAGAATCTGGCAGCTGCGCTCGAAAGCGATTATGCTTCGGCGCTGGTGCGGGAAGCCGAAGGCCAGCGGATTGCCGGCGACAGCAAGGACGCGCGCGAAGGCGCGATTGCCTTTCTGCAGAAGCGGCCAACAGAATTTAAGGGTGAGTAGACCGCTCACCGTTAACGGCTGATTTGGACGAATATTACAAGCAAGGCAGATATGACCGATAAACCGACGATCAAAGACTGGCAGGAACTGGCTGACAAGGAAGTGAAGGGCCGCGACCTCACTTGGGAAACGCCCGAGGGTATCGCTGTCAAACCGCTTTATACGGCAGAAGACGCTGGTGACCCCGGTCTGCCCGGCTTCGGTCCGTTCACCCGGGGCGTCAAGGCCAGCATGTATGCCGGGCGGCCGTGGACGATCCGCCAATATGCCGGTTTCTCGACCGCAGAGGAATCCAACGCCTTTTATCGTCGCAATCTTGCTGCAGGGCAAAAGGGCCTCTCGGTAGCCTTCGATCTTGCTACGCACCGCGGCTATGACAGCGACCATCCGCGCGTGGTCGGTGATGTCGGCAAGGCCGGCGTCGCGATTGACAGCGTCGAGGATATGAAAATCCTGTTCGACCAGATCCCGCTCGACGAAATGTCGGTGTCGATGACGATGAACGGCGCTGTTATTCCGTGTCTCGCCTTCTACATCATCGCGGCGGAAGAGCAGGGGGTCTCGCAGGACAAGCTGTCCGGCACGATCCAGAATGATATTCTCAAAGAGTTCATGGTGCGGAATACCTATATCTATCCGCCTGCGCCTTCGATGCGGATCATCTCCGACATTATCGGTTATACGTCCGAGCATATGCCGAAGTTCAACAGCATCTCGATCAGCGGCTATCATATGCATGAAGCGGGCGCGACGGCGGTTCAGGAACTGGCCTTCACCATTGCCGATGGCCGCGAATATGCCAAACAGGCGATGGCGACGGGGCTGGATATCGATGCTTTTGCAGGTCGTCTGAGTTTCTTCTTTGGCATCGGCATGAATTTCTTCATGGAAGTCGCGAAGCTGCGGGCGGCGCGGACATTGTGGCATCGGGTGATGACCGATCTCGGCGCGCAATCCGAACGGTCGAAAATGCTGCGCACCCACTGCCAGACGTCGGGCGTGTCGCTGACTGAGCAAGATCCCTACAATAACGTCATCCGCACGACGATTGAGGCGATGGCCGCGACTTTGGGCGGAACCCAGTCGCTGCACACCAATGCGCTGGACGAAGCGATCGCGCTGCCGACCGATTTCTCGGCCCGAATTGCGCGGAACACGCAGATCGTGTTGCAGGAAGAAGCCGGCATTACCAAGGTCGTCGATCCGCTCGGCGGCAGCTATTATGTCGAGGCGCTGACCGAGGAACTGGTCGACAAGGCTTGGGAAATTATCGAACGCGTGGGTTCGGAAGGCGGCATGGCGAAAGCGGTTGCCGATGGCTGGCCCAAGGCGATGATCGAGGAAGCCGCTGCCGGTCGTCAGGCCGCCGTGGACAAGGGCGACGCGGTGATCGTCGGCGTCAACAAATATCGCCTTCCCGAAGAAGACGCGATGGAAACGCTCGACATCGACAATGCGAAAGTCCGCCAGGGCCAGATTGCCCGGCTCGAGAAAATGCGCGCCGATCGCGACGAGGCTGCCTGTCAGGCGGCGCTCAAGGCGCTGACCGATGGCGCGAAAGGCGGCGGCAATGTGCTGGCGCTGGCCGTCGATGCGGCGCGCAAACGGGCTTCGCTCGGCGAGATATCCGACGCGATGGAAGCGGTCTTCGGCCGCTACGAGACCCAGCCGACACCGGTCAAGGGCATTTACGGCAAGGCTTATGAAGGCGATGCCCGCTATGCGATGGTGATCGAAGGTGTTGACGCGGTCTCGCAACGGCTTGGTCGCAAGCCGAAAATCCTCGTCGCAAAAATGGGGCAGGACGGTCATGACCGCGGCGCCAATGTCGTGTCGAGCGCGTTCACCGACATGGGTTTCGACGTGATTTCCGGACCCTTGTTCCAGACGCCCGGGGAAACCCGCGATCTCGCTCTGGCGGAAAATGTCGATGCAGTCGGCGCGTCCAGTCTGGCGGCGGGCCACAAGACATTGATCCCCGAACTGATCAACCTGCTGAAAGAGTCCGGGCGCGGCGATATCAAGGTATTTGCCGGCGGCGTTATCCCGGCCAAGGACTATGAATTCCTGCGCAAGAGCGGCGTGGTCGGAATCTATGGACCAGGCAGCAATATTGTGGAATGTGCCGCCGACATATTGAGATTGCTGGGGCATAATATGCCTCCTGAAGAGGAAGCTGCGGAATGAATTTAGACGAAAATATTAGTTCCCCGCCGCAGGGCGGGGCCCAGACGATTGCTCAGGACAGTTCTGGACCCTGCCCTGCGGCAGGGAACACAGTCCGCAACGACTGGACCCGCGAGGAAATCGCCGCCTTGTTCGACCTGCCGTTCGACGAACTCGTTTTTCAGGCGGCAACCGTCCATCGCGCCAATCACAAGCCCGGAGAGGTCCAGCTTTCAACCCTGCTGTCGATCAAGACCGGCGGCTGCCCCGAAGATTGCGGCTATTGCAACCAGTCCGCCGGCGCGAAATCGGGCCTGAAGGCGGAGAAACTGCTCGACGTGCGCACCGTGCTGCAAAATGCGGCGCAGGCGAAGGATCGCGGATCCTCCCGCTTCTGCATGGGCGCTGCCTGGCGTAATCCCAAAGACCGCGACATGCCGGCGATCATCGAGATGATCAAGGGCGTCCGGCAGATGGGCATGGAAACCTGCATGACATTGGGTATGCTGACCAAGGAACAGTCGGAAATGCTGTCCGAAGCGGGTCTCGATTATTATAATCACAATATCGATACTTCGCCTGAGCATTATGAGAAGGTGATCACCACGCGTACCTTCGACGACCGTCTCGAAACGCTCGAAAATGTACGAAACAGCGGCATCAACGTCTGCTCCGGCGGCATCGTCGGCATGGGCGAGACCCGCGAAGACCGGGTCGGTTTTGTCCATGCTCTGGCGACCCTGCCGAAACATCCGGAAAGTGTTCCGGTTAATGCACTGGTCCCGGTCAAGGGCACCGTGCTCGGCGATATGCTTGCCGATACACCGCTGGCAAAGATCGACGATATCGAATTTGTCCGCACGATAGCCGTGGCACGGATCACCATGCCCGCTTCGATGGTCCGCCTGTCCGCTGGCCGCGAAAGCATGAGCGAAAGCACGCAGGCTTTGTGTTTCCTTGCCGGTGCCAACAGCATCTTCACCGGCGACAAATTGCTGACCACCGGCAACGCCGGCGATGATGCGGACGAGACGTTATTCGCTAAACTGGGTCTGGTTCCGATGGAAGCGGAACAGCGGGAATGCAAGCTGGAGGCGGCTGAGTAATTATGCTCAGAAATATTCTGATCGCAAACCAGCGCATTGTCATTGCGAGCGCAGCGAAGCAATCCAGAGGGTCGCTTGCCGCTCTGGATTGCCACGTCGCTCCGCTCCTCGCAATGACGGCGCCGGGAATGCGTAACTTTGGAGAAGAACTTGTTTAAGAAGATACTCATAGCCAACCGTGGCGAAATTGCCTGCCGCGTCATTCGCACCGCCCAGAAAATGGGTATCAAGACGGTAGCCGTCTATTCCGATGCGGATGCGCGGAGCCCGCATGTCAAGATGGCGGACGAAGCGGTCCATATCGGTCCTTCTCCTGCCGCAGAATCCTATCTGATCGCCGAGAAGATCATCCAGGCTTGCAAGGACACCGGCGCGGAAGCCGTGCATCCCGGCTATGGTTTTCTGTCCGAGCGCACGAGCTTCGCGCAGGAACTGGCGGACAATGATATTGCCTTTATCGGGCCGCCACCCAATGCGATCGCCGCGATGGGCGACAAGATCGAGTCGAAGAAACTGGCCGAGAAGGCAGGCGTCAGCGTTGTTCCCGGTCATATTGGCGAGATTGACGATACCGAACATGCCGTGCGCATTTCTTCGGAAATCGGCTATCCGGTGATGATGAAAGCCAGTGCCGGCGGCGGCGGCAAGGGCATGCGCCTCGCGTGGAACGAGAAAGACGTTCGCGAAGGCTTTGAGGCGACCAAGCGCGAAGGCCTTGCCAGCTTTGGCGATGACCGCGTGTTTATCGAGAAATTCATCGAACAGCCGCGCCATATCGAAATCCAGGTGCTCGGCGATAAACATGGCAATGTTATCTATCTGGGCGAACGTGAATGTTCGATCCAGCGGCGCCACCAGAAGGTCGTCGAGGAAGCGCCATCGCCCTTCGTCGATCCGGAAATGCGCAAGAAAATGGGCGAACAGGCGGTCGCTTTGTCGCAGGCCGTGGGCTATTATAGCGCCGGTACGGTCGAGCTGATCGTGGGCGCGGACAAGAGCTTCTATTTCCTTGAAATGAACACCCGTCTGCAGGTCGAGCATCCGGTCACCGAATATATCACCGGTCTCGATCTGGTCGAACAGATGATCCGCGTCGCCTATGGCGAGAAACTGCCGCTGACCCAGGACGAGGTCACCCTGACGGGCTGGGCGGTCGAAAACCGTGTCTATGCAGAAGATCCTTATCGCGGCTTCCTGCCGTCCACCGGTCGTCTGGTCAAATATCGGCCACCGGCAGCCGAAGAGGGTATTCGCGTCGACGATGGCGTGGCCGAAGGCGGCGAGGTGTCGATCTTCTACGATCCGATGATCGCCAAGCTGATCACCTATGGCGAGACCCGGATCGAGGCGATTGACCGCCAGATCGACGCGCTCAACCGGTTCGAGCTGGTTGGCCCCGGTCACAATATCGATTTCCTCTCGGCGCTGATGCAGCACGAGCGTTTCCGTGAAGGTAATATCACCACCAATTTCATCGCCGAGGAATATCCCGACGGTTTCCAGGGCGCTCCGGCGTCGGACGAACTGATTGCCAATCTTGCCGCTATCGGCGCTTTTGCCGCGACAGCGCACGCCGACCGCGCGCGCCGCGTCGACAGCCAGCTCGGCAAGCGGCTCGAAGCGCCATCGGAATGGCAGGTCAAGATCGGTGACAAGACGATGGATGTTACCATCTCGGAAGAAGAAATTTCGGTCGATGGCGTCGCGATCGATCTGTCCACCGAATATACGCCGGGTGACAGCCTGATCCTCGCCGAGGTTGCGGGCAAGCCGCTGTCGGTGAAGATCGCCAAGACCGCCGACGGTTTTGCGCTCAACAGCCATGGCGCGACCCACAAAGCACGGATATTGCCGGCCCATGTTGCGCAACATGCCGTGCACATGATCGAGAAGATCCCGCCCGATCTCTCGAAATTCCTGCTCTGCCCGATGCCCGGCCTGCTGGTCGCACTGCATGTGGGCGAGGGCGACGCCGTTGTCGAGGGCCAGCCGCTGGCGGTGGTCGAGGCCATGAAAATGGAGAATATTCTCCGGGCCGAGAAAAACGGCGTGGTAAAATCCGTGGAAGCCGCGCAAGGTGATAGCCTTGCCGTCGATGCCGTGATACTCGAACTGGAATAGAGTGATCGCCTTGGGGAGGGCAAGATATGGCCAGTGATGTAGCAGCGGCGGGGCAACGCGAGCCGACGCAGAAGGAAATAAGACTGGTCATAGCGGCCTCTTCCGCCGGCACCATTTTCGAATGGTATGACTTTTTTATCTACGGCACGCTCTTCTACATCATCGGGCCGACCTTCTTCCCGAGCGGCAATCCGACGCTCGAAATATTGATGGTATGGGCGACCTTCGCCATCGGTTTCGGTTTCCGTCCGGTCGGCGCCATTCTGTTCGGCTTTCTCGGCGACAAGCTGGGCCGCAAATATACGTTCCTTGTCACGGTTACGCTGATGGGCATTGCCACTGCCGGCGTCGGCTTGATCCCCAGCGCCGAGACGATCGGTCTGGCGGCGCCGCTGATTGTGATTTTCCTTCGGATATTGCAGGGTCTGGCGCTGGGCGGGGAATATGGCGGCGCGGCCATCTATGTCGCGGAACATGCGCCGACCAACAAGCGCGGCTATTATACCAGCTATATCCAGGCCAGCGTCGCCGGCGGTTTCGTTCTCTCGATCGGCGTCATATTGGCCTGCCGTTTCCTGATCCCGGAACAGGCGTTCAACGACTGGGGCTGGCGGGTGCCGTTCCTGCTGTCGATCATCCTGCTGGCGATATCGCTGTGGATGCGGCTGAAGCTCAACGAGAGTCCGGTGTTCCAGGCGATGAAGGCCGCGGGCGAGACCGCAGGCAATCCCTTTGTCGAAAGCTTCACCTATCCGGGCAACAAGAAACGTATCTTCGTCGCCCTGTTCGGCATCACCGGCGTGTTGACGACGATCTGGTACACGGCCTTTTTCTCCGGCATGTCCTTTCTGCGCGGACCGATGAACATGGAGGCGCGCACCGTCGACATCATATTGTTCGTCTCCGGCCTGATCGCCATGTCCTTCTATCTGGTGGTCGGCAAATGGTCGGACCGGGTGGGGCGCAAGAAACCGATCATCGTCGGTGCTTTGCTCTCGCTGCTGTTGCTGTTCCCAGCCTTCTGGGGCCTGGGCCAGCTCGCCAATCCCGGCCTGACCGAAGCCGCACAGACGAGCCCCGTCCGGGTCGAGGGTAATGCATGCAGCACCGATCCCTTTGCCGAACTGTTCAGCCGCGAACAGAGCGATTGCGGCAAGATTCTGGAAACGCTGACATCTGCAGGCGTTTCCTATACGCTGGTCGATGCCAGCGCGCTGAAACTCAGTGCCGGCAATAACAACATACCGATCAATCCGGACTGGATGGCAGACGGCGCCGCCCGCAGCAGTGGCATTCGCGACGCGCTTGCCGCCTTTGGCTATGATTTTGCCAAGCAGCAGCCAGATATGGCCAGCATATTGGGCATTGTCGCGATCCTCCTGGTACTGGGCGCTCTGAGCGCTCTGACCTACGGATCGGTTGCGGCGTTGTTATCGGAAATGTTCCCGGCCAAGATCCGCTACAGCTCGATGTCGATACCCTATCATATCGGGGCCGGATATCTTGGCGGCTTCCTGCCGCTGATTGCCGGATATATCGTCGCCCGGTCAGGCGATATATATGCCGGTCTCTGGTACACATGGGCGGTCGTCGCTTTCGGAGTCATCGTTGCCTGGTGGGGCATACCGAACGACCCCGAAGCGGCTCTCGACGAAGACCGATAAAGGCCCTATCGGTCGCTGCATGAGTGACACAAAACCGCATATTCCGTCGACCGCGCGCGTAAAGCTGGATTCCGGGGCGCTGGTTGCGAACTGGCGTGCGCTGGACCGGATGTCGGGCGCGGCCAAAGCCGGCGCGGCCGTCAAGGCCAATGCTTATGGTCTGGGCGCACGCGACGTTGTGCGCAGGCTGGTCACGGCAGGCTGCACCGACTTCTTTGTCGCCAACTGGCAGGAAGCGCAGGAAATCGAAGACCTGACCACGGGCAAAGCGGGCGTATCCGTGCTCAATGGCGTGCGCGCCGCGGACCTGGCATTTGCGCTCCAATCCCCGGCAAAACCCGTTCTGAACAGTCTCGAGCAGGTGCAGCGCTGGAAATCGACGGGTAAGCCATGCGACGTGATGATCAACAGCGGGATGAACCGGCTCGGCATCAATGTGGAAGATCTGGAAGCCAATCTGTTCGCCGGGATGGGAATCGATATGGTGATGAGCCATCTTGCTTCTGCTGATGAAGACGGGCCACAGAATGAAGAGCAGCTCAGCCAATTTCGGGCGGCGCTGCAAATCGTGCCAGGCAAGCGGACCAGTCTGGCCAACAGCGCCGGCATCGCACTGGGCAGCGACTATCATTTCGACGTCACGCGTCCCGGCCTTTCGCTCTACGGCGGTGTCCAGCGTCCGGCTCTCGACGATATCGTCAGCCAGGTGGCATTTCCGCAGGCAGAGATTCTCCAGGTCCGCTCGCTGCTTCCAGGTGACAGGCTAGGCTATAATGCACAATATATCGCGGACGAGCCGCACAAGATCGGTATATTGGCGATGGGCTATGCCGACGGATATTTGCGGGGCTTTTCGAACAGCGGCATGTTCATGCACGATGGAATGCTTTTGCCCGTACTGGGCCGTGTTTCGATGGATCTGATCGCGATCGATCTTGCGGCAGCACCCTATCTCGCAGAAGGCGACTGGGTCGAATGCGAATATGATCTCGAGGTCGCTTCGTCTCAGTCGGGCCTCTCGCAATATGAATTGATCACCGGGCTAGGCAATCGTCTGGCGCGGGAATGGACATAGCGCGGCGGCGAAATATATCTACGCAGTTGCACAAAATAAAAATGCTGCGCAAAAATCCCCGATAACGACAAAAGTTGCGGCAATGCACAAATAGGTTTAGTGCTGTTGCAACATGTAAATAATTGACGGTTAGACAGTCTTGGTCAACAACAGGATTCTAACCCATCGGGAGCTGATATGGCCAAGTCCAAGAACAATAATCCGGGTGATCCGATAACCATCAAGAAATACGCCAATCGTCGCCTCTACAACACCCAGACGTCGAGCTATATCACGCTAGACTTTCTTGCCGAGATGACCCGCAACGATGAGGATTTCATCGTGGTCGACGCGAAGACCGGCGAGGATATAACCCATAATGTGCTGACCCAGATCATCGTCGACGAGGAAAGCAGCGGCAAGCAAATGCTGCCGGTGAAATTCCTGCGCCAGCTGATCTCCATGTATGGCAACAGCATGCAGTCGTTGATGCCGTCCTATCTCGAAGCGTCAATGGATAATTTCCGCAAGAACCAGAAGCAGTTTCAGGAAGCGGTAGAGGGTGCGCTCAACAAGAATCCACTGGGCCAGATGGCGGTCAAGAACCAGAAGCAATTCCAGGAAGCCGTGGAAAATGCCCTGAAGGCAAGCCCGCTGGCCGGTGTCTTTGAAAAGGCGCTGAGCCTTGGCCAGAGTGACAGCGCGGAAGCGGATGATGTAGCGCAGGCCGGTGATTCGGAAAAAGATGCCGAAATCATGGCGCTGAAACAGCAACTGGCCGATATACAGTCGAAAATCGACAAGCTCGATAGCTGATTACCGGAACATATTAATCCGCAGGAAAAACAAGTGAAGAAAAATGCCCTTTCAATCAGCCGCGAAGAGGATTTCGCGGCCTGGTATCAACAAGTCATTACCGAAGCCGACATGGCCGAAGAATCGGGCGTGCGCGGCAGCATGATCATGCGGCCCTGGGGCTATGGCATCTGGGAACGGGTGCAATTTCTGATGGACCAGCGGATCAAGGCGTCCGGCCATGAAAATTGCTATTTCCCGCTGTTCATCCCGCTCAGCTATTTCTCGAAAGAGGCCGAGCATGTCGACGGATTTGCCAAGGAAATGGCGGTTGTCACGCATCACCGGCTGATCAAGGGCGAAGATGGCGGACTGGTCGTCGATCCGGAAGCCAAGCTGGAAGAACCACTGGTCGTACGGCCGACATCCGAGACCGTGATCGGCACCGCTTTTGCCCGCTGGGTGCAAAGCTGGCGCGACCTTCCGGTGATGATCAACCAGTGGGCCAATGTCGTGCGCTGGGAAATGCGGACCAGAATGTTTCTGCGGACCACCGAATTTCTCTGGCAGGAAGGTCATACGGCCCACGCCACCAAGGCCGAGGCGATGGAAGAAACGCTCAACGCGCTGGAAATGTACCGTGACTTTTCGGAAAGCGTGCTGGCCATGCCGGTCGTCGCTGGCGAAAAGCCGGAGAATGAACGTTTTCCCGGCGCCGATGCGACTTACTCTATCGAGGCGATGATGCAGGATGGTAAGGCTTTGCAGGCCGGTACCAGCCACTTCCTTGGCCAGACGTTCAGCAAGGCGCAGAATATCCGTTTTCAGGACAAGGATGGCGAATTCCAGTTTGCCTATACGACCAGCTGGGGCACGTCGACCCGGATGATCGGCGGCGTCATCATGACCCATGGCGACGACGACGGTATGCGCGTACCGCCACTGATCGCGCCCTATCAGGTGGTGATCGTGCCGATGCTGCGCGACAAGCCGGAAGACGAAGAGGTGCTGGACTATTGCAAGGCGCTGGCGAAGGATATTGCCCAGCTCAGAGCCTTTGACGAACCGGTCCGGGTAAAGCTCGATATCAGCGGCGCGAAAACCCAGACCAAACGCTGGTCATGGGTCAAGAAAGGCGCGCCAATTATTCTTGAAATCGGTCCGCGCGACATGGCCGAGGACAAGGTCGCGATGATCCGGCGCGACGCGCTTTATCAGGACAATGGAAAACTCGACACGAAATTTCTCGCCAAGGCGGATTTCATCCCCGAGATCCCGGCCCTGCTGTCCGATATCCAGACCGCACTACATGAAGAAGCCAAGGAGCGTCTCAGCGGCAATATCAAGCGGGGCGTGGAATATTGGTCCGACGTCGAACGTTTCTATGCGGCGAAAAAGAAACATCCGGGATGGCTGGAAGTGCAATGGTGCAAGGCGACCGGCGAAGAGCTGGAAGCAATCGAAGAGCGGCTGAAAAAACTAAAGCTGACGTTCCGTAACGTGCCGGTTGATGCCGCGCCCGCTGACGGCAATTGCATTTTTACGGGCAAACCGGCGGTCGAGCGGATCATCATCGGCAAAGCATATTAATGGCAGGTCCCCGCAAATCTCAGAAAAGCAATCAGGTTCCCACGCGCCAGCAAATACTGGATTTTATCGAGCGGTCGGAACGGCCTGCAGGAAAACGCGAGATTTCACGAGCCTTCGGATTGCGGGGTCCGGACAAGATTGCGCTCAAAGCGCTGCTCAAGGACATGGCGAAGGACGGTCTGCTGGCGGGCGATCCGGCCAGGGCCTTGCATAAGGTGGGCGGCGTTCCGAAGGTGACCGTGCTCAGGATTGTCGAGATTGACGGCAATGAGGCGATTGGCATTCCTGAGAAATGGGAAGAGGGAAGCGGCCCCGCGCCAAAGCTCAGGATCAAGGAAAAGGGCCGGCGCGCTGCGCTGGCAATCGGCGACCGTATTCTTGCCCGGACGGAAGAGCGCGGGCAGGGCCATATTGCCTTTCTTATGAAGAAACTGGCGCAGAGCAGCGAAATGCTGCTGGGCGTCGTCGAAAAGGACGAGCGCGACCGCTATTGGCTGAAACCGGTCGACCGCAAGATCCGCCGCAGCACGCCGATTATCGATCTGGGCGAGGCCGAACCGGGCAAGCTGGTGCTGGCCGAACCGGTCAAGCGCGGCTCCGAAGTAAAAGCGCGGGTGAAGGAAATATTGGGCGATCCGTTCGCTCCCAAATCGTTCAGCCTGATCGCCATCCATAAATTCGAAATCCCGCTGCACTTTCCCGATGCGGTGACGGAGGAAGCCGAACAGGCGACAAAACTTGAAATCTCGAAAGAGAAACGCGAGGATCTGCGCCATCTGCCGATTGTCGCGATCGATCCGGCCGATGCCCGCGACCATGATGACGCGATATGGGCCGAGCCGGATGATAGTCCGGATAACAAGGGCGGCTTCAAGGCGCTGATCGCCATCGCCGATGTCTCTTATTATGTCCGTTCGGGCAGCAAGCTCGACCGGGAAGCCTATAAGCGCGGCAACAGCGTCTATTTCCCCGACCGGGTGGTACCGATGCTGCCGGAAGCGCTGTCGACCGATGTCTGTTCGCTGAAACAGGATGTCGAGCGCGCGGCTCTGGTCTGTCACGTTACGATCAATGCAAAAGGACAGGTGACAGGTTCCCGCTTCACCCGCGCGATCGTCAAGCTGGCCGGCAATATCGCCTATGAAGACGCGCAGGCGGCGATGGACGGAAAGCTGGACCATCCTCTGAAGAGCAAGGCTCTGGAACCTTTATGGGCATGCTGGAAACTGCTCGCTAAGGCGCGGGACGAACGCGAACCACTCAATCTCGATCTGCCTGAAAAGCGGGTTGTGCTCGACGATCAGGGCAAGATTGTAGAAATTGCCATTCGCGAACGGCTCGACGCCCACCGTCTGGTTGAAGATTATATGATCGTCGCCAATGTTGCGGCGGCGCGGATGCTGGAGTCGAAAAAATCTCCGGTCATCTACCGCGTCCATGAAACGCCGTCCCGCGAGAAGCTGATCGCGCTGAAGGACTATCTCAAGAGCTTCGATATGAGCTTTGCCATGGGGCAGGTGATCAAGCCGGCGGTCTTCAACAATCTCATCTCGCAGGTCGATGACGAATTATTGCTGCCTCTGGTCATGGAACAGATTTTGCGCAGCCAGACCCAAGCTTATTATGGCCATACGAACATGGGTCATTTCGGCCTGTCGCTGGGCAGCTACGCGCATTTCACCAGCCCGATCCGGCGCTATGCCGATCTCATCGTGCATCGCGCGCTGGTCAGCGCCTGCAAGCTGGAGCAACCAGCACCGGAAAACAGCGCCATTCCGGAATATTCCTGGCTGGGCAAGGAAGAGGCCGGGCGCCTCGAGCTGATCTCGGAAAAAATCTCCAAGCTGGAACGCCGCGCGATGAAGGCGGAATGGGAAACCGTTGACCGCTATATCTCGGCCCATCTGGCCGACCGGGTCGGCGAAGTCGTCAAATGCCGGATCACCGGTGTCCAGAATTTCGGCTTTTTTGCCACGGTCGAGGAACTGGGCGGCGATGGGCTGGTTCCGGTTCGCACGCTGGGTGCCGAACGGTTCGATTATGACGAGTCGAAACAGCAGCTTACCGGCATGGACAGCGGCACCACCTATAATGTCGGACAGAAGATCGAACTGCGACTGGTCGAAGCCAATGCCGCGACCGGCAGCCTGTTGTTCGAACTGGCCGAGGGTGCCAACCATATGGGATCCCGTCCCGCTCCGCATCGCGCTGGCAAGGGAAAGCCGCACCGCAAGGGCAAGCCGGGTCGTCCCGCCAATATTCGCGGAAACAAGAGTAAGGCGCGCCGAAAGAAATAGTTGGTTGTGGCGGAGCAACCAATCCGCTCGGATGGGGGTATATCCTGTAACAGAAAAGGAACTCCCCCCATGTCGAAACTATTGCCTACCCGCACCCTACCCGATTTTACCGTCCCGCTGATTGACGGCGGCCAGTTCCAGCTGAGCCAGCGTCTCGGCGACAATTTCACCCTGCTGCTCTTCTATCGCGGTGTGCACTGCCCGATCTGCAAGATGCAGCTGCGCGAACTGCAACGCAAGCTGGGCGATTTTGCCGAGCGGGGCATCACCGTGGTGGCGATCAGCATGGATAGCCAGGAACGGGCGCAGAAATCGGTCGACGAATGGGGCGTGGACGAGCTTCTTCTCGGCTACGGACTGGGCGAGGATATGGCTCGCGATCTGGGTCTCTATATCTCGTCGGGGCGTCCCGGGAGCGAGGAACCGGCGATCTTCTCCGAGCCGGGCATGCTGCTGGTCAAACCCGACCAGACGCTTTACTTCACCAGCGTCCAGAGCATGCCGTTCACTCGGCCGCCGCTCGACGAACTGCTCAAAGGTATCGATTACGCGCTGGAAAACGACTATCCCGCGCGCGGCGAACTGGCGAAGGCGGACTAGCTCAGCCGGTCAATCTCTTCCTTGGTCAGCGAACCGGGAACAACCATCACCGGGCAGGGCAATGTCCCTGCCTCGGTAGCGGCAAAATGGCTGACCAGCGGGCCCGGTGCGCCGGTTGCGGCGGCTCCGAGCACCAGGGCAGCCAGCCCGTCGACTTCGTCCATCATCTCCCGCACGACTTTTGGGCCTTTCCCCTGTTTGACCGTGATCGAGGGCCGGATGCCGGTTTCCTCGAACAGGGTACCGGCAGCGCCGGACACCAGCGCTTCGGCCCGGCTCTTCGCTTCTTCTTCAAGCGTGGCCTGCACCCCGCCCCAGGCAACGAAGCCCTCGCTCTCGACTAGCGCCAGAATGTGCAACGCACTATTTGTCTTCATCGCCCGGCGCGAGGCAAAGCGCAGCGCCAGGCTGGCCTCGTCGGTCTCGTCGATCACCACCAGATATGTACGCATGAACCCTCCTCGCCCTGTCAGAATTACCTGTTGCGATAAAAATGGCCACAAGGCAAGCGACCGCCCTTGACGCCATAGGCGCAATGTTGGACAGCTTTACGTGAAAACAGGACCAATTCAGGAAAGATCATCGGCCATGCCCATCAATCTCCAAATGCCTGCGCTCTCCCCGACGATGGAAGAAGGGACCCTTGCCAAGTGGCTGGTGAAGGAAGGCGACAGTATCGCTTCCGGGGATTTGCTCGCCGAAATTGAAACCGACAAGGCGACTATGGAATTCGAAGCAATTGACGAAGGCGTGATCGCCAAGATCGTGGTCGCCGAGGGCACCGAGAATGTGAAGGTTGGCGATGTCATCGCGATCATCGCAGAAGAAGGCGAAGATGTCGGCGATGCGAAAGCCGCGCCTGCGCCGAAGGCCGAGAAGGCCGCGAAGCCTGCTTCCGAAAAAGAAGAGCCCGCGCCAGCACCGGCACCCGCTCCCGAAGCTAGCCCGGCACCGGCACCGAAAGGTGCGGCAGATTCCGGCGAAGACCGCCTGAAAGTCAGCCCGCTTGCGCGCCGTCTGGCTGAACAGAAAGGTGTCGACCTGACCGCTGTGTCGGGCTCCGGTCCCAACGGGCGGATTATCAAGGCCGATATTGACAGAGCGGAAGGCGGTACCCTTCGACAAGCTCAGGGCGAACGGCCTGAGGAAAAATCCGTTCGTGCTGAGCCCCTCGAAGCACCGGCCAAGCAGACTTCGGCGGCTACCAGCGACTTCGACATCCCACACACCGCCGAAAAACTGTCCGGCATGCGCAAGACCATCGCCCGCCGCCTGACCGAAGCCAAGCAGACGATTCCGCATATCTACCTGACGGTGGATGTCGAGCTTGACAAATTGCTCAAATTGCGCAGTGAACTCAACGCCTCGCTGGAACCGCGCGGCATCAAGCTGTCGGTCAATGATCTGCTGATCAAGGCCTTGGCTGTTTCCTTGATGCAGGTGCCGAAATGCAATGTCTCAATCGAGGGCGACCAGCTCAAGACTTTCGAACGCGCCGATATCTCGGTCGCGGTCAGCATTCCCGGCGGTCTGATTACGCCGATCATCAAGAGCGCCGACACGAAATCGCTCAGCGCCATTTCCACAGAAATGAAAGACCTTGCTGATCGCGCCAAGGCCGGCAAGCTCAAGATGCACGAATATCAGGGCGGCACCGCCAGCATCTCCAACATGGGCATGTTCGGGATCAAGAATTTCGACGCCGTAATCAACCCGCCGCAAGCGATGATCATGGCGATCGGGGCAGGGCAGAAGCGGCCCCATGTCATTGACGACAGCCTGCAGATCGCAACGATCATGAGCGCGACCGGCAGCTTCGACCACCGCGCGATTGACGGCGCGGACGGCGCGCAATTGATGAAGGTCTTCAAGGAACTGTGCGAAAACCCGCTGGGAATGCTCGCTTGACCGACCTGAGCAAGAAAGTTCCCGCTATCCGCACCATCGTCATGCCGACCGAAGGCAATCCCTACGGCGTGGCCTTTGGCGGCTGGTTGATGGCGCAGATGGCCCAGGCCGGCGGCGCACTGGCGGCGCAGCATAGCAAGCATCAGTCCGTGGTGGTGGGCGCGAATGACGTCCGCTTTGGCCATCCGGTTGAAATCGGCGACGAATTATCGGTCTACGCCGAATTTTCCAAAATCGGCCGCAGCTCGATGACGGTGGACGTCGAAGCCTTCCGGCGTGACCGGCACGAGGACGAAATGACCAAGGCCGCGTCCGGCGTCTACACATTTGTGGCGGTGGACCGGGATGGCAAGCCGGTGCAGGTACCCGCTTTAGATTAGAGATTGTCGAAAAGGAATAACATGGCAAACGGATATGACCTCATCGTTCTCGGTTCCGGCCCCGGCGGCTATGTGGCCGCAATCCGGGCTGCGCAACTCGGCCTGAAAACCGCGATCGTCGAACGCGAAAACCTCGGTGGTATCTGTCTCAACTGGGGTTGTATCCCAACCAAGGCTTTGCTCCGTTCGGCGGAAGTGTTCCACAATATGAAACATGCGGCTGACTATGGTCTGGCTGCCGAGAAGATCAGCGCCGATCTGGACGCCATTGTCAAACGCTCGCGCGGCGTGGCCAAGCAGCTCAATCAGGGCGTCACCGGCCTGATGAAGAAGAACAAGATTGATGTCGTCATGGGTGATGGCACGATCACCGCGCCGGGCAAGCTAACCGTGAAGACCGACAAGGGCGAGGAACAGCTTGAGGCCAGCAATATCATCATCGCCACCGGCGCCCGCGCCCGCGATCTTCCTTTTGCCAAGGCCGACGGCAAGCGCATATGGACCTATCGCCACGCGATGACGCCCAGCGAGACGCCGACCAAGTTGCTGGTCATCGGTTCCGGTGCGATCGGCATCGAATTTGCCAGCTTCTACAATGATATCGGTGTTGACGTGACGGTCGTCGAAATGCTCGACCGGATCGTGCCGGTGGAAGACGAGGAAATCTCGAAATTCCTCGAAAAATCGCTGAAGAAACAGGGTATGATGATCATGACCGGTGCTGGCGTGAAGAGCATTGAAGCCGGCGACAAGGGCGTCAAGGCGGAGATAGAGGACAGCAAGGGCAAGAAAGAGACTCACGATTTCAGCCATGTCATCGTCGCTGTCGGCATCCAGCCCAATATCGAGACTATCGGCCTCGACGAACTGGGCGTGCAGCCGGATGATCGCTATCATATCAAGACCGACGAATATTGCCGCACGAATATCGACGGCATTTACGCCATCGGCGACTGCACCGCCGGTCCCTGGCTGGCGCACAAGGCGAGCCATGAAGGCGTCATCGCGGCGGAAGCCATTGCCCAGTCGATGGGCAAGGACGGTCATCCCCATGCCATGGACGTCAACAATATCCCCGGCTGCACCTATTGCCACCCGCAGATCGCCAGCGTCGGCCTGACCGAAGCCAAGGCCAAGGAAGCGGGCCATGATGTCAAGGTCGGTAAATTCCCCTTCATCGGCAATGGCAAGGCGATTGCGCTCGGCGAGACCGAGGGTTTCATCAAGACCGTGTTTGACGCCAAGACCGGCGAGTTGCTCGGCGCGCATATGATCGGCGCGGAAGTGACCGAGCTGATCCAGGGCTATACCATCGGCAAAACGCTGGAAACGACCGAAGCGGAACTGATGAACACCGTCTTCCCGCACCCGACGCTGAGCGAGATGATGCACGAGAGCGTGCTGGATGCTTATGGGCGCGTATTGCATATGTGACGGTGCTCTGCTCAGGCAGGAGGCCGCTCCCGTCCTTTGCTCCGAAGAGTATAAGGACGGGAAACAAGCTTTCTGTCGTCGCAGGTGCAGAGTCGACGAGCAAGAGGTTGCTGATTCACGCTCAGGGGGTGAATCCGCCGAAAATGTACGGCTTTCATTTTACCGGGGCTATTGCACCGAAAGATCGGATCGCGATCGGTGCGATGCCCCGGTCCTTATTCACCGGTCCAGCGGATCCAGCCCTTTGACAGGTCGCCATTATCGCCGGGATCCGCATATAGCGTATCGGCGATGATCTGGGCGGACTCGACCAGTCGCGGCCCCGGACGGTTGAAGAAATGATGACCGTCGGCAAGGAAAACCTCGCCATTTTTGACCGCCGACAGCTTCGGCCAATGCGGATGCTTCACCATGGTCGGCATCTCGGCCAGCGTCTGGCCGATTTGGTAACCGCAGGGCATGAAGATGATCTTGTCCGGATCGGAAGCGAGCAGGTCGTCCCACTCGAGCCACGGCGAATGCTGGCCGGCAGTGGCAAAGAGCGACTGACCGCCGGCAATCTCGATCAGTTCGGGAACCCAGTTCCCGGCCACCATCAGCGGCTCGATCCATTCAATCGCGGCAACGGTTGGCGGAGGGGCTTTGTTGGCACCCAATTGGCGCAGGCGTTCCTGCAATTCTGCAATTGCCTGCTCCGCTTCCTCCGTGCGCCCAACCGCTTCGCCGACACTGCGGAAATCACGCCACACGTCGTCGAGATTGTCGGGGGCGAGCGAAATAAGCTTCGGCTTCTGGCCGATCCAGCTTGCCAGCGCCTCTTCCAGATCATCCGGCGTCACCGCGCAGACCGCGCATTGGGACTGGGTCAGGATGACATCGGGCTTCAATGACTGCAGCAATGGCGTATCGACTTCATAGACCGACAGGCCCTGGCGCACGATTTCCTGGACCCGCTTGTCGATCTCGTCCGATTGCAGGCCCTTTTCCAGCTTGGTCGAAGTGCAAATCGGAAGATCGCGCACGAAATTGGGAAAGTCGCATTCGTGCGACCGTCCGACAATATTGGGTTCGAGGCCCAGCGCCACGGCTATTTCCGTGGCACTGGGTAATAGCGATACGACGCGAAGGTCGCCGCTCATGCGGATCGCGTAGCCAGCTGTGGTGCGTAGAAGCGGGGCAGGGCGCGGGTCAGAACCGTGCGCACGGCCAGCAGTCCAGCGAACCAGATCATGTCATTCTTGGCGATCAGCCAGACGATATCAGCCGAGAAGTTGGCAATGCCACCCAGATAGAGAGCCGCAACATAGAGCAGGGCTTCATAGGCGACAAAAGCTGCAACAAAGGCCATGCCGAGGCTGAGGAGCCCTTCATCCTTGCGCATTTTCAACACCTGATGGGCGACCAGAAGGCCGGCCACGCTGGCCACCAGCATGCTGCCGCCATGGGCGAAGCTGTTGAGCGTGCGCGGATAGTCGAGGATCAGGAAACCGACCAGCTGGTTCGAAATCCAGACACCGGCCATCCAGGTCATCGCCTTGCGTACCGGCAAGGTTGCGGCAAGCAACACGCCGATCGCGGTGAACGGCATCATGCAGGCAAAAATCCAGCTTCCCAGAACGGAAGCGGAGGCCAAGGTTGCGGCCCAGATATTTTCCGCCCTTCCGGACAATGATTGCGTCGTCATAAGCATGTTTCCCTTTATTTTCTGAATTCAAAAATGACCGCGAATGCCGGCATAGGCAGATCTACCGGGCGAAACGAAACTGAACACCTGTTCATAACGCTCATTGAACAGGTTTTCAACGCGCCCGAACAGCTCGAGATTGCCGGCAATTTTGACGCGACCGTTCAGGTTGATCAGCAGATAGTCGTCGAGGCGGACATCGACGGGCACATAGCTGGGGTCGGTGAAGGCCACATCCTGCTGCGCGCCGTTATAGCGACCCACCAAGGTTACCCCGGCCTTGTCGTCCGGCAAATGCCAGTCGATGGCAATGCTTCCGATATGTTCCGGTCGCCGCACTTCCTGCACGCCATTTTCACGCGCCCGCATATAGGTATAGCTGCCGTTGATCCGCCAGCTGTCATCCAGATCGATTTCGAGCCAGGTCTCGACGCCGTTGCGCTTCGAAAGACTGTCCCGGTTGGCCGGCGTCGCGGCGAAGGTCGGTGGCAGATAGGTCGTGTAGATTTCGTCTTCCAGCTCGCTTTCGAAATAGGTCAGTCCAATCTTGCCCCGGCCCTGGAGGAAATTCTGCGTAACGCCGACTTCCCATCCTTCCGACTTTTCCGGAGTGAGGTCGGGATTGCCGATATACTGGCCGTCAAAATAGCCAAACAGTTCGAAGAATCCGGGATTCTTGACGCCTGTGCCATAGGCGGCCTGCAACCGGGTTCCGGTGGGCAGCAGATAGGCACCCTGCACGCGATAGGTGGTCACATTGGCAAAGCCGTCATTATCGTCATAGCGGATCGCTGCGCTGAACGATGCCCGGCCGTCGGCTTCCAGTTCGTAGAGCCCGACCAGTCCGAGATTCTCGTTGCTTCTTTTTCCGGTGAAGGCGAATCCGGACGGGTCGTCGTTCCGATAGGTCTCGCGTTCGATGTCGGTGGCAAATGTCACCCGGTGCTCCAGCGCGCCGCCGGTAAATTTTGCAGTCGTTTCATAGCTGCCCTTGAGCCGCTTGCCGATGCTGCCGGAGCTTTGCGATCCACCGGAAAATCCGCGTCTTTCGCTGTTGGCAAATTGCGCGGAAGCCCGATGCGACCAGCGACCGTCCATCAGATCCAGCTCGGCTTTCACCAAACCATAGAGGCCCTGATTTTCAAAGCCCCGGCCCGGGCTGTCGATGATCTGTCCGAAATTCGGACTCGTCGTATCGCCTTCGGTGCCGTTGAAATCACCGCTATTTTCCGAATAGCGAGCGACGACGCCGAAGCTCAAATTGTCGGTCGCTTGCAGATTGCCGACAAAGGCGACTGCCGCTGTATCGCTGCCCAGATCACGGGTTCCGCCGCGCGCATTGGGCTGGCCGTCGGTGCTGACCATCGTTGCGGTGACGACATAGTCAAAAGCACCCGTCTTTCCGCCCAGTCGGGCGGCGCTGTTGACGCTGTTGAAAGAGCCCGCCTCGATCCGCGCCGACAGGCCCGGAGCGGCTGCGCCGCTAAGGGTGCGGTAATGCACCACGCCACCGATGGCGTCCGATCCGTAAAGAGCGCTTTGCTGGCCTCTCAATATCTCGATCTGTGCACTATCGTCAGCGATCAGCGTTCCGACATCGAATTCGCCAAAGAAGGGATCGGAAACCTCTATCCCGTCGATCAGGAAAAGCGTGTGATTGCCTTCCGCACCACGCAGTCGCAACTGGGTTTGTCCGGCGACAACGCTGACGGCGACACCGGGCACGTCGCGAAGCACTTCGGAAACCTCGCGTACCTGGCGGTTAACAATCTGGCTGCCGTCAATCACAGTCAGCGAGCCTGCCTGAATATCCGGTGTAATAGCCTCGCCCGAACGGGTTCCGGTGACGACGATCAGTTCATCGCTGCTTTCCCGGTCCGGTTTGTCCTGGGCAAAGGCGGCTGGAGCGGACAACAGAGCGACGCTACCCAGAAGCCGGGCAGTCAATTGTGTGAATTTCGGCATTATTATATTTCCTTGTGTTAACGACCAATATTGCCGCTACGCAGGGAAAAGCCCCGTTCACCCGACACACCCCGTCCGGCTGAAGAACGACGATAACAGGCAGGTCTCCTGACTTGCGGATCGCTGTCGATACACCGCCTTCCCAGATCCGGAGATCCAGTGGCATTTGGCATATCGACTAGCCGCTTACAGTTGCGGGGGCAGTACCGGATTTGAAGCAGGCCGGAGCCAGCTTCTCACCGATTTCCCTTTGAATTCTCGATTAAGAGAAACCCGATATCTGGCGCCCCATTCGCCGAAAATGTTTCGCGTTGCAAGCCCCAATATGAACTGAGCCATGCAATATTCATGTCGATATGTGGCGCTGGAAAAAATCGGCAAATAGCGTTCGGGCCGGCGACTGCCGATAAATTTTTAGCGGGAGCACGTTGGATTCTGCTTCGCTCCTGGATTCCAGTTATGCTATAGAGGCGGTCTCAATTTAGGAATGATAGTCATGATTGCATTTTTGAGTATTGCCTTGTTCAGCACTGTATCCGCCGCAACAATCGCCGACGCGGAAACCGCGCGTATTGCCTATTCCAACTGCCTCGTCGAGTTCACAGGAGCTCAGCTTGATGAGAAAACCGGGACAGGCGCTTTCAAGAAGGCTGCAAAGACAGCCTGCACGGCGGAACGTGAAGCGATGATCTCCGCCATCAAAAAAGACGAGATTACTTACGGTAGCTCGGATGAGGAAGCGGCAAGCTTTGCCATGGAAGAAGCCGACGGTGTGCTGTTTGCATTTACCGATAGCTATGCGGGTTACATGAGTTCGAACACGCGGCCCGTCAAACAGGATTGACCGGTCGGGCTGATCCGGGCGCGCCATCGCCATATTGGCGGGCGCGCGCCGGACAGGCATAGAGGCAGAGTCGATATAGCCTCCGCCCAGGCAAATTCCTTCGCTATTATGTGGTTGCAGCCTCTGGCTGCGAACCTTTTTTCCTGCGATCGCTGTTGGCGAAGCGTATCAATCTGCATCGCATGACATTGGCGGAACCCGCCCGATTCATGGTCCTGCCTGTGCTGTCTGCGATGCGATATAACAGCATAGGGGTGCTTAAACATTGCCCGAAGGGGCCAATGGCTGTACGGGCGGCATCAATGTGCGGAATTAGTCCGGCGCCTACGCCTCCATCGCACCATCAAGGAAACATGAACCCAAATGCCGCCATTTTCACCACCTACATTCCAGGAACGCACTCAAATGGCGGCAAAAGCCAAGCAGGCTGCGCTCAAGAAGCTGAAGGCCAAGCCGCCGCTCAGCGATGAAGTTATCGCCGAACGCAAGGCGGCCGAGCTCGCGCGGGAGCAAAAACGCGCGGCTGCAAGCGAAGCGAAACGTGCAGCTTTTGAACAGGCGAAAGCAGAGCGCAAAGCCGCCAAGGAAAAGGCCAAGCCCAAACTGGCGCTCGGCCTGACGGAAGCTGAAAAGAAAGCCGCCCGTGACGCGCGCTATGCCGAGCGGAAAAAACGCCGGAAATAACGCGCCGACGCCAATTCCCGGAAGCGATCACGAGACTCCGTCGTCCTGAGGTTCGGACCGGTTATGATCCGTGTATACCGTCAAAAGTACATCCGGAGAGGGTTTGTTTCCGGGCCTGATCGCGGGCATCAGGCGCCCTGCGCCGACGCTTTGCTAGACAGGGCCTCCGAATTCGAGCAGTTATCAGGCGGTTATGACAACCAGACTAATCCCTCTCAGCGCTCTTTTGCTCGGCTCTCTGTTCCTGCTGATCGCCGGCGGAATCAACGGGCTGATCCTTCCACTGCGCGGATCGGAGGAAGGCTTTAGCGCCTTTTCCCTCGGATTGCTGGGGACAGGGTGGGCTGCCGGCTATGTACTCGGCTGCCTTTACACGCCTTTGCTGGTATCCCGGGTCGGGCATATCCGGGTGTTCGGGACGCTCGCCGCGACCGCTGCGATTGCCATATTATTATCGGCGATGTTCCCCAGTCCCTGGAGCTGGATCCCGTTGCGAGCCGTATCGGGTTTCTGTTTCGCCGGGGCCGCAATGATCGTCGAAAGCTGGCTGAACGAAGAAGTCGATTCCTCTATCCGCGGCCGCGTTTTCGGGACCTATACAATGATCAATCTGGTTGGAACGACCGGCGGACAGATGATCCTGATCGGTGCCGATATATCCACCGCCTGGTTTTTCATGCTGGCGGCTATCTTCTATTGTCTGGCGTTGATCCCGACCACGATCAGTTCGAACCGCGCGCCGTCACCGCTGTTCGAGGTCAAGCTCAACATCCCCCAACTCTGGCGCAATTCCCCCGTCGCCGTGTTTGCCGTCCTGATGATCGGGATATCCAACGGCAGCTTCGGCGCATTGGCGCCGGTTTATGCGAATAATATCGGTCTGGACGTAACGGCCATCGTCCTGTTTTGCAGCGTCCCGATTCTTGCCGGGGCGCTGTCCCAGATCCCCGTCGGCCGCGCCTCTGACCGGTCTGACCGCCGAAAAGTGCTGATATTTCTGGCTCTGGTGGCAATGGCAGCCGACGGCGCATTCATATTTCTCCGACCTGACACCGGCATCGCAAATATCCTGATCAGCGCATTGCTGGGGGCGGCGATTTTTGCCATGTACCCTATCGTCGTGGCGCATGCCAACGACCATGCCGATCCGGGGCAGTTCATCCAGACCAGCGGCGGGCTGCTGATGGTCTTCGGTATCGGTTCGATTGTCGGACCGTTCATCGCTGGCCTCGCCTTGACCTTTTTCGGGCCGATGGCGCTGTTTTCAACCCTTTTTGCAGCGCATCTTTCCATAGTCCTGTTCGCCCTGTTGCGCGTGTGGCGGCGGGAGCAGGTGGACGCCGAAGACAAGGCGAGTTTCCAGAATATACCCTTTGCGCGAAACAGCACGCCAGAAACCGAAGTGCTTGCCGATCGGGAGAATCACGCCTGACCAGCGGCCGGCTCTGCTCCCCGCGCGGGTCGCGAACGATGGAGGGAGGCAACGTCGGTATATTGGCATGCGCATGGCTTTGCCGCTGTGCAAGGCAATGACCGAGAACAAGCTCCGGTCCGGAAAACGCCCGCAGAACAGGGCTTTTGGCAGCCAATTCGCTCCTGAAATATTGCGAGGTTCAGGCCGCTATTGGTCTCAATAGCAGCGGAGAATCGCTTTTTGGACAGGACGGTTCACAAAAGCGTAATAGCTGCTATACCGCCGCCATATTTGAAAGCCGATGTCGCAGGGGACATTTAATTTTTCGGCTTTGCAGTGGGTTCGATAGGTTTTCCGGTCGGACGTGTTTTTCCCTTAAATTTGAACTTGAACCACAAGAGGGTTATTTGAACTATTTAAAAACGAGCGCATCGCTCGCGGTTATCGCGGCGCTGGGCTGTGCATCAGCACAAGCTCAAGAATCAGTATCAGGGGATACGAACAAAGGCGTGACCGAGATCGTGGTTACCGCGACAAAACGCAGCGCCAATCTGCAGGATGTTCCGATCGCTGTGCAGGCGCTTGGCGAAGAAACGCTCGATCAGCTGGGCGTTACCGTATTTGACGATTATCTGCAGCAATTGCCCGGCGTGACAGCCGGAGGCGGCGGGCCGGGGCAAAGCACGATCTATATTCGTGGTCTGGCATCGACGACGCCAAATCTGACCACAGCCGGAGTCGCCGGACTGGCGCCCAATGTGGCGCTTTACCTCGACGAACAGCCTGTGTCTCAGCCGGGGCGCAATCTCGATGTCTATGCCGCCGATCTCGAGCGCGTGGAAGTATTGTCGGGACCCCAGGGCACATTATTCGGTGCCAGCTCACAAGCGGGCACAGTGCGCCTGATCACCAACAAACCTGTTCTCGGACAGTTTCAGGCGAAGGTAAAATCCGGTCTCGCTTTCACGAAAAGCGGCGACCCGAGCTATAATATCGAAGCCATGGTCAATATCCCGGTGACCGACAGCTTCGCCGTCCGTGCGGTTGGCTATTATGACAACAAGGGCGGCTATATCGACAATGTTGCCGGTACGCGCAGCACTGCCGACAGTGCCCGTTTCCGCTCTGCCGGCACGGTGCGCGACAATGGCGTTCCCGTGAGCGCTTCCCGCGACGGTCTGCAGTCGGGCGCTGACTTGTCCGGGGTCAATTTTATATTGGCAGACAATTCGGCCCTGGCCGAAAAGAATTTCAACGACACGCAATATCTAGGCTTTCGCGTTGGCGGCAAATATGAATTTTCGAATGACTGGAGCCTGACAGTTGCCCATGCCCGTCAGGGACTGGACTCCGACGGCGTGTTCTTCGAAGATCCGACGCTCGACGACTTGCAGATAGAACGTTTCGAACAGGATGAAATCCAGGATGATTTCAGCAATACGAGCTGGACCCTGGAAGGCCGCATTGGTGCGCTGGAACTGGTTTACACCGGTGCCTATACCAAGCGCGAAACGTCACAGCGGGTCGATTATTCCGACTATCTGTTCGTTGGCCAGTATCTGCCTTATTATATCTGCGATGGTTCGGTTTCTTATCCGGGCGGGGCACCCACCGGGACTTGCCAGGCACCGAATCTCCTGGTCAACTCACGGACAGAGACGGAAGTGATGACGCATGAACTGCGCTTCAACACTCCCGCCGATAACCCGCTACGCCTGACCGCTGGTGGCTTTTACAGCGATCTGGAATTGTCCGAGCGCAATGACTTTACCTATCCTGGCAGCACCGCGATAGATTTGTTCGGCGGTTCCTTTCCAGCCAATTTTTCCCAGCCCAACGCGTTCAATACGGATACAGGAGCCTATCCGGCAGGTGTCATATTCCGCAACGATGTGCGCCGCACCGACAAGCAATTCGGACTGTTCGGCGAAGCGACATATGATATTTCGGACCAGTTCGCGATCACTCTCGGCGCGCGCTATTATGACGTGGAAGTCGATCTCGAAGGCAGCGCCAATTCGTCTTTCTGCAATTCCAGCGGCGTTGACGAAAATGCGTTCGGCACCAATATCAGCGACCTTTATGACGGAGACGGCAGCTTTACCTTTATCGGCAGTTGCGATGACGCGTTGCGCCAGACCTTTACTCAGGGCCAGACGGTTGCCGATATTCAGGCTGCCGGGTTGAGCGAAGCGCAGGCACAGCAGGTGTTCAACTCGCTGAGCGCGCCGGACAAGGCGGCAACGGACGGCTTCATCTTCAAGGCCAATCTGACCTGGACTCCGACCGAGGATTTGCTTTTCTATGCGACCTATTCCGAAGGCTTCCGGCCAGGTCTGCTGAATCGTCCGGGCGGCGCGCAAAGCCCGGGTGGCTTTACCGTACCGTTCGCGCTCGAAACCGATGATGTGACCAATTATGAAATCGGCTGGAAAACCTCGCTCTTCGATAATCAGCTGCGATTCAACGGTAGCGCTTTCTTTGTCGATGTGCAGAATTTGCAGACCACTATTTTTGACACCAGCATAACCAATTTGTTCTTCTCGGACAATGCGGCGAATGCGGAGATCCGCGGTATCGAGGCAGATATCACGATCGCGCCTTATGCTGCCGATGGCTTGACCATCAGCGCGGCATTCTCGATCCTGGATACGGAGATCACCGACGTACTGACTCCGACCAATGATGTCGTCGAGGGACGCAGCCTCGCTTATGCGCCGAGTTTCCAGGGCAATATACGGGCCCGTTACGAATGGGAGGCTTTTGGTGACTGGACGGCGCATGTCCAGCCGCAGATCACCTATTCCGCCTCGTCCGCTACCGACATCATCGAGATCAACCGGATCACGCTGGACAGTTGGACGACCTTCGGACTTGCAGCGGGTGTGACGGACAACAGCTGGTCGTTTGAAATCTTTGGCGAGAATCTGACCGACGAAAGGGCCGAGATAAGCGGAAGTTTCGTTTATGATCGCGCGCGGATAACGGTAAATCGTCCGCTGACCGTGGGCGCCCGCATTTCTTTCGCCTATTGAGTTGAAGAAACATTTGGGGAGGCTCGCCGCTTGGCGGGCCTCCCCGGACATCGAGGACTATAAGCCAAAAACAGATGCCAGAATCCGGTCCTGATATCGAAGAGCAGCTGAAACTGGTCCGCACCCGAATGTATGAGGGGCAGTTTGATGCTGCGTTGCGCTTGGCGGATAGCGCCTTGCGGGCCGACTCAGAAAATATCGACGCTCTCTACATGAAGGCGGTTTGCGAGCGCTATCTGGGTCTTGGCGATGGCGCTCTTGCAAGCGTCGAACGTCTCAAGAGCCTGTCTCCCGATTTTGGCCGGGCGCATCAGGAAGAAGGTCATATCCTCAAGGCCGCAGGCGATCTGGACAAGGCGATGATTGCCTATCGGCGTGCATGCCAATGCAATCCCGCGCTGCAGGCCAGTTGGAGAGCGCAGGCCGAGATTCTCGAAAGCCGCGGCCATCACGATGCCGCTAAGGAGATGCGCGGACAGGAACAGCGGATCGGCAATATGCCAAAGCCATTGGTTGTGATTGCGAATCTTCTTTATGAGGGAAAGCTGCTCAAGGCCGAGGCGGCCTGCCGGCGCTTCCTGCAAAACAATCCCCAGCATGTGGAGGCCATGCGCTTGCTTGCGGATATCGGTTCGCGGCTCGGAATATTGGAAGATGCGGATTTCCTGTTGGAAAGCGCGCTGGAATTTGAACCGGATAACATTCAGGTACGGATCGACTATATCCAGGTGCTTCGCAAACGTCAGAAATTTGCAGAAGCATTGCAACAAAGCGAAACTCTCTATCGGCGGCAACCGGACAATCCGGTTTTCCAATCGCTCTACGCCATCGAGTCGATGCAGACCGGAGATTATAAACAGGCGCTGGAACTGTTTGACAAGGTCCTGCACCGCTTGCCTGATGATCCCGTCACACTGACATCTCGCGGGCATGCGCTGAAGACATTTGGTCGCCATGAAGAAGCGGTCCTGTCCTACCAGAGGGCCATTCAGTCGGATCCCGGTCATGGAGATGCATGGTATGGGTTGGCCAACCTAAAAATCTATCGCTTCAGCGACGAGGAACTGCACCAGATGGAGGCTCAGGAATCCGGCAATCGGCTGAGCTATCAAAACCGGATCCATATCGGATTCGCGCTGGGCAAGGCCTATGAAGACCGCGAAGATTATGACAGGTCTTTTGGCCATTATGATCGCGGAAACCGGTTGAAACGCGTGCAGTCGCGCTATGACGCCGATCAAATGACGCGTGAACTTGACCGCCAGATCGAGATTTGTACGGAAATGCTTTTTGACAAGCACACTGGCCAAGGCTGCGATGCTCCGGACCCGATTTTCATCCTCGGACTGCCGCGCGCGGGTTCGACCTTGCTGGAACAGATATTGGCGTCGCATAGCCAGATTGACGGTACGCTGGAATTGCCCAATATCCTGTCCCTCGCGCACCGGCTGCGGCGGACCAAGCAGGCGGGCAACGACTCTCTATACCCCGACAATCTTTTTGACCTCGACGCCGAACAACTGCGAGCGATGGGGCAGGAATATATCGACAGCACCCGAATTCACCGGAGTGGCGCACCATTTTTTATCGACAAAATGCCTAATAATTTCCGGCACATCGGTTTGATCAAACTGATATTACCCAATGCCAGAATTATCGATGCGCGACGGGAGCCGATGGCCTGTTGCTTTTCCGGTTTCAAGCAGCTGTTCGCCGAGGGGCAGGAATTCACTTACGGGCTGCAGGACGTGGGGCAATATTACCGGGATTATGTTCGGTTGATGGACCATTGGGACAATGTACTGCCCGGTGCTGTCCTGCGGGTGCAGCATGAAGATGTGCTTGACGATCTCGACGGGCAGGTCCGTCGGATGCTCGACCATCTGGATTTGCCCTTTGAGCAGGCCTGTATCGATTTTCACCAGACCGAACGCGCTGTGCGTACTGCCAGTTCCGAGCAAGTGCGCCGGCCAATCACCAGAGCGAGTGTCGACTTGTGGCGCCGCTATCAATCACATTTGCAGCCGTTGAAAGATGCGTTGGGAAATAAAAAGATGGAGCCACGACAGTGAGCGGAACGGAAACAACTGCAGCGGATGTTGTCGATACGGATTATGAAACCGATTATGAAGCAGGACAGGACAATGTAAATACATTCGGCCTGGAAATGCACAATCCGGTGTTTTTCATCAGCGCCATTCTGATTATCGCGTTCGTGCTGCTGTCGTTGATATTTCCGCATATCTCGCAAGACGGACTCGAGACAACCAAAGCCTGGACGCTGCGATATTTTGACTGGTTCTTCGTCATTGCCACGAATTTCGTGCTGTTTTTCTGTGTTGCGGTCGCCATCTCTCCTCTAGGAAAAATCCGACTGGGCGGGCAGGGGGCCAAGCCGGAATTTACGATTGTCTCATGGATAGCCATGCTGTTCTCCGCCGGTGTCGGCATTGGCATGCTGTTCTACGGTGCCGCCGAACCAATGGCCTATTATACCGACTGGGGTGGCACACCGCTCAATGTCGAAGCGCTGACGCCCGAGGCCGAACGCCTGGCGCTCGGCGCGACTGTGTTCCATTGGGGCCTCACGCCATGGGCGGTCTACGCCGTGATCGGGCTGGCGCTCGCGTTCTTCTCCTTCAACAAGGGATTGCCGCTCACCATACGCTCGACTTTTTACCCGATATTGGGTGACCGGATTTGGGGGTGGCCCGGCCATCTTATCGATATTCTCGCCGTGATCGCGACGCTTTTCGGGCTGGCAACCTCGCTCGGTTTTGGCGCGCAACAGGCTGCCACCGGAATATCTTTCCTGTTCGGGGTCGATGCGAGCCTGACATCGCAGCTCTTGCTGATCGTTGTCATCTCCGGACTGGCGATCATTTCGGTGATCCGCGGCATTGACGGCGGCATCAAGCTTTTGAGCAACATCAATATGTTTCTGGCCGCATTGCTGCTCGCCTTTGTATTTGTCGCAGGTCCCACGATGCAGATATTCCAGGGCTTCGGAACTGCTGTCGCCAGCTATGCGGAATATGCCATACCCTTGAGTGACTGGACCGGTCGTGAGGATAAGATCTGGTATCATGGCTGGACGATATTCTACTGGGCCTGGTGGATCAGCTGGTCGCCATTCGTTGGCATGTTCATCGCCCGGATTTCAAGGGGACGGACCATCCGGCAATTTCTCACCGTGGTGCTCATTGTGCCGGTGATCGTCGCGATCATCTGGTTCACCACCTTCGGGGTGACGGCCATCGAGCAGGTGAAGGAAGGTGTCGGCCAATTACCCGCCGGTATCAGCGAAGTGCCGCTGGTCCTTTTCCAGATGCTCGAGAATATGCCATTCCCCTTTATCGCATCGTCTCTCGCGATCCTTCTTCTGATAGTCTTCTTTGTAACATCTTCTGATTCCGGTTCGCTGGTAATCGACGCGATCACGGCTGGTGGCCGAACCGACGCGCCGGTTGCACAGCGCATCTTCTGGGCCGTATTGCAGGGCATGGTTGCAGCGGCGCTGCTGGTCGGCGGCGGTGCCACGGCATTGGGGACGCTGCAGGCCGGAGCAATAGCCAGTGGCCTGCCGTTTACCGTGGTACTGCTGGTCTGTTGCTACAGTCTGTTCAAGGGACTGATGTCGGAATATCGTCTGCTGAGCGCGAGGAAGCCGGGCCACTAGGGATGATATATACGGTCCGCTTGTACCAGGCTTTTGCATAATATCAGGGCCCTGGGGCAATTGACGAGCGACAGGTGACCTACGCTGCGAAGCGACGCTTGGCGAAACGACGCTTGGGCGATGGCCTATGTGCATACTGCCGAGAATCAGGGTCAGTGGGTAAGCGACAAGATCATCAATTCAATTTTCTGTTTAAGCCACCTTAGATAACTGCTATCTATCGCTAATGCGGCTGGACAATTTCGATCTCAATCTGCTGGTGGCTTTTGATGTGCTGTTGCAGGAGCGCAACGTGACCCGTGCCGCCAACCGCCTCAACGTCACCCAGGCAGCCATGAGCGCTGCCCTGAAGCGGCTGAGGGAATCCTTTGAAGACGACATATTGAAGCAACATGGCAAGAAGATGATACCGACCGCGCGGGCGATCGCTCTAGCCCCGGAAATCTCCAGGACCATAATGCAGTTGCGCAGTCTGATTTCCAGCGGGAAGGGATTCGATCCCCAGACATCGGATCGCCGCTTCAAGATTGCGGCATCCGATTATATCACCACCGTACTGATCGTCCCCTTGCTTGACGTGTTGCAACGCGAGGCTCCGCATTTGCGGCTTGATATCTCTCTGCCCAATCACGACACGGTAGACCAGTTGATCAACGGCGAGCTTGATCTGTTTCTGACACCGGAAGATTTTGTGCACCCGGACCATCCGCGCGATCTGTTGTTCGAGGAGCGATATGTCGTCGTGGGCTGGTCCGGCAATCCGATCATGCAGATGCCCCTGACGACCGAGAGCTTCTTCGGTTGCGGCCATATTGCCGTGCAGATTGGTCATCGCAATACTTTCATCGAACGGGCCTTGGAAATCCATGGGCTGGAAAGACGGGTCGAGATAACAGCGCCGTCATTCATACAGGCGCCCTGGCTGATCCCGGGTACCATGCGGCTATCGCTGATGCATGAAAGGTTGGCCCAAAAAGTGGCGCCGGCTGCTTCGCTGGTCATCGCCGAGCCGCCGATCAGTTTGCCGGTGATGCAGGAGATGATGCAGTTTCACGCCAGCCGCGAAACCGATGAAGCGTTGATATGGCTGCGCCGGAAATTGAAACAAGTCAGTGAGAGGCCGATGGGGTTGCCGAAGGCATAGCAGCGCGGACCCTTTCGCAATGATCCAGATATGCAGTGATCGCGGCCTTTTGCCGAATTACAACCCAGGACCAAACACCCGAATTTTTCTGGTTTTCAGGCTTCGAATTGCGAGCGGTGATCCGGGAATCTGCAAATCGCCGTCGATATCAGAGGTTTCCGGCCCATTCTATCCATAAATAACATTTGTGGATACTGACATAAACAAATGATTTTTCCTATCTGCGAAAATGATTATTACTATTGTTGAAAGTGATTTTCGCAATTCGTGAATCTGGCTTATTCACGAGACGGTATCAAGCCGCGGCGTACAAGCGGCAAAAACCGTGTTCAAAAGGGGAGGAAAAGAATGAAATTCCATACATGTAATGCGTCCGTATCCAAGGCCGCACTTTCGATAGCTCTGGTTTCCGCGATGTTTGCATCGCCGGCCGCGGCTCAGGATTCCGCCAGCGACGAAAGAGCGCAAAGGTCCGGTGGACTGGATGTGATCGTCGTGACGGCGCAGCGCCGCGAGGAGACTCTGCAGGATGCTGCTATTCCTATCAATGCGGCGACCGGCGAAGAGCTCGCTTTGGCCGGGGTCACCGATGCGACGGCGCTGAACAAGATCGCGCCGGCGCTTTATACCACATCCGGTGGCGGCGCTAATGCCGGCTATTTTGTCCGCGGCGTCGGTAACTTTACCAATAATGGTTACACCAACCCTGCCGTCGCCTTCAATATCGACGGCGTCTATATCGGTCGCCCTTCTTCGACGATCGCATCCTTTCTGGATGTAGCGGTGGTTGAGGTTCTCAAGGGTCCGCAGGGTACATTATATGGCCGTAACGCAACGGGCGGCGCGATCAACGTGATCCCGACCAAGCCGCAGCTTGGTGAGTTTAGCGGCTATGTAAGTGGAAGCTATGGCAATTATGATGCCTTCGATATCTCCGCTGCTATCAATGTGCCGGTTTCTGACTCTGGCGCACTGCGTTTGGCGGCAGTTGTCAACCAACACGATGGCTACAATAGTGACGGCACATTTGATGCGAAGGATTTTGCTGTTCGCGGCCAGTTCTACGCTGAGCCCAGTGATGTATTCAACTTCCGCGTGTCGATGGATTACTCGACCCAAAAAGGTGTTGGTGCCGGTACCAATATTCAGGGCGTCTATAACATCATTCCACCGGTTCCTGCGCTAAGAGCCAACCAGCCCGTCAACGGGTGGCGGTTTGACGCTGCGCCGGATGCCGTGTCAGCGCCATATTCGGGGCTCCACACTCCGGCTGCAGATGCCTATACCGCAACAATTGCCGGTGCGCCGCTGCATTCACCCTATAACGGGGATTATGTATACCCCTTCCGCAATGACAAATTTTTTGGCGTAAACGCCGAGTTGAATTTTGATCTTGGCGGCGTCGATCTGACCATCATTCCGGCTTATCGGCATTCCGAGCTGGACAACCAGTTCAATGGCCCTCCGTTCAAGGCGGCTATCAACCAGGATACGGCAGAACAATTCAGCGTGGAGGCGCGCTTGTCCGGTTCAGCCGGACAGCTGGACTGGATTGTGGGTGGCTATTATTTTGATGAAACTGTCGAAGGCGTTAACTCCTTCAACCAGTTCGCCACATTGGGTGCCAATGCCTATACATCCAAATCGGAATCCGCTGCGGTATTCGCACGAGCGACCTTTAACGTAACGGACAGTTTGCGCATCGTTGGCGGCATCCGTTATACCGACGAAAATCGCGAGTTTGAGGCCGATGCCGTTGCCGTTACGGGTGTTTGTCTTGAAGAACCCACCGGTCGCGCGCCTTTCTGTCCACAAGTGCCAACCATTCCTGTCGGTCTGACGCTGCAGGATTCGCTAAGCCAGTTTGATCCCGCGCTGTTCCCAGCCCGGCCGATCAGCACATATGATCCAAACGGGCCCAATGGTGTCGGACAGGTGTTCCCTTATGGACCCTTTAACGTCGGCGGTGATTTCCCGCCGGGACCAGGCGCTCTTCTCATAATCACGCCGAACCAGATCCAGAGGTCCGGTGGCGACGGCGAGGTAACGTACCGTGCCGCCGTTGAATATGACATCACGCCCGACAACCTGCTTTATGCCAGTTTTGAAAACGGGTTCCGTGCCGGTGGGTTTAACGCGTCGCGCGGGAATGAAGAATATGCGCCGGAATTCATCGACGCTTTCACAATCGGTTCGAAAAACCGCTTTTTCGACAATCGTCTGGAGCTGAACCTAGAGCTGTTCTACTGGAAATATGAAGGACAGCAACTTGCGGCGTTGGGCGTCGATGTCGACGGGAATAATTCATTCTATACCCGCAATGTCGGTGAATCCTCGATCAAGGGCGCTGATATCGACTTCCAGTTCCTTGCCACCGAAACGACGAAAATCCGCGGCGGGGTGCAATATCTCGATGCGACGTACGACAGCTACATGTTCAACCAGACTGATCTGGCTGATCCGGCCGATCCACCTGAGCTGCTGCGGCCAGTTACGACCTGCGATGCAACCCAGGACCTCGCGACGGATTCCTATGACGTCGATTGTTCCGGCAAGGCCGCTCTAAATTCGCCAAAATGGTCGGCGAATATCGGTATCGAGCAAACGGTCGAATTCGGCGAACTGAGATTGATCGGTTCGGTTGACGGACGGTATCGCGGTGCCAGGGAAGTCGGTTTCAACTATATCCCCGAAAGCCGGATTGGTAGCGATTTTACCATGGATGCTGCTCTGACTCTGGGCGATATTGATGACCGCTGGACGTTGACTGCCTATGTTCGCAATCTGACCGATGAAGCGGTTCTCTCCGTCGTGCAACTCGGTGCCGGTAACGTGGTCGGCGCCAATTATCAGCCACCCCGGACCTATGGTTTGCGGGCTAAATTCAACTTCTAGGGAGAATTGGCTATGCGTCTGATGCAAATAATGTTGGCCAGTGCAGTTGCACTGGCCGCCATCCCGGCCCACGCGCAGGAGCAGTCAAATGCGCCGTCGGAAGCTACCAAGCAGACTGATGCCGGGCTGTGGGTCACACTGGGGACGCGGGGCGGGCCGGTTGCCAGCCCGACGCGATCGCAGCCATCCAATCTTCTGGTCGCCGGCGGGAAGAATTATCTCGTCGACGTGGGGGACGGGTCCGCCGGTCAGTTGGCGAAAAAGGGACTGCAGACGACGATGCTGGAAGGCGTTTTCATCAGCCATTTGCATTTTGATCATACGGGCGGCCTGGCTGCCATTCTGGGCTTGCGATTCCAGACCAATCCCAAGAACAAGCTGAAAGTCTTCGGGCCTCCAGGCACCAAGGAAATGATCGATGGGCTCATCATGTCGATGAACCCGGGGGCGACTGCCAATTATGGCGTTGAGGGCGCCCCGGCGGCAAATCCGCGTGATCAGGTCGAGGTTGTCGAGTTGCGTGATACGAATAAGGTGGCGCTCGAAGGGATGAATGTCTCGGTGCGCAAGAACAGCCATTACAGCTTCAAGCCGGGCGGAGAAATGGCACGGCGGTTCGAAGCACTTTCTTACCGTTTCGATTTGCCGGGCCGTTCGATCGTCTACACCGGCGACACCGGACCCAGCAAGGCGGTCGAAGAACTGGCCAAAGATGCTGATCTTCTTGTCGCCGAAATGATGGATGTCGAGATGATGATTGGCCTGGTGCGTCTCGCCAATCCGAATATGCCTGACAATATAGCCAAGGGGATGGAGGCGCATATGACCAAACATCACCTGTTGCCGAAGGATGTCGGTGAAATGGCCGCGCGGGCAGGGGTCAAGGCGGTTGTCGTGACCCATTTTGCCGGGATTGAACCCAATAATCCGGGCCATATGCCCTATCTCGGCACGATAGCAGAACATTATAACGGTCCTGTGGTCATCGCCAATGACATGGATGAATATTGAGAATGAATGACCTGAATATCCTGGTTATCGGCGGCGGCATTGGTGGATTGACGGCTGCGATAGCCTTGCGCGGCAAGGGACACCGGGTGTCGGTTATCGAAAAAGACCCTGAATGGTCTGTCTATGGTGTCGGGATCATCCAGCAGTCCAATGTCATCCGCGCGATGGCGGAACTGGATCTGCTCGATGACTATCTGGCTGCCGGCGTTCCTTTCGACACGGTCGCCATTCATGCGCCCGACGGGACCAAGGTCGCTGAAGTTCCTGCGCCGCGTCTGGTGGAAGATTATCCGGCCAATGTCGGGATCGGCAGACCGGCCTTGCACAAAGTACTGGGCGACCGCACCAAAAGCGCAGGGGCGGATATCCGTCTGGGCGTAACCGTCACCGAAATCGACCAGCGGGATGACGGCGTAGATGTCATTTTCTCGGATGGGCGCGAAGAGAGCTTCGATATCGTGATCGGCGCCGACGGCGTCTATTCCGACACACGGCGACGGGTATTGCCCGATGCCGAACAGCCCGAATATACGGGGCAAGCGGTCTGGCGCTATAATTTCCCGCGGCCTTCCGATCTCAATTCGCTGCATGCCTATAACGGCCAGACCGGTATCGGGCTCGTACCGATCAGCGAAGAGCTGATGTATATGTATGTGACCACGCCCGAGCCTGGGAAACCCAATTATCCGATTGACGGGATCGCGGCTGCGATGCGTGGAAAACTTGCGGGCACCGCGCCGCAGATTCAGGCGATGGCGGAACAGATCACTGATGACGAAGGCGTCGTCTATCGTCCGATGGAACAGATGATGCTCTATGGCGACTGGCACAATGGCCGTGTCGTTCTGCTCGGTGACGCCGTGCACGCAACCACGCCGCATCTGGGGCAGGGCGCCGGCATGGCGATAGAGGACAGCCTTGTTCTGGCCGAAGAACTGGCCAACCACGATACACCCGCTACGGCCTTCAAAGCCTATCGCGATCGCCGGTTCGAACGCTGCCGCTATATTGTCGAGAAATCACTGGCCATTTGTTACGGCCAGATCGGCAAGGGGCCGCTGGTCGACAACGGCCAGGCCACGGCCGAAATGTTCGGCATTGTTTCACAACCAATCTAGACCCCCAAGCAAGGAATATTGATGAGCCGAGTGACCGAAATACGCTATGTTGGCTATGGCGTCGAAAATTTTGATGCCGAACGCAAATTTTATGCCGACGACTGGGGACTGGTCGAGGTTGAATCGCGGGATGACATGGCCTGGTTCAAGACCCACGGTCATGATGAGTATCATGTTGTCCGCCTGCACAAACGCGAGAGCAATTGTGTTGAAGTGATAGCACTGGCCGCAGACAGCCGCGCCAATGTCGACGCGTTGCGCTCCAAGGTCGGCGATGCCGGATGCAAGATCATTCGCGAGCCCGGCGATCTCGACGCACCCGGCGGCGGCTATGGTTTCCGCTTTTTCTCTCCCGACGGGCTTCCGTTCGAAATATCTTCGGATGTCGAACGCGGCGAGCAACGGGCGATGGAACGCTGGGAAGGCATGCCGCTGAAGATCAGCCATATCGTCCTGCATTCGCCCGATCATCAGGCCGCGGTTAAATTCTTCACCGACGTGCTGGGCTTCAAGGTCAGCGACTGGCTCGGCGATTTCATGTGCTTCCTGCGCTGCAACAGCGCCCACCACCGGATCGCTTTGCTTCCCGGTCCGCCGTGCCTGAACCACGTCGCCTACGACATGCTGACGCTGGATGACATGATGCGCGGCGTTAGCCGATTGCGCAAACGTGGCACCGATATTCGCTGGGGTCCTGGCCGTCATACTGCCGGAAACAATACCTTCAGCTATTTCTGCACACCCGCCGGTTTTGCGGTGGAATATACGTCCGAACTGGAAGAAGTCGATTTCGAGAACCATCAGGAAAAGGTGCACGAGCCGGGTCCGCAGGTCATGGACCAGTGGGAAACCGGTATAGGCGGTCCGCAGACCATGCCGAAACCGGAAGCCGATCCCTGTCTCTTCCAGCCTTCGGAGGTCTGATCCATGGCTCTTTTTGAATATTTTCCCAATTATATCTGGAACTTGTCGGTAGCCATAGCGATGGAAAGCGGCGGGCAGATCGGTGAAATCATCGATATGTGCCAGCCGATCAAGGAAGCGGCTGCTGCCGGCGACGATGCCGGTGTGCCGCAGTTCATGAAACAATGGGCGGCGATGGGCGACAAGCTGCAGGAGCTGGCTGCCGAAGACGAAGCCAAAGGCCGCAATTTCTCTGCCTCGAACAAGCTCGAGCGCGCTTCGCTCTATCTGTTCACCGCAGAACGGATGCAGGGCCATGGCCATCCGGGTCGCACCGAGACTTTCGCCAAGGCGCGCAATGCTTTTGACCGCTCATCGAAGCTCGGCAAGCTCAACCGGGAACGGGTCGAAATTCCGCTCGAAAACGGGACCATGCCGGCGATCTGGACCAAGGCGCCCGGCGCCGGCAAAAAGCCCGCAGTCGTCTTCTGCAACGGTCTGGATAGCAACAAGGAGCTGCTCTACTGGACGCGGCTTCCCGAAGAACTGGCCCGGCGCGGCATCTCCACGCTTTGCGTAGACCAGCCCGGTTCGGGCGAAGCGCTGCGGTTGCAAGGCCTGCCGGTCGATCCGCATAGCGAAAGCTGGGCTTCCAAGGCTGTCGACTGGCTGGAAACACAGGACAATGTCGACGCATCGAAACTCGGCATGACCGGCATTTCATTGGGCGGGCATTTCGCCCCGCGCGCGGTCGCTTACGAACCGCGCTTTGCCAGCGGAGCGGTCTGGGGTGCCAACCACAATTGGCGCGAAGTTCAGGATAAGCGGATGAAACGCGAAGGCGAAAACCCGGTGCCGCATTATTGGGCGCATGTCATGTGGGCCTTTGGCGCGGACGATATGGAAGATTTCCTCGATAAATCGACCGACATGAATCTCAACGGTCATATGGACCGGATCAAGGTTCCGTTTCTCGTTACCCATGGTTCCAATGATCGCCAGATCAGCGTGGATTATGCGTCAGACCTATATGATCAGCTGGTCAATTCACCGCGCCGCGAGAAGGTGATCTTCACGCCCCGCGAAGGCGGAGTAGAACATGTCGGCGCAGACAATATGGCCTACGGTCGTGACCTGTTGTCGGACTGGTTTGCCGAAACGCTAGGCGGAAATGCCGGATAGTTAGACTGAGTCATTAATTGGCCGCGTCGCAGGGAAGAGGTTTTGAACATGAATCAAGCTACGATAGGCCAAGCCGGAATCCAAAGCGCGGGCACTCGGCAAGGAGTCATTCTTCTCCTCGCTTCGATGATGCCGATCATGGCGATCATCTCGCTTGTTCCGGTTTTGCCGCTTCTGTTCAAGGAATTTGCGGGGGTCAGCGGGAGTGCATTTCTTGTCCCGATGGCGCTGACAATTCCGGCGCTGTGCGTGGCTCTGTTCTCGCCTTTGGCTGGCTGGCTTTCGGACAAGCTGGGGCGCAAGCATCTGCTGGTCGGGGCGCTGGTTCTTTACGCCGGCTTCGGGATCATTCCCTGGTTCCTCACCGATCTATTCCAGATCATTGGCGCTCGCATCGCGCTGGGCATTACGGAAGCCGTTATCATGACCGTGGCTACCGTATTGATCGGTGACTATTTTGAAGGCGCACGCCGCGAAAAATGGATCGCGCTTCAGGTCGGCTTCGGCAGCATCGCTGCGATCATATTGATCGCGGTTGGCGGAGGGCTGGGAGAGCTGTTGGGATCCCGCGGACCCTTCCTGCTCTACCTTCTCGCTTTACCCATTGCTCTTGCGGCAGCGATCATATTGTTCGAGCCCACTATCAAATCTGCCGTTGGGAATGGCATAAAGGCAAAATTTCCGTTCAAGGCCGTGATGCCGTTGATCCTGACCACGATCGGTGTCGGCATCATATTCTACTCTATCGTTGTCCAGCTGGGGCCGGTCCTCGGCCTGTCGGGTGAAGTCTCGCCGGCGACCATCGGCTTGATCGGCGCCTTGACCAATATCGCGGTGGCTGTGGGTTCGGTTCTCTTCAACAAGTTCAAGCAGAATGTCGGCCCGCGTCTGCTCATAGTTGGCCTGGTTCTGGCGGCCATTGGCTACGCAGGGATCAGCATGTCGACGACCCTGGTTCTGCTCGCTACATTCGCCATCCTTGCCTGCATCGGCAGCGGCATGTTGCTGCCCAATATGCTCACTTGGACCATGAACAGCCTGCCGCCCGAAATGCGCGGACGGGGCATGGGTATGTGGACCGGAGCATTTTTTCTAGGTCAGTTTGCCGCGCCGATCGTGACCGCAAGCATTGTTCCGATCACCGGTGGCTTCGCTGAAACCTTCCTCGCTTATGCTGTCGTGATCGCAGGCGCTGCGATAGTCGTGGTGGCCATGAACCGGGGAAGCCTCGCGAAAGCCGCAGCATGAACACAGGTAGTATAGCTTCCCTGGATATAGATCCGTTTGACGAAGCCTTTCTCGCCGATCCCTATGCGCATCATGCTGCTCTTCGCGACGCAGGTCCGGTCGTGTGGCTAGAGCCGCTCGGCGTCTATGCCATGGCCCGTTTTGACGAAGTGCAAAGCGCGCTCAGGAATCACGAGACCTTCTGTTCCTCGCGCGGTGTCGGACTGGCCGACTTCTCCAAGGAAGAACCATTCCGTCCGCCATCCTTGTTGCTGGAGGCTGATCCGCCGCTGCACGACCGTACCCGCTCGATCATGAACAGGATCGTTTCCCTGAAAGCCCTGAAGCAACTTCGTCCCGCATGGCAGGCAAAGGCGGACGCATTGATTGCTAAGCTCGTCAGCAAAGGGCAATTTGACGCGGTTCCAGAACTGTCGGAAGCCTTTCCGATGATGATCTTCCCCGACATGATCGGACTGGCCGACGAAGGCCGCGAACATCTGATCGATTATGCGACGATTGTGTTCAACGCTTTCGGGCCGCGCAACCGTGTTTTTGAAGAGGGCAATGCCGGCAAGGAGGCCGCGATCGACTGGGTTGCCTGGGCCTGCGAGCGCCAGAACCTCAAGCGTGGCGGCTGGGGCATGGCTTTGTACGAAGCGGCTGACCGCGGCGAATGTACGCCAGAGGAAGCAGGCAAGATGGTGCGCTCGTTTCTATCGGCGGGAGTTGATACGACCGTCAACGGCATTGGTCATATGGTTTTGGCTTTGGCTAGCCATCCTGAGGAATTTCAAAAGCTTCGTGAGAATCACAAACTCGCGTCTCGCGCGTTCGAGGAGAGCTTGCGCTGGGATTCCACCGTGCAGACGTTTTTCAGGACAACAGCAAAAGATACGGAAGTTGCCGGGTCAAACATCCCTGAAGGATCGAAGGTCCTGCTGTTCCTGGCTTCGGCCAATCGCGATCCGCGCAAATGGGATGACGCCGATCAATTCCGGATCGACCGCAATGTCAGCGGCCATGTCGGTTTCGGCTTCGGCATTCACCAATGTCTGGGACAGATGGTCGCAAGGCTGGAAGGCGAACTGATCGGTGAAGCACTGGCCAAGCAGGTTTCCTCTATTCGCCTGACCGGAGAACCGAAGCGGCGGCTGAACAACACGCTTCATGCGCTTGGTTCCTTGCCGGTCGAAATGGAGGTTGTATGACCGAAACAATGCCTATCCTCTACTTTGCACCGTCTACCTGCGCGCGCGTCACGTTGACGGCGCTGGAGGAGATCGGGCAGCCATTCGAGACAAAGCTGGTCGCCTTCATGGCGGGCGAACACCGTTCCCCGGACTATCTGGCAATCAACCCCGCAGGCAAGGTGCCCGCGCTGCAAACCGAAGCGGGCGTCCTGACCCAGAATGGCGCGATCCTGCTCTATCTGGCGCGGACCCATCCGGAAGCGAATCTGTTGCCGCTGTCGGGTGATCCTCATGGGGATTCCCTGATAGTCTCGGCCCTGTTCCGGATGTCGGGCGATCTCCATCCGCTGGTCACCCGCTTCGTCATTCCGGGCCTGATGCTATCGGATCCGGCGGCCTCTCCGCACGTGCGCTCAAAAGCCGAAGAACTGCTGAAGCTGCAACTGGCTCCGCTCGCAGCACAATTGGACAAGCAAGATTGGTTGATGGGTGACCGCTGGTCGATCCTCGACGCCTATCTGGCATGGATATGGTTCCGCATTACCGGCGCGGGATTCGACCCTGCGGCTTTCCCGTCGATCGCAGGCCATTATGCTCGTGCCGGCGAGCGCCCCTCTGCCAAGGCGGCCCTTCAACGCGAAGCGCGCGCGCAGGAAGAACTTGCTGCCCGCGGTCTCGCCTTTGTGCCGCCCGATATTAAGAAGTGATCGATTGACAGGCGGATGGTATGAAATGCCATCCGGCCGAAAATGAAAAGGAAACGAAATCATGACCGAGAAACCAATCCGCCGTGTCGTCACCGGCCATAATGACAAAGGGCAGGCGATCATCCAGGAGGATGGTATCGTGCCGCGCATCCAGAGGATTGGCGGTGATATCGGACCGATGTTTTACGAGGTCTGGAACACCCGCGCAACGCCGGCTCCGATTGACCCGAGTTCGGGAGAGCCGCCGGAAGAAGGGATCATTCTTGCACCCCCAAAGAACGGCACGCGAATTCGCGTTCTCGATATTCCACCCGACGACGACAGCTTTGCGGAGATGACGGCGGAGCAGGCGAAAGCCCATTTCGCCGAAATCGGTGCTGCGGACGCATCTTCCTTTGAGGGCAAGGAGTCCCGCCACGCGCATATGCATCGTACTGAGACGGTGGACTATGGCATCGTGCTGGAAGGTGAGCTGGTGCTGATCATGGACGAAGGCGAGACCACAGTCGGCCCCGGCGATATCATCGTGCAGCGCGGTACCAACCATGGCTGGGCCAACCGCACGGACAAGAACTGCCGTATTGCCTTCATCCTGATCGACGGAAAATTTTCCGAAGAGCTGCAGGACTGACATGCGGCTGGCGATCACCGGGGCAGGGGGCTTCGTCGGCCGCGCGGTCGCCAGACATTTGAGCGAGACACGATTTGACGGTTCGGTCCGGCTGATTGACCGGGAAATTTCCGATCATCCGGAATTTGAAACTGTGGCACTCGATCTGGCTGCTCCCGGTGCACTGGAAGACGCACTGGACGGGGTTGACCGGGCGTTGCACCTTGCCGCGCTTCCGGGCGGAGCGGCGCAAGACGATCCGGCGCTGTCGCGAAGGATCAATCTCGATCTGTCGTTGGACTTGATCGGCATGATGAACGGACGGCGACTGGTTTACGCCAGCTCCATCGCGGTGTTTGGTGACAGCTTCCCGGCGACGGTTGACGACGATACGGTGCCGCACCCGTCGTCCGTCTATGGAACGCACAAGCGCATGGTAGAGCTGGCTTTTGCAGATGCCGTCCGGCGGGAGGCGATGACCGGAACTGCTCTGCGCCTTTCCGGTATTGTCGCCCGACCCGGTTCGGCAGAGGGTTTCGGTTCCGCTTTTTTGAGCGATGTTTTCCATGTTGTCCGTGACGGCGAAGACTATCAGGTTCCGGTCTCGCGCACCGCGACGAGCTGGCTGATGTCGGCCAAAATCTGCGCCGCCAATCTGGTGCATGCGCTGCTCTCCGATTTTACCGAAGCCGAGCCGATAATGCTGCCAGCGACCCGGGTTTCGATGGAGGATCTCGTTGCCTCGGCGGCGCGTTACGGCGATGGCAGCAAGATCAGTTTTCAGCGGGACAACCATATCCAGCGGCTGTTTGCGTCCCATCCGCCCCTGACCACGGACAGGGCTGCCAGCCTGGGGTACAAAAGCGATGGAACGCTGGACGAACTGGTGGACAATGTGTTCGCCTGCACCTGATTTCGACAAATATTCCCATTCAACCGAAGGACGACGACATGATATTAGCAAGCTTGAAAACAGAAAATCCGGACGGGCAACTGATCGCGGTCTCGCCCGACCACCAGCGCTATGTGAAAATTGAGGAGCCGGTGTCCAGCCTTCTCGCGGCCACAGAAAACTGGGGCGGACTGAGCGCGAATTTGCAGGCTGCGTCCGATCAGCTTTCTCAAGGGGGTGGCGACACGCTGGATATCACCCAGCTGGCAGCGCCCATGCCGCGCAGCTGGCAATGGCTGGACGGCTCGGCTTTCTCGACTCATGGTGATCTCATGCAGATCGCTTTCGGCCTGGATCCGATCGATACCGACCGCCCGCTGATGTATCAGGGCGTGTCCGACCGGTTCTTCGGACCGACCGAGGATTACCCTTTGCCGACGACCGAACATGGCATCGATTTCGAGGGCGAGTTCGGGGTGATCGTCGACCATGTGCCGATGGGGACGTCCGCCGAAGACGCGATGAAGCATATCAAGCTGATCGTGCAGATCAACGACTGGTCGCTTCGCGCCATTGCCCCGATCGAAATGAAAACCGGCTTCGGCTGGGTCCAGGCGAAACCCGCCTGTTCGATGGCGCCCTTTGCTGTCACGCCGGACGAACTCGGCGACGGCTGGAAAGACGGACGTGTTTGCCTCAATCTGGAAATCGAGTGGAACGGCAAGAAATTCGGCGCGGCCAATGGCGCGGCGATGGACTTCGGTTTTCACGAGCTTGTCGCCCACGCCGCGCTGACCCGCGATCTGGTGCCCGGCACGATCATCGGCTCAGGCACCGTCTCCAATCCGGAATATGCCGAGGTCGGTTCCAGCTGCATTTCCGAGGTCCGCGCGATCGAGATGATCCGGGACAAGGGACCGGCGACGACCCCGTTCATGTCTTTCGGCGACCGCATCCGCATGGAGGGCAGGGGCGTGGACGGCTCGTCACCCTTTGGCGTGATCGACCAGAAGGTTGTTCAGGCCTAAGAGTCTGGCGCCGCCGATCCCATGAATGCATATCATAGGACTTATGACTTAAAAGGATTTTCGTCCCTTGTATCGCGGAGCTACTGGTAGGGAAAGTAACCGGCGCCCGGGATGACCGGGGCAGGTACTGACAATATTGGAGAGTGACTTGGCCTACCCTTTTTCTTCCGATCAGGTAATGGTGCGAAACCGCTGGTATATCGCCGCGTTCAGCGATGAAATAACTCGAGAGCCGATGGAACGGACAATTCTGGGCAAGGCGGTGGTATTCTACCGCACCGAAGCCGGGAAGCCTGTTGCGATGTACGGAATCTGCCCGCACCGGTATTTCCCACTCGCGCAAGGGAGGCTCGAAGGCGACGCCATTGTCTGCGGCTATCATGGTTTTAAGTTTGATTTTGACGGCAAATGTATCGAAATCCCGTCACAAGGGACCGGCGCCGGTTTTTGCCAGCCGTCCTACCGGATCGAGGAGCGCGGGAGCCTGTGCTGGATCTGGATGGGAGACGAGGATCAATGCGATCCCGCTTTGATTCCGCCTTATGAGGATTTTGGTCTGGACCAGCCGGGCTGGTACGACAGTTCCTACAATTATTGCCATATCGACGGCCGTCCGCAGTTGCTGATCGACAATCTGATGGACCTGACCCATCTGCCTTACGTGCATCACCATATCAAGGGCGCCGAGGGCATGAAGAACCCGAAGCTGCATCAGGAAGAGCGCAACGGGTTTCTCAACGTCGTGCGCGAGATGCCGCTATACTGGAATCCGTTCCACGAGCTGATCTACGGAAAAGACGCCGCCTTTGAAGGCGAGGCTCGGGTCGAAAATGCCACTGCGGTCTACGGGCCGGAACTGATCCGGACCGGCCTTGGCACCATCCAGTCGATCGACGGCGACACCAATGTCCCCCCAGAGCTCGGCACGATCCATATTCTCCACGGCATCACGCCGGAAACGGAAACTACGGTGCATTATTTCGGATTTTCGACCCGCAATTTCCGCTTGGGTGACAAAGGCCTGGACGAGTTCCAGCTCAACTCCGATGTCAAAATCCGCGGCCAGGACAAGGTCGCGATCGAGGCGGTCGAAAAGCGTCTGGATCGGTCGGCAGAGCTGCAGCAGGAACTGTTGGTGAAATCGGACCTGGGCGCGGTCACGGTCAGGAAAATGATCCAGAAAATGCTCGATGCCGAAGCTCGTGAAGACGCATGAGCGAAGGTATATCGACCTGCGGTCATGAACTGAAACCCGTCCCGGTCGAGAAGCGCGGCAAACATCTGGTGGTGGATATCCACGCCCATCTGAATGTTGCAGCGGCGGATGCGATGATCCGGTCCGAAATTCCCGACCCGCCCAATCCGATGGCCTTCATGTCGCCCGCTTCGATGAAGGTGAACGGGGCGATGTTCGGGGAAATTGGCAAGAAGCTGAACGGTGTCGACGACCGGATCGCCGATATGGACCGGCTCGGTGTTGATATGCAGGCGATCAGTCCGTCACCCGGACAATATTATTATTTCGCGCCACCCGAACTGGGACGGAGCGCGGCCCAGACGATCAATGACGGCATTGCCGATGCTGTCGGGCGGCATCCGGACCGGCTGACCGGTCTGGGCACGGTGCCGCTCCAGAATACCGAGATGGCGATTGCGGAACTGCGACGCTGCGTAAAGGACCTCGGCCTTCGCGGGGTTGAGATCGGGACGATTGTCAACGGCGAAGAATTGGCCGACGACCGGTTGCGTCCGTTTTTTGCTGCAGCAGAAGAACTGGATGTGCTGCTGTTCATGCATCCGCTCGGCTTCTCCCATGGCGAGCGACTGGCAGAACATTATCTCGACAATATCATCGGTAATCCGCTGGAATCGTCCATCGCGTTGAGCCACCTCATCTTCGGCGGCGTGCTGGACACCTATCCGGGCCTGAAGCTTTGCGTGGCCCATGGCGGCGGATATCTGCCGGGCTATTGGGGCCGGATGGATCATGCCTATCGCGCCCGTGAAGATTGTCGGCAGCATATCAGCCGCGAACCTTCCGGCTATCTCAGGCAGGTGTGGCTGGACACATTGGTGTTCGACCAGGACCAGCTGGACTTTCTGGTCAAATCCCATGGCGCCGACAAATTATGCCTGGGAAGCGACTATCCCTTCGATATGGCAGAACCCGATCCGGTAGCTTTTCACGAAGCGTTGGACGAGGCGGACAAGGCGCGGATATTGGGTTTGAATGCGGCCGAACTGCTGGGCTTGGTACAGCGCGAACCACGGCCCGAATGTCGAACACTCGCTAGCGGGTAAAGAACCGGAACAAAGGGGAGTAACAATGCCTTATCTCAAAAATGCCTGGTATCCTGCCACATGGGCTGAAAAGCTCGTAAACGATATTCATGCGATCCAAATTCTTGATGACCCCATTGTCCTGTTCCGCAATGGGTCTGGCACACTTTCTGCTCTCTACGATGCTTGCCCACATCGTTTCGCGCCGCTCAGTCTGGGCAAGTGGAAAAGTGGCGTTCTTGCCTGCGGATATCATGGACTTGAATTTGACGGCAGCGGCACCTGCATCCGCAATCCGCATGGCAAGGGCATGATTCCGAAGGCTCTGGGTGTGCGGTCGTATCCTGTAGCCGAGCGCTATGGCATGATCTGGATCTGGGCCGGAGATGCGGACAAGGCAGATGAGAATCTATTGCCTTCATTGCCAATATTGGAGGACGAAGATTTCTCCTGGGTCTTGGGCGAACTGGATGTATCGGCGCATTATGAGCTGGTGATCGACAATCTGCTGGATCTGACCCATGTTGAATTTATGCATCCGTTTCTGGCATCGGAAGGCGGATCGGTGCGAACCAGCTATGCAGCCAAGCAGGATGGCAATATTGTCAGCGCCATCTACGAGACAAGAGACGAAGAAATCACCGGACTATTCCAATTGCTTTGGGAAGGGGAACAGTCGACGGCACATCTCAGGGCCAATATGCGATGGCAGCCACCCACCTATCTCGATCTCGAAACCTCCATGGGAGTCGAAGAGGGAGTCGCTGAGAACGACCCGCGTGTTCCGGTTCTCCACCTTCTGACGCCTATAGGAGAAGAGGGCACTCGCTATTTCTGGGCAGCAGGACGCAATCGGGCGCATGGCAATGAAGAAATATCAAAAATGCTCCATTTCGGCACTCAAAACGCATTTGAGAATGAAGACGAGCCGATGATCAACGCGGTTCGCAGCCGCATGCATTCCAATGATCTTTTTGCTCATAAACCTGCCTTATTGCCGACGGATGAAGCCGGGGTCCGAGCCCGTCGGATATTGGCCAGGCTGATCGAGGATGAATGTCGGGATGATGAAAATCAGGCTTGATGAGGCCGCGCGGGTTTCGCTACCCTAGTTTTCCAGCTTCTGGGCGATTTCCTGCAGTCGGGTTACGACCCAGCGGACAGCTTCGTCATTGGTGTTTTTCGCAGACCATTGCGCCACTTCCCGTACTTTCGGAAACTCGAACGGCAATTCATAGACATTGATTGGTAGTGTGTCGCTGATCTGTGCAGCAAGACGCCGGTGGATGGTTGCGATTCTGTCGGTCTTGATGACAAAGCGGGGCACCGATGCGAAACTTGGTGCGAAGGTTTCTATGGTTCGATGGATCCCGATCCGGCGCAATGCGGTTTCGTCAAAACCGGGCACATTATGGTTCAGCCGGACCGAAACATGGCCGAGCTGCTCATATAATGCCTTCGTCATATTGCCGTTGATATGGGAATTGTCTCTCCACGCGATAACGACAAAGTCATCTTCGTAAAGGCACTCGCTGGGCAGTTTGGCATCCACCAGAAAATCGAGCGCGATGATGATGTCCGTCTGGCCGCGTTGCAGCATGGTGACCGGATCTTCGGCAAGAGGCAGTACCGTGAAGCGGATGTTCGGCGCTTCCCTTGAAAAAATTCCGACCGCTTCGGTTAGCAGGACATGCGCGACGACATCGATCGCCGCTATCGAGATTGTTCGATCGGACAGGGCAGGGTCGAATTCTTCCGGCGTCAGGATGGTCTCGCGGATCAGTGCCAGCGCAGCCTTGACCGGCTGGATCAATGCTTCGCCACGCGGCGTACAGGTCATCGCGCGTCCCGACGGGACCAGCAAATCATCCTCGAAGAACTCGCGCAATCTGCTCAGGGCCGCGCTGGCGCCGGATTGGCTGAGATTCAGTCGTTCAGCAGCCAGCGAGACGCTTTGCTCTTCGAGCAAGGCGTCAAGCACAACCAGCAGATTCAAATCCAGTTTTTCAAAACGCATGATGACCGTTAGCTAGCACCTGTGGCGGAATCCGGCAATCACTATGCTAGCCGGAAACTTCTGCGGCTACGCGACTGCTTTATGCCGTTCTACCATTCGGTTATGAACGGCCCGAAGTTCGGTGTCCTGCCTCCGGTTTCCTCGGCAACAACCTTGTTGACCTGCCGTCCGAGATAGGTGATTTCGCTTTCGACGATATCGCCGGGGCGCATCCAGCGGTTGCCATGCGAGGCACCATTGCCGGGAGGTGAGCCGGTGATCAAAAGATCTCCCGGCGTCAGCTTTATCCGTTCCGATGCGTAAGACAGAATTTTTTCAGGTGGAAAGATCATGTCGCTGATCGGCCAGTCCTGCATCGTTTGCCCGCTCAGTTTCAGAGTGATCTTCACTTTGCTGCGATCAACAAATTCCTTGGGCACGGCAAATGGTCCGAGCGGCTTGAAATTGGGTTGGTGCTTGCTGACCCAGTCGTAACCGAATTTGACGTCGGCACGGCGGAATTCATCGACGGTCCCGATATCATTACACATTACATAGGCAGCGATCACATCGTCAGCTTCCTCGGAAGTAAGATAGCGGCCGGTGTTTTTTGTGATCACGCCGAATTCCAGTTCCCAGTCCGGATGTTCGCCGATCAGCGGGAGAATGATATCATCATTGGCACCGCAAAGGGAGGAGTGCAGGCCGGTCCAGAAAAACGGCATGCCCTCTTTTGCCCGCCGGTCGACTTCAGCCAGGTTGCGTGCATAGAAGGATTCGTCGCTTTCGCCTGGTTCCCTCTTGTCCTGGTTGAACTTATTGTGCGTCATCATCTCTGCAACATGGGCGCGATAATTCGATCCGGCGCAAAGCATATTGGGGTGCGCAACGACAGGCAGAGCCTTGAGATTTTCGAAACGCAATTCTACTTTGCCTTTCTTGGCGGCAAGGTCGTTCAATCCGTCAACGGCTCTATCCCAGTCGGCGAAAATGGCATGCGTATCATGATATTGGTCGGAAAGATCGAATACCGTTCCATCGGGAAGGACCAGACCGGGGAACTGCTTTCCCTCGGCGGTTTGATATGTGCCTACGCCAAAGCTTCCTTCGGCCAGGCCTGTAGCGGAGTTGAAATTTGTCATGGATTATTCCTTTGAAACTAGAAGTGGGAGAAATCGAAGTCTTACCGGATGAGCATCCGCGACAGGACTGCATCGCGGTTGATGAAATGATGTTTCAGAGCGCTGGCTATGTGCAGCATGATCAGGACGATCATAAGCCAACCGCCGATTTCGTGTACTTCATGTGCAGCCCCGGCCGAAGCCATGTCCACCGGCACCGGAAGAAACGGAATCTCGAACGGTCCTGCCTCGATCGGATGGCGTTTGGGGAAGGCCGAGGTCATCCACCATCCCGAAAGCGGCATCGCCAACAACAGAAGGTAGAATAGCATATGCGTGCTTCTGGCGAACAGGCGCAGGGGTTTTGCCATCGAGTCCGGCAGAGCAGGCGGCTTGTGTGTGAGCCGCCAGAGAAGCCGGACAACAGTCAAAGATAATATCGTCAGGCCGATCAGCTTGTGGCTGTTGGTTGCAAAGTCATGTCCGGCACTGTCCCCCGAACCGCCGTAAAGGATGAGCGGGATCGTGACCAGGACCAGCGCCGCGACCATCCAGTGCAGCCAGACGGCAACACGCGAATATCGCATGGATGCCTTGTTCTCCCGAGAAAGGTTCTGAGCCCTAGTCTTCAAAATAGGCCTCCGGCGGCTTTGAACTCCAGGCATCCATTTCATGGGAAGAAATGTCGTGATGGCCGGTTTCGTGCTTGTTGTTCAGCAAGTCGGTATCGGTGAAGGTCTCGAACCGGTATCTGTCCGGGTCAAACCAGACATCGAACACATGGCAGCCCAGAGGGTGCCGCCCGATACCCCAATTGGGTTGCCAGCCCCTCGACAATAACCAGCGGTGCGCCCGAGCCTGTGCTTCGAAATCCTGTGCTTCGAAAGAAATATGGTGCAGGTCTGTTTTGTCGGACTGGGCAAGGAACACCGAATGATGATCGACCCATTCCTCGCCTCGATCAATTCTCATGAATGCCACGACCGTATGTTCGGGATTTCCCGGGACATGCATGGAGTCGCTGACTTTGAGGCCGATTGTTTTTTCGAACCACTCTGCGCTTGCCTTATAGTCTTTTACAAACAACCCCAGATGTCCCAGCCGGTACAAAGTCGCGGGTCCAAGTGGACGGGTGCTTTGTGGCTCACCGAACCGGGTCCGTGCTGCCGGCGTATTGGGACGCAGTTCCGGTTGAACTTCTATTGGGACATCTCCCGCTATTCCGTACACCAGATCGACTTTCATCCCTTCAGGGTTGGTGAGCGTCACTCCCAGACCGCCGCCGGGTGTGTCGAGCTCGCGGATGGCGGTCGCGCCATGGTCGCTGATTGCGTTCTCCAGGTCTCTTTCACTGTCGACAAGGAAACCGAGGCTGGAAAAACCACGTTCTCCGGGTCGGGCCTGATAACACCATGCATCGCCGCCGCCGGTTTTCATGACAAGATTGTCGTTGCTTTTCTCGACGGTGAGGAGACCGAAATCTTCCGCAAATTGTTGCGTTTTATCAAGATCGGTAACGGTGAAGGAAACGTGGTGAAGTGAACGGACTGGCATTGCTCTCTCGCTATTTGTTTGTGCAGCACATCGGGGTGCCAGCTTGAAACTTGTACCGAATTCAACGCAGAGCCGGTAGAAAGCAAACTGTTGTCTAAAATAGCAGCTATTTTGCGAAATGATTTCTTTCGAAAACGGCGGACCCATTTGGGGCCCGGCAATGCTCTTAACAGAATTCGAGATTTGTCCGAATTTGCTGACTACTGACTCCCTGGCTGCACATGCACGGGTATCTCACAACGGAGCGGGTTTCCATGTCAGCATATACCGTCACGATTGACATGGCGCATGGCATCTGTTCTGCCTCTGGACATAATAATCAAGGAGAGAAAAATGTCTGTCGTCACCACCGAGAAACAGAACAATATTCTTGTCATCATCTCGAACAACCCTCCGGTCAACGCGCTTGGCGCGGCCGTACGCCAGGGACTGGTCGACGGCATCGAAGAAGCGTTATCCGATGATGAGATAGAAGCGGTGGTGATCCGCTGTGACGGACGGACATTTTTTGCCGGTGCCGACATAACCGAATTTGGCAAGCCGATGCAGGGGCCCAATTTGGGCGAGGCCCTCGACCGGCTGGAGGCCAGCAGCAAGCCGGTTGTTGCGGCCATTCACGGCACCGCGCTGGGTGGTGGCTGCGAAGTTGCACTGGCCTGTCACTATCGGGTTGCTGTTCCGTCGGCTAAAATGGGCCTGCCCGAGGTCAAGCTGGGGCTTATCCCGGGCGCGGCCGGGACCCAGCGCCTTCCGCGGGTCGTCGGCGCGGAAGCGGCGTTACCCATGGTTGTGATTGGGAATCCCATTTCGGCGACCAAGGCCCACTCGATCGGACTTGTAGACAAAATCGTCGGTGAAGACAGCCTGGCCAAAGATGTAATAGCCTTCGCCCGCGAACAGATCGGCAAACAACCGCCCCGGTCTTCCGAAGGCACAGCCAACGAAGATGGCGTAAAAAACCCCGCGATATTCGACGAATTCCGTCAGAAAAATGGTCGGAAAATTCGTGGCTTCGAGGCTCCGGAAGCGGGCATTCAGGCGGTTAAGGCTGCGGGGGAATTGTCCTATGCCGATGGCGTCGCGAAAGAGCGTGAACTGTTCATAAAGCTGATGACCGGCACCCAGTCGGCAGCCATGCGACACTATTTCTTCGCCGAACGTGCTGCAAACAAGATCGACGGTATCGACCCCAAGATCGATCTCATCCCGATTAATAAAGTCGGTATTTTGGGTGCCGGGACCATGGGTGGCGGCATTGCCATGAACTTTTTGTCCGCCGGCATTCCGGTGACCATTGTTGAATTGAAAGAAGAAGCGCTCGACCGGGGCGTTGGCGTGGTCCGGAAAAATTACGAGAACACAGCCAAGCGCGGCCGGATGACGGAGCAGCAAGTCGAGGATGCCATGGGCATTTTGACGCCCAGCCTGTCCTATGGTGATCTAGCCGATTGCGATCTGGTGATCGAAGCGGTGTTTGAAAATATGGATGTCAAAAAGGACGTGTTCACCAAGCTTGATGCAATCGTCAAACAGGGCGCGATCCTGGCCAGCAACACCAGCTACCTGAATATCGACGAGATCGCTGCGGTAACGAAGCGGCCCGAATATGTGCTCGGCTTGCACTTCTTCTCGCCAGCCAATGTGATGAAGCTGCTGGAAATCGTGCGCGGCGAGAAGACCGCAGACGATGTACTGATGACCGCGATGAAGCTGTCGAAAAAGATCGGCAAAGTCGCGGCCGTCTCGGGCGTCTGCCCCGGCTTTATCGGCAACCGGATGCTCAGCCCGCGTCAGGAGCAGGCCAATCTCATTATCATGGAAGGCGCCAATTACTGGGACGTCGACGATGTATTGCTCGAATTCGGTTTTCCGATGGGACCGTTCCAGATGTCCGACCTGGCCGGCGTGGATATCGGCTGGCATCGCGATCCGGAACGGGTCGAGACCTTGCGCGACGCGTTGTGCGCCGTCGGTCGCTGGGGCCAGAAAGTCGGCAAGGGTTTTTATGACTATGATCAGGCGCGTCAACGCACGCCATCCGATGAGGTCAAACAGATCATCGCCGAATTCGCTGCCAAATCCGGCAAGGCGCAGCGTGAAATTTCGAAAGACGAAATTCGCGAGCGCCTGCTCTATCCGATGGTCAACGAAGGCGCCAAAATCCTCGAAGAAGGCATGGCCCAGCGCGCGAGCGATATCGATGTCGTCTGGATCAATGGTTACGGCTGGCCGCTTTATACCGGCGGTCCGATGTTCTGGGCCGATACGGTTGGGCTCGACAATATTGTCGCCGGCCTGGAAAAACACGGTCTGCCGGTTGCAAACATGTTGCAGGAAAAGGCCGCCGCAGGAGGCAAGTTCAACAAATAGAACAATTTTTATCGTTTAGGAGAGAAAATTTTGTCAGCTGAAGCAATAGATCCACTGGAAAAGTGGACACCGCCTGCTGGATGGCCCGTACGGTCGCGCAAGGAAGTCGAATCCATCTTGTGCGCCCCGGACCAGCCGTTTGAAATGGAAATGGTCGATATTGACGGCGTCGCAACCCGTGTCTGGAAACATGCCCATCCCACGCTCGCCGCCATGGCGGAACATGCGCGCGGCCATGGTGACAGCGAATTCCTGATATATGCAGATGAACGCGTTACCTATGAGAACTGGTACCGCGCGGTCGCCGCTCTGGCTTTCGAACTGCAGAATATGGGCGTGGCCAAAGGTGACCGGGTGTCGCTGGCGATGCGCAATCTGCCCGAATGGCCGGTGATATTTTTTGCAGCGACGTCGGTTGGTGCGATTGTTGTCCCGCTCAATGCATGGTGGACCGACCAGGAGCTGGTCTTCGGACTGGCCAATTCCGAAACCAGCGTGCTGCTCTGTGATGCCGAGCGATGGGATCGCATTGCGCCCCACATGGCGGACCTGCCCGATCTCGACCATGTCATTGTGGCGCGCAGCCCGGTGGCGTTGGCAGATCCTGCGCGTCCTCTGGAAGAAATTATCGGCCGGCCCAATGACTATGCGGAATTGCCTGATCAGAAACTACCGGCGGTTGATATCGCACCCGATGATCCAGCGACTATTTTCTACACCAGCGGCACGACCGGACAGCCGAAGGGGGCGCTCGGTTCGCACCGCAACCTCACCACAAATGCAATTTCGGTCGGCTATTCCGGCGCGGCGGCAGCCTTGCGACGCGGCGACGAGCTTCCCGAGCCTACGGTTCGCGTGGGCCTGACGGTGGTGCCCATGTTCCATTGCACGGCCTGTTCGGCGATAATGATGCCGACTGTTCACGGCGGCCACAAGATGGTCTTCCTGCACAAATGGGATACCGTCCAGGCGATGGAGATTATCGAACGGGAAAAGGTCAATGCAACCGGCGGCGTGCCATTCATTGCGTGGCAGTTGATCGAACATCCGGACCGCGACAAATATGACCTCAGCTCCATCGATTCCATCGCCTATGGCGGTGCCCCTTCTGCGCCGGAGCTCGCCCGGAAAATCTATGAAGTTTTCGGCGCTCTTCCCGGCAACGGCTGGGGCATGACCGAAACCATGGCGACGGTTACATCACATAGCGCCGAGGATTATCTCAATCGGCCGACCAGTTGCGGTCCGCCGGTGGCGGCAGCAGACCTGAAGGTTATGAGCGACGACGGCAGCCAGGAAATGCCCGTCGGTGACGTCGGCGAACTGTGGGCCCGCGGTCCGATGGTGGTCAAAGGCTATTGGAACCGTCCGGACGCGACGGCTGAAACCTTTGTCGACGGCTGGGTGCGGACCGGCGATCTGGCCCGACTGGATGACGAAGGTTTCTGCCATATCGTGGACCGCGCGAAAGACATGATCATTCGGGGCGGAGAGAATATCTATTCATCCGAGGTGGAGAATATTCTCTACGACCACCCGGCTGTGATGGATGCGGCGCTCGTTGGCATCGACCACAAGACACTGGGCGAAGAACCGGCGGCTATCGTTCAGCTCGTTCCAGGCAAAACCGCCAGCGAGGCGGAATTGCAGCAATGGGTCCGGGAACGGCTGGCCAGTTTCAAAGTGCCGGTACAGATTCTGTTCCGGACCGAAAGCCTGCCCCGTAACGCCAATGGCAAGATATTGAAAAAGGATCTGAAGACGCTTTTCTGAGCCTCAGACTTTGGGCGGCATCAGTCGGATAAGACCTTCTTGTACGGCCGATGCGACCAATGTGCCGTCCTGCCGGTAAAGCGAACCTCGGTTGAGGCCGCGCGTGCTGCCGGTCCAGTCGCTGTCCATCACGTAACATATCCATTGATCGACCCTGAAATCGTCATGGAACCACATGGCATGATCAAGGCTGGTCGAGAATAGTCCCGGCGTTGTCCAGTGCAGTCCATGCGGTATCATCGACGTCGAGAGCAAGCCCATGTCCGAGGCGAACGCCAAAGTCGCCCGATGGGTAAGCGGGTCGTCGGGCAGCGGTGCGACGGTCTTGAACCACTGATATTGGCGCGCGTGCTTGGTTTTGGCTTCGGGGTGGAAGCTGCGCACGTCAAAGGGCCTAGGCATGCTCATCCGCTCAATATGTTTGTCCGAGACCTGCGGGTTCCGGGCGATTTGCTCCATCGCGCTCAGACAGTCTTCCGGCGGCAATACATCGGGCATATCCACCTGATGATGCAGCCCTTCGGCCGGCTTCTGAAAGGAAGCCGTCAGATTGAAGATGACCTTGTCATTCTGACGGACAACGACCCTGCGGTTGGAAATGCTCCGTCCGTCAAAATCGCGGTGTACCCGGAAATGCAGCGGCTTTGTTTCGTCTCCGGCCCGCAGAAAATAGGAGTGGAGCGAATGGATATTCTTCTCGTCGTCAACCGTGCGGTCCGCCGCGACAATCGCCTGCGCGATCACCTGTCCGCCAAAAATCCGTTCGCGCGCGGTGGAGCTGAGCGCAGGAAAAATGAACTCGTCATCACCATCCGCGGTGAGCGTGAAAGTCCGGAGCAATCCGGCGATAAGTTTCTCTGCGGGCACGGAAGTGCGATGGGCCAGAGCGGCGGACAGCCGGCGCTCGACTTGTTCGTCTGTTAGTTGATCCAAAACTGCGTTTATTCCTTAAAATCTATCTTATTCTGACTGATGCGAAGGCTCAGGGGTATATTTCGAACAGTCCGGCACCGCCTTGTCCACCACCGATACACATGGTGACGACGCCCCATTTGGCGCCCCGACGACGGCCTTCCTGCAACAGATGCCCGGCACAGCGCGCACCGGTCATGCCGAAGGGATGGCCGATCGAGATGGAGCCGCCATTGACGTTATATTTCTCGGGATCGATACCCAGCCGGTCGCGGCTGTACAGACATTGGCTGGCAAAGGCTTCGTTGAGTTCCCAGATATCAATGTCGTCAACGGTGAGGCCCTGGCGCTCCAGCAGTTTGGGAACGGCAAATACCGGGCCAATGCCCATTTCATCCGGTTCGCATCCGGCTACCGCCCAGGATACAAAACGCCCCAATGGCTTCAGACCGCGACGCTCCGCTTCCTTCGCTTCCATAAGCACGAGCGCGGCGGCTCCATCGGACAACTGGCTGGCGTTACCGGCCGTGATATATTTATCTTCGCCCATGATCGGTTTCAGACTGGCCAAGCCTTCCAAGGTGGTCGTGGGGCGATTACACTCGTCCCGATCCACCGTGTAATCGACGATGGTTTCCTCCTTGGTTTCCCGGTCAACGACTTTCATCCTGGTCTGCATGGGGACGATTTCATCGTCAAAAAGCCCGGCTTCCTGGGCCTTCGCAATACGCTGCTGCGATTGCAGGGAATATTCGTCCTGATATTCGCGGCTGATATTGTAGCGCTCTGCAACGATATCGGCGGTCTCGATCATCGGCATGAAGATCGCGGGCGCGATTTTCAGAATTTCCTCGTCGATACTGCCTTCGGGCGCACGGGGGCCCTGCATCGAAATGCTTTCGACGCCGCCTGCGACAACGCAATCCGCGCCGTCGCCGCGGATATGGTTTGCCGCTATCGCGATAGACTGCATGCCGGACGAGCAGAAGCGGTTAACCGTGGCCCCGGCGGTGGTTTTGGGAAGCCCTGCAAGAAGCGCCGCGTTGCGCCCGATATTGGGAGCCGCGTGCGCGACATTGCCGAAAATACAATCATCGACGAAATCGCTTTCGACACCCGACTTGGCAACGGCATGTTTCACCGCATGGGCAGCCATTGTCATCGGAGGCGTGATATTGAAGCCGCCGCGTCCGGCTTTGGCGAGCCCGGTGCGAGCATAGGATATGATGACTGCTTCACGCATATTGAATTCTCCTGCCGATGTGCCGCGAGTGTTGGTTTTGGTGTCGCGGTCTGTGTCCAAGCGGATTTATAGGGGGCAGGGTGCAAAAGTCCACCGCAGAGCCGCGCATAAAGACATGGTAGGGGCACGGCGGCGGGATGGTGGCAAAAGTGCAGCGCACCTTCCCGAAGCCTAACGGGTCCGGGCAAGCATTTACGGTGGTCCGAAAACGCAACGTTGGAGCAGTTCGACGACCGCAATCCACCCCCGTCAACAGCGGACAGATCAGCCCTGGGCCCCGTATTTCGATTGTGATCCGGAGCGGAGAAAGGGACTGCAGGCTGGTGGGAAATCTCCTAAATGGGCCGAATTATTTGTTTGCGCCTTCCAAACAAAAGTTTTTGCTGCGGTGCACAATGAATGTTGCGGTGCGGAAACGATGGGCCTATCCTCGTGCCAAAGCTCATCGGACATTCGCTCGATACACAGGAATTTGAACATGATAAAAAATGTGCTGGCTGGATTTTTTATTCTCGGCCTTATGGGTTGCTCCGGCGACCCGGAAGCTCCCGTGCAACAGGCTATGCCGGTGGAAATATACACTGTGAGCGAATCCGAAATACCCAATATTATAGAGCTTCCCGGGCGTGTGGAGGCTGTGCGCGTCGCAGATGTTAGAGCGCGGGTCACCGGCATCGTGCAGCGGCGTCTCTATGAGGAAGGCTCAAATGTGCGGGCCGGACAGCCGTTATTCTCGATTGATCCTTCGGAATTGCGTGCCAGCACCGCGCAGGTGCGAGCCAGCCTGCAACGGGCAAGAGCCACGGCAGCCAATGCGCAAGCGGTGGTAGATCGCTATCGGCCGCTGGTTGCGGAACAGGCTATAAGCCGTCAGGAATATGATGCAGCAGTAGCAGCTTCCCGCGAAGCCCAGGCCAGCGTAGCCCAGATCAAGGCAGAGCTTGACGCCGCAAATCTGCAACTTGGTTATACCACGGTCCGGGCGCCCATCAGCGGTCGTGCGCGGAGCGCCGAAGTGACCGAGGGCGCGCTGGTTAGTGCCTCTGAAGCCACGTTGATGACGCGTATAGAACAGGCCGATCGCGTTTATGTCACCTTTGCTCAGTCTTCCTCGCGCGTTCTGGACGTCAGGCGGGGGATTACCGACGGGACCATTGTCTTGAACGAAAATGATAGCGCAGAGGTCGAACTGATTTTCGAAGACGGCACCCAATATCCGATCCCCGGCCAGATCGACTTTCTGGATTTTTCGGTCAACGAGACCACCGGTACGGTGGACTTGCGGGCCGAGTTTGCCAACCCGTCCGGACTCTTGCTGCCAGGTGAATTTGTCCGGGCTCGAATATTTGTGGGCAAGAAGAAAGGGGGCTTTATGGTTCCTCAGAAAGCCGTAACCATTAGCGAAACTGGGGGCACCGTCATGGTTATTGATGGTGACGGCAAGGCGGCCGAGCGCTCCGTCGAACTGGGCGCAATGGCCGGTGCCAAGTGGATAATCGAAAGCGGGCTGAAAGCTGGCGACAAGGTCATCGTCAGCAATTTGCAGAAAATCCGGGCGGGCGTGCCGGTGACAGCAAAAAATTCTATGAATGTATCGGATAGCGCCGGCACTAAAGCCGCACCGAAAACGCCGACTGCTCCATCTGCTTCCAAACCGAAAACGGAGGCCGTGCGATGATCCTGTCGAGCCAGCTATATATTTCGCGAAAGTTGGGCTGAGCAGTGCCAAGATATTTTATTGATCGCCCCATTTTTGCATGGGTCATCGCGCTCGGCATATTATTGTCCGGCTTCATCGCCTTGCGCCAGTTGCCGATCGAGCAATATCCTGAAGTGGCCCCGCCATCCCTGAGCATATCGGTCGTCTATCCCGGCGCAGATGCCGCGACGCTGGAACAAAATGTGATCCAGCTGATCGAGCAGCAGCTGAACGGTATCGAAGGCTTTTTGTATATGTCCTCGTCCAGCCAGTCCAATGGCACGGGCTCGATCACGCTGACTTTCGAAGCGGGCACGGACATAGACATTGCGCAAACCGACGTGCAAAACAGCCTCAGCACAATCGAGGCCCGCCTGCCCAGTGATGTGACCCAGCAGGGGATTCAAGTGCGGCAAGCCACCAGCGGCTTCTTGCAGATCGTCGCGTTGACCTCGAAAAGCGGCGACCTTGATTCCACCGATCTCGGCAATATCGCATCGACCCAGATCATTGACGAGTTACGCCGGGTAAACGGAGTTGGTGACGTGACTCTGCTCGGTTCCGAATATGCCATGCGGGTCTGGCTTGACCCCGAACGCCTCGCTTCGTTCAAGCTAACGCCATCGACGGTTCTCGCCGCAATCCGCGAACAGAACAGCCAGACCGCCGGCGGTTCCCTCGGCGCGCTTCCTGTTCTGGAAGACACCCAGATCAACGCTACCATCACGACTCAAAGCCGGTTCACCACTACCAAGCAGTTCGAGGAAATCATATTGCTCGCCGAAACCGGCGGCGCGACGGTCCGTCTGGGTGATGTCGCGCGCGTGGAAATCGGCGCGCAAAGCTATTCCACATCGACAACGCTGAACGACCAGCCGATGGCGGGGATGGCGATACAGCTCGGCACAGGAGCCAATGCGCTTTCGGTCGCCGAAGGGGTTGAGGCGCGGATGCAGGCAATCGAATCCAGTCTCCCCGCTGACGTCAAATGGAGCATACCTTACGACACCACCCCCTTCATCACTATTTCCATCGAAGAGGTTGTCACCACCCTGATCGAAGCAATGGTTCTGGTGTTCCTCGTCATGTTTCTTTTCCTGCAGAGCTGGCGAGCCACATTGATTCCCACATTGGTGGTACCGATCGCGCTGGCGGGCGCGTGTCTGGGACTGTGGATGTTCGGATTTTCGATCAACGTGCTGACCCTGTTCGGCATGGTGCTCGCCATCGGCATATTGGTCGATGACGCGATCATCGTGATTGAAAATGTAGAACGGATCATGCGCGAAGAAGGGCTCGGGCCGGTCGAGGCGTCACGTAAGGCGATGGACCAGATAACCGGGGCTATTATCGGGATCACCCTGGTGCTGGTCGCGGTGTTTCTGCCGATGGCCTTTTTCCCCGGATCCACGGGCGGCATTTACCGTCAATTCTCGGTAACGCTGGCGGTTTCCATTCTATTCTCTGCGCTGATGGCGTTGACCCTGACTCCCGCTCTGTGCGCGACCCTGCTGAAGCCTATCAGGGACGGCGAGACGGAATCCGACCTGGACGCTGTCGAAGCCGATAAGGAAGAAAATACCGGCGTAGCGAAGATTTGGGCAAAAATTATCGCTTATGTTTCGGATTGGCTAAACAAATTCAATCTTTGGTTTGCGCGGCTGACCGACCGCTACGGCCGTGCGACCGACTCGTTGCTGGGACGCCCCATGCGCGGCCTTGCCGTGTTCCTGGTACTGTGTCTGGTTGCAGGCCTGTTGTTCCTGCGCCTGCCGACCGCATTCCTGCCCACCGAGGATCAGGGCTATCTGATAACCGTCGTGCAATCGCCTTCGGGCGCCACCCGGGCGCGCACGGAGGAAGCCGTTAAGCCCGTTTCCGATCATTGGATGAACAAGGATGAGGTTTCTGATCTGGTCGTGGTGCGCGGTTTTAGTTTCTATGGGCAGGGCCAGAATAATGCGATGATGTTTTCGCCCTTGATCGATTGGAACGAACGCTCCGCCGATGAAAGCCAGGCGGATGCGTTGTGGAGCGAGGCGATGGGACAATTCGCGCAAAATGAAGATGCGATCATATTCGTGATACAACCGCCCGCCATCCAGTCTCTGGGCAACGCCAGCGGCTTCAGCGTGAAAATCGAAGATCGCGCCGGTTTGGGCCGGGCCAGGCTGACAGAAGCGCGCAATCAGTTGCTTGGCATCTTGTCGCAAAGCGATGTGGTCACGGGCGTGCGGCCGGAAGACCAGGAACCCGCCCCGCAACTCAAGGTCGATATCGACAGGGTATTGGCGCGTTCGCTTGGTCTGTCCATCAGCGATGTGAACACCACATTGTCGATCAATTTTGGTTCCGCTTTCGCCAATGAGTTCATTCTCGACGGGCGATCGCTGGAAGTCTATGTGCAGGCAGACGCCCGATACAGGATGACCCCGGATGACGTGATGGCGCTGCGGGTGCCGAACGATCAGGGTGAGCTGGTACCATTTTCAACATTCGCCACCGCCAAATGGACGGCCGGGGCGCCCAGTCTTGCGCGCTATAACGGCTATCCTGCGATGACCGTTTCGGGATCTGCTGCGGCCGGCATGTCATCCGGCGATGCCCTGGCAGCGGTCGAAGAGGCGATGACGCAAATGCCCGAAGGGATCAGCTATGAATGGACCGGTCTCAGCTATGAAGAGAAGCAGTCAGCGGGCCAGATCGGCTTGTTGCTGGGTCTTTCCGTGCTGGTGGTCTTCCTGCTGCTGTCCGCGCTATACGAAAGCTGGGCCGTGCCCTTGGCGGTCCTGCTGATCATTCCGATCGGCGTCTTGGGCGCAGTGGTATTTTCCCTGCTGCGCGGATTGTCGGCTGACATATATTTCAATGTCGGGTTGATAACCATCATCGGACTGGCGGCGAAAAACGCCATTTTGATTGTCGAATTCGCCATTGAGGAAGAGGCGGCGGGCAAATCGACTATCGATGCGGTCAAAACGGCTGCAATCTTGCGTCTGCGTCCGATCATCATGACCTCGCTTGCCTTCATCCTGGCGATGGTGCCGCTGGCGATTGCGACGGGTGCCGGCGCGAACAGCCGCATAGCTGTGGGAACGGGCGTGATGGGCGGCATGGTCAGCGCAACCGCTATCGGCATCTTCATCATACCCCTGCTGTACATGCTGGTACGGCAGAAATTGAGCCGACAGGCTCCGATGGCGGCCGGTTCACTCGATGAAGACCAGGCAGAAGGGAAAAGCGCATGACCAGACCGTCCCGTCTTGCATTATCCGTTGTTTTGGCCTGCTCCACCTTGCTCGGCGGATGCGTGAATCTGGCGCCTGAAGACCGGCGTCCGGAGCTTGCTACCGCGCCGGGCTATGATGGCGAATATCGTCCCGACGGCGCCGTTATCGCCTCGCAACTGGGCTGGAGCGAATATTTCAACGATCCGCAGCTTAAACGGCTGCTCGCTGCCGCGGTCGAAAACAACCGTGACCTGGTGGCAGCTACGGCGCGCATCGAACAGGCGCGCGCCCAATACCGGATCCAGGACAGCCAGCGCCTGCCGCAAATCGACGCCAGCGGTAGCGGGATTCGCACGCGCACGCCGCTCGAGACGGACACCGGCGGCAGCAGTTCGGTCACAATCGACAATTATAATGTCGGCGTTGCCGTCACCTCTTTCGAACTGGATTTCTGGGGCCGCGTCCGCAATTTGAGTGACTCCGCGCGCGCCAGCTATCTGGCAACCATATCGGCCCAGCGCGCTTTCTATCTTTCACTGATCGGTGATGTCGCCTCGACCTATCTCGATCTTATCGAAACGCGGGAACAGATCGCGTTCGCCGAAGCGACCCTGCAAAGCCGGACCGAAGGCTTGCGGATCGCCAAATTGCGGCTGGATGCCGGTGTCACATCGGCTCTCGATTACCGGCAGGCAGAAGTGCTGTTGACCCAAGCGAAGCAAACATTGGGGGCACAACGCCTCTCGCACGCACAAGCCTGCAACCAGTTGACGGTATTGGTTGGTGGCCGGCTTTCCGCCGATCTGCCCGACAGTCTTCCGCTCGAGAGGCAGGAATTTGCCGGCCCTCTCGACGCAGGTCTTCCTTCCGATCTGTTGCTCACCCGTCCTGACATCGTCGCAGCCGAACAAAACCTGAGCGCAGCACGCGCCAATATCGGCGCCGCGCGCGCGGCATTTTTCCCGCGCATATCGTTGACCGGGTCCGGCGGACTAACGTCCGACAGTCTGGATGATCTTTTCAGCAATGACAATTTTACCTGGAGCTTCGGTCCATCGATCAGCCTGCCGATCTTCGACTGGGGCGCACGCGATGCCGACCTCGGCCTTGCCCGGGCTCTCGAAATCGAGGCAGTCGCCACTTATGACAAGACCGTGCAGACGGCATTTCGCGAGGTTTCCGATGCTCTGGCCGGTCGCCGCTGGCTTGGCGAACAGGTCGATACGGCAAGGCGCACGGTTGCGGCGCAAGAAGCGATCGCACGGATAGCCCGTCTGCGCTACCGCGAGGGCGTCGTCAGCTATCTCGAGGTTCTGGACGCAGAGAGAAACCTGTTCAGCGCCCAACAGTCTCTGCTGGAACTGATCCGCGCGAATGACCAGAACCAGGTGTCGCTTTTTATCGCGCTCGGTGGTGGAATCAGACCTTGATTTGGAACGTCGCGCCCTGGTTAGTCGGGCGGGTGATCGTTTTTATCCGGAGTTAGCACTCCCCGGAAACCCGACGTCGCAGGACGTCATCGGCGGCGTAATTCCGTCTGAAAATGACTGGTATCGTATTGGGCGGGATCGGGTTGTGGCGGACAGGGTGGGATTCGAACCCACGGAGAGCTTGCACCCTCGGCGGTTTTCAAGACCGCTGCATTCGACCACTCTGCCACCTGTCCGCATGGCCCTTAGGGCGGGGTCGCACGCGTCCTAGCGCCATCGTTTTGAAAGCGCAAAACATTTGTGAACGCCTGAAACCGAGCAGAGGGATTTCGCTGATTTCCGCCTTTCGGGGCGAGTGGTTGTTTCTTCGGGTTATTTAGGGATTCCCCTCAGACTCGCTTTGTGCGACAACGGCGTGACGAAAGGGAAGTAATCATGCGTATCATGACCGCCATCGCTTGCGGCGCTATTGCTCTTTTTGGCATCAGCACCGCAGCAGCTATGCAAGACGCCAAAGCCCAGAGCAGTTCCGGATTTGAATCCTATCTGCTGGAGGTACGCCAAAAAGCTCTGCAGGAAGGCGTGCGAGCGCAAACACTGGATCAGGTTTTGCCCGGTCTTACTTACAATCCAAGAGTCGTTGAGCTGGATCAGTCACAACCGGGTGGCAGCCCAAATAGCGCAATCCCGCCTTTCGCACCCTATCAGCGGCGGCATATCACAAGCCAGCGGATCGCCAGCGGCAAGGCGGCCTATCGTCGCCTGATTGCCAAGCTGGTCGACGTCGAACGCGATACCGGCGTGCCGGGTCCGATCATCATGGCGATATATGGCAAGGAAACCAATTATGGCTCCTACATGGGCGATTTCGATATTCCTCGTTCGCTGGCAACGCTGGCCTATGAAGGCCGCCGGCGCTCGCTGTTCGAGCCCGAATTGCTCGCCGTGCTGCAGTTGATTGACAAAGGTGTTCCGCAATCGGCGCTCAAGGGAAGCTGGGCAGGGGCCATGGGCATGCCGCAGTTCCTGCCTTCGGTTTATCTGCGACTGGCGAAGGATGGCAGCGGCGACGGATATGCGGATATCTGGAACAATGAAAATGATGCTGTGGCATCGATTGCCAATTATTTTGTCAATTCCGGCTGGCGCCGCGGAGAGCCGTGGGGCATCGCCGTCAATGTCCCGTCGTCGCTCAACCGCGACGCAGTGGCGAGCAAGATCGTGCCGACCCGTTGTCCTCGTGTATTTGGCCGCCATAGCCAGTGGAAGACTATGGCGGAATGGCGCGCGCTTGGCGTTGCTCCGGCAACAGGGAAGAGCCTCGACGAGAATGTGATGGCGACGTTGCTCGAACCCGATGGAGCAGGCAATACAGCCTATTTGCTGACGGGCAATTATCGCGTCATACTGGATTATAATTGTTCGAATTTTTACGGGCTAGCAGTGGGGTTATTAGCGGATGAAATACGCAGTTAGGTTTGGAATATTGTCGACGGCTACACTGGCATTGGCCGGATGTAGCGGATCGCGCGATTTTGGCCAGTTTCCCGATGGCTCGCCCCCGCCTCGCGGTGCAGGACAGGTCGCTGGCTCGGCGGCAGTGTCCGACTATCCCCAGAAAATCGGTGATCCCTACAAAGTTGGCGGAAAAACCTACACGCCCGAGGATGTGCAGAGCTATGACGAAGTCGGCTATGCCAGCTGGTATGGCGAAGAGCTGTCCGGCAACCAGACGGCCAATGGTGAAATTTTCAATCCGCAGGGCATTTCTGCAGCGCATAAGACGCTGCCCCTGCCGTCTTATGTCGAGGTGACGGCGCTCGATACCGGTCGCACGATCCTGGTACGGGTCAACGACCGCGGACCTTTTGCCAATGATCGCCTGATTGACCTCTCGCACGGTGCCGCCAAGCAGCTGGGTATCGATCGTGATGGAGTGTCAGGGGTGCGCGTTCGCAAGGTCAATCCGAACGAACAGGAGCGGGCCGTGCTGCGTATGGGGGCTCCGGCAACCGAGCGGATCGCCACGCCGGACTCCCTGTTGTCGATATTGCGGAAAAATCTCGCCAAGCTGCCTCGTCCGGCCGCGCCGATCAGGCAGGCTGCTGCACCAGCATCTTCGTCTCCGGCTTCAGGTCCACCCAATCGCCCCGTTGCTTCACCCCCGGCGACAAGTGGAACGCGTGATGGCCGCTTCATCGTCGAGAATGCCGGACGTCCGGTCGCAGCGGAAAATAGTGTGGGAGACAATTATGTCGGAGGCCTGGCCGGATCCTATGCCGTGCAGGTTGCGGCATTCAGCAACAAATCGCGAGCAGACACGCTGGCCAAGAAAATCGGGGCACAAGTGTTTCCGGATGGCACGCGAACGATTTGGCGTGTTCGCTACGGTCCTTATGCCAGTGAAAAGGATGCGCAAGCAGGGCTGGCACAGGCGCAGCAGCGCGGCTATAGCGGAGCTCGAATCTTGCGCACGGACAAATAGCTTTTTGCCGTTAAATTTTGATCGGGAATCCTGTCCTAAATGAAAAAATATCTTCTGGTGTCACTGCCTTTCATCGCCTTGTCGTCGGTTGTCGCCGCCGCGCCCGGTTTCGAAACCGAAGCGCCTATTGCCTATATGACAGATCTGTCATCAGGCGCGGTTCTGTTCGAGAAAAATGCCGACAAGCAGATTCCGCCGGCATCAATGGCGAAAATGATGACAGTCTACGTCGCCTTTGACCTGATCAACAAGGGCAAGCTCAAGCTGGATGACAAATTTCGCGTCAATGAAGCAACCTGGAAGAAATGGAACAACCAGGGTTCTACGATGTTCCTTGGTGTCGGTGATCAGGTCAGCGTCAGCGATTTGCTGCACGGCATCGTGACGCTGTCAGGCAATGACGCCTGCGTTGTGCTTGCGGAAGGAATCGCCGGCACCGAAGAGGCCTTTGTCGGGCTGATGAACAAGCGGGCAAAGGAACTCGGCATGTCGAACAGCCGGTTCGGCAATAGCAACGGTTGGCCGGATGAAGGCAGGACCATGGTTACGGCACGGGATCTCGCCAAGCTCGGTTCGGCGACAGTCAATAATTTTCCGAAACTATATGATGATTTCTACGGCCAGGATGAATTCGCCTGGAATGGTATCAAACAGTCCAACCGCAACCCGTTGATGGGCAAGGTCGCAGGATCGGACGGCTTGAAAACCGGTCATACCGAAGAAGCCGGCTATGGTTTCACCGGCTCGGCTGAACAAAAGGGCCGGCGTCTTGTGTCGGTACTTGCCGGGCTGGACAGTTATGGCGGTCGGATCGAGGAATCGGTCAAATTCATGAACTGGGGCTTCAACGCCTGGGAGCCGAGAAAGCTTTTTGACAAGGGCACGAGAGTGCAGAATGCAGAAGTGCAACTGGGGGACAGTTCTACTGTTTCACTCGTGGCCGCCAGGGATTTATTTGCAACAATTCCAAAGGCTTCTGACGGTAACATATCGATGAAAGTGACCTATAACGGTCCGATCAAAGCCCCCATCACCAAGGGTCAGCCGATCGCGAAACTGATCGTAAGCACGGCAGATGCCGGACAGCAGTCGGTTGATCTGGTCGCAGGCGAAGACGTGGGCGAGGCCGGTTTCCTTGATCGTGTCTGGGCCGGACTGAAATCCCTGCTCGGATTGGCGTGACCCAGGGCCGCTTCATCACGCTGGAAGGCGGTGAGGGGACCGGCAAGTCGACCCAGGCGAGGGCGCTCGCTGAAGCTCTTGAGAAAAATGGCTTTAAGGCTCTGCTCACCCGGGAACCCGGCGGCACTCCGGGCGCGGAGACCATCCGCGAGCTATTGCTGACCGGGGCAGAAGAAAAATGGAATATTCGCACGGAAGCGCTGTTGTTCGCCGCTGCGCGCGCCGAACATTGCACCAAATTGATCCGGCCGGCTCTAGCGCGGGGGGACTGGGTCATTTGCGACCGGTTCATTGACAGCAGCAGGGCCTATCAGAGTGTTTGCGGAGAGATCAGCGACGCTGAAATCATGGACTTGCACCGGATAGGCAGTGAAAATCTGATGCCGGACCGGACGTTTGTGCTCGACTTGCCCGAAGCCGTTGCCTCAAAAAGAGCCGACGCGCGGGATCGCGGCGACAGCGACCGTATCGGAGGCAGGGACAGCCGCTATCACCGGGCGGTCATGGCCAATTTTCGAAAGTTCGCAGCCGACGAGCCCGAGCGCATTGCGCTCGTCGATGCTTCGCAATCCGTTGAGGCGATAACCGAGGCTCTGATGATCAATCTCGACGGCATGATGGCATGACGTCATATCTCGGTCATGAGAGGCCCCGGCAGATATTCCATCAGGCCCTGGCCAAGGACATGCTCCACCACGCGTGGATTCTTGCGGGTGACAAGGGATTGGGCAAGGCCGCCTTTGCCCAGCAAGCTGCGCATTTTCTCCTCAACTCGCGTAATCCGCAGGCCGTTTTCTCGGATGATCAGGATGATGAGGCCGGCCATCTTCTCGCCGCAGGCTCCCATCCCGATTTTCGCCTGCTCCGGCGCGGCCCGAAGGGTGACAAGGAAGAGAAGAAGGCACGGGACAATGGTCTGGATTCGCTCGAAGAGCATGAACTGGCTCGCAATATCAAGGTTGACCAGATCCGGTCCCTTCAACCCTTGTTCCAGAATCAGGCTTCGATCTCGGAATATCGGATAGTAGTGATTGATGCTGCCGACGATCTGGAACGCGCCGGCGCCAACGCAATCTTGAAAAATCTTGAAGAGCCACCGAAAAACACGATTTTCTTTCTGATAAGCCATATGCCCGACAGGCTTTTGCCGACGATCCGTTCCCGTTGCCAGATGTTGCGATTTGATCCGCTGGGCGCCGATGACATGCGCAAGGTGTTGAAGGCCGCCGTGTCAGATCTGGATGAGGCGGATCTGGAGACACTTGTTCTTGCCGGGGAAGGGTCGCCAGGTCGCGCCCTGCAATATGCCGAGGTGGGGCTTGCCGAACTGGAGGGAATCGCCCGGCAGATTATCAAATCGGGTGACAGGGACAACAGTCTTAAAAGCGAGCTCGCTCGCAAGCTTTCGCTAAAGGCAGCAACGCCGCGATACCGCGCATTTCTGGACCGGGCCCCCAGCCTCATCGCAGAGCAGATCAAGGCTCCCGAACGGGCTTTTTCTGTACAATCCATTGAAAAATGGCGAGAAGCAAGCGAATTAGCCTCGACTGCCCTTCCCAAAGCATTGGATAATCAGGCGGTCATCTTCCGACTGGGCAGCCTGATGGGGGATCTTGCCGGAGACAGTTAAGAAGATTTGATATTTTGGCTGTTTACAAGCGCCGCCAATGCATCAAGAGAGACGCCTATGTCAGAACCTTTCTATATTACCACCGCCATAAGCTATCCCAACGGGCGACCGCATATCGGTCATGCCTATGAAGCGATAGCTGCCGATGCCATTGCACGTTTTCACCGGCTGAGCGGACGCGATGTCCGGTTGATAACAGGTACCGACGAGCACGGTCTGAAAATGGTCCAGACGGCGCGGGATGCCGGTGTCGAAACCATCAAGCTCGCTGATGAAATGTCGTCTTACTTCATAGAGATGTGCGCAAAGCTCAATATCAATCATGACGGGTTCCGGAGAACCAGCGAGCCCGCGCACCACGAGGCGAGCAAAGCATTGTGGAAGGCGATGGAAGCCAATGGGGATCTGTATCTTGATCGTTATGAAGGCTGGTACTCGGTGCGTGACGAAGCTTTTTATGCGGAAGACGAGCTCGAGACAGGTGAGGGGGGTGAGAAACTCTCTCCCCAGGGGACACCCGTTCAATGGACCGCGGAAGAAACCTGGTTCTTCAAATTGTCCAGTTATCAGGACAAATTGCTCAAGCTTTACGCAGAACATCCTGAATTCATTCAGCCGGAAAGCCGCCGGAACGAGGTCATGCGCTTTGTCGAAGGCGGATTGCGCGATCTAAGCGTGTCTCGAACCAGCTTTGACTGGGGGGTTCCGGTGCCTGGATCACCGGGTCATGTCATGTATGTGTGGGTTGATGCTCTAACCACCTATATGACCGGTGTGGGCTATCCCGATACCGAAGGTATGTTCGCGAAATATTGGCCCGCAGATCTTCATCTTATCGGCAAGGACATTGTCCGCTTTCATGCGGTCTACTGGCCGGCTTTCCTGATGAGCGCCGGTCTGCCCTTGCCCAAACAGATTTTCGGCCACGGCTTTCTGCTCAACCGCGGCGAAAAAATGTCGAAGTCGGTGGGCAATGTCGTTGATCCCATGGAATTGGCGGAACGATTCGGAGTCGATCAACTCCGCTATTTTCTGCTCTCCGACGTCGTATTCGGCAAGGACGGGACCTATTCCGCAGATGTAATCGTGACCAAGACCAATGCCGATCTTGCCAATAATTTCGGTAACCTGGCGCAGCGAAGCCTATCAATGATTGCCAAAAATTGTGACGGGAAAATACCGCCTCGTGGCGAGCCAACCGCGGCGGAGCAGGAATTGCTCAGCCAGCTGGAGAGCTGTTTTGCGGATGTGAGGTCAGCGATGACCTGTGGTCTGTTCAAGATCGATCAGGCGCTTGATATCATTCGCGAGCGGCTTAGCGCCACCAACAGCTATTTTGCCGACCAAGCTCCGTGGGCTTTGCGCAAAACGGATCCGGCGCGCGCCGACAGCGTACTCTATCATACGGCAGAAGCCATTCGGCAACTCGCCATCATGCTACGCTGGGCGATGCCGGAAAGCTGCGACCGGATGCTAGATTTGCTGGCCCAATCGGCGGACAGCCGCGATTTTGAACATCTTGGCCGGCCGATAGAGCAGGGGCTTGCATTGCCAAAGCCGGAAGGGATATTTCCCCGTCTGGAATTGTCGAGTGACGAGGCAGGGGGCTGAGATGCTTGTCGATAGCCACTGCCATCTGAATTACAAAGGTCTGGTCGAGGAGCAGGGCGCCGCGCTCGACCGCGCACGGCAGAGTGGTGTGACGGCGATGCTCAATATTTCGACGCGTGAACGCGAATGGCGAGACATTGTCGCAACGGCTGAGCGAGAAAAGGACGTCTGGGCCAGTATCGGAATTCATCCGCACGAGGCCGATGCCCATCCCGATATCGATCTCGCAAAACTGGTGGAAGAAGCCGCCCATCCGCGGGTTATCGCGATAGGGGAGACAGGGCTCGATTATTATTATGACCACAGCGACCGGGATCGGCAGAAACAAAGCTTTCGCACGCATATTCATGCAGCGCGCGAAACCGGGTTGCCGATCATCGTCCACACCCGCGACGCGGAAGAGGATACGGCGGCAATCATGGCCGAAGAAATGGAGCAGGGCGCCTATACCGGCGTAATCCATTGTTTCACCGCAAGCGAGGATTTCGCCCAAAAGGCATTGGCTCTGGGTCTTTACATCTCGATCTCCGGCATCGTGACTTTCAAAAATGCCAAGGATCTTAAGGAAACGGCGGCAAGTTTGCCGGCAGACAGGCTGCTGGTCGAAACTGACGCACCGTTTCTGGCTCCGGTGCCGCACCGCGGGAAGACGGGCGAACCCGCTTTTGTCGCAGACACAGCGCGCTATCTGGCCGAACTGCGCGGCGAGGATTATGACGATCTGTGCGAAACAACCGGTCGGAATTTCTACAGGCTCTTCACCAAGGCGCGGCCCTGAATGTGGCCTTGAAACTGACGATATTGGGATGCGGGACTTCGGCGGGTGTGCCCCGTATCGGCAATGACTGGGGTGATTGCGACCCGAATGAACCGAAGAACCGCAGAAGCCGTGTCTCGATCCTGGTGGAAAGTCCCGCAACCCGAATTCTGGTTGATACATCGCCGGATCTGCGCAATCAGTTTCTCGATAACGATATCGACCGGATTGACGCCGTAATCTGGACGCATGATCATGCTGACCATTGCCATGGCATTGACGATCTCAGGGCCGTTTTCCAGCAGAGGCGTCAGCCGATTCCCGCTTATGCCCGACCGTTCGCGCTTGCGAGCCTGCAAAATCGCTTTGCCTATGCTTTTGAAGGCCACAAATATTACCCGTCGATTTGCGAGGCCATGACAATGGATGGAGACCTCGAGATCGGCGATATATCGGTCCGCCTTGTTGATCAGCCGCATGGGGGCATAACATCGGCCGGGCTGCGCTTCGAATATCAAGGCAAGTCGATTGTCTACGCGACCGATTTCGGCGAGGTAACCGAGGATATGAGAGCGCTTTACCGGGGATGTGATCTGCTGGTCGTCGACGCGCTGCGGGACGAGCCGCATCCGACTCATGCTCATCTCGACATGACACTGGACCTGATCGATGATGTCCGGCCCGAGTTGAGCCTGTTAACGCATATGGACAAGTCGATGGATTATCACCATCTTGTCTCCATATTACCCGATCATGTCCGGCCCGCCTATGATGGTTATGTGAAAGAAATCTGAAACCTTGACCGAAGATCAGAATATCAATCTAATATTCGCCATTGGCGCTCTGGTGCTGGTGGCAAGCGCCTTGTTTTCCAGACGGATTGGCTTGGGCGAAATCGTGCGGACGGCATTGGCCTGGGTGGCGATTTTCGCGCTGTTCATCATAGGTTTCTCCTACAAGCAGGAGATATTGGCGGTGTGGAGCCGGGTTTCCGGCGAATTGACAGGATCGCATGAACAGCTCGTGGTCGGCGAAACATTGCGCATCCGGCAGTCTGCCGACGGGCATTTCTGGGTCGATGCAAAGGTTAACGCGGAGCCGGTACGGTTCTTGATCGACAGCGGAGCGACGACAACGGCGATGAATTTGCGAACCGCGGAAGCCGCCGGCGTCGATGTCAGCAGCAGTCCGTTTCCGGTCATATTGAGCACCGCCAATGGGTCGGTCGAGGCCGAGCGCGGGACGATCCAGTCGTTGCAGGTCGGGCCGCTGGTCGCACATGATCTGCCGGTGGTAGTGGCAGAGGAATTTGGTGATGCGAATGTGATCGGGATGAATTTCCTGTCAAAGTTGGGAAGTTGGCGCGTAGCGGGGGGTGAAATGGTCTTGGAACCAGCCCTGCCGGACGGTCAATAATTTAACATAATATATATTATCAACCTTAATGACGGGTTAGAACGGAAGCGCTTTTGATCGATCCCCTGCTAGAAATCATGCGGCGTTTGCGCGATCCGGACAATGGGTGCGACTGGGACAAGGTGCAGACCTTCCGGACCATCGCGCCTTATACGATCGAGGAAGCCTATGAAGTGGCCGACGCGATAAATCGTGAAGATATGTTGGCACTCAAGGACGAACTGGGCGATCTCCTTCTCCAGGTCGTGTTTCACAGCCAGATTGCTGCCGATTCCGGTTTATTTGACTTTGGCGATGTGGTGGCGTCAATCTGCGAGAAGATGACCCGGCGTCATCCGCATATTTTCGGCGCGGCCGATGGCAGCCCGGGCTGGGAAGAGATCAAGGCCGAGGAACGGGCGCAGAGCGGGCAGTCGAGCGCGCTGGACGGTGTCGCGCTTGCCCTGCCCGCCCTGTTGCGCGCGCAGAAAATCCAGAAGCGGGCGGCCCGGGTCGGCTTTGACTGGCCCGACAAGGCGCCGGTCAGGGACAAGTTGCTCGAGGAACTGGAGGAAGTCGCGGCCGCCACCAGCGATGCGGAGGTTCACGAGGAGATCGGCGATCTGCTCTTTTCCGCGGTCAATCTGGCCCGTCACTACAAAGTCGACGCAGAGCGGGCCCTGGTCGACGCTACGGATAAATTTACAAAGAGATTCAATCAGATAGAATTAAATGTTGCGGGAAGCCTGCAAGATATGTCGATCGATGAACTGGAGGTCGAATGGCAGAAGGCCAAGGCCAGCGCCAGCGAGACATGACTGGCTATTCCAGAGCGTGATAGCGGCCCCAGTTACGCGGTGACATTTCCACGGTGACGACCAGTGAATTTCCATCCTGTTCACTGCTCATTACCCGGCCATTTTCATGCAACCACGCCATTTTCTTGCCGTCGGCTGCGGCAATGGTAATTTTTTCCGACTTATACCCTTCAGACAGTGTCCTGGAGATCAGGTTCACCAGATCGTCAACCCCGGCGCCGGTTTCGGCGGAAATCGTGCAGACATTTTCGGGCAATGGTGACGAAATGCGGTCATATTGCGGATCGTCGGGCGCGATCTTGTCGATCTTGTTCCATGCCTCAATGACAGGCGGCCCCTCGCCAGCTTCCTCCGACACCCCGAGATCAGCGAGAATCTGCCGCACATCCCTCGCCTGCGCATCGCTTGCCTCATGGGAAATATCGCGCACATGGACGACGATATCGGCGGCGGTCACTTCTTCTAGCGTCGCCCGGAAGGCAGCGACCAGCTGGGTTGGCAGATCGGACACAAAACCCACCGTATCCGACAATATGGCCTTGTCATAGCCGGGCAGCGGAAATTCCCGCATCGTCGGGTCCAGCGTGGCAAATAGCAGGTCTTCGGCAAAGACTTCCGCGCCGGACAGGCGGTTGAACAGGGTCGACTTGCCGGCATTGGTATAGCCGACCAGCGCGATGACCGGCCAGGGCGCGCGCTGCCGCCGTTCGCGGTGCAAGGCGCGGGTCTTGCGCAAATGCGCGAGATCCTTGCGCAACTTGGCCATGCGGTCGCGGATCATCCGGCGATCGGATTCGATCTGGGTTTCGCCCGGACCGCCGAGAAAACCGAAACCGCCGCGTTGCCGTTCCAGGTGGGTCCAGCTGCGGACCAGACGGCCCGCCTGATAGTCGAGATGGGCAAGTTCGACCTGCAGACGGCCCTCCGCTGTCGCGGCCCTTGCACCAAAAATCTCGAGAATGAGGCCGGTCCGGTCGATAACCTTGACCTCCAGCTTCTCTTCGAGGTTGCGCTGCTGGATCGCGCTGAGGCTGCCGTCGACGATCAGGATCGAAGCGTCCTGCTCCTTCATCATTTTTTTGATCTGGTCCACCTGCCCCGATCCGAACAGGGTCGCGGGCTTGGGATTGCGCACCGAAAAATAATGGGACGCGGTCGCGACCAGTCCGATCGCCAGAGCGAGGCCGACGGCTTCTTCAAGGCGATGCTCGAGCGCGGACTGGCTAAGCGACACCATGTCGGGATGTACGACGAGCGCCCGGCGGCTCTTGCTGTCGAGACTTTCCTTCTCAAATGGTATCAATGCGCACCATCGTCGGCATTGTTATAATCCGCCAGATTCAGCGGACCGCCCGGCTGCACGGTGGATATTGCATGTTTGTAAACCAGTTGCGACAGCCCTTCCCTCTCAAGCAGGATGCAGAACAGGTCATGCGCAGCGACTTCGCCCTGCAGCATCACACCATTGACCAGGAACATCGTGACCGGATCATTGCTGTCCCGAACGGCGGTCAGAAAGACTTCCTGCAAAACCCCGGGCCGCGACCGTGCATTATCCATCAGGTCGGAAAAGGGCTGCGTGTCGAGCGCTTCGGACGGCATGATCGTCGAAATGGCGTGCTTGTACACCAGCTGGGATTGCCCGTCGCGGCGCAAAAGAACGGAAAAATTGTCGAACCAGGTAACGATACCCTGCAGTTTGACGCCCTTGACCAGAAACATGGTGACAGAAGTTTTGGATTTTCGGAGGGAATTCAGGAACAAATCCTGCAAATTGTTTGATTTATCGGTCATATTTGACTCCAATTATTGGCCAGCTTTGCGATGGCATATTATTATTTCTCTGACATTATCCGCTCTTCTTGAGGAGCCTTTTCTATCATATATGGTATTCGACCGGTCACGACAACCGCCAAACCCGCAATCTCACTCGGCGTCGCTTTTCTTGCGCGATGCCAGGCCCAATATTTTCAGCTTCCTGTGCAGCGCCGACCGCTCCATGCCGATGAAATTGGCGGTCTTGGAGATATTTCCCGAAAAACGCCGGATCTGCACTTTCAGATATTCCCGTTCGAAACTTTCCCGCGCTTCCCGCAAAGGCGAACCCATCAGTGACGCGACGCCCTGGTCGAGATCGTCATCATTGCCGAGAACTTCCGGTGGCAACATTTCGACCTCGATTCTGGCGAAATTGTCCTTGGGCGCCAGAATGATCGTCCGCTCTACCACATTGCGCAGCTGCCGGACGTTGCCTGGCCAGTCGCACGCCTGCAGTGCCGCCATGGCTTCATCGGAAATCTCCGGCGGTTGCAGACGCTGTTCGGCGGCAAAACGGGCGGCATAATGGTCGACCAGAACCGGTATGTCCTCGCGCCGCTGGTTGAGCGGCGGCAGGACGACCGGCACCACGTTGAGCCGGTAGAACAGATCCTCGCGGAATCGCTTCTCGCGAATCTCGACTTCCAGATCGCGCGAGGTTGCCGAAACGACCCTGACATCGACATTCACCTTTTGCGAACCGCCAAGCCGGTTGAAGCTCTGTTCGGTCAAAACGCGCAATATCTTGCCCTGGGTATCAAGCGGCATATCGGCGACTTCGTCGATGAACAGGGTTCCGCCATGGGCTTCTTCCATCAGGCCGGTTTTTTCGATCTTGCCGTTGCGTTCCGTGCCGAACAGTTCCTCCTCCACGCTCTCCGGCGACAACCGGGCGGCGCTGATGGTGACAAAGGCGGCATTGGAGCGTGAACTCCAGTTGTGCATCAACCGCGCGGCGACTTCCTTGCCGACTCCTGCCGGACCGGAAATCAGCAGGCGGCTGCCGGTGCCGGCGACGCGTTTCAACGTAGCACGCACATTGTTCACGGCAGCAGAATTACCGGTGAGCTCGTCAGCAAAGCCGACTCGCGCCTTTAGAATCTCGTTTTCCCGGCGCAGCCGCTCGGTTTCCGTCGCTCTCGAGACCAGATGCAGCAGATGTTCGGCTTCGAAGGGCTTTTCGATAAAATCGACCGCGCCCTGCGATATGGCGGCGACCGCCGTATCGATATTGCCATGGCCGGAAATCACGATAATCGGCATTTTGGCGTCGAGCTGCTTCATCTCGGTCAGCAGTTCCAGACCGTCCAGACGCGATCCTCTCAGCCAGACGTCGAGCAGCACCAGCGAAGGGCGGCGCTCGTTGACTGCGGCCAGCGCCGCGTCGCTGTCGGCGGCCACCCGGGTGGTATAGCCCTCGTCTTCCAGAACACCGGATATAAGATCACGGATATCGGGTTCGTCGTCGACAACCAGAATATCTAACGCCATGTTGGACCTCTATTGCTCATTGTTCACTATCTTCAGATGCCGGCCCATCTCGGTCCGGGATTTCTGCCGTCCCGTGCGACAATCGCGCCAGTTGCGACGGGCTAAGCCGGATCGTTACGCGCGTGCCGCCATCGGGTGCGTCGCTGAATTTCATTTCGCCGAAATGTTCCTCGATGATCTTCTTGACGATCGCGAGACCCAGTCCGGTGCCGCTGGCCCGGGTCGTCATATAGGGCTCGACAATCCGGTCGCGCTCGATCGGCAGACCGACGCCGTTGTCGGTCAGCTCGATAACGACGAGCTGGTTCTCGTTGCGGATCGCCAGTGCTATTTCACCATCGGAAACCTGGAAATCGGCGCTGGATTCGGCTTTCTGCTCAATTGCTTCTGCAGCATTTTTGATGATATTGGTGAAGGCCTGCCCCAGTTGTCGGCGGTCGCAAACCAGCGACACCGGCTGCTCATCAGAGATGAAATTGAATGTGATGGCCGGCCATGCGACATCCTGCATGAACAGCGCCTGTTTCAGGACATCATCGAGATTTTCCTTGCGGAAAACCGGCTTGGGCATCCGCGCGAAAGAGGAAAATTCGTCGACGATATTTCGCAGGTCGCCGACCTGCCGGATGATCGTATTGGTGAGATTTTCAAACACGGTGACATCTTCGGTCATCCGCGAGCCGAATCTGCGCTGCAGCCTTTCGGCAGCCAGCTGGATCGGGGTCAGCGGATTCTTGATTTCGTGCGCGATCCGCCGGGCGACATCGGACCAGGCCGCGCGCCGCTGGTCGAGCAGTTGCTGGGTGATATCCTCGAAGGTGATGACATGTCCGGTGGGCCCGCCGACGATCTTGACCGCCAAAGTCCGCATGTCCGAATCGGAAGCAAATTCGATGATGCTGTTTTCAACGCCGTCCCTGACCAGTTCGGCAAATTGCGGGGCTGCCTTGCCGATATCGGCATCGAGCAGATCGTCGATCGGTTTGGACAGCAGCGACTGGGCTTGCGAATTGACCAGCCGGATTTCGCCTTTTTCGTCCAGGCTGATGATGCCGGCGGTGACCGATTCCAGAACCGCTTCGATGAAGGCGCGGCGGCTGCCCAGTTGCTCGTTCGCCGTGATCAGCGCGGTCGTCTGGGTTTCCAGCCGCTCGGTCATCCGGTTGAACGCCCGTCCCAGCGTGCCGATCTCGTCATTTTCAAAGGTCGTGGGAACCCGCGTGGCCAGATCGCCTTCGGTAACCCGCTTGGCCGCGTGAACCAGATCGCTGACCGGTTTGACCATCCGGTCGGCGACCGCCAGTGCGATCCACAACACCAGCCCGACGATCAGCAGCGAAATCACGAAGAGGGCGATGTTGAACTGCAGCTGCAGGCTGCGTGAGCGTGAAAACAGGTCCTCATAATCGGCGAGGACCGATTGCGCCCTCTCCCACTGGCTGAGCGCCAGCATGTCGGAGTCCCGCGCGGCGTAGAGAAATATACGCGATTTCAGGTCGAGCGCGGTAACCGCCTCAATCTTGTCCGGCCGTGCCGTCACGACATAGCTCTGTCCCTCCTGCAACTGTTTCAGCACGGCATCGGTGATCTTCGGTTGCTGATCGCCGTCATCGGGATCCACCGCCGCTGCCGTGCGCGCAACGCCATCTGTCCCATATTCGATGATCGCCGATTCATTGAGCTTGCGCGACAGCACCTGAAAGACATAGCCCTCGGCAAATTCCGGGCTTTCCAGATTGGCCTGTTGCAAATAGTTGCGCAAATCATTGGCCATGGTGATCGTTTCTTCACCGACCTCGCGCTGGTTTTGCTCATAATAGCCGCGCGCCAGATCATTGGCATTTTCCAGCATGCCGCGGGCGCGGTCGGAAAACCAGAATTCCACGCCATATTGGAACAATAGCGACGCAAAGATCACCACCAGTACCATCGGGATGCTTGCCACCAGCGAGAACAGGGCGACCAGCCGGACGTGCAGGCGCCCCTTGCTGCCGATCGAGGACTGCGCTGCCCTGCCCTTGGCGATCCGGCGCCCGAACAGGACCAGCAAGGTCATCGCCGGGATCAGGTTTGCAACCAGCAGCGCCGCGGTCAGCGGCGGCGAGATGAAGTCGGTCTGGTCGGATTGTGTGCGCAGCAAGAAATAGGTGGCCAGCATGATCGCGCCGAACAGCAGCGCCACGATCCATTCCACCCGCCGCATGACCGCCTCTTTTTCGGCCATCAGGGAAAGACGCCGCAGCCAGTTGGGGACACGCTGTTCCGTCAGGGGGGTGGACACTGTCATTGTGCTTTCAATACAACAGTTTCGTTGCAGAAAAAGCACTAATATTGTAAAAATATCACGGTTGGGCGAAGCAATCCGTCACTTCATCGCGGCCCGTCATTTCGACTCGGACGGGTCGATCTGATATTCATTGAGCTTCTTGCGCAGCGTGTTGCGGTTGATCCCGAGGATTTTTGCGGCCTTGATCTGGTTGCCGTGGGCGTGGTGCATCATCTCGGTCAGCAGCGGCTTCTCGAACTTCTCCAGGGCCTGGGCGTAGAGATTTTCCCTTTCCGGCGCGGCCATCAGGTCGAGCACAATCGACTTGATATGGGCCTCGAATTCCATATTCGCCGATTCCACCCGGTCCTCGCTGCGTTCGGCGGCGAGTATCTGCCGGATGGCGTCCTCGGACAGCGTGTCCTCCCGGCCGGTCACGACCAGCCGGTAGATGACATTTTTCAGCTCCCGGACATTACCGCGCCAATAATGGTGGCAGAGCAGGTTCATGCCCTCCTGCGAGATCTGCTTGTGCGGCAGGCCTTCGGTGACCGCGAGTTTGAGGAAATGCTTGGTCAGGGCGGGAATATCGCTGGCCCGCTCGCGGAGCGGTGGCAGTTCGATCGGCACCACATTGATCCGGTAGTAGAGATCCTCGCGGAATTTCCCTTCCTCGATCAGCTCGAGAAAATCGTGGTTGGTCGCGGCGATGATGCGGACGTCGAGCTTGACCAGCCCCTTGCCACCGACACGGTTGATCTCGCCCGATTGCAGCGCGCGCAGCAGACGGGTCTGGGCATGCATCGGCATGTCGCCGATCTCGTCGAGGAACAGCGTGCCGCCTTGTGCCTGTTCGAACTTGCCCGAGGCATTGGCAACCGCACCGGTGAAGGCGCCCTTTTCGTGGCCAAACAGCTCCGCCTCGATCAGTTCCGATGGAATCGCCGCCATGTTGACCGCGATGAACGGACCGGATTTGCGGTGGCCGAGGCTGTGGATCGCTTCGGCGACCAGTTCCTTGCCGGTACCCGATTCGCCCAGCACCAGCACCGACAGATCGTTTTTCAGCAGCCGGGCGATCATCCGGTAGACCTCCTGCATCGCCGGGCTGCGGCCGACCAGCGGCAGGCTTTCCTCGTCCATCGACGGTTCGATCGGCTGGATATTCTTCGGTTTCAGCGCCTGGCCGACGACTTCTACCAGCTCGTCGAGATCGAACGGCTTGGGCAGATATTCAAAGGCCCCGGTCTCCGACGCGCGGACCGCGGTGTTGAGCGTGTTCTGGGCCGAAATGATGATGATCGGGATGTCCGGATGGGTCGCCTTGACGCTGTCGAGCGAGGATATGCCGTCGCCCTCCCCCTCGCCCAGCCCGACGTCGGTGAGCAGCAGATCGTAATGGCTGCTCGACATCAGCGCGTCGCGCTCGGCGATCGACTTGCAATTCTCCACTTCATAGCCCTCGGCGCGCAGGGCGGTGATGATGACATGGCTGACCGACAGATCGTCTTCCACCAATATGATTTTTTCTTTGGCCATGATTTGTCCTGACGTCAGTTTTTCGGAGCAACGGGAAGAAACAGGGTGAAGCGGCTCATCTCGTCCTGATTTCCGCGGTCGTAGCGAATGCGCCCGTTCATATCCCGCATCAGCTTTTTCACCAGCGCGAGACCCAGCCCCTGCCCTTCCTTCTTGGTCGAGACGAAGGGCGAGAAAATCTCCCGCTCCAGTTCGGCGGGAACGCCCGGCCCATTGTCGCAGACCATGATCTGGATCGGCAGGCGGACCGCCGCCGTTTGCCCCTGCGCTGACAGCGAAGCGCCGAAACTGTAACGGGTAATGATGCGGATCTGCGGGTCTGGCAGATGTTTGGTCGCGTCGACAGCATTGGCCAGCACATTGGTCAGCACCTGCATCATCGCGTCCGGGTCGATCAAGGCATCCGGCAACGAGGGATCGAACTTGTCGTGGATCTTCACTGCCTGGCCGGTTGCCGCCTCGATCGATCGCCGCGCCCGATCGATCAGCGTGTGGATATTGACCGCCTTGGTCTGGGCTGGCTGATTGGAGGACAGGGTCTGCATCCGGTTGAGCAGATTGACCACTCGTTCCACTTCCGCTGTGATCATCTGGGTCAGCGGTTTCTGGCTTTCGTTCAGTTGCCGGTCGAGCAATTGCGCCGCGCCCTTGATCGCCGCCAGCGGGTTCTTGATCTCGTGGCTGAGAATGTCCGGCGCGCGGATGGCAAGATCGGACGGGTCATTATTCTCGTTTTCCAGAATCGGTCCATCTTGCGGCATCGGCGACAGGGAAATCAGACGCCATTCGGAATCCGAGGCCAGCGGATGAATGTCGAAATCGACGATGCCCAGCTTGCGATCGTCGCCGGAAATCATCACCCCGCGCGCGGTCAGGCTGATGTCCCGTTCGGTCAGCGCCCCGTCCAGTCTGGGGTCGGAGAAGTGCAGGACCTGTCCGATCCTCCGTCCGACCAGATGCTTGGCGCTGGTGCCGAACAGGGCTTCCCCCGCGGGATTGACCCTGATGACCATATGGTCGGAGTCGACAACCAGCAAAGCGTGACTGAGCCCGGCCAGAATTTGTTCAGCCGGAGGCGTGCCGTCCATCAAGCAGCCGCTTTGTTCAGCCAGGGCGAATAAAATTCTTCCAGCATTTCGAGCACGATATAGGGGTCGCCTTCGCTGTTCGCGCGGTTGCGGAATTCTGCCGAGCCGGTCAGGCCCTTGGTGTACCAGCCGATATGTTTGCGTGCCACCTTGACGCCGACATCGTCGCCGTAGAGCTTCAGCATATCGCGATAATGTTCGTCGAGAATGGCATATTGCGTCGCGATGTCGGGATCGGGCAGCCGTTCCCCCGTCTTGAACCAGTGCATGAACTGGCCAAGCAGCCACGGCTTTCCATAAGCGCCACGACCGATCATCACACCATCCGCGCCGCTCAGTTCGAGCGCTTTCTCCCCGTCTTCGAGAGAGCAGATGTCACCATTGACGATCACCGGCAGGGAAACCGCCTGCTTGACCTTGCTGACAAATTCCCAGTCGGCGCTGTCGCGGTACATCTGGCAGCGGGTCCGCCCGTGCACGACGATCATCTTGGCTCCCAGGTCCTCGGCTATATGCGCCAGTTCCGGCGCATTGAGGCTTTGATGGTCCCAGCCCATCCGCATCTTGACGGTCACCGGTACGTCGACCGCCTCAACCGTCGCCTTGATCAGAGACGCAGCAAGCGGAAGGTCCCGCATCAGGGCCGATCCGGCATCGCCGTTGACAACCTTCTTCACCGGGCACCCCATATTGATATCGATGATCTGCGCGCCGCGATCCGCGTTAAGCCTGGCTGCGTCAGCCATGACCGCGGGATCGCATCCGGCGAGCTGCATCGACACCGGTTCCTCGGTCGCGTCCCAGGCGCATTTCTGCAACGACTGGCGCGTTTCCCGGATCATCGCCTGGCTGGCGATCATTTCCGTGACATTGAGCCCGGAACCAAATCGCCGGACCAGCTTGCGGAACGGCAAATCGGTGACACCGGTCATTGGCGCCAGAATGACCGGGCTCTCGATTTTCAAGTCGCCGATGAAGATGGGATCAAGTTTCATATCTACTGCCTAAAATTTAAGCAGCCTCTATCGCCAAATCAATTTTGAGGCAAGAATTGCTTCATCCCCTTTCTCGGCGTAGATCGCGATTCATGGTTGCAGCCCCCGATCCTTCCCAGCAGACCCACGCGCTGATTGTAGCCGCCGGTGTCGGCGCGCGGGCAGGACTGGGCATCCCGAAACAGTACGAGATTATTGGCGGCAAGCCGATGGTCCGGCACAGCGTCGAGCGGCTTTCGGCCCATCCCGACATTGACCGGATCTGGATCGTGGTCGCGGCGGGACAGGAAGAACTGTTAAATCAGACTCTTGCCCCCCTTTCCTCTTACAAGATCGTGATCGGCGGCGCTACCCGGCAGCAATCGGTCTACAAAGGGTTGAGGGCTATTTTGCAGGCCGGCGGCGCCAGAAATATTCTGGTTCACGATGCCGCGCGCCCCTTTCTCCCCGATAGCGTGATTGACCGTCTTCTGGACAGGCTGGAAACGGCGTCGGCTGCCATTCCGGTCTTGCCCTGCGTTGATACGATGGTGCAATTGACCGGCGACCGGATCGACCGGATCGACCGGCTCGACCGGACGGTCGACAGGAACAGCCTGTGGCGGGTGCAGACGCCGCAGGCCTTCGACTTCGGGAAGCTCGTTGCGGCCCATGAAAATTTTGCGGCAGACCGGGATGCCAGCGACGATGCGCAGATATTCCAGGCCGCCGGGCACGCGGTATCGACGGTCGAGGGTGTCGAAGCGCTCAAGAAATATACGTTGCCCGGAGATTTTGCCGCAGAAGGAACAGAAGATATGCGCCAGACACGTACCGGGATGGGCTATGACGTGCACCGGTTGGCCCCCGGCGAGGATTTATGGCTGGGCGGTGTCAAAATCGATCACGACAAAGGCCTTGCCGGGCATAGCGATGCCGATGTCCTGCTGCACGCGTTGACCGATGCCTTGCTCGGAACGATCGCAGCGGGCGATATAGGCGACCATTTCCCGCCTTCGGACCCGCAATGGCGCGGCGCGGCTTCTTCGCGGTTCGTCGAACATGCGGTATCACTGATTGCCGAAAATGGCGGCTCGATCCAGAATGTCGATATGACGATCATCTGCGAGGCGCCGAAAATAAAGCCGCACCGGGATGCCATAAGGGAGAATATTGCAACGCTGCTCAATCTTGGCCAGGATAGGGTCAGCGTCAAAGCGACGACCACCGAGGGCCTGGGCTTTGCCGGGCGCAAGGAAGGTATAGCGGCGCAAGCCATCGCCACAATCATATTGGAAGGATAGAAAAATGAAAAAGCTTGCTTGCTGCGTCACCTTGCTCAGCGCGCTCAACATCGGCGCCGCCCAGGCGGCCGAAACACGGGCCTGCGTTTCGCCCGAACAGGCCAATGCGATATTCACCTATATCCTGCCGGTAGTATTTGAGGCGGCGGGTACGAAATGCAGCCCCTATCTCGATCAGGACGTGGCCCTGATGCAGCATAAATCGAATTCCTACGAGAAATATACCACCGCGTCGGAGCAGGCCTGGCCAACGGCCAAGCACGGTATCAAGATCATGTTCGGCGAAAAAATGCCGGAAAGCATGGATGTCGAAGCCATGCGCCCGTTCCTGGACGGCCTTGTGACCGCCATGGTCAGCGATGGAATCAAGCCCAAAAGCTGCGCGACGATCAGCGAGGCTTACACATTGCTGGAACCCCTGCCGCCGTCGAATGTTGGTGGATTGATCGGGCTGTTCATGAAACTCGGTTCGCAAGGCGACAAGAAACCACCGATAAACATTTGTGAAACGGCGGAGAAATAGGCTAACCGCACACCCATGCAAAATCTTCTTCCCCCCGAACTGGCCGCGCTGGCTGCCAAGGTGATCGAACAGAACCGCAAGATCGGCCGGCGGATTACCGTCGCCGAAAGCTGTACTGGCGGTCTGGTCGCCGCCGCGTTGACCGAAGTGGCTGGCAGCAGCGACGTGTTCGATTGCGGCTTCATCACCTATTCCAATGACGCCAAGCAGTCGATGGTGGGCGTCAGCGGTGATCTGCTCGAGACCTTTGGTGCGGTGTCCATCGCGGTCGCCTGGGAAATGGCGCAGGGGGCGCTCGAGCGCTCGGGCTGCGATGTCGCAGTGGCGATCACCGGAGTCGCAGGACCCGGCGGCGGGACCGAGAAAAAGCCGGTTGGTACGGTGGTTTTTGCCAAGGCCGAAAAAGGCAAGAGCGTCGATGATGTGGTCGCCGACCGCAAGAATTTCGGCGACGACAAGAGCCGTGCCGATATCCGCTTTCAGGCCGTGCTGGTTGCGCTGGAACTGCTGCTGCCCGAAGACAGCGAGTAGCTGCTGCCGTAAATTTCGCCAGCGCGGTCGACAAAGGCGCTGGTCATTTTGTGCAGCGCCTTGGCGAACATCTGCCCGGCCAGTTTCTCGAACATCCGGTTCTTGAAGGTGAATTCGACGTAGAAGTCGACATGGCAGCCACCGCCGTCGCGCGACCGGAAGCGCCATTCATTGTGCAACTGCTTCAGCGGGCCGTCGAGATAGTCGACATCGATCGACTGGTTGTGCGCCTTGATCACCCGCGACGAAAATTGCTCGCGCAGGCCCTTGAATCCAACGAGGACATCGGCGAGCATTTCGGTTTCACTGTCGGCCCGGATCCGCGTGCCAACCACCCAGGGCAGAAATTCCTGATAGCGTCCGACATCGGCGACCAGCGCGTACATTTGGGCCGCGCTGTAAGGCAGGTCGCGGGTTTCCCTATGGACGGGCATTCAGATCACCGGAACGCGCCAGCTTTTCCTCGCGCGCCTGGCGCATCTTCGCAAAATCCTCGCCGGCGTGATAGCTGGAACGGGTCAGCGGGCTGGATGCGACCAGCAGGAAGCCCTTGGCGCGGGCGACCGAGGCATAAGCGTCAAAGGCCTGCGGCTTGACGAATTCGCTGACTTTCACATGTTTGGTCGTCGGCTGCAGATATTGGCCCATCGTCAGGAAATCGATATCGGCGCTGCGCATATCGTCCATCACCTGATGCACTTCCAGCCGCTGTTCGCTGAGACCAAGCATGATGCCGGACTTGGTGAAGATCGACGGATCGAGCCGCTTGACCTGCTCCAGCAGACGCAGCGAGGCATAATAGCGCGCTCCGGGGCGGATGGTCGGATAGAGGCGGGGGACAGTCTCCAGATTGTGATTATAGACGTCGGGACGGGCGGCGACGATGGCCTCGACCGCCGCTTCGGTCTTGTTGCGGAAGTCCGGCGTCAATATCTCGATCGTGGTTTTCGGTGTCGTCCGGCGCAAGGCCTCGATCACTTTCACGAACTGGCTGGCGCCGCCATCGGGCAGATCATCGCGATCGACCGAGGTGATCACAATATGCTCCAGCCCCAGCTTGGCGGCGGCATCGGCGGTGTGCTGCGGCTCCAGCGGGTCCACCGGCATCGGCATGCCGGTCTTGACGTTGCAGAAAGCACAGGCCCTTGTGCAAACGTCGCCGAGTATCATCACCGTAGCGTGCTTCTTGGTCCAGCATTCGCCGATATTCGGGCAGGCTGCCTCTTCACAAACCGTGTTAAGTTTATGCTCGCGCATCAGCGCGCGGGTCTTCTCGAATTCCGCGCCCATCGGGGCCTTGACGCGAATCCAGTCGGGCTTGCGCATGCGTTCGGGGCGAGGCTCCGGCGGAGTGATCTTGGTGATTTCGTTCATTTCTATCAGATAGGGAAAGAAAACCGCTCTTGCCACCCCCAAAACCGGTGATATGGATTGAAACATGACAAAATTTTCAGACCTTCTCGATGGCTATCGCCGTTTCCGTTCCGACCAGTGGCAGACCCAGCGGCAACGCTGGGACGAGCTCAAGGAGGGCCAGAGCCCGAAGGTCATGATCATCGCCTGCAGCGACAGCCGCGTCGACCCGACGCAGATTTTCGATACCAACCCGGGCGAGACCTTCATCGTCCGCAACGTGGCCGCTCTCGTGCCGCCATTCGAGACCACACCGGGCCAGCATGGCGTCTCGGCCGCGCTGGAATTTGCCGTCCAGTTTCTCAAGGTCGAGGAAGTGGTCGTCATGGGCCATGGCAGCTGCGGCGGTTGCGCTGCTGCGCTGTCGGAGCAGATGAAGGACATGCCGCACGGCAAGGGCGGCTTTATCGCCGACTGGATCACCCTGCTCGACGACGCCCGGTCCAAGGTCGCGCACGAGCACGGAGATCTCGGCAGCAGCGCCGCCCAGCTGGCGATGGAACATGAAGGCGTCAGAACCAGCCTCGCCAATTTGCGGACCTTCCCCTGCATCCAGGAGAAGGAAGCGGACGGCTCGATTCGCCTGATCGGCGCCTGGTTCGCGATTGCCGAGGGAAAAATGCATGTCCTCGATCAGGAAAGCGACCAATTTGCGGTCGTGGACTGAACGGAACTTGTGAACCCGGTAATTTCAGTGACTTGATTCGCTGTCTTGAGAATGTAACGAATCTTGTCCTGTGGTTTCGCGCCTATTGTGCCGGCGAACTTTACAAACTTTACACTGTTATAGAAAAATTACCTGTTCCCGGAATCAGGCCGAGCTTAAGCGCATGCGCCGGCGGTGTTCGCCGCGCAATCGATATGCTGTCTGTCAAAGAGCCACGCCTGATATAATCGATCCACCCCGCTGTAGGACAGCGTTTTTCCTCTTGAACGCCCTCCCCCCGCGGTCCATCAAAGCGTCATGAACCAACATAATGACAATATCGCCCTGCTGATCGATTCCGACAATGCCAGCCACAATGGCCTCGATCCCGTACTGACCGCGCTGGCCGAGCTGGGCACGGTGAATATCCGCCGTGCCTACGGCAACTGGCGCAAGCAGTCGCTCAAGGGCTGGGTCGACATTTTGCACAAATATGGCGTCGAGCCGCAGCAGCAGTTCGACATGACGAAGGGCAAGAATGCCACGGACATGAAGATGACGATCGACGCGATGGACCTGCTGTTCCGCGGTAATGTTACCGGTTTCGGGATCATGAGCAGCGACAGCGACTTCATGCCGCTGGCGATGCGCATCCGGCAGGAAGGCCTGCCCGTCTACGGTTTCGGCAGCGCCAAGACGCCGGAAGCCTTCAAACAGGCCTGCAGCCGCTTTATCGACGTCGATGCGCTGATCAAGGCGGACAAGCGGCACCGCGTTGGCGGCAGCAAAAGTGACGTCAAGACGTCAGCCAAGTCCGATGGCGCCGCTGGATCTGGCGAAAGCAGCGGCGGCAAGGTGGATGATGAACTGCTCAACCTGCTGATCGACGCCTATCAGGCGACCAAACGCGACGCCGAGGGCTATGCCAGCCTGAGCGAGGTCGGCAAGATTGCCGGCAACCGGTCGAGTTTCGATGTGCGCAACTATGGCTTCTCCCGGCTGTCGGAAATGTTCGAAGAGGTTCCGAACTTCCAGACCAAACGCGATGAAAACGGGCAGTTATTTGTGAAACGGCTGCGGTGAGTACTCCTTCTCCCGTGAGGGAGAAGGATACAGAGCCTTATGACCCCGGATTTGATCCGGGGGAATTAGGCGGCGTTGGATGAGGGTGTTCTGTACTCTGAAGTGCAAAACACCCTCATCCAGCTTCGCCTAGGCAGCAAGCTGCCAAGTCTGCACATCCTTCTCCCTCACGGGAGAAGGTACGCCATAACGGCCCCGGCCCGACGAAGCGGCTTCGCCAAAAGCCAGGTGGTGACTTGCGCGTCAAAATCGTTATGACCGTCGGATGCAAACCGGAGCCCTTATCTCACTCGCCCTTTATTTCATCGGCATGCTGGCCATCGGCTATTATGCCTGGCGCAAGTCCACCGACAGCAGCGAAGGCTATTTGCTCGGGGGCCGTAACCTCCATCCCGCTGTGGCCGCCCTGTCCGCCGGAGCCTCCGACATGTCGGGCTGGCTGCTGCTCGGCCTGCCCGGGGCGCTTTATGCCGCCGGACTGGTCGAGGTGTGGATCGGCATCGGCCTGTTTCTGGGCGCGCTGGTCAACTGGATCGTCGTCGCGCCGCGCCTGCGCGAGCAGACCGAGCGCATGGGCAACGCCCTCACCATCCCCGAATTTCTCGCCAACCGCTTTCCCGACAAGGCGCTGGCGCTCAGGGTGACCTCGGCAATCATCATCGTCCTGTTCTTCGCCGTCTATACCGCAGCCGGCCTGGTCGGCGGCGGCAAATTGTTCGAGACCAGCTTCGCCGGGCTGTTCGGCGATACGGGCATGAGCGACTATATGACCGGAATCTGGCTCACCGCCGGTGTGGTGCTCGCCTATACGATGGTTGGTGGCTTTCTCGCCGTCAGCCTGACCGACTTCGTCCAGGGCTGTATCATGGTGGTGGCGCTGGTGCTGATGCCGATTGTGGTAATGACCGACGATGGCGGGATCAGCGCGATCAGCAGCCAGCTCGACGCGATCGACCCGAATTTCCTCAGCCTGACCGCCGGCCTGTCCTTCATCGGATTTCTTTCCGCCGTGACCTGGGGGCTTGGTTATTTCGGCCAGCCGCATATCATCGTGCGCTTCATGGCAATCCGCTCGGTCGCGGACGTGCCCAAGGCGCGCAATATCGGCATGAGCTGGATGGGCGTCGCATTGCTCGGCGCGATCGGCGTCGGCATCACCGGCCGCGCCTATGTCGAGATGAACGGGCTGGCGCTCAAGGATCCCGAAACCATCTTCATCCTGCTGGCCAATACATTGTTCCACCCGCTGATCACCGGCTTCCTGCTCGCCGCTTTGCTCGCCGCGATCATGAGCACGATCAGCTCGCAACTGCTGGTCTCCTCCAGCTCGCTGACCGAGGATTTCTACCGCCTGTTCCTGCGCAAGAATGCCAGCGAGCGGGAAACCGTCAATGTCGGGCGGCTGTTTGTAGCACTGGTGGCCTTGGTCGCGATCTATATCGCCCGCGATCCGGACAGCAAGGTGCTGGGACTGGTGTCAAACGCCTGGGCCGGATTCGGCGCAGCGTTCGGACCGCTGATCCTGCTGTCGCTGACCTGGAAGCGGATGACCGGTGCTGGCGCAGTGTCTGGACTGGTCGTCGGTGCCGGCGTGGTGATCCTGTGGATTGCCATGGGCTGGAACAAGGAATTCATGGGTGGTCCCGGTGTTTACGAGATTATTCCCGGCTTTGTTGCGGCGCTGGTGGCGATCGTCGGGGTTAGCCTGGCGGGGAAGCCAACCGCCACCATTTGATACTGCCGGTCATTTTTCAGAGAAATTATTGCGCCCCCCTTCTCCCGTGAGGGAGAAGGATGCGAAGACTTGCGAACTTGTTCGCTAGTCGCAGCTGGATGAGGGTGTTCTATCTTGAGAGCAGAACACCCTCATCCAACGCCGCCTAATCGCTAAAGGGATAAGGCTCTGTATCCTTCTCCCTCGCGGGAGAAGGTGAAGGAGGGAGCATTGGGAGAAAAACGACTAACCAGAAGAGCACGCTCGCTGCGCCGTGATATGACCGACGCTGAAAGCAAGCTCTGGTCGCGCCTCCGCAACCGGCAATTGGACAATGTCAAATTCGTAAGGCAATTTCCGATTGGTCCCTATGTCACCGACTTTGCCGCGAGGAGTATCAGGCTCGCAATCGAACTCGATGGTGGCCAGCACAGCGAAGGCAAGGATGCAGAGCGCACCAAGATCATCGAAGCCCACGGCTATCGCGTCATCCGCTTCTGGAACAATGATGTGATGGAGAATGTAGAAGGGGTACTCGAAGCAATCGTCCACGAGATGCATATCGCTAGAGGCGAATAATCCCCTCTCCCTAAAGGGAGAGGGTTGCGAAGACTTGCGAACTTGTTCGTTAGTCGCAGCTGGGTGAGGGTTTACTGCGGGCAGAGTTGCTCACGAAACAACCGTCAGAACACCCTCATCCAACTCCGGCTAATTCGCTGTGCTCATAAGCCTGCATATCCTTCTCCCTCACGGGAGAAGGAGCTCATCAACGAGTCAATTTCTTATACGCCACCCGTGTTGGCCGATCCGCTGCGTCACCCAAACGACGCCGCTTATCCTCTTCATAGGCCTCAAAGTTTCCTTCAAACCATTCGACATGGCTGTCGCCTTCAAACGCCAGGATATGCGTGGCAAGCCGATCGAGAAAGAAGCGGTCATGCGAAATGACCACGGCGCAGCCGGCGAAGGTCTCGAGCGCGTCTTCGAGCGCGCGCAGGGTTTCGACGTCGAGATCGTTGGTCGGCTCATCGAGCAGCAGCACGTTGCCGCCCTCTTTGAGCATCTTGGCGAGATGGACGCGGTTGCGTTCACCGCCGGACAGCTGGCCAACCTTCTTCTGCTGGTCGACGCCTTTGAAGTTGAACGCGCCGACATAGGCGCGGGTCTGGACTTCATTCTTGCCAAAGGTGAAATAATCATGGCCGCCGGAAATTTCTTCCCAGATATTCTTCGATGCGTCCAGTTCGTCCCGGCTTTGGTCGACATAGCCCAACTTTACCGTCTCACCGAGTTCGAGCGTTCCGCTGTCGGGTGTTTCCTGGCCGGTGATGATCCGGAAGAGCGTTGTCTTACCCGCGCCGTTCGCCCCGATAATGCCGACGATACCACCCGGAGGCAGCGAGAATTCGAGATTCTCGAATAGCAGCTTGTCGCCATAGGCCTTGGTCAGGCCCTTGGCTTCGATCACCTTGGAGCCGAGACGCTCGGGTGTCTGGATCAGAATCTGCGCCTTGCCGACGACGCGGTTTTCCTGCGAGGCAACCAGATCGTCAAAGGATTTGATACGCGCCTTGGACTTGGTCTGCCGTGCCTTGGGGCTCTGCCGCATCCATTGCAGTTCGTTTTCGATCGCCTTCTGGCGGCTCTTGTCCTCGCGCTCTTCCTGCGCCATCCGCTTGGCCTTGGCGTCGAGCCAGTTGGAATAATTGCCTTCGAACGGAATGCCCTTGCCGCGGTCGATTTCGAGCACCCAGTTCACGACATTGTCGAGGAAATAGCGGTCATGGGTGACGAGAATGACGTTGCCGGGATAGTCGATCAAATGCTTTTCGAGCCAGGCGACGCTTTCGGCATCGAGATGGTTGGTCGGTTCGTCGAGCATCAGGATTTCCGGCTTGTCGAGCAGCAGGCGGCAAAGCGCCACGCGGCGCTTCTCGCCACCGGAGAGATCGGTCACGGGACTGTCGCCGGGCGGGCAGCGCAACGCTTCCATCGCGATTTCGAGCTGGTTGTCGAGCGTCCAGCCGTCAACCGCGTCGATTTTTTCCTGCAAAGTGCCCATTTCCTCCATCAGTGCGTCAAAATCCGCATCTTCCGGCGGGTCGCCCATGATCGTGGAAATTTCGTTGAAGCGGGCGACCAGATCGGCGACTTCGCGGACGCCGTCCATGACATTTTCCTTGACCGTCTTGGTCTCGTCGAGGTGCGGCTCCTGTGCCAGATAGCCGACGCGAATGCCCTCGCCTGCCCAGGCCTCGCCCTGAAATTCCTCGTCCTGACCGGCCATGATCTTCATCAGGGTCGACTTACCGGCGCCGTTCTTACCGATGATGGCGATTTTCGTGCCCGGCAGGAATTGCAGGTGGATATTGTCAAGCACCGGCTTGGGAGCACCGGGGAAAGTCTTGGTCAGACCTTTCATGACATAGCTATATTGGACGGCCATTATAAATTCTCTCTTATTCAAATGTCGCTAGCCCCGAGCCTGTCGAACGCGCCGATCGTTCGGCATGTCTCGGCAAGCGCAGCATTAACGGAAATTAGGGCTTGTTTGATGGACCATGTAGCTATTCCGACCGCCTGTCGCAAGAGACCATTGGCCAGCCTATTGGCAAACGGCAAAAGGCGGGTTAGTCAGCCGGCATGAGAAAAATATCCACCCTGCTCGCCGGCGTAACCGCGCTGTCCCTGTCCACCGCCGCTCTGTCCCAGGATAATGACCCGATGACGCTGCAGGCCGAGGCGCTGCAGGATGATGTCGCTTATGACATAGTCGAGGGGCTAACCACCGAGGTCGGGCCGCGGCAGGCGGGTACCGAGCAAGAAGCGCGGGCGCGTGACTGGTCGGTTGCCAAGCTCAAGTCCCTTGGTTTCCAGAATGTCCGCAGCGAGCCTTTCATGATGCCAACCTGGGTTCGCGGGGCGGAAACGGCGGCGGTCGTTGCGCCCTATCCGCAGAAGCTGATCGTCACCGCGCTCGGCAACAGCGGCAGCACGGGCGAGAAAGGGATTACTGCGGAGGTCGCCTATTTCGACTCGCTCGACGCGCTGAAAGCGGTGCCGGACGGCAGTCTCGACGGAAAAATCGCTTTTGTGACCCACAAGATGCACCGGGCGCAGGATGGTTCCGGCTATAGCGCTTTCGGTCCGATCCGCTGGTTCGGGCCGTCGATCGCCTCGCAGAAAGGTGCCGTGGCCTATGTCATCAAGTCGATCGGCACCGACTATCACCGCAATCCCCATACCGGCAGCACCGGCTTTGGTGAGGGCGTCAAAGCTATCCCGGCGGGCGCATTGTCGCTGCCCGATGCCGACAATCTCGAGCGGATGGTCAAGCTGGCGCGCAAGGACGGAAAGCCGGTCACGATGAATCTGGTGCTGACGCCGCAGAATATCGGCCAGCAGGAATCGGGCAATGTCATCGCCGAAGTGGTCGGGCGCGAGCCGGATCTGCCGATGATATTGGTCGCCTGTCATCTCGACAGCTGGGATCTGGCTACTGGTGCCTTTGACGATGCCGCAGGATGCGGGATCATCACGGCGGCGGCAAAGAATATCAAGGATCACGGCCAGCCCTTGCGCACGATCAGGCTGCTCTGGGCGGGCGCCGAGGAAGTCGGCATCTGGGGCGGCAAGGCCTATCGCGACGCCCATCGCAACAAGAAACACGCGATTGCCATGGAATCGGATTTTGGCGCCGACAAGGTCTGGCGGGTGGAGTTCACCCTGCCCGATGGCGCCAGGCCGGTAGCGGAAGAGATTGCGTCCAGCCTGCTCAATCTGGGCATCGGCCGTTCTGCCGGCGCTGCCGGGGGCGGGGCGGATATCGGTCCGATCATCAGCGACAGCAATCTGGCGATCATCGACCTGCAGCAGGATGGAAGCCGCTATTTTGATCTCCATCACACGCCGGACGACACGCTCGACAAGATCGATCCCGAGCAATTGCGGCAGAATGTCGCGGCCTGGACCACGGTGCTGTCGATCATCGCCAATAGCGATGCGGACTTCACCATGCCGGTAAAACCATGAGCGCGCGGACGCTTATCGGGCTGAGCGCCCTGCTGCTCGCCGCCTGTTCCGAAACCCCGGTCGAGGAAAAGGGTGACGAGGCGATTGCCGAAATGGAGGCAGAAATCGAGGAGGATGCCCGGTCCCTGGAAGAAGCGGCTGATGAAGCGGCCAAGGTGATGGCCGAGGATATCGACGCCGAAATGGCGGCTGAAGGGATAAGCGCCACCGCCCAGGAAGCGCAACCGCAGGCAACTCTGAACTAACCCGCCTGCATAGCGGGCGGCCTGTCAAACGGCTGGCAATCAGCCCAGCGGCAATATCAGCGTGGCGCGTAGCCCGCCTTTTTCACGGTTTTTCAGGATGATATCCCCGCCATGGTCGCGGGCGATGGCGCGGGCCAGCGTCAGGCCCAGACCGGAACCGCCGGTTGCGCGGTTGCGCGATGCGTCTCCGCGCAAAAAGGGCTCGAACATCGCGTCGATCCGCTCCTCGGGAATGCCGGGGCCGTCATCATCAACATGAATCAACAGGCTGCTACCGGACTTTTCCACAGAGATATCCGCAACCGTGCCGTAAAGAGTCGCATTGCCGACCAGATTGCGCAGCGCCCGGCGGACCAGGGTCTCGCGGACGGCGGCGATCTGCTTTTCGCCGCGCTGGTAGCGCACGTCGCGGCCGAGATCGCTGAACTCGTCGACAACCGTTTCGATCAGCGAGCGGATATCGACCGGATCAGACTGTTCGGTCGAGCGACCCAGCCGCGCCAGAGACAGGATGTCCTCGAGCATATTGTTCATTTCCTCGATCCCCGCGACCATCCGTTCGCGCTCGACCTCGTCCTCGACATTTTCCACACGCACCCGCAAAGCTGCCAGCGGCGTCCGCAGATCGTGGCCGATTGCGCCCAGCATCACGTCTTTTTCCTCGATCATCCGGGTGACGCGGCCGCTCATGTCGTTGAAGGCGCGGATCAGTTCCCGTGTGTCGGGCGGGCCCTGTTCTTCCAGTGCCTCGGTGGTGCCGGGCCGGAAAGACTGGGCGGTCGCGGTCAGCGATTTCAGCGGGCGTGAAATATAGCGGCCGAGCAAGATCAGCGGAATCAGCATCAGCAGATAGATAGTGACGGTCTGGAATATCAAGGTCCGGACCAGCAGGGGCGAACGTTCGCGCACGGCGGAGGCGATGCTGACCCACTGGCCGTCGTCCTGCTGCGCGGAAATGATGATGAAACCCTTGGTTTCCGAAGTTTCAGGGCCGCCACCCATTGACCGGTTGATAGGATTTTTGCGCCGTTCATTGCGACCGGTGCCTATTACATGGCCCGTCATGTCACTGGTCAGATCGCCGCGCAGGGTCGCGCGAATATCGGCAAAGCCGATGCCCATATTGGCAAAGGCCTGACCGGCCCGCGCTTCCAGTTCTGGCAGCCGCCGCATATCGTCGGTTACCGGGCTTTCCGCACTATATCGCAGTTGGCCCCAGCGCCGCGGCCGCATAGGATCTCGGCGCGACACCGGGCGATCGCTGGCCTGCCGTTCCAGACCGTAAGCAATGCGGGATACTGCGGAGGTCGAGGCTTCGACCAGATTCTGGTTCTGGGCGCCGCGATAGAGCAGGAAACTGTTGATCCCCTGCGCCAGCAACAGGATCAGCGCGACGACCAGCAGAAGCTGGCCGACCAGACTGTTGGGCCAAAGCCGCTTCACAGGGATTTTACCTCGCCGGCAAGCACATAGCCGCCGCCCCAGACGGTCTTGATGATTTCTGGGTTCTTGGGATCCGCCTCGATCTTGCGGCGCAGCCGGCTGATCTGGTTGTCAACCGCGCGGTCGAAGGCATGGGCCTCGCGGCCCTGGGTGATGTCGAGCAACTGGTCGCGGTTAAGCACCTTGCCGGCGCGGGACACCAGCGCCAGCAGCATCTGATATTCGCCGGTCGAGAGTGACACGCTCACGCCGTCGGCGTCGACAAGGCTTCGCTTGTCGCATTTCAGCGTCCAGCCGGAAAATTGATAGGCGCCCCCGCTCGCGCCGTTTGGCGCGGTACCGTTTTTTTCGGCCCGGCGCAGCACGACCTTGATCCGCGCGACCAGTTCGCGCGGGCTGAAAGGTTTGGTGATATAGTCGTCGGCGCCCAGTTCGAGACCGATGATCCGTTCGGTTTCCTCGGTCTTGGCGCTGATGAAAATGACCGGGATATCGGTCTTGTCGGTGACAAAGCGGCACAGGCTGAGGCCGTCTTCGCCGGGCATCATGATGTCGAGCAGGATGATGTCGAAGTCATAAGCATTGAGCAGCGACCGCGCGATACTGGCGTCGGCGGCCTGCTGGACCTTGTAGCCCTGCTTGATCAGATATTCGGCCAGTGGCTCGCGGAGCGAAGCTTCGTCATCGACCAGCAATATGTGGGTCTTGTTCGTCATGGGTTCGCCCTATCACAGGTTCTGAAAAAAGGAACGGACCGCCAGCCAATTTGGGGGAGAAGGGGGAGATGGCTGACGATCCGTTCGCAAAAGAGTGGTTCAGGGATTAACCGCCTCTTTTATTCCGTTCGCCCTTGCCGGCCTTGAAGGCCGCCTGGCGTTCTTCCTTGGTCAGCTTGCCGTCCTTGTTGGCATCGGCCTTGTCGAAATGGGCCATTGCCGCTGCGGTAAATTCGGCCTTGCTGATCTTCTGGTCACCATTGGTGTCGGCGTTGCGCATCATCGCCATGCCGTGACCGCCACGCTTGTTGCCTTTGCCGCGCATGCCCTTGCCGCCGCGCTTGCCCTTCATGGCCTTGGCTTCTTCCTGGCTGAGCGTGCCATTGCCGTCCTTGTCGGCGCGGGCAAAGCGGGCAGCCTTGCGTTCAGCGCGGGCCGCTTCCATTTCGGCCTGGCTCAGTTCGCCGTCACCATTGGTGTCGGCCTTGGCAAAACGCTCGGTCCGCTGGGCGGAGCGTTCAGCGCGTTTCGCTTCGCGATCTTCCTTGGAGAGATAGCCATCGCTGTTCACATCCATCTTGGCAAAGCGAGTGTTCAGCGATGCGGTCATTTCAGCCCGGCTGATCGCGCCGTCGGCATTGGTGTCAGCCCGCATGCCCCGGTCACCGGGTGCAGCAACGGCAACGCCGCCAGCCAGCAAAAGTGCAGTAGCGCTCGAAATCAAAATTGCTTTTTTCATAATCTATTCCTCATGTTCCATTTCAGGGAAACGGTCTATCGTTCCGCCATGAATGTTCTTCTAATAGCCACTTGTCGCTGAACTTTGTCAGAACAGACAAAAATTGTCGCAAATTGTATCAATTGCCGGACATTGTTCATGATTGCGACAGATTGCAGCGACCGGCAGCCGCTATGGGACACAGAAGGAGCGCCAGGGATGCGCGGATTCAGCTGTTCATGATCGTATAGCGGGCGGCGCCGGGCAGCTTGCACATGGTTTTCGAGACTTTCAGCTCCTCGCCATCGACAATCACGATATCGGCCAGAACCATGCACGGCGTGCCGTCGGGCAAGGCATTTTTGGACGAGACGGTCGAACTTCCCGAAACATTGTCGCGGACGCTGCTCTGCCATTCGACCTTCTTGCCGATTTCTCCGCCTTCGGTAGCGATCTGGGTCGCTTCGGCTGCCTGCTCCTGCTCTTCGGGATAGAGTCGGCACGCGACCACCTGCGAGAGATTATTGGCGCTATCAACCAGAAAGTCTCCGACCAGAGGGATTTTCCGTGTCATGCTGGCCATGCGGTCGGCCATGCCGAACAGGCCCTTGCGCTTGGGCGCCGCTTCCGCGTCATCCGGCCTGCCCTGTCCGTTACCGCACAGCGTATCAAAGGAATTCGCACCAGCCGGCTCCGCCGTGGCGCTATCCGACTTGTCGGTTGCGGCTGTTTCTTCGGCGATCGCGGCACTATTCGTATCTTGAGCAGGGGCCTTGTCTTGCTTCTGCTCTTCCTTCGAGTTGCCGCCAAAAAGGCCGCCCAATTGCGCCGATGCAGGCACGGGGACCAACATCGCCGCTATGCCGGTTGCCAGGACGACCGGCTTGATGCGCTTCGATAGCTCGATATTCATGAAATTCCCCCTCTGGCTGGACCTTAACGCTGTGACGGGTTGAAGCAAACCGATAAGCGGCCCAACATGATCCGGCAGAAGAATTTACATGGGCAGATGGAGGAAAACCAGCAGAGCAGGCGGATATCTCCTTCCGGTTGCGGAAGAGATGAAGATCGACAATTGATTTTGCCCGACCGTTTGAAATAAGCATTATTTGGCCATTTCCGGGAACCGGATTCGCGGTTCCCGCGTTGAGGAAGCAAATACATTTTAGCGGAACATTTTTATGACCCATCAGATTATGATCGTGGAGGATGAGTTTCTCATCGCCATGGAGCTGGAACAAATTGTCGGTAATCTCGGATATGATTGTATCGGTGTCGCTGATGACACCGAATCCGCATTGGCACTGGTCAGGAAAAAGCCGGGGATCGCTCTTGTCGACGTTAATCTGAGCGACGGACCGACCGGACCGATTATCGGCGCGCGGCTCGCCAATGAATTTGGCGTGAAAGTGGTCTTTATCACTGCCAATCCCCGGCTGCTGGGTGACGGTGTCGAGGGGACGCTGGGCGCGGTTACCAAGCCGGTTGAAATCGAGGTGCTGAAAGATGTTCTGAACTATCTCGTAGATGTCTCCAACGACAAGGATGATGCCGAACCGCCGCAGCGGATGAAGCTTTTCGACTGATCCGATCCGGTTCCCAGTGCTAGCTCCCGGCTAATCGGGAGGCCTGGACTTCCATGTCGATCTGCAAACCGGTCGGCAGCCACAAGCGCTCCAGCTTGCCACCCAGTTGCTGGGTTACCGACATTTCCACAAGCCTGGAACCGAAGCCTGACTCGGTCGGCGGTGTCTCGATCGGAGCGCCGCCCGTTTCCGACCATTTGAACCGCACCAGATCCTGATCATGCACGATAGCCAGCTCCACGCGGCCGTCATCAGCGGCCAGAGCGCCATATTTCATGGAATTGGTCGCCAGCTCGTGGAAAACGAGCGCGATGGGGGTTGCGGCCCTGTCGCCCACTGCAATATCGCCACCGGAAATTTGCAGTCGATTGTCCGAAAAAGCCGGGTAAGAGGCAAATATCTCGGATAGCAGACGTTGCATTGTGACATCGCCCAGCTCTGCCTGTTCCTTGTCATTGTGCGGCCGAACATATTCGTGCGCGCGGCCCAGGGCGGCAATCCGGCCCTTCAGGGTTTCTGCCGGCTCGCGGAACCGCTCGTCCCCGCGGGCGGTCATGCTGATCAGTCCGGATATGATCGCGAAAATATTCTTGATGCGATGGCTGAGCTCCTGACTGAGCATCTCGTTATGGCTTGCCGTCTGCTTGGCATCCTCGATATCGGTGCAGGTGCCGATCCAGCGCTGGATTTTCTGGTCCGGACCGATGATCGGCAGCGCGCGTCCCAATACCCAGCGATATTGGCCGGAATGGTGGCGGAGACGATATTCGACCTCGTAAGGCTCGCCGGTCTGCAGACTGTGATTCCATCTTTTCCAGGCTTCCGGCTGATCGTCGGGGTGAAACATGTCGGCCCAGGCCTCGCCGTCGGTCGAACCAGCGGGCGCGCCGGTAAATTCGTACCAGCGGGCGTTATAATAATCATGGTCGCCGTCGGGCAAGGTTGACCAGACCATCTGCGGCATGGTGTCGGCCAGCGCGTGAAAGGCATCACCGCTCTGCTGCAAGGCTCCCCGCTCTTGCAGCCGAGAGTCATTTGCCTGCCGGTCTCTATATTCATTCAACCTGAAATTCTTGATCTGGCTGCGGGTTGGCATAATCAGCTTCCACTGTTTTCCGGGACGGACGTCCGGGTGATTCACATATGCGGGGTAGAAAGGCGTAGCGAAACAATTTAGTCTATTTTGCAAAAATGTAACCAAATCTTTTCGCATCTATGAAAATTTTCGCGCCGGCTTCCCTGCAGGCTGTCCATCATAGACGGCTGGCTGTGCAACGTATTGGCCGGTGCGGCGTTGAAAGATAATATGGCTTTTGTGATGTACCGGCGATGAGCGCCATTTGCGACTTAACGCAATGGCGCTTCGTCCCGCCCCGCTGAAAGGGACTGTTTCGTGCGTGAGATTGGAATCGTGGGAAGCGGCCCGATGGCCATTTATCTGCTCAAACATCTCGCGTCCGGCGACGAACCATTGTCGATCAGCATTTTCGAAGCTTCCTCGACCGCCGGGATGGGAATGCCCTATGATCCCGCCCTCAACGCCGACTATATGCTGTGCAACGCCTTCAGTCGCGAAATTCCGGCACCGGTTCGCCCGCTGGTGGACTGGCTGAAGGATCGTCCGGCCCGCGAGTTGGGCGAATGGGAATTGTCGGCGCACGACCTGACGGCGCGGGCCTTCTATCCGCGCGTGCTGATCGGCGAATATCTCCACTCGCAATTCGGCGACCTCTGCGAAAAGGCCCGTCGCGCCGGACACAGGGTCGCGGTTCGGACGCAATGCCGGGTGACCGATATCGAGGCCGGTGACGCCGGGAAGGCCACGATATTCTATGACAACGGGAAATCCGCCAAAAAGCAGCAGTTTGACGAAGTCGTGATCGCTTCGGGACACAATTGGCCGAATGCGCCGGACATCGACGGTGTGACGCTGGTTTCGCCCTGGCCCTATACGAATATCACCGGACTGGAGCAGGACAATATCGGAATATTGGGTTCCTCGCTATCGGCGATCGACATTGTTGTCGCGATTGGCCATGCGCGCGGCGCGTTTGATGAGAATGGTGACGGGATCCGCTGGCTGCCCGATGATGAGGGGTGCGGACTGCAGGTCACCATGGTGTCGCATATGGGAATCATGCCCGAGGGCGATTTCTATTATCCCTTTCCCTATGAACCGCTGACCTGCCTCACGCCCGAAGCGATTGCCCAGGAGATGGCTCAAGGAGATGATGGCCTGCTCGATCGCGTGTTCGCGCTCCTCTGCGAGGAACTGGACGCGGCCGACCCCGATTATCTTGCGAGTTTGCCCGACAGCGCCCGGTCGGTTGAAGGTTTTGCGCCCGCCTATTTCGCCCGTCGGCGGGACGTTGGCGGGTTGCGCGCGGTGAAACGGGATCTGGCTGGCGCGCGGGAGACGATGCGCCGCAAGGAAACCATCCCGCACCGCTACGCGCTGCTCCGCGGCCACGAGGCGTTTGACCGGATATTGCGGCAGTTGCCGGAAAAGCAATATGACCGTTTCCTCGACCATCTGATGCCGGTCTTTGCCGACTGCTACGCGGCGGTCCCGCATCTGTCGCTGGCGCGGATCATTGCGCTCCATGACGCCGGTGTGCTGCAACTCGTCGCGACCGAAGACGGGGCCGAATTCTCGTCGGACGAGGCCGGACAGATCATCGTCGAGACGGAAAATGGTACCGCCGCGTTTGACGTCATGGTGGACGCCCGCGGGCAGTCTCCGGCGTCTCTGACCGACCTGCCCTTTCCGCGACTGGTCAAGGCCCTGCATGCGCCCGAAAAGCCTGTACTAAAGCCATTTGCTCTGAAACTCGAAGGCCCGCAAGCCAGTCCTGTTCACTGCCTGGCGCTACCACAGCTTCTCGAGCGTCATCCGTTTTCGCAGGGGCTGGTGGAATGTTCCCGCCTCGCGCGCTGCGTTGCCGACGATATATTGGGCAGGCCGCCAGCCCGCGGATAACGGCTTCGCGCGGGCGGATCCGGGCTGAGGCTGGTGGTGGAGCGGGTGAAGGGAATCGAACCCTCGTCGTAAGCTTGGAAGGCTTCTGCTCTACCATTGAGCTACACCCGCATTTTCCGATCAACCGTCAAGGTGACCGAATGCGCCGCTATTGCCACCGCTTTTGTGGTCCGTCAATCAGGAAAGGTCGAGATTTGCCTTTGACAAGGGACCCTGCCGTTCAAACCATTGTTCGACGGCCCGTTGTTCGCCTTCATTCATGTGTAATCCCAGCTTCGACCGCCGCCAGAGTATGTCCTCGGCGGTGCAGGCAAATTCGCGGTCGATCAGCCAGCGGATCTCGATCTCGTAGAGGCCGGCACCGAAAGACTGCCCCAAATCCGTGAGGCTGGTGACATCCGCCAGAATATTGGCGGTATCGGTGCCATAGGCGCGGGCCAGCCGGTGCAGAATCGACCGGTCGATGAAGGGCCAGCGGTCCTCATATTGATCGACCAGCGAGTCGAACCCGTCGGGCCGGAAATCACCGCCCGGCAGGTGCGCTTCCTTGGTCCAGTCATCGCCGTCGACATCAAGGGCGTCAGAAAGTGTGCGGATCGCCTGCAGCGCGAGCACGCGATAGGTGGTAATCTTGCCGCCAAAGATCGACAGCACCGGGGCACCATTGTCATTGTCATAGTCGAAGACGAAATCGCGGGTGACCGTGGCGGCGCTGCGGCTGTGGTCGTCGAACAGCGGACGGACACCCGAATAGGTCCACTGGATATCCTCGCGCGTCACCGGTTTCAGGAAATATTCGCTGGCGGCCGCGCAGAGATAGTCGATTTCGTCATCGCTGATCTTTGCCTCGCCCTCGGCATAGGTCCACGGCTGGTCGGTGGTGCCGATCAGCGTGTAATCGTCCTCATAGGGAATGGCAAAGATGATGCGGCCATCGCTGTTCTGGAAAATATAGCTGTGGTCGCCCTGATATTTGCGTTTTACCACGATATGGCTGCCCTTCACCAGGCGCAGTTTCGCCGCGTGGTTGCTGCGGTCGTAGAGCGCGGTGACCGGGTCGACCCAAGGGCCGGCGGCGTTGACCAAGACTTTTGCCTGCTCTGTCGTGGTCACGCCTTGTTCTCGTATCTGCAGATTCCAGTGATCGGTTCCCCGATCAAGCGCGACGCATTCCGCCCGGGTCCGGATTTCGGCGCCCCGGTCCGCGGCATCGCGCGCGGTGAGCGAGACGAGCCGGGCGTCCTCGACCCAGCAATCGGAATAGGCAAAGCCTTTCCTGAGGCGTTTCTGCAGAGGATCGCCGCGGCGGTCGCGGAGCAGGTCGAGGCTTCGGGTTCCCGGTAATATGTCGCGGCCGCCCAAATGATCGTAGAGAAACAGGCCGAGCCGCAGCAACCAGGCGGGCCGCATGCCCTCGTCAACCGGTAGCACGAAGCGCATCGGCCAGATGATATGCGGCGCCGCGCGGAGCAGGACTTCTCTCTCCTTGAGCGCCTTGCGGACCAGATTGAATTCATAATGTTCGAGATAGCGCAGGCCGCCATGAACCAGCTTGGTGCTGGCGGACGAGGTGTGCGAGGCGAGGTCGTCGCGCTCGACCAGCAGAACCTTCAGTCCCCTGCCCGCTGCGTCGCGTGCAATTCCGACGCCATTTATGCCGCCACCAATGATCGCCAAGTCGTACATTAGCGACCTCATAGACAAATCGGCGATTTGTGCAATGTTGCATTGCAGCATAGGCTGCTTTCGCTTGCCTTTTCAAAGCCAGCTTATAGCGTGAAAGCGCAATCAGGGAGCGGAACATGGCGGCACAGCATATATTGGTCATCGATGAAGGAACGACATCGACCCGGGCGATGCTGTTCGGTGTCGACGGCAAGCTGCAAGGCTCGCAGCAGGAAGCCCTGACCCAATATTATCCGGCTCCCGGGCTGGTCGAACATGATGCTGCCGAAATCTGGGAGAAGACCCTGAGCTGCAGCCAGAAAATGATCGAGAAGGCCGGCGGCGCCGACAAGATCGCGGCGATCGGTATCACCAACCAGCGGGAAACGGTCGTCGCCTGGGACAAGAGATCGGGCGAGCCGCTTGGCCGGGCGATCGTCTGGCAGGACCGCCGCACCGCCGCGACATGCGATCGCATGAAAGACGACGGTCTCGAACCGATGGTCCAGAAAAAGACCGGCCTGCTGCTCGATCCCTATTTTTCCGGCAGCAAGATCGGGTGGATGCTGGAAAACTGGCCGGACGTGCGGGCGGCGGGAGACAATCTGGCCTTCGGTACGATCGAATCCTATCTGATCTACCGGCTGACCGGGGGGCAGCATGTGACGGATGCCAGCAACGCCAGCCGGACAATGCTGATGGGGCTGGACTCCGATGACTGGGACGACGAACTGCTGGCGCTATTCGGCATTCCGCGCAAAGCGCTTCCCCGGATTGTCGATTGCGCGGGGGAACTGGGAACCACCGCGCCGGAACTGTTCGGCAGCCCGATCGCCATTTGCGGTTCGGCTGGCGACCAGCAGGCCGCCACCATCGGCCAGGCCTGTCTCGACATCGGCCAGACCAAGGCGACCTTCGGGACCGGAGCCTTCATCCTGACCAACAGCGGGGACACCGCGCCACGGTCGGACAATCGGCTGCTGTCGACTATCCTCTATCAATATCAGGGCCGCCGTATCTATGCGCTCGAGGGGTCGGTGTTCGTGGCCGGCAGCCTGATGCAGTGGCTGCGGGACGATATCGGCCTGTTGAAATATGCCGGAGAGAGCGAGGAGCTCGCACGCTCGGTCGATGACAATGGCGGAGTCTATCTGGTCCCTGCCCTGTCCGGCCTCGGAGCACCGCACTGGCGGGCCGATGCGACCGCGACGATTTCGGGTTTCAGCTTTGCATCGAAAAAGGCGCATATCGCCCGCGCCGCGCTCGAATCGATGGCCTATCAATGTCATGATCTGAAGACGGCGTTTTCTGCCGATGGCGTGGACTGGCAGAATTTGCGGATCGACGGCGGCATGGTGGCCAATGACTGGATGGTGCAGGATCTGGCCGATATTCTTGATATCACGGTCGAACGGCCGGAATTTTTCGAAACCACGGCGCTCGGCGCGGCGATGCTGGCAGCGGTCGGCTGCGGAATTCACCCCTCGCTTGAAGCCGCATCGGCGATGATATCCGGGCTGGACGTGCACGAACCGGCGATCGACCCCGAGACCAGAGACCTCCGCCTTGCGGGCTGGAAACGGGCGATCAGTTCGGTCCTGACCAGCTAGACTTACAATTCGCCGCCAGCAGACATAAAAAAGCCCGCATCACGCGGGCTTTTCTATTCATCAGCTTTCGGGGCAGTTTGCCTTCAGGCTGTTTTCTTCTTCTTTTCCGCCTTCACGTCGGCCCAGATGGTCCGGTAGGACAGATAGGCAAGGATCGTCGCGATCAGCAGGAAGGCGAGAACCGCCCAGCCGGTCTGATGCCGTTCTTCCAACTTCGGTTCAGCCGTCCAGATCAGGAAGGCCGTCACATCTTCGGCCATCTGTTCGATGCTGGCGTTGGTGCCATCGGAATAGCTGACCATGTCTGCAGCCGCCAGTGGTGGAGCCATCGCGAGATTCAGGTTCGCGAAATAGGGATTATAATGCAGTCCCGGTCCCGGCTGGTTTGCGTCCGGCAGATTGGCCGGCGGGTTCTGATATCCGGTCAGCAGGGAATAGACATAAGGCGCGCCGCCTTCGCGGGCCTTGGTGATCAGCGAAAGATCAGGCGGGATCGCATTGTTGTTGGCAGCGGCAGCCGCAACATTATTGGCAAATGGCTTGGGGAACTTGTCAGCGGGCAGCGAAGCACGCGTCGACATTTCGCCCGTATTCGGATCAACATCCGGCGTCTGGATGGGCCAATTGGCTGCAATCGCCTTCACTTCATCTTCGTTATAGCCGATTTCTTCCATATTGCGGAAGGCAACGAGACGCAGGGAATGGCACGCTGCGCAGACTTCCTTGTAGACCTGGAAACCGCGCTGAAGCTGCTGGCGATCAAATTTGCCCAGAGGACCATCCGAGCTGAAGGATATATCCTTCGGTTCCAGATGGAACGCGTGTTCGGCCGTTTCCTCGGGCGGGTTTGTGATATATTCTTTTGCACCCATTGCAAAAGAGACCAGGAGCCAGCCTGAAAAGAACAGGCCAACCAATATTCCGATAAATCTTACCATTACGACAGGTCCCTGTTTCTTAGCTGGCAGTGTTGAGTGGCTTGCCGGTTACCGATTCCGTAATACTGTTCGGCAAAGGCTCGGGCTTTTCCATCCGCGACAACAGCGGCAATATGATCAGGAAATGCGCAAAATAATAAGCGGCGGCCAACTGGCTGATCATCACGAACGGTTCCTCGGCCGGTGCCCCGCCACAATATCCAAGGATCAGCACGTCGATCACGAGGATGCCGAAGAAGATCTTGAATTTCGGACGGAAGTTGCCCGAGCGAACCGGTGACTTGTCGAGCCATGGCAGGAAGAACCAGACCAGGATCGCGGAGAACATCGCCAGTACACCAAGCAGCTTCGCCGGAATGAACAGGAAGTCGAAGGTGAAGGCACGCAGGATCGCGTACCAGGGCCAGAAATACCATTCCGGAACGATATGAGCCGGCGTCGACAGCGGGTTGGCCGGAATATAGTTGTCGGCATGGCCCAGCGCGTTCGGCAGGAAGAACATCAGCGCGGTGAAGAAGATCAGCGCAAGACCGATCGTCCAGCCATCCTTCGCGGTATAATAAGGATGGAACGGAACCGTGTCCTGTGGTCCCTTCACATCAACACCGGTCGGGTTGTTCGAACCGGGAATGTGCAGCGCCCAGATATGCATGATGACAACGCCGACGATGACGAAGGGTAGCAGATAGTGAAGCGAGAAGAAGCGGTTCAGAGCGGCGTTATCCGGAGCGAAACCACCAAGCAGCAGTTCCTGGATAGGCTTGCCGACAAGCGGAATGGCTTCAAACAGGCCGGTAATCACCTTCGCGCCCCAGAAGCTCATCTGTCCCCAGGGCAGAACATAGCCCATGAAGGCAGTGGCCATCGCAAGAAGATAGATAACCACACCGAGCAACCACAGCATTTCGCGCGGCGCCTTGTAGGACCCGTAGAAAAGGCCGCGGCCGATATGCAGATAGATGGCGATGAAGAAGAAGCTTGCGCCATTGGCATGGGCGTAACGGATCATCCAGCCGCTGTTCACGTCGCGCATGATATGTTCGACGGAATCAAAGGCAATATTTGCGTTGGCCGCATAATGCATGGCCAATATGATGCCGGTAACGATCTGGACCACCAGGAACAGGCCGGCCATCGAACCGAAGTTCCACATATAGTTCAAGTTGCGCGGCGCGGGATAGCCGGCACCAACGCTGTTGTAAACGAACCGTGGCAGCGGCAGCTGCTTGTCCATCCACTGACCGAAATCAGTTGTTGGTGTATATTCTTTTGCCCAAGGAAAGCTCATTTTTCTTCTGCCCCTTAGCCGATTTTCACGACAGTATCTGAAAGGAATTCATGTTCCGGAACCACGAGGTTGGTCGGGGCCGGACCTTTGCGAATGCGGGCGGCCGTATCATAATGCGATCCGTGGCACGGGCAGAAATAGCCGCCAAATTCACCTTTTATTTCGCCTTGCGCAGCTCCGAGCGGCACGCAGCCGAGATGGGTGCAAACGCCCAGCGTGATCAGCCAGTTTTCCTTGCCGGGGGTTGTCCGCTCGGCCAGGGTCTCCGGATCGCGCAGACCGGCGACATCAACGTCATTGGCTTGGGCAATTTCCGCTTCCGTGAGGTTGCGAATGAAGATCGGCTGCTTGCGCCAGCTGGTCTTGATCGACTGTCCGGTCTCAATGGCCGAAATATCGACTTCAATCGATGACAGGGCGAGAACGTCGGCGCTCGGGTTCATCTGGTTGACCAACGGGAAAACCGTTGCCACCGCCCCGGCACCAGCGAAGCTCACTGCTGCGATATTGATAAAGTCCCGGCGGCGAACGCCGCTTTCTTCTGCGACTGCCGTATCAGCTGTTTCAACCGTTGCCATGCAAACAAGCCCTATAGAAAATTTATGACCCCAAGACTGCCAGAATGTCCGGTACTGCTCAACAGCAGTTTGAACAGGCAGTGAATTGCGCGCCTGATAGCCGCGAAGGACAGGGTTTGCCAACAGGGAATTTTCGATTGACCAAACATTCACTTCCCGCTCAAGGTATGCGGCCCATGAGGATAGCATTGTATCAACCCGAGATTGCGGGAAATTTAGGAACGATATTAAGGACTTGCGCCTGCCTTGGCGTCGCAGTCGATATCATAGAACCCTGTGGTTTTCCGTTTAGCGATCGAAGTCTGAAACGCGCCGGAATGGATTATTTCGCGCATGTCGAATATACCCGTCACGCCGACTGGAATGCGTTCCGGGAAAGCGTCGATTCCCGCAAGGCAAGGATTATCCTGCTTTCCAGCAAGGCGGATGCGCCGCATTACGGATTCGCATATCGCGAGGACGATATTCTATTGTTCGGATCGGAGGGATCAGGAGTTCCCCTGACTGTACATGAGCAATGCGATGGTCGAATCACGATCCCGATGAGAGCGGGCATGCGCAGCTTGAATCTCGCGGTATCGGCTGGCATGGCCTTGGGTGAAGCACTTAGACAAACAGGACAATTTCCGGAATGACCTCAGGATTGGATGATCAACAGCTTACGAGTCAGACGTGGTTCAAGGAACTGCGTGACCAGATTTGTGCGGAATTTGAAAAGATTGAAAGCGAAGCGGGCAGCGACGCCACCTTCGAATATATTCCCTGGGATCGGCAGAATCCCGACGGCAGCCCCGGTGGCGGCGGTACACAGGGCCTGATGAAGGGCAAGATTTTCGAGAAGGTCGGCGTGAATATCTCGACAGTGGACGGCGTGTTCAGCGAGGAATTCCAGGCCCAGATCAACGGGGCGGAAGAGGATCCGCGTTTCTTTGCCACCGGCATCAGCCTTGTTGCTCATATGGCCAATCCTCATGTGCCGGCGGTCCATATGAACACCCGATTCCTGTGCACGACCAAACGCTGGTTCGGGGGCGGTGCCGATCTCAACCCGGCGATCCCCTACAACGACGATACAGAGGAATTTCACGCCCGGCTGCGTTCGGCCTGCGCGGCGCACAATCCGGAATATTATCCGCGGTTCAAGAAATGGGCGGACGACTATTTCTATATTCCCCATCGGAAGGTCCACCGCGGCGTCGGCGGGATTTTCTACGATCATATCGAACTGGACCACGAATCGGATTTCGATCGCCATTTCGCTTTTACACAGGATGTCGGACGGGCCTTTCTCGATATATTCCCCAAGCTCGTGCGCAAGCGCATGGATATGGACTGGACCGAGGCGGAAAAGCAGCAACAGCTGGAATGGCGTGGCCGCTATGCCGAGTTCAATCTGGTCTATGACCGGGGCACGACCTTCGGCCTCAAAACCGGCGGCAATGTGGATGCGATCCTGATGAGCCTGCCGCCCGAAGCCAAATGGGTCTGAACTGCTGAACATGGCGTTGCAGGACGTCCCGGCGGGCCATGTCGCCACCATCATAACCCATCTGGAGATGCTGGAAAAGCCTGTCCTGCCCGCGACCGGCTCCGGTCTCGAATTGACAAGCTGGCCCGATCCGGCGGTCGAGGACTATCGCGCACTGTTCCGCAAGGTCGGGGAGCCGTGGATGTGGATATCGCGGCTATTGATGGACGAGAGCGAATTGAAGGCCATTATCGAGGATCCGGCGGTCGAAATCTCGATCATTCGCGACAGCGAAGCGCCGGTCGGCTTTATCGAACTGGATTTTCGTGTGGCCGGACAGTGCGAGATCGCCTTTTTCGGACTGGTGCCGGAAATGAACGGCAAGGGACACGGACGCTGGATGATGAACCAAGCGCTGAATATGGCTTGGCGAGACGGGATCGAGCGGGTCTGGCTGCATAGCTGCACGCAGGATTCACCGCGCGCCCTGCCCTTTTACCGGCAATGCGGCTTCCGGATCTTCAGGCAGCAGACCGACATCATGGAAGATCCGCGGCTGACCGGCCATTTGCCGGAATCCGCGGCGCCGCATGTACCGATATTGAAATAGCTTGCTAGAGTGCAGCTGACCGGCGGCCGGACAGTTCGATATAGATGGACGCAATCGCGGCCGAGAGAATCAGCTGGAAGATGGTCCCGACCAGCGCAGAAACCAGGTTCACGATCAGCATCCAGCCCTCGCCCCCGGTGGCCAGACCGACCAGAATGCCGGTCAGTGCCTCCAGGACATTCATGACAATTGCTCCCACAACCATGATGATCAGCAGGAAAAACAGGATTGCAAATCCATTGTCCCGGGTCAGCGACCAGCTCTGCTTGAGCAGTTCCACGGGATTGCGTTCCTGATGATCGGCAAGAATAACCGGGATCAGCACCAGGCGACAGCCCAGATAGAGGCCGGGCAGGATGAACAGCATCAGGCCGGGCAGGATGATCAGTCCGGAAAGCAGATTGGCGAGCAGATATATCAGAAGGAATTTCAGCGCAGCGGTCAGGTTGTCGGCTACGGTATGGCTGCGCGACGGAACAAGCGCAAAATAGATCGCCAGCGCGCCAAAGCTCATCACGAGATTGGATGCCAGAATCGCCAGCGCATTGTCGTTGAAATAGGCCATATAGATGGCAATCAGCGCATTGGAATCTTCTTCGCCGGTCAAGATAGGCGGAGTGACATATTGGGCGAACAACAAGGTTGGCAGAAACAGAAAGACCCCGGCGATCGCGATAACGGCCTCTTTATGCGCCGCGAGCAGGGCCATCGCACCATTCCAGCATTGCATATAGTCGAGCTTCATTTTTCCGTTCCCAAATTCATTTCCGTATCGCAAGCTCTTGCCACCTGACCAGCAAAAGTGCACGAAATTTCTATGATTGATCCCAATGACATCGAATGGCGCGTCGCGCCGGAAAAGATCGCATATCCCGAAGCGCTGGCCGAGATGGAACGGCGCAACGCGGCGGTCCGGGCCGGAGAAGACAAGGAACTGATCTGGCTGCTGGAGCATCCGCCGCTTTATACCGCCGGCACCAGTTCCGACCCGGCGGAGCTGCTCAGCCAGGCCTTTCCCGTTTACGACACCGGGCGCGGCGGCCGGCATACCTATCATGGTCCGGGGCAGCGGGTCGGCTATGTGATTCTCGACCTGAAGAGACGCAACGGCGATGTGCGCGCTTTTGTCCACGCGCTGGAAGACTGGGTGATTGCTGCGTTGGCAGAATTTGGCGTTGCAGCGCGGGCTGTGGAGGGCCGTGTCGGCATCTGGTGCGATACGCCCGACGGACAGGAGGCCAAGATCGGAGCGATCGGCATCCGGATCCGCAAATGGGTGACGATGCACGGCTTCTCGGTCAATATCGATCCGGATCTCAGCCATTTCAGCGGAATCGTTCCCTGCGGTATCAGCGAATATCCGGTGACCAGCCTTGCCCAACTGGGCATCGCGATAAAGCTTCAGGAATTTGATGAAGCGTTGCAGAAAACCGTTGGCGCCTTTCTCAAGGCGATTGATCGGGACTGATTGCGGGCTATGACAATGCGGTTACCCCATGACGAGAAGAGGACGAGATCATGATCACATTCACGAGAATTGCAGCAGTCGCAGTGGCCGCACTGGCCGTTTCGGCCTGTTCGGGCAATGACGCGCCCGATTCCGGCGAGGTCACGGAAACCCGGATGGACGATGTCGATGTTATCGATGGAACGATCAGCGATGATATGGTCGATGTCGACACGATCACGGAAGTCGACGCGACCGGCGAGGAAACAGGCGATTCGTCTGCCAAGAAAGAGGATACTGCATCGACCGCCACCGGAGATTCGGAAGCAGAAGCTGCGGAATAGGCCGTCAGGCCAGCCCGAGAATCTTGTGAGTCTGTAGCGACAGCCGCCATTTCGGATGGGCTTGCACGAAGGCAATTGCCTGTTCGAGATGGGCCTGGCTGGCTGACGGGTCGGCAATAGCGTCTTTCGGCTGCAGCAGCAGATTGGCAAAGTCCCAGTCCTGCATCTCCTGCCAGTCGCTGCCGTCCTGCGGCCAGACCAGCTTCAGTTCGTCACCGGACCGCTGGACCGTTTCGCTCTGCGCCTTCGGGCTGATGCAGATCCAGTCGATCGTGCGCGGCACCGGCAGCGTGCCATTCGACTCGATGGCGATGAAAAAGCCCTCGGCGTGCAGCGCGTCGATCAGGGCATCGTCGACCTGCAGCATCGGTTCGCCGCCGGTCAGCACCACGAACCGCGAATCGCGCGCCTCACCCCATGTTTCGGCCACGGCTGCTGCCAGATCATCGGCAGAGTGAAAACGTCCACCGCCTTCGCCGTCCATCCCGACAAAGTCCGTGTCGCAAAACTGGCAGATTGCCGTGGCGCGATCCCGTTCCAGCCCAGACCAGAGGTTACAGCCGGCAAAGCGGACGAACACTGCCCGGCGACCCGCGTGGACGCCCTCGCCCTGCAGCGTCAGGAATCGTTCCTTGACCGCATAGCTCATGATATTGCGTATCGGGTCGGGTCGACGATGCCGGCTTCTTCAAAACCCTTTTGCCGCAAGCGGCAGCTGTCGCACAGTCCGCAGGGCAGATTGTCTTCGGTCGGGTCGTAGCAGGACCAGCTCCAGGCCGGGTCGAGCCCGAGCCGGATGGCCTCGCTCGCGATATCGGCCTTGGTCATATGCTGCAACGGGGTCCGGATGTGGAAGCCGCTGCCCTGGTCACCCGCCTTGGTCGCAAGATCCGCGAGCCGTTCGAACCCCTCGATAAATTCGGGCCGGCAGTCCGGATAGCCGGAATAGTCCAGGGCATTGACCCCGATGAAAATATCGCGGGCATTGCGGGCTTCGGCCAGGCCGAGGGTCAGCGAGAGAAAAATCAGATTGCGAGCGGGAACATAGGTTACCGGAATATCGTCGGTCACACCGGTTTTCGGCACGTCGATATCCGCCGTCAGCGCCGAGCCACCAAAGCGGCTCAGGTCAAGCGGAAGCACGATATGCTCCGATACGCCGAGTTTCGATGCAATTGTCCGGGCCGATTGCAGTTCGACCTTGTGCCGCTGGTTATAGTCGACGGTAAGCGCAATGAGCCGATAGCCCTGCTCGGCGGCGATCGCCGCGGATACCATCGAGTCCAGTCCGCCGGACAATAATATGATCGCTGTTTTCGATTCGGAAGTCATGATGCGCCCCGCTAATGACCTTGCCCGCGCGGCGCAAGTATTGCGCGCTTGTCGGGCCCAGGTTCAGGACCTAGCAGCTGCCTGTGCGGCGGCCCTCCAAGTCGACGGAAAAGGGATCGCTATTGCGAAAGCCCTGGGATGATATCTGCACCAAAGTGCTGGATTCCTTCTTGATTTCGGTAACGCCATGGCCGGCGGGACCGCATTTGTAGCTCACGCGAAGCTTCTTCGGGTCATTTTCGATCACATAGCGGGTGCAATTGGCGTTGCCATGCTGGATTTGCAGCAGCAATTCTGGGTTGCCGAGACAGACCTTCTTGCCCGGCCCCCGGGAACCACGTTCCTTGAGCGTCCATTCGCCCGCCGTCAGCCCGTCGAGCAGGAGCATCTTAGGCGCCTGTGCGGGCGCCGCTATCGCAAAGCCCGACAGGACGGCGGCAACTGCGCTGATGGATTTGATCAGTTTCATGCCTTTCATTGAAATCTTCCCGTCATGTTGGTTTGCGTGATTGCTCATGGTGAATCTGGTGATAATCCCGAATTACGGCCAATATTGTCGCTAATTATGTCCATCGATAGGATTTTTCCGACAATCGGGCGTGATTGCCTTATTTTCGACGGCATTCAGTTGTTCAGACTGGTTCCCGTGATCGTGAACGTCCTGCTGCAAAATGCGCAGTCTATCGCGATATTACCCAGATCGTCGACCATATCTTCCTTATCTTCTTTCGGGAAACGTGCGATCACGTCCCGGATATGGTCCTCATTACAGCGGCATCCCTTAACGCACGCTTTACCGCTCAAAACTCTCACTTCGTCGCTCTCGCTGAACAATCGCCAGAGAATGTCCTCGAGTGGAAGCATCCTGTCGGTCAGTTCCGCCGGCTGGATGCTGCCACCCATGATCGCGACATGCTCCCATTCCGGATGATCCAGCTTGGCGTGCAGCCGTTCGCGGCCTTCCTCTCCTTCGGGAAGATGCTGTACCAGCAGGCCGCCGGCCGAGATATTGCCCTGTATCTCTTCGACGGCAACGCGGATCAGAGTCGGGATCTGCTCGGACTGGAAGAAATAATTCTGCACGGCCTCCGACAGGCTGGACCCTTCCAGGGGCACGATGCCCTGGTTGCGGCCCCGTGGTTCGGGCAGGTCAAAGGTGATCGCGAGATAGCCCTTGCCGAACAGGGCCATCAGGCTGGGCTCGACGGGCTGGGCGGCGAGCCGCTCGCGGTCAAACTGGACATAGCCGCGCAAGGCACCGTCCTTATAATCACATGCGAGCAGGCTGATCACGCCCGCCTCGGTCTGGGCCTGCAAGGTCAGTTGCGACCCGTCTTCCTTCATCAGCGCGCCGAGCATCGCGGTCAGGCAGACGGCTTCCGCCAATATGTCGCGGATCAGGGGCGGATAGTTGTGCGCTGCCAGAATATCGTCGAGAGCGGGGCCCAGACGAACCACGCGACCACGACAGTTTTTCCCCGGAATCGCGAAGGACAGGATGCTGTCGGTGAGCGCTACTTCCACCATCAAATCTGGCCGAAACACCAGCGAAGAACCGACTTCTGCGCATGAATCCGGTTTTCCGCCTCGTCCCATACCACCGATTGCGGACCGTCGATAACCGATGGCATCACTTCCTCGCCGCGATGGGCAGGCAGACAGTGCAGGAACAGGGCATCCGCTTTCGCCTGCTCCATGATCATGTCATTGACCTGATAGGGCATCATCGCTTCAAGCTTGGCTTCCGCATGTTCCTGGCCCATCGATACCCATGTGTCGGCCACGACAACATCCGCCCCGGAAACGGCTTCATTCTCGTCGCGGTAGATCGTGATGTTCGCGCCGGCGTCGCGTGCCTTCTTTATGAATTCGGGATCGGAATCATAGCCCTCGGGACAGCCGATCCGGACATTATATTTCATCAGTCCCGCACCTTCGACGATGCTGTTCAGCACATTATTGCCATCGCCCAGCCAGGCAATTTCCAGACCCGGCAGCGATTTTCCATGCTCGACCAGCGTCAACAGGTCGGCAACGATCTGGCAGGGATGTGAAAGATCGGTCAAGCCGTTGATCACCGGCACGCTGGCATTGGCTGCCATTTCCTCGATTTTCGCATGATCGTCGGTGCGGATCATGATCGCGTCGCACATGCGGGACAGCACCTTGGCCGTATCATCCACGGTTTCGCCGCGCCCGAGCTGCATCGAGCCGCTGTCCATGACAATGCTCGAACCGCCGAGTTGGCGGATAGCGATATCGAAGGACACGCGGGTTCGCGTGCTGCTCTTTTCAAAGATCATCGCCAGCACATGGTCGGCCAGCGGCCGGTCTGCATCCGGCTTGCCCTTGGGGAAACCAGCGCGCGCTGCCTTGCGGTCGATTGCGTCATTGATCATCGCTGCAATGGCGTCCCCGCCCGCGTCCGAAAGATTGAGAAAATGCCGGGTCATGATTCAGGTGCCTCGTAATCGGCCGCGCCAGCGGACAGTTTCTCGATGAAGGTCGCGATATGACTGTCATCGATATTGAGCGGCGGCAATATCCGTAGTGTATTGTCCCCTGCAGCCACGGTCAGAAGGCCGTGATTGTCCCGCAGATGGGCCACAAAGCTGCGCGCCTCCTGCGTCATCATGATCCCGAGCATCAGGCCTTTGCCCCGAACGCCCAGGAACAGCTCGGGATAATTGCCGATAAACTGCTCGATCGCTGCACGCAGCTTGTCGCCGGTGGCCCGGACATTTCCAAGAAATTCCTCATTGGCCACAATGTCCCAGACGGCATTACCGGCCGCCATCGCCAGCGGATTGCCGCCATAGGTCGAACCGTGGGTTCCCGGTACCATTCCGCGTGCGGCTTCTTCGGTTGCCATGCATGCGCCGAGCGGAAAGCCGCCACCGATGCCCTTGGCCGTCGCGACGATATCCGGCTTGATGCCGTAAAGCTCGTAAGCGTAAAGCGCGCCGGTCCGGGCCACGCCGCATTGCACCTCGTCGAGCGCCAGCAAGACACCGTGCTTGTCGGCAAGGGCGCGCAAGCCTTTCATGAATTCGTCCGACGCTGGCCGTACACCGCCCTCACCCTGGATCGGCTCGACCAGAAAGGCAGCGGTCTTGTCCGTGATTGCCGCTTCAGCGCCCGCCAGATCATCAAAATCGACATATTTGAAACCCGCCAGCAGCGGCGAAAAGCCGTGGTGCATCTTTTCCTGGTTGGAGGCCGAGATGGTCGCCATCGTCCGGCCATGGAAGGCGTTTTTGAACGTGATGATCTCGAACCGGTCGCTGCCCGCCGACTGATGATAGGCGCGCGCGGTCTTGATCGCGCATTCCACCGCTTCCGCGCCGCTATTGGTGAAAAACACCGTATCGGCAAACGTTGTGTCGACCAGCCGCTGGGCGAATTTTTCGCCTTGCGGGCTGCCATAGAGATTGGAGACATGCATCAGCGTTGCCGCCTGATCCTGGATTGCCTTGGTCAGATGCGGATGACCATGGCCAAGCAGGTTGACCGCGATGCCGCTGGCAAAGTCCAGCGCCCGCGAACCGTCCTCGGAAATCAGCCAGGCACCCTCGCCTCGCACAGGACGAAAACCGCACCGGGGATATACGGGCATGAGCGGAGTAATCGTCATCTTATCTTCCTTCCGAAAACGGGACTTGAACAAAATAGAAAAGGCGACCCGACTGGCCGCCTTCTGAAACAGGTCACCCTTATATGCCGCTTCATGAAGCCGGTCAATCGTGGTACAATAGAGCGACCGCTATGTCATGACCGATCAACCTGAGTGACTATTCTGATCACAGAGACAGGGATAATTCATTTAGCGGGACCATTGCCCTATAGTAAGCAATGGCATCGGTGACTGGCGACGCAGAAGCAGCACCAGAAAAGGAGATGTTCAAATGGATATGAAAACAACCGGTTCCCCTGAAGGTTGCCCGATGGGCTTTGAAGGCGGAGTGCGCAGCCTCCTCGGGCGAACCAACCGTGACTGGTGGCCCGATTCCCTGCAGCTGGAAATTCTGACCCAGGGCGGTACTTCGCCTGACCCCATGGGTCCCGAGTTCGATTATGCCGAAGCGTTCAACGCGCTGGACTATCAGGCGCTGAAAGACGATCTGAAAGCCCTGATGACCGACAGTCAGCCCTGGTGGCCGGCGGATTATGGCCATTACGGCCCATTCTTCATCCGCATGGCCTGGCACGCAGCCGGCACTTATCGCACCGGCGACGGGCGCGGCGGTGCATCGAGCGGGCAGCAGCGTTTTGCTCCTCTCAACAGCTGGCCCGACAACGGCAATCTCGACAAGGCGCGGCGTCTGCTCTGGCCGATCAAGAAGAAATATGGCGAGCATATCAGCTGGGCCGACCTGTTCGTCCTGACCGGCAATGTCGCGATCGAATCCATGGGCGGTCCGGTCTTCGGCTTCGGTGGCGGTCGCAAGGATGTCTATGAGCCCGAGAAAGACGTCTATTGGGGGTCGGAAGAACAATGGGTCAACGAAGGCGTCCCGACGCGGATAAACCCCGACGAAGGCAAAGCGATGGAAAACCCGCTGGCGGCGATCCAGATGGGCCTGATCTACGTCAACCCGGAAGGGCCTGGCGGCAATCCGCACGATGCCGAGGGCATGGCACGCGACATGAAGGAAACCTTTGCCCGCATGGCAATGAACGACGAGGAAACCGTCGCGCTGACCGCAGGTGGCCACGCCTTTGGTAAATGCCATGGGGCAGTTCCGCCGGACCAGCTCAGCGGTGATCCGGAATCGGGCGATTTGCACCTGATGGGATTCGGCTGGGCAACCGACCCCGAGCAGATAGGTGAAGGCCATATTACGACGTCCGGTCTCGAAGGCGCCTGGACGCCGAACCCGACCCAATGGGGCGGCGACTATTTCCGGCTGCTGTTCAAATATGACTATGAACTGGTCGAAAGTCCGGCCGGTGCCAAACAATGGCAACCGGTCAATCCGGACCCCGAGGATATGGCGCCCGACGCGCGTGATCCGTCCAAGAAGGTCCCGACGATGATGACCACCGCCGACATGGCGCTGAAGCGCGATCCGGACTATCGCAAGATTTCCGAACGTTTCCGTGACGATCAGGCAGCGCTGGACGATGCCTTTGCCCGCGCATGGTTCAAACTGACCCATCGCGACATGGGACCCAAGGTCCGCTATCTTGGCCCCGAAGTTCCGGAAGAGGATATGATCTGGCAGGATCCTGTCCCCGCGGGAACGCCGGCTTCCGCCAGCGCGGTTGCGGACTTCAAGGCGAAGGCCCTCGACAGCGGTCTGTCGGTCTCCGAGCTGGTCAAGGCAGCCTGGGCTTCGGCGTCCACCTATCGCAAGAGCGACCATCGCGGCGGTGCCAATGGCGCGCGCGTTCGGCTTGCTCCGCAAAAGGACTGGGAAGCCAATGATCCGGAAGAGCTAGCAAAAGTGCTGGCCAAGCTCGACGCGTTGCGCGGTTCGCTGTCGATGGCCGACGCCATCGTCATTGCCGGCAGCGCGGCGGTCGAGAAAGCGGCACAAGATGCCGGTTTCGACGTCAGCGTTCCGGTCACGACGGGTCGCGGTGACGCGACGGAAGAGCAGACCGATGCCGAAAGCTTCGAACCGCTCGAGCCCTTTGCCGACGGTTTCCGCAACTATCTGAAGACCAAGGCGAGCGTGAAGACCGAGGACATATTGGTCGACCGCGCGAACCTGCTCGATCTCTCGATCCCCGAGATGACGGTCTTGGTCGGAGGCCTGCGTGTCTTAGGCGCCAACCATTCGAGCGCGCCGACCGAAGGCGTGTTCACCGACCGTCCCGGGCAGCTGACCAACGACTTTTTCGTCAATCTGCTGGAGATGGGCACGGTGTGGGAAGTTGTCGACGAGTCCGCTGACGAACTTTTCATCGGCAAATGCCGTCTGAAGGGCGAAGAGAAGTGGCGCGCGACGCGGACCGATCTGGTGTTTGGATCGAATTCGCAACTGCGGTCGGTCGCCGAAGTCTACGCCGAAGACGGCCATGAACGGAAATTTGTCGAAGATTTCGTTGCGGCCTGGGCAAAGGTCATGGACGCCGGGCGCTTCGATCTGGTCTGATATCTGACAGACACCCGCAGAGACGGCCCGCTGGATGAACCGGTGGGCCGTTTTTTTACCCGGTCGGTTTTCGCAGATTTATGCCAGGCGGGCCTTTGCGGCTTCCCAATTCCTGCCGTCAAATTTTCTGACGCTCGGTTCCAGGTCATGGCCGTCATCGAGGCAGTTGTAGTTCACGCTCCAGCTGTCCGGATGGGAACGGGGCTGGTAGAAGCTTTTGACCCCGCAATTCTTGCAGAAAAGATGATGCGCCTGTCCGCTGCCGAACCTGTAACTGGTGAGATCCCCCTCGCCCTTGAGCAGAGTGAAATCCCGGTGCGGCACAAACAGGTGCAGAAAGCCCGTGCGGGCGCAGATCGAGCAATTGCAATCGAGCATTTCCGGCCTGCGTTCGACTTCGGCTGCAAAGCGGACCGTTCCGCAATGGCAGCCACCGGATATTTTGCTTGTCACTCGATATTCTCCCCGGTGGTGCCTTCCTCGCGCCGCGGCTGGAAACGCAGCGACAACGGAGTGATAAAGCCGTTATTGTTGACCCGCACGCGAATAATGCCCTGCAGTTCCGGATCGGCAAGCTTCTTTTCATAGCCGCCAGCGGCTTTCTGGGCGACATAGAGCCGATCCCGGGTGAGCCCGTCATTGCCTTCCTCGCTCCACGGATTGACCTGTACCAACGCATCGCAACGGTCATCCGGCATCAGATCGGCCACATCCAGGTCGCGTACTTCCACGCTTGCAATGGCGGGAGCGGTGCCCCGGATACAAAGGCTCTTCCGGGGCGCCGCCCATATCGGCAGCTGATCCTGTTCGACCGTGGGCCAGTCGTAGCTAAACTGCACATAATGGCCGCGCAACAGATCGCGCGGGTCATAGCCGGCGATCGGCACATCCCATTCCGTGCCTTCGCGAGATTCCTGCTCCGTCGCCAGCCAAATCAGGCCGAGCCCGACCAGCGGCAACAGCAGCGCCAGCGGCAGCAGAAAGCGGCGTAACCGGGTCATAGCCCCTCCTCCTGATGGTCATGCTCAAGCGGGGAGGCTTTGTCGGGGGCCAGGGTCGTGGAAACGCGATAGGCGATTACCGCTATGGTGATGGTGACCCCACCCGCGAGTATCAGCCCAATACCGCTGCTGAACAGGTCGTGGGCCAGCTGGAAACTCAGCACGATCAGGCGCAGCGCTATGATCGCGACCACCGCCTGGAAAACATTGCGCCACCCGGAATAGATCGCGCTCCAGCCAACGGCGGCCCAGAAGGCCATGAAGATTGTCGCATTGACCAGTGGCGAACTGGGTTGCGCGACGCTGCCGGCAAAGCTGATGATTGCGGCGGCGGTCAAAATAGCCGCGATGCTGATACCCGAAGCGGTGCGGTTATAGACATGGATCAGCAAAGCGGCCCCGCTCCAGAGCAGCATCTGGATGACGGCAATATCGCTCATAAATCTGGCCGGATCGGATAATATCGGGCCGATCGGCTCGACAATCAGTTTGAAACCGACCCCGGCCACAAAGATCGTCAGAGAAAATTGCCCGATCTGTTTCCAGAACGCCTGCCTGCCGCTTGTTTTCCGCATGAATATGGAAAAGATCAACGCAAGGACCGGCAGGCTGGTGATGACGGCAACATAGACTGCGCGCGGTGCATCGGTCTGCTGGAAATACCAGTCCAGAAACTGGACTGCCGTGCCCAGCAGGCCCGCCATCCAGAGCAGTGAAATCAGCCAGCCACGGCCGGTCAGCAGCAACAGCGGCGAAAACAGCAGCAACCAGATCAGCAAAGGCTGCCATAATGGCGAGCTCGTCTGGTAGACTTGGCCGAGATGCCCGAAGAAGGTCAGGCCGAGCACCGCCAGCACGAACAGCAATATGTCTTTCAAATAGAGCCCCAGCAAACCCTTGCGCGGCTGGAGGAGATAGACGGCGGCACAAAGGCCGATGATCAACAAAGCGTGAATGGCAAGCCGGACCATCCCGGGAATATCGTCCCAGTTCGCGGCGACGAGCGAGACAATGCCCAGTCCGATGGCAAGCGCGCCCAGCCCGATCAGCGCCCAAAGACCCAGCGGCCTTACGCGTTCGCTTTCATATTCCCGGATACGCTGCGCCGTGTCCGCGTCGATCACACCGGCATTGAGCCAGATATTGATTTTTCTTTCAGACAATCGCCGCTCTCCACTCCGGAAAAAAAGCTACGCCAGCGGTGCGCGATTGGCAAGTTCCGAAGGCACGCGCTGTATCATCCCGATCATCGCGATCAATCGCGATCAATCGCGATCAATCGCGATCAATCGCGGACTTCGGTGGTGTGAATGTCGATCCGGTTTTCCAAGGTCCTGTGAACGGGACATTCCTCGGCAATCTCGAGAAGCTTGCGGCGATCCTCCTCGCTCAGGTCTCCTTGCAGGATGATCGAACGGTCGATCACATCGATCCGGTTGTCGTCATTATTGCAGCTGCTGCAATCCTCTACATGTTCGCGGCTATGCTCGAGCAGGATATGAACCGCTTCCAGCGCTATGCCCTTGCGGTCGGCGTACATTTTCATCGTCATGGAGGTGCAACTGCCGAGCGCGGCCAGCAACAGGTCATAAGGTGACGGTCCACTATCCGTACCGCCAAAGGAGATCGGCTCGTCGGCAAAAAACTCATGTTGGCCGACCCGAACCGTCTGCTGGAATTTTCCGCTGGCGGTTTCGACGGAGACGAGAGAAGGATTTGTTGCCATGACTATTCCACCGTTACCGATTTTGCGAGATTGCGGGGTTGATCGACGTCTGTGCCCTTGGCAACGGCGACATGATAGGCAAGCAGCTGCACCGGCACGGCATAGACCAGCGGCGCGATCAACGGGTGCACTTTCGGCATCTTGATGGTCGCCATGCAGCCGTCGCCGGCTTCGGCAATCCCTTCGGCGTCGGAGATCAGCACGACCTTGCCGCCGCGGGCCATGACTTCCTGCATATTGGAAACGGTTTTTTCGAACAGCGGTCCGGATGGCGCCAGCACGATGACCGGCACCGCTTCGTCGATCAGGGCGATCGGACCATGTTTCATCTCGCCCGACGCATAGCCCTCGGCGTGGATATAACTGATTTCCTTCAGCTTGAGCGCGCCTTCCAGCGCCAGCGGATATTCCGGGCCGCGGCCGAGATAGAGAACGTCCCGGGCCGGAGCGATCAGATGCGCCATGTCGGCAATATCTTGGTCATGGCCCAGAGCCGCATTCAAGGCCGCCGGGGCCTCGGTCAAGTGTCTGACCACCTCGCGTTCCTCGTCGCGCGTCAGCCTGCCTTTGACAACCGCCAGATGTGCTGCAAGCGCCGCCAATACGGCGAGCTGGCAGGAAAAGGCCTTGGTCGAGGCAACGCCGATCTCCGGACCGGCATGGGTCGGCAGCAACAGATCGGCTTCGCGCGCCATGCTGCTGGTCGGTACATTGACGACGACCGCGATCTTCTGGCCATTTTCCTTGCTGTGCCGAAGGGCCGCCAGCGTATCGGCCGTCTCTCCCGATTGAGAGATGAACAGCGCCAGTCCGCCCGGCTCCAGAACCGGATCGCGATAGCGGAATTCCGACGCGAAATCGAGATCGACGGGCACGCGGGCAAAGGTCTCGAACCAGTATTTCGCCACCATGCCGGCATAATAGCTGGTGCCACAGGCGACGATCGTCACGCGCTTGATATCGCGCAGATCGAAATCCATTTGCGGCAGCGCGACCTGCTGTTCCAGCGACCGGATATAGCTTTGCAAAGTCTGTGCAACCACCGTGGGCTGCTCGAAAATTTCCTTCTGCATGAAATGGCGGTAATTGCCCTTTTCAATGGCCGAGGCCGAGACACCGGATGTCGTGATCTCGCGCTCTACAGGAATATTGTCCTTGTCGTAGATAGCCGCGCCATCACGGGTGATCACGACCCAGTCGCCTTCCTCGAGATAGGCGATTTTCTGGGTGAGCGGTGCCAGCGCCAGCGCGTCGGAACCGAGATAGGTCTCGCCATCCCCATAGCCGACCACTAGTGGCGACCCGAGCCGCGCGCCGATCAACAGGTCCGGCTGCGTCCGAAAGGCAATGGCCAGCGCAAAGGCACCGCGCAACAGTGGGAGTACCGCTTGCACCGCTTCTTCCGGCGACTTGCCCGCTTCCACCTGTTCGCTGACCAGATGAGCGACAACCTCGGTATCGGTCTCGCTTTCGAAGGACCGGCCGCGCGCGCTCAGTTGCTCGCGCAGGCTCCTGAAATTCTCGATAATGCCATTGTGGACCAGAGCGACTTCGCCGGTTGCATGTGGATGGGCATTGTTGGTGGTCGGGGCACCGTGCGTCGCCCAGCGAGTATGGGCTATGCCGATATTGCCTGCGGCATCATCGGTCTTCAGCACCTGCACCAGATTGGCGAGCTTACCCTCGGCCCGGCGGCGGATTAGCTGGCCGTCGTGCACGGTGCAAATACCGGCGCTGTCATAGCCGCGATATTCCATGCGTTTCAGACCATCGACGAGACGATCCGAGACGGTTTCCTTGCCTACAATTCCAATGATTCCGCACATCGCTTTTCGGACTTTCTTATTAGAGTGTGTAAGGTATCCGGATGCCCGGCATTGCCGCCGGAAAATCCTTTGTATTACGTGTGATGAGAATGCGACCAGATAATTGCGCGGACGCGAGAATTATCGCATCAACCGTCTTCAAGCGCTGTCGATCGGATCTCAACAACGCTGCCCGCCGCCCGATTTCCTCATTCACCTCGATTATGCTAAAATAGGATAGAAATCCTTCGGCACGATCGCCATCATCCGGCAGTGCGCCGGTAACGACTTCTACCCAGGTCAAGCGACTGATATAACGGCGATCGTAACGCTTCAGTTCAGCATGAGCCGAGCCGACGTCATTCAGCGCGTCGAGCAATATATTGGAATCAAAGACTGCTTCGCTCACTTAAGATATCGCTTTGCTTCGCGATCATCATCTTCATCGAACAGGTCGGGAAATTCTTTTCGTACTTCCCAATAGTCGGAATCCCACGGCCGCGTCCATGATGCCCGCTCCTTGCGCTGCCAATCGACTGCGTCACCGATGTCCGTGCGGTCTTTCCAGATACCGAAATATTTTTCGATACCTTGCTTGGATTCCTCCGCCCGATAACCCGCTACCGCCTCCCGCAGCAACTGCGCGCGCGACTTGCCCTGCTCCGCCGCCTGCGCGTCGAGCCATTTCACATCGTCTTCGGGTAGATCTGCAAGGATTCGGGTCATGATGATATACTGATATCATATCGTGATATCATGTCAAGTCGCTGGTCGTCACTTCAATGAGATTCACAATAGCGTGCTCCAAAAAGAAGGTCTTATCAGTCCAATTACTTGGATACGGACTATTTGCCTGCCTTCTTCTTCAGCATCGCATTGCGAAATTTCGTCGCCCATCCTGCTTTCGCCGTCTGTTCCGCCCGAACCAATGCCAGATCACCCGCGGCAACATCGTTGGTTACTGTCGCCCCTGCCCCCACAATTGCACCGTCACCAATTGTCACCGGCGCCACCAGGGCGCTGTTCGAGCCGATGAAGGCGCCCTTGCCGATCACCGTCTTATATTTGAAATAGCCGTCATAATTGCAGGTAATCGTGCCGGCACCGATATTGGCGCCCTCGCCCACTTCGGCGTCGCCAAGATAGGTCAGATGGTTCGCCTTGGCGCCTTTGCCCAAGGTGGCCTTTTTCATTTCGACAAAATTACCGACCTTGGAGCCTTCTGCCATCACCGCGCCGGGGCGCAAGCGCGCGAACGGCCCGACGCTGGTATTCGGCCCGATGGTTGCGCCTTCGATATGGCTGTGACCATATATTTGCGCGCCGGAAGCGATAGAAACACCGGGACCGAAAATCACATTGGGTTCGATCACGACGTCGGAAGCAACTTGCGTATCATGCGAGAACCAGACCGTGTCCGGCGCGATCAGGCTGACCCCATCGGCCATCGCTTTTTCGCGGCGGCGGGCCTGCCATTCGCCTTCGACGGCAGCGAGCTCGGCGCGGCTGTTGACGCCAGCGACCTCGGCCGGATCATCGACTTCTATCACGGCACTTTTCTGGCCGGGAAGCATGACGATGTCGGGCAGATAATATTCGCCTGCCGCATTGTCGTTGCTGATCTGGTCGAGCAGGATGAACAGGTCCGTCGAGCGCGCCGCCATCAGGCCGCTGTTGCACAGGTTGACCGCGCGCTCGGCTTCGCTGGCATCCTTAAATTCGACCATTTTCTCGATTTCGCCCTGGTCATCGGCGATGATCCGGCCATAAGCGCCCGCATCATCGGGCCGGAAGCCCAGCACGACGGCCCGCGGGTCGGTGCCATTGTTCAGCCGGAAGATCATGTCGCGCATCGTATCGGCGCCGACCATCGGTACATCCCCATAGAGGATCAGCACGTCTCCGGCGAAACCCTTGAGCGCGTCATGCGCCTGTGCCACCGCATGTCCCGTGCCGAGCTGGTCTTCCTGTACCGCAATCGCGACATTGCGTCCCTTGACGCTTTCTTCAATCTGCTCGCGACGCGCGCCCACGACGATGACGGTGCGCTCCACACCGATCGATTCGACGGTATCGAGAAGATGGTGGAGCATCGGCTTGCCGGCAATCGGGTGCAGCACCTTGTGCTTTTCCGATTTCATCCTGGTGCCTTGTCCGGCGGCCAGAATGATTGCGGCTAGCGGGCGATCTGACATCGATATTCTCCGGATCAGGTTGGTCGGTAGCGGCCTTCTCTCGGCCATTCGCAGCGGCTAATGCCATGTAAATACGGCATAAGCCAGCCTGTTTCTTTATCTCGCAAAGGGTTCAGCTGCCCGTTTTTCCACCCTTTCGCCATTTGGTCCACAAATGCCGCGCGAGCATCAGAGGCGGCATCCGTAGCCAGTGGGACCGGACATAGAAAGCCATCCGGGTGAATTTGCGGGCTTCGCGGCCATAGCCATCGCGCGCGAGCAAGCGGCGGACATAAAAGGCATCAGACATTGCGGCTTTGCCGGCAAGAGAAGGATCAACCGGCGTATCAAAAAGTGCCGCGGATAGACGCAACGCCCTTGCCAGTTCGGGTGTCAGCCCGTGTTTCTCTGCACGAAAGCCCAGTTCGTTCCAGAAAGATCCGTTTGCGTCGGAAAAATCCCGCAGAAGATGGTTGATATCCCACAGGTTTCGCAGGCCTCCGGCCAGATCGCCGTCGGCAAACAGATGGGCGATGGAATGCAGCACCATATCGGCCTGGGCCATGATATATAGCCCGTTGTCCAAGGCAACCGCGCTCTCCAGAATTGCAGCCGCGTCGGGCGTCGGACCAGCGGTCAGCGGCAATATCGTATGGTGCACATCGATCATCCGGTCGCGCTCGCGATGGATCAGCGGCGGCAGTTCGTGCATATGTTCGCGATAATATTGGTCGTCATAGGGGTCGGGCTTGACCCATTCCCAGCCCGCGTCGAGTAGGGCGGCTTCAACCTCCGGCAGGTCTTTCCGGTCCACCATGATATCCAGATCACCAATGCTGCGCCCCTCGCCGGCGGACAGGTTCGCCGCTACATAGGCGGTGCCCTTCATCAATATGATCTTGCCGGAATAGTCGGCGAGCGCTCGGCGGGCGCAATCGGCTTCCCAAAGAGCTTGCTGCCGCGCCAGCGCATGTGCACCGACAGCGTCCTGCAATATCGCGCGAACACGGTCGGGCACGGCCACGGATTCAAGCCGGTGGGCGAGCGTACCGATCAGCGATTCCGCCCGTGCGATACTGATCAGGTCAGCCCATTGGCTGCCCGCCAGCGCCTCGACCCTGGCCGGTTCCCGCAAGGCATCCACCAACATGCGCGCGTCCCGCATCATGGCAGCCGGCTCCACAGGCTGTCGATCAGTTCTTCCGCCTGATCTATCGACTGATAGTCCATCGCCCTGGTCGGAACCTGATCGACGAACCGGGTCAGCGCCCGAAAGCCGCTTTCACCGAGCGCGACATAATTGGTCGAGGCCTGGGTCAGCCGGACGAATATCTCGGCCTGGCCCATATCGCGCAATGCGGGGGCGTGGCCAAAGCGGGGAAACAGCAGCAGCGCTGGTCTGGCCGGTTCGTCCATTCTGGCGATTGCCTCCACCGGCGGCACAAGATGGCGAATATCGCCCTTGGGCGTTGCATTCATTTCCGGCCCGAAACGGTCTGCCGGCGCGACCTGCCGCATAGCCTCGACGGCTTGGTTCTTCAGGCTGATCAGGCGCGGGAAAGCACAAATTTCCCCGGTATCGAGGCTCAGCAGGGCAAATTCGTCGCCCATGAACCGCCAGCCTCTCTCGGCGAGCATCGCGGACAAGGTCGACTTGCCCGATCCCGACAGGCCGGTCATCACCAGCGCCTTGCCATCCTTCTCGACGCTGCTGGCGTGGAGCAGCAAATGCCGCCGCCAGCCGAGCGCCATTTGCAGGTTCATTCCCATTTCGGCGGCGAGCAGCCCCTGGGCCAGCGGCAGCGGCGCGGCATCAGGCAGCCAGAAATCGCCGCCGATATGCACCGATGGGCGAATATGGCGCCGCCATGGTTTCTCGGGTTCCAGCCGGACGGTGAAATCGACCTGTCGGTCGACCGGGGCGGGATAGTCCTGATATAGTGCTTCCAACTCTTCCAATGGCTGGCGCCAGGCTGAAGCGATGCGGAAGGCGGCGGGGCCGACGTTCAGCAGGATGTGATGCATCCTGCCCATCACCCGGCTACTTTCGAAACGAGACCGAGCGCGGACAGTTCGTCCAGGCGAGCCAGTACGATATTTTCTGTGTCCTCTCCGCTATCGAGGTCGAACTGCGCCGACAGTCGTGCGGCTATTTCGGCAGCGTCGAGCGGAACGTTGCCCATCACCTCGACAATTGCGGGCGCGGGATCGGCGAGCATATGCGTGATTCCGGACGGCTGATGAAACAGCAATGTCATGCTGTCCAGATCATGCCAGATCAGATCTTCTGCCGGCGCCGCCCGATATTTCTGGGTCATGATGGGTTACCTGCGAATCTGGAACGACATTGCGAACTGATAGCAGGCAAAAGTTAAAATAGGGCGGTTAAGTCAGCGGGGCATTTGCAGGGAGGCATAGCATGTGAAACCGCTCTGGCCGGATTGCAGCCGGCGGATATAATTTACATAGGCCTGCGACTGGTCCGGAGAAGTGCCCGGCAACGTCCGACCGTTCATGGCCCGACGCACTTCTTCACCGGTGAAATTGCGTCCGGCAGCGGGAAAGGCACCCGGCGTGTCGGACGTCACAACCGATCCGTCAGCGGCGATATAGCCACCTGCCGCATGATTTCCGGGAACCGGAATCTCGCAGTTGAGAACCGAGCCTGCGGTCTGGGCCAGTGCCGGCTTGATGCTGACCACAGCGGAAGCCGTCACCGCGCCCATCATCAGGGCGCGCCGGCGGCTGACAACACCGTTATTCTGGTCAGTTTCGACTGACGATTCAGATGGAAGGCCCTCTTTCATCGAATTTCTATCCATGGTTTCTCTTGCTTGTCCTTCTCCGCACATAAGCGGAAATCGGGTAAAAAGCGAGCGAACAGTCCTTCGCCTGTCATCCCGTCTATATTCGGGACATAGACATGCAAATCGTTAATATCGCCTATAGATCGCGACAGCCGCATTGCCAGTTCCGAAATATTCCCGTTGCCGATCCGGCAACCTACCGCCTAAATGGTCGCCATGACAAAGCCAGAATCGACCAGATGACTTCGGTTTCGCCCTTGCGCTTGCTGGTCGCCCTGACCCTGATCGTCGGCGGTGGCATTCTGGCGGGTCAATTGCCGCAATCGAGCCAGCAATTCATTGTCGTGATCGTCACCGGAACAATCGCTTTGTTCACGGTACTGCAGGACCGCCCTGCCCCGCCGCTGCCCGATCCTTCGGCGCTGGAACGGCAAACCAGACGAATATTATATCAGGGCCGGTCGGAAGCCTATCAGGATATTATCGACCCGATTACCGATCCCATCATGCTGATACGCAATGCCAAGGTAGCCGCAGCCAATCCGGCGGCGGCCCAGGTGCTGGGCGATCATATTGTCGGCGAGGACGTCCGGATCGCTATCCGCCACCCGGCCGCTGCCGACCGGCTGGCCAATCCGGATGCCAAGCACACCGGAGAGCCTATCCTGCTGGTCGGTGTCGGCAGCACGGACCAGAGATGGGAGCTGCGGATTCATACGCTGCAGGATGGCTTGAAACTTGTCCAGCTGTCGGACCGCAGCAGCCGCTATGCAGCGGAAAGAATGCGCACCGATTTTGTTGCCAACGCCAGCCACGAACTGCGCACGCCGCTGGCCGCGATCAAGGGGTTCATCGAGACGCTCGAGGATCCGAAAGCGGGCAAGGATGATGCCACCCGCGCCCGCTTCCTGAAAATCATGTATGATGAAGCCGATCGCATGCAGCGGCTGATCGAGGATCTGATGTCACTGTCGCGAATCGAGGCGGAAAAATTCGAACTGCCCTCCGACGAAATCGATCTCAGCGAACTGGTTGGCGAAGCGCGCGATTTCTACGTCAACAGTCGCGGCAAAAAGGAAAGCGATATAGTGGTCCATCTGCCGGCCAATATGCCGATGATCCACGGCGACCGGGCGCAATTGTCGCAGGTCATCAACAATCTGCTGAGCAACGCGTTCAAATATGGCAAGAAGGGGACGCCCGTCACGATCAACGTTGCGCCCAACAAATCCGGAACAATGCTCTATCTGGCAATCAGTGACCAGGGTGACGGCATCGCACCGGAACATATTCCCCGGCTCACCGAGCGTTTCTATCGCGTCGACAAGGGGCGCAGCAAATCGATTGGCGGGACCGGACTGGGACTGGCCATCGTCAAGCATATCTCCGAACGCCACGGTGGGCGGATGGAGATTTCCAGCGAAGTGGGCCGCGGCACCACCGTATCGGTCCTGTTGCCAATCGCCAGCCCAAACCCGGGTGCCTATCACCCTGAACGGAGCGAAGTCTGAGTAACAGGTGCCGGAAAAATTCCTTCCGGAAGCCGACGATCTGGCTCGCTGTCACATAATTGTAATATAACTGTAACGAACAGGACATTGCCCCCCCCTAAAAGCCTCCCGAACAAGCCTGTTAATCCGGTCGTTGATGATGTTCATCGGGGGCCGAGCGCTGATGGATTAGGAATTTTTCAATGTTAAGAACACTCGCGCTCGTGGCGGTTGCCTCCTTTGGGCTATCCGCCTGCCAGGATCAGGCTTCCGGCGGTCAGGGCGGCACTCGCGGTGAAATCCGCATCGTGGGATCCTCGACCGTTTTCCCCTTTGCCAAAGCCGTGGCGGAACAGTTCAGCATCAACGGTGCCAATCCGTCTCCGATCCTCGAGTCGACCGGCACCGGCGGCGGCATGAATCTGTTCTGTACAGGCGTTGGCGCTGATACGCCCGACATCGCCAATGCCTCGCGCCGGATCAAGGCGTCAGAATTTGAATTGTGCCAGAGCAATGGCGTTACCGATATCGTGGAAGTACAGGTCGGTATCGACGGCATCGCAATTGCCCAGGCGAATAACGGAGTCGCGTTTGCCCTCACCCCGGCACAGATTTACCAGGCTATTGCCGAGCGTCCGTTCGGCAAGAAAAACACGACCAGAAAATGGTCGGATATCGATCCCTCCCTGCCCGATTTCGCGATCAGCGTTTATGGCCCGCCTTCGACATCGGGCACGCGCGATGCGCTGACCGAGTTGATCATGGAAGTCGGCTGTGTCACCGATCCGGCAACAAAGGCGCTCAAGGATAGCGACGAAGAGGAATTCAAGGCGATCTGTCATGAAGTCCGGGCGGATGGCGCCTATGTCGATGCCGGCGAAAATGACAATCTCATCGTGCAGAAGCTGAAGGCCAATCCCAATAGCGTGGGTATCTTCGGCTACAGCTTCCTCGAAGAAAATCTCGACAGCGTCCGCGGCATTTCGGTCTCGGGTGTGAACCCGACATATGAAGCGATCGCTTCGGGTGAATATCCCGGGGCGCGACCGCTTTATGTTTATGTGAAAAAACAGCATGTCGGCGTCATTCCGGGTCTTCGCGAATATATGCTGGAATTCATCAATGCGGGAAGCCGCGATGGATATCTGGTGAAGGCCGGATTGATCGCCTCGCCGGACGATATCCGGACGAAAATGAGTGATGTGGTCCGCGACATGACCCCACTCGCCGTTGGCGAACTCAAATAAGCACGCTCGGGCGCGCGTTACCTTTAAGATGAAATTGATGCAGGGGCGGAACCAGATATTGTGACAAGTGCGACGCTTCTTTTTCTCGTGATCGGCCTGGGCCTGGTCGCCTGGTTTTTCGGACGCCTGAAGGCATCGGGAATGCAGATGAGCGGCAAGACATCTCGATCTGCGCTCCATTCGCTTCCGAGCTATCACGGCTGGTACGTCGCTTTGTGGGCGATCGTTCCCGCTGCGATCTTCATGATGATATGGAGCTTTGTCAGTCCTGCGCTGATCACCGATGCGGCGCTGACCAGCGCTGCCGCGGCGGCACTGCCGCAAGACGGCTTTTCGCGCGCTGCGATCCTGTCCGAGGCGCGCGCCATTGCCTATGGTAATCAGGTCAATGCTTTCAATCCGCTGTCGCAGTCGATGGTCGAACCCTATCGCGACGCCATTTCCTATTACCAGATGATCGGCACGGTGGCGGCGCTGCTTCTGGTCTTCGCCTGCGGCGTCTTTGCCTGGTTGCAGATCAAGCCGGACCTCAGGGCGCGGACCAAGATCGAACGCGTGACGATGCTGATACTTCTGCTCGCTTCGCTGATCGCAATCATTACAACCGTCGGCATCTTTCTCTCGCTGGTATTTGAATCCGCCCGCTTCTTCTCCATGGTGTCACCGATAGACTTTCTGTTCGGCACCGAATGGAACCCAAAAGCGGTCGCCGGCCCGAGGGGCGAAACTGGATTTGGCGCCATTCCGCTTTTCTGGGGCACGGTCTTCATCGGCGCAATCATCGCTATGATCGTGGCGATCCCGCTCGGTCTGATGAGTGCCATCTATCTGACCCAATATGCGCCCGCGAAATTCCGGGCCTGGATGAAGCCGATACTGGAGGTTCTGGCGGGCGTTCCAACCGTGGTCTACGGCTATTTTGCCGCTCTCACCGTGGCACCCGCGCTACGCGACTTTGCCGTCTCGATCGGCATCACCACCGCCTCTTCGGAATCCGCTCTGGCCGCCGGTGTGGTGATGGGTATCATGATCATTCCCTTTGTCTCCTCGATGGCCGATGACAGTATTGCCGCCGTGCCCAGCGCCATGCGCGACGGCTCGCTGGCGATGGGCGCGACCCATAGCGAAACCATCAAGAAGGTGCTGATCCCTGCTGCTCTGCCGGGCGTCGTCGGCGGTGTGCTGCTCGCCGTCAGCCGCGCGATTGGCGAAACGATGATCGTGGTGATGGCTGCCGGTCTTGCCGCCAATATGACGGCCAATCCCTTTTCCAGTGTTACCACGGTGACGACACAAATCGTGCAGCTGCTGACCGGTGACCAGGAGTTTGACAGTCCGAAAACGCTGGCGGCCTTTGCCTTGGGACTGGTCCTGTTCATCGTAACCCTGCTGCTCAACCTCATCGCCCTGCGCGTGGTCAAAAAATATCGGGAAGCATATGAATAGTCTCACCGAAATGAAGCGCAATCCGACCGACTGGCAGGGCGAGGCCATGCAGAAACGCATTGCCCGCCGCTATGCCGCAGAGCGCCGCTTCAAGGCCCTGGGCATGGCTGCAGTCATGTTATCGGCGGGTTTTCTCGCCTTTCTGCTGGTGGTGATGGTCGGCAACGGTTTTCGTGGTTTCACGCAGACCGAATTGCCGGTCGAGATCGACTTTCCCGCGGTGACCGGCGGCGCTTCGGCCAGCCAGTTTGAAGGTCCGAATGCGAATGCCAATTTGCAATCCATGGGTCTGCGCGAAATCGTCAACAGCAGTATCGAGATCCAATATGGACCGGACGGTACCGACCTGTTCTCGCCGGGCGGGTGGACCGCTGTCAATGCGATGATCCTGAATGATCCGGACATTGTCGGGCAGAAAACGACGGTATATCTTCCGGTTATTTCGGATATCGATGTCGCCTACAAGGATGTCGGCAATGCCGAGGCCGAAGCGAAAGTCCGCGAACTGGGCGACCGCTTCTCCACCGGTTTCAACTGGAATTTCCTCAGCCATTCGGATGCTACGGACCCGATGCAGGTCGGGATATGGGGAGCGTTCAAAGGCTCGCTGATCACTATGATCGTGACACTGCTGCTTGCATTCCCGGTCGGCGTTCTGGCGGCGCTCTATCTCGAGGAATATGCGCCGAAAAACCGGCTGACCGACCTGATCGAAGTGTCGATCAATAATCTGGCGGCGGTGCCATCGATTATCTTTGGTCTGCTGGGTCTGGCCGTATTCCTGAACTTTTTCGGCATGCCGCGATCTGGTGCCCTGGTCGGCGGTCTGACGCTTGCCCTGATGACCATGCCCGTCATCGTCATCTCAGGACGCAATGCGGTGAAATCGGTGCCGCCCTCGATTCGCGAAGCGGCGCTGGGCATTGGCGCAAGCCCGCTGCAGGTTGTGTTCCATCACGTGTTGCCTTTGGCGCTGCCGGGTATTTTGACCGGTACCATTATCGGCATGGCCCGGGCGCTGGGCGAGACCGCGCCGTTGCTGATGATCGGCATGCGCGCCTTCATTGCCACGCCGCCGAGTGGTATCACCGACCCAGCCACCGTATTGCCGGTACAGATATTCCTGTGGTCGGACGAAGTCGACCGCGGCTTTGTCGAGAAAACATCAGCGGCGATCATTGTGCTATTGCTATTCCTGCTGACGATGAACGCGCTGGCCATCTATCTGCGCAACCGTTTTGAAACCCGCTGGTAGGTGCCATGATGAATGACGACCAGACAATGCAAAAACCGAGTGAAAGCGTAATTATGACAGATTCGGCCACGACAGATATGCCAGGCGAAGCCTCCACGCCGAAAATGACGGCGCGTCATGTCAATGTTTTCTACGGCGACAAGCAGGCGATCAACGATGTGTCCATCGATGTAAACATGGACAGCGTCACCGCCTTCATCGGCCCGTCCGGCTGTGGCAAGTCGACTTTCTTGCGCTGCATGAACCGGATGAACGACACGATACCGATCGCGCGGGTCACCGGCGATATCCAGCTCGAAGGCGACGATATTTACGCGCCGCAAATGGATGTGGTCCAGCTGCGGGCGCGGGTCGGGATGGTGTTCCAGAAGCCGAACCCTTTTCCCAAATCGATCTACGACAATATCGCCTACGGCCCCCGTATCCATGGCCTTGCAACCGGCAAGGACGAACTCGACAATATCGTCGAATCTTCCTTGCAGCGCGCCGGTCTCTGGGGTGAAGTGAAAGACCGGCTGCTCGACAGCGGCACGGCTCTTTCCGGCGGCCAGCAGCAGCGCCTGTGTATCGCACGAGCCATTGCGGTAGATCCCGAAGTGATCCTGATGGACGAGCCCTGCTCCGCCCTCGATCCGATCGCGACGGCAAAGATCGAAGAGCTGATCCACGAATTGCGCGGCAAATATGCGATCGTTATCGTCACCCATAATATGCAGCAGGCCGCGCGCGTATCGCAGAAAACGGCATTTTTCCACCTGGGCACGCTGGTGGAATATGGCGAAACAACCGATATTTTCACCAATCCGCGGGAAGAGAAAACGCGGGACTATATCACCGGACGTTACGGCTGATATCTCGAAGTTTAGGAACTCAAAAATGGTCAACACTGGCACAGAGCATACGGTCAAAGCCTTCGATTCCGACATCAATGAACTGCGGGGCATGGTTGCGGAAATCGGCGGGCGCAGCGAGCAAGCCATCGCCAAGGCAATGCGCGCGCTGGAAAACAGCGACCTCGAACTGGCGGAAGAAGTGGTCCGGGAAGACAAGCTGATCGACCAGCTGGAAAAGCGGATCGACGAGCTGACCTTCCAGACCATCGCGCTGCGCGCGCCGATGGCCGACGACCTCAGGGAACTGATCGCCACGTTCAAAATCTCCGGCGTGGTCGAGCGCATTGGCGATTATGCGAAGAATATCGCCAAGCGGGTGCCGCTGGTGACCAAGACGCACCGCCTGACACCCATTTCGCTGCTGCCCTCCATGTCGAAAATAGCCAGCGAGCTGGTGCGGGACTCGCTGGATGCCTTTGCCCGGCGCGATGCGGAACTGGCGATGGAAGTGAACCGGCGCGACCAGATCGTCGATGATTTCTACAACAGCATCTTCCGCGCCGTGATCACCCACATGATCGAAAATCCGAAGGATATCGGTGAAGCGGCACATCTGCTGTTTATCGCCAAAAACCTCGAGCGCATTGGTGATCATGCGACCAACGTCGCGGAAATGGTCTATTTTGCGGCGACCGGCGAGCCTATGCCCGAACGGACCCGCGGCGAGAATCCGACGACGCCGCTCGATGACGCGCTCAGCGACGAGGCCGACTGATGGTCAACGCAAAATTACTGCTGGTCGAAGACGATGCCGCGCTTGCGGAACTGCTGACCTGGAATTTCAAGAAAGAGGAATATGACGTCATCCACACACCGGATGGCGAGGAAGCCTTGCTGCTGGTCCAGGAGCATCGGCCCGACGTGATCCTGCTCGACTGGATGCTGGAAAGCCTGTCCGGGATCGAAGTCTGCCGCCGCCTGCGCCGCTCTTCGGAAACCGCGAATATTCCGATCATCATGCTGACCGCGCGCGGCGAGGAAGAGGACAAGATCCGCGGCCTTGAAACCGGTGCGGATGATTATATCACCAAGCCGTTCAGTCCCCGCGAACTGATCGCCCGGGTGAAGGCCGTATTGCGCCGGGTGCGTCCGGCGCTGGCCGGCGAGAAACTCAGCTTTGGCGATCTGGAGATGGATACGGTAGGCCACAAGGTCAAACGGGGCGGCGACACCATCCCGCTTGGTCCGACAGAATTTCGCCTGCTCCGCCATTTTCTGGAACATCCCAACTGGGTATTTTCCCGCGAGCGTCTCCTCGACAGCGTCTGGGGACAGGACAGCGATATCGAATTGCGCACCGTCGATGTGCATATCCGGCGGCTGAGAAAGGCGCTGAACGCCAACGGTCGGTCGGATATCATCCGCACCGTGCGGTCGGCGGGCTATGCGCTCGATACGGATGCTGTAGAAGGCTGATATCCGGCTCTAACCGGTGGACCAGCTTAGTCTGGAACTGCTAGTCTGCGACCAGTTTCAGAAGCTTGCGCTCCACCGGTGCCAAAACTCCGGCAAGATCATGGCCGCGCTTTAAAATCTGTCCCTGTTCGCCGTGCAGCGACCACATGCCCTGGCGATTGCGTTCGGACGGACGTTTCTCGATGCGCATTTGCGGCCGTTCCGATGCGCGGCGAAACGCCGCAAATATCGCGACGTCGCGGCGCATATCCATAGCATAGTCCTTCCAGTGCCCGGCGGCGACCATCCGGCCATAAAGGCTGAGAATCCGTTCAATTTCGCGGCGCTCGAAACCGACTTGCGACGGTGCACCGCGCTGCGGGAAAGGCGATATGTTGGAGTCGCTGAAACGCATCAAGCGCTATCGCGTCCCTTTGTCTCGACCGCTGGATCTTCGCCCTTCCGCTCTTTCGCAAAGGTAGCGATGCGTTTTTGCAACTGTTCCATCTCGCACTGGAGAATTTCCAGTTTCTGCGTCGACGGGTCGAAAATCTCGCTGCAGGGCGTGCCGTAGGGGACGAATTCCTTCTGATAGTCCTTTGCCTCGACCAATGTTGGTCGGGCGCGGACGCCAACCATCGTGGCGCCTTCCGGAACATCCTGGGTGACAACCGCATTGGCGCCAACCCTGGCCCGTTTGCCGACCGTGATCGGGCCGAGCACCTGGGCACCGGATCCCAGAATGACATCATTTTCAATTGTCGGATGGCGCTTGCCGCCGACGCCATTGGTCGGGTTGGTTCCGCCCAGAGTGACACATTGATAAATCGTGACATTGTCGCCGATAAGAGCGGTCTCGCCGATGACGGTAAAGCCATGGTCGATAAACAGGTGCCGGCCGATTTTGGCACCCGGATGGATATCGATTGCCGTCAGAAAACGGGAAATATGATTGATTAGCCGGGCAAAGAAATAGAGTTCACCCTTGAACAGCCAGTGCGCGAAGCGATGCAGGCCAATCGCCAGTACACCCGGATAGAGCAGCACTTCCCAGCGCGATCGCGGGGCCGGGTCGCGGGCCTTGATGGAATCGAGATAAGCACCGAGTTCCCGAAACATATATTTCCTCCGGATGTTACGAAGACCATAAACTAGGCACGACAGGCAGGGATTTCCAGTTCTTTTTTGCAACCGACCTGGCATTGGTGCTTTTCAAAAGCATCGTTATCACTATATTAGATCAATATTCATCTACTGATCGAAGGCTTCGATAATGTCGACCTACCTGCCCACGCTCAAGCAACTGCAATATCTCGTGGCACTGAAAGAACATGGCCACTTCGGCAAGGCGGCGGAATCCTGTTTCGTCACCCAGTCGACCCTTTCGGCCGGCATCAAGGAACTGGAAGCGCTGCTCGATATCGTGCTGGTCGAACGCACCCGCAGGGTGGTGCGTTTTACCGAATTGGGCAACCAGATGGTCGAGAAGGCCTATCGCATCTTGCGCGAGGCGGAAGAGCTTTCCGAAATGGCGCGGTCCGCCGGCAAACCGCTGGCGGGGGATATCCGGATGAGCGTCATTCCGACCATCGCGCCCTTTCTCCTGCCCCGCCTTTTGCCGCAATTGCGCAAGGAACGTCCGGAACTAAAACTCTATCTGAAAGAAGAAACCAGTCAGGCGGCCTGCGATTCCCTGCATCATGGCCATGCCGACTGCGTCCTGCTGGCGCAGCCCTTCCCCTGCGGTGATGTCGAGGCAGAGGTGCTGTTCAGCGACGAGATATTCGTGGCATTCCCGAAAGATGATCCGCGGGATCCGCCACCACAGGTCGATCCGGCGAGCATCGATGAAACACAATTGTTGCTGCTCGAAGACGGCCATTGCCTGAAGGACCATGCCCTCGCCGCCTGCAACCGGCCGGAGTTGAGAGCCTCCGCGCGGATGATGGGAACCTCGCTGCACACGCTGGTGCAAATGGTCGATAATGGACTGGGCCTGACGCTGCTTCCGAAAATGGCGATCGACAGCGGCATATTGAACCACACGAATATCGTGGCAAGACCTCTGCGTTCGGATCGCGCGACGCGCGATATCGCACTGGTCTGGCGGAAGAACAGTCCCCGGCGCAGCGAGTTTCAGTTGCTGGCCGAAATCATGAAAGGGGCGCAGCACTGGGTCTCGAAAAACCAGTCGTAGCGCTTCTCTATTTTTCCCATTTTTGCGAGGCATCGACATCGGACGCGCGTTCTTCGATCCATTTCGTCGCGCCGTCTGTCCGTGTTTCCTTCTTCCAGAACGGAGCCACGGTCTTGAGCTTGTCCATGATGAAGGAACAGGATTCGATTGCCGCGCCGCGATGATCGGATCCAGTCACCACCAGTACAATATTCTCCCCAACCGACAATTTCCCAACGCGGTGGATGATCGTGACCGCGTGTAGCGGCCAGTCGGCCAGTGCATTTTCCGCGATCCTGCGCAAGGCCTTGTCGGTCATTGCCGGATAATGTTCCAGTTCAAGCGATTGCAGCTTGCCGTCATCGCGGACCTGCCCGACAAAGCTGGCGATCGCGCCGCCGCCCTGTCCTGCAACGTTAGCCGTTTCGACTCCGATGTCGAAATCCTCCGTCCCGACGATTAATTTGATCATCCGCCCGTTACCGGCGGAAAAATCGCCAGCTCCTGCGCCGACCCGACCGGGGTTGCCAGGACAGCATAATCCTGATCGAGGGCGAAACGCAATTTCCCCGTATCGGCGAAAATTTCGGCATAGATACCGCCTCGATCAACCAACATGGTCAGGACATCGCCGATTGTCCCGGTGTCGTCGTCCAGTTGCACCCGCTCCTGGTCCATGCCAAGCCGTTCCCGCACCCAGGCGAAATAGACTATGTCGAGCGAACGCGTCATCAGTCCATATGCTTCAGGCCGACGCGCAGATAATCCCAGCCCGTGATCAGGGTCAGGATCGCCGCGGCCCACAAAGTCCACAGACCGACGGTCTGGACGACCGGAAATTGCGGCAGGCCGCCCGCCAGAATGAGCGCGCCGAGCGAAATCATCTGAAAACCGGTCTTCCACTTGGCGAGTTGCGACACGGGCACGCTGATCTGCAGTCCGGCGAGAAACTCCCGGAGCCCGGAAACGGTGATTTCACGTAACAATATAACAATCGCCGCGATCGTGTGCCATCCATTGATATCGCGGGTGAAGATCAGCATCAGCACCACTGCGGCGACCATGATCTTGTCGGCGATGGGATCGAGAAATATGCCCAGTTTGGATACCGTGCCCTGCGACCGCGCAAGATAGCCGTCGAAATAGTCGGTCACCGCCATCAGGCAATAGAGACCGAAGGTCAGCAGATAATCGATCGGAAGCGGTTGCGACCGGGCCGTCTCGAAGTTCGGCCAGAGCAGAAAAACCAGAATCGGCACCGCGAAAATCCGCGAGAGCGTCAATATGTTCGGCAAGTTCAGCATCGTGGCTCTCGCATAGACAGATTCCCGCGAAATGAAAATTGTTTCAGCCCACCTGAGCGGAAATTCCTCAACCGGGCTATTCGCGATGGGATTTGACCCCAAGGCTGAATGGGCTAAGGATGGGGCAACGCCCTTCCTTCGCTCGAAAAGAGATTTTCATATTATGCAAAATACTGCGCATTTGCTGCGGACGCGAAGGTTTTTGCCGCTGTTCCTGACCCAGTTGCTCGGGGCATTTAACGACAACCTCTTCAAATTTTCGATGGTCATTCTTGTGACCTACGGCATTTACGAGAGCGAATCCGAGGATTTCGCGTTCAATGCTCTGGCTTCCGGCTTGTTCATCCTGCCGTTCTTCCTGTTCTCGTCGCTCGCCGGCCAGTTGGCAGACAATTACGACAAGGCGCGAATCACGCGCTTCGTCAAAACGCTGGAGATATTTATCGCTATTGTCGGCGGGATCGGGCTGTGGCTGCATTCGATTCCGGTCATGCTGACCGCCTTGTTTCTTCTGGGCCTGCAATCCACCTTTTTCGGTCCGATAAAATATGCGGTTCTCCCGCAACATCTGGAGAAAGATGAGGTGCTTGCCGGAACCGGACTGGTCGAAGCGGGAACCTATATCGCGATTTTGGCGGGTACGATTCTGGGCGGGATCATCATCGACCGCGATGGCAACGGCGTAGAGATCGCGGTCGCCGCGGTTTTCGTGGTCGCTCTGATCGGCCGAATCGCCGCCCAGTTTATGCCGCCGGCCCCGGCGCAAAAAGAGGTCGAGAAGATCGACTATAATTTTGTACGCTCCTCGATCCGGCTGATTTCCGCGACCCTGCACGTACGCCGACTATATCTTGCCATTATCGCGATCAGCTTTTTCTGGACCATAGGATCGGTGATGATCATCCAGTTTCCACCGCTGGTGGAAAATGTGCTTACGGCGACGCCGCAAGTCGCCAGCCTTTTTCTCGGCGTATTCTCCATCGGCATCGCGATCGGATCCGTTCTGGTCAACCGGTTGCTTAAAAGCGAGGTTTCGGCGCGTTTTGCCCCGGCAAGCGTGATTCTGATGGGAGTATTCGTCCTCATTCTCTACTTTATAGCACGCAGCTGGGAGGGCTTGCCGGACGGCCAGCTCTATACGTTCGAAACCTTCATCGTCCATGATGGTGCATGGGCGCTACTGGGCACGCTCGGCGGTGTTTCGATATTCGGGGGTATGTTCGTCGTGCCCCTATATGCCTTTCTGACGACCACGGTCGATATCAGCCAGACCGCGCGCACGATTGCCGCGAACAATGTCGTCAATTCGGGCTGTATGGTCATGGGCGCCCTGGTCGCACTGGGACTCAGCATGCTGGGCGTTTCCACGACCGAACAGTTGTTGCTGGTTGCGGCCATGTGCCTGGTGGCGGCATGGCTTGGCCAGCAGCTTCACCGCGCCTGCGACTAGACGATCGCCAGAAGCGTTTCAGACAATGAACATGTAAAACGCAGTAAAGAAGGCAAGGAAGCTAAGCAGAAACAGGCTGACATCTTCCCCGAGTCCCTTTTGCTTTGCGACCGATACTCTGTCCGAATCTTGCTTGTCTGTTCCGATATCCGCGATTTTTAGCGGTAAGCCGCGGCGGAAGCTGTGCCGTAAGCCGTCATCCGGCAGAATCAATGGTCTCGAAGTCTCTCTATCCATGGCCTTGGTTAACAACTTGTTAGGCATATGTTCCAGCCCGAAATCGGCCGCTGTGGTTAACGTCTTGAATTGGCACAGGCCTTGGAACCCTAGGGCTACAGGAACCGGGCCCGGGATAAATTAACCTTGGACAGGCCGGATTTAGTTAAGCGCTCAATTTATCAGGCAAAATTAAGACCTGTGTGATCTTTGCAACTGATTGGCGATATTGTGATTTTCAACAATAAGATGGTTGATTTCAGTAGGCTGTTATGCCAAAGATCGCTGCGTATTAAGTGAAATGCGAAACCCTGAAGGAGCAAATTATGCGTTTCGGTAAAATTGGAATGGCTGCAGCTGCAGCCGCATCGCTTGTAAGCGCACCCGTTTTGGCTCAGGCTACCCAGCCTGTTTCTTCTGTTGCACGTACCAGCGCAACTGTTGAAGGCGAAAATGATCTCGAAGGCGGCTCCGGTATCATCATTGCAATTCTTGCAGCAGCAGCAGTGATTGCTGGCATCATCATCGCAGCCGACGGCAGCGAAGATACGCCAACCTCCCCCTGAACCAGTTCAGACACAGAATTTGAAAATGGCGGCCCTTCGGCCGCCATTTTTTTTGGCTGTTCGGCTCATGGGAAGCGTCAATCTCGCGTTCTGTTTTCAGACGTGAGGACAAGCCGCAAAGCCTTTGGTTGCACATTCGGAACAGACTACCCATATCTGGTTTCATGACAGAAAATCAGCAACATGGCCTGCAACAATGGCACGGCACAACAATCCTATCGGTACGGAAAAATGGCAAGGTCGTCGTCGTAGGCGACGGTCAGGTATCGATGGGTCAGACGGTAATGAAGCGCAATGCCCGTAAGGTGCGGCAATTGCACGACGGCTCGGTGATCGGCGGTTTTGCCGGCGCGACTGCCGATGCCTTCACCCTATTCGAGCGGCTCGAAGCCAAACTGGAACGGCATAACGGGCAATTGATGCGCGCGGCTGTCGAACTTGCCAAGGACTGGCGTACCGACAAATATCTGCGCAATCTGGAAGCGTTGATGATCGTGGCCGACAAGGATATCACGCTCATCCTGACCGGTAACGGAGACGTTCTGGAGCCCAATGAAGGCATAGCGGCGATCGGTTCGGGCGGAAATTTTGCGCTCTCGGCCGCTCGCGCCCTGTTGGATTACGAGAAAGACGCAGAAAAGCTCGCCAGAAAGGCGATGGAGATCGCCGCAGAGATCTGTGTCTATACCAATGACCAGACCACGATCGAAATGCTCGACAGCGAAAGCTGAATATAGTCAGCCCCGTAATATCAAGAATGAAGAGAAAATCAGCATGCAGGCGAACCTGACCCCCAAAACCATCGTCAAGTCACTGGACGAGCATATAATTGGACAGCAAGATGCCAAGCGCGCCGTCGCCGTTGCCCTGCGCAACCGCTGGCGCCGCCAGAGGCTTCCCGCCGAACTGCGCGAGGAAGTCACGCCCAAGAATATCCTGATGATCGGCCCCACGGGCTGCGGCAAGACGGAGATTTCGCGGCGTCTGGCAAAACTGGCCGATGCGCCCTTTATCAAGGTTGAAGCCACCAAGTTTACGGAAGTCGGCTATGTCGGTCGCGACGTCGAGCAGATTGCCCGCGATCTGGCTGAGGAAGCCGTGCGGCTGGAACGCGAGCGCCGGAGAATGGCGGTGCACGAGGCGGCGGCGGAAGCCGCCATGAACCGCCTGCTCGATGTATTGTGCGGCGAGAATGCCAGCGAAGCCACACGCGAAAGCTTTCGCCAGCGGGTGGTCGACAATCATATGAACGACACCGAGATCGAGATCGAGGTCGAAGACACGCCCAATATGCCGATGGATATTCCCGGCATGGGTGGCCAGGTCGGCATGATCAACCTCTCGGACATGATGGGAAAGGCATTCAACCAGACGCGTATGAAACGCCGCAAGATGCGGGTAGCGGACGCATGGGACAAGCTGGTCGAGGAAGAATCCGACAAACGTCTCGATGACGAGGATATCTCGCGCGCCGCAATCACCGACGCCGAATCCAACGGCATTGTCTTTCTGGACGAGATCGACAAGATCGCGGTCAGCGACGTGCGCGGCGGATCGGTCAGCCGGGAAGGCGTCCAGCGCGACCTGCTTCCATTGATCGAGGGGACGACGGTTGCGACCAAATATGGTCCGATGAAAACCGATCATATCCTGTTCATCGCCTCCGGTGCCTTTTCGATATCGAAACCCAGCGACATGCTTCCCGAATTGCAGGGCCGCCTGCCCATCCGGGTGGAATTGCGAGCGCTGACCGAGGCTGATTTCGTCCGGATATTGACCGAGACCCGGGCCAATCTGCCGGAACAATATGTCGCCCTGCTCGGGACGGAAAATGTCACGATCAAGATCACTGACGATGCAATCGGAAAACTGGCCGAAATCGCCGCGAACGTGAACGAAACAGTCGAGAATATCGGCGCGCGGCGACTGCAGACGGTCATGGAAAAACTGCTCGAGGAAATCAGCTTCAACGCAGAGGACCGGGCTGGCGAGGAAATCGTCATCGACAGGGCCTATGTCGAGAAACAGCTTTCCGATGTCGCGAAGGATACCGACCTGTCCAAATATGTGTTGTGATGGTAAAAGCGAATAATCGCCGGCGCTTTTCTGCTTGTTACAGAAGGCTCTGTCATTTGAAAAACCGGATGGCAGGACTGTAACGCAATCGCCTGGCTCCGCGAAAAAGGCAGAGACAAACGAAAAGAGAATGTGATGATACGAACCGCTTTGACATTGTCTTCCGTTGCAGCGCTGGCCCTGTCGGCCTGCACCGAACCGGCGTCGGATACAGCTAGCGAAGCTGCCGGCGAGACGGAAAGCAAACCGGCAACCGTGATTGAACCCGTTACCGCGGCAGAAAGCATCGATGCCGGACTGGCCGTGGGTGAACAGGTCCCCCTGGACGTCCGCCTACTGGCCAATGACCGCGAAACGAATTTCAGCGCAATTCTGGAGGATGGCCCTGCCCTCGTGGTGTTCACGCGGTCGGTCGAATGGTGTCCTTATTGTCAGACACAGTTGAAGTCGATCAACGCGATTGTCGATGATCTGAAGGAGCGCGGCTATACGCTTTATGGCCTCAGCTATGACAGCCCGGCGCAGCAGGACCGTTTTTCGAAGAACCAGATGCTGCAATATGAAATGCTGTCCGACCAGTCTTCGGCGGTGATCGACGGCTTCGGGCTGCGGGATCCGCAATATACTGAAGGGCGCGCCGCCGGCGTGCCATATGCATCGGTCTATCTGATCGACAAAAGCGGCACGGTCATCGCAAAAACCGTATCCGGTGACTATAAAAAGCGGCCGAGCAACGAACAGATTCTGGCGCTCGTCGACTCCATCTAACCATCGGCTTTTGCCGGCTAATTGCTGGCAGCTTTATCTTCTCTGCGGACCTTCGGTTCATTGTCATTGGCGGCCAGACGATCGGATTCGGGTAGCACAGCAAGCTTCCATTTCTTGGCATCATCCAGATATTTGACGGCCAGGGCCTGCACCTCTTCCGGGGTGATGACCGTATAATCGCGCAACAAAGTTTGCAGCGCCGTAAATTTCCGGGGATTATAGCTTGCGCCTTCCAGCTGGCTCATCCAGAAACTATTGCCACTGGAGGCTCGGGCGATCAACTGACGCAGGGGCTCCACAACCCTTTGCAGTTCATCCGCGCTGACTGGTTTCTCGCGCAAATCCTCGGCGATCAGGTCGACGACATTGTAGAAGCGATCAATATTATCGGGTGTCAGCTGACTTTGCGCGCCAATATAGCCCCCCGATTCGAACTCGACCGGCCAGCTGTTGATGACTTGCGGACTGTAGCTGGCGCCCTGCTGAGAGCGCAGTATCTCGAACAGCCGGTCATTGAAAATCGAGGCCAGCACTTCCAGCTTGCGGCTTTCGCGGACATTGTCGAGTCCGCCGCCGGTCGGCCATGCGACCATGGCAGCCGCCCTTTCCCTGTCCCCCTTGTGGACCAATATTTCCGGCCCGGCTTGCGGCGTCGGGAATTGCGGAGCAAGGGCATCGGGCACAATCGCCTGGGCCTCGCGCTTTTTCAATGCGCCGAATGTCTTGAGAATGGACTCGACCGCCTCGTCGCGATCGAAGTCACCGAACAGCATCACTTCGATCGGCCCGCTGGCCAGTATCGGTTTCCAGAATGTCCGGAAATTTTCTGCTGTCAGCTGGTTGAAATCCTCCTTGTCCGGCGTCTTCCAGCGCGGATCCTTGCCACGGACCAGCCATTCAAGATCGCGTCCCAGGACCGCCTGGGGCGAAGCGGAGAAGCTGTCATAGCTGATCAGTGCTGCGGCTTTGCTGCGGATGACAGGCGCTGCGTCCCAGCGCGGGAACGCCAGTTTCGCTGCTATCAGATGAAGCTGGTCTTCAAGGTCGGATGGTCGGGTGTCGGCCGAAATCTCGAACGCGTCATTGTCGATCCCGAAGGCCAGACCGATCCGCCGTCCGGTCGTGATCTTGTCCAGTTCTTCCTGTCCGAGGTCACCGACACCGCTGGCCATCAGCGCCATGGCACCCGACCACGCCAGCGTTTCCTGTTCGGAGGACAGACCGCTATAGCCCTTGCCGAAGCGTACATTGACCATGATCTTGTTACGCTCGGCGTTGTTCGGGAACATCAGCACCCTGACTCCATTGGCCAGCACCAGTTTTTCGATATCGAACCGGTCATTTTTCTCGGTCGACAGGACCGCGCCTTTTTTCCCGATCTTTTTCAGGGTTTCAAATCCGATATCGGACTGGGTGACGCGCACATCGCTCGCCGCGTCGACGGTGCGCTGCAGGGCCTGGGCCAGCCTGACCTTGCCGTTGTCAACAACATCTGGAGATGTCAGCAAAGCGCGCGTAGCAACGCCGGTGAATAGTTTCTGCGTTGAGTCGAGCAGCCGCTCCGGCGTGTACATATCCCGCATCGCGCGAAATACATCGAGCGCGACCTGCGGCGTGGCTATGGTCTCGCGAATATCTACAGCGTTGACGATGTCGTCGGCCTGCTTGCGGGCAGCTTCGGTCTGATAGCTTTCCACTCCGATCGCCAGCGCGGCATCAAATTCTGCAATCTCCCGAGCTATATCCTGTTCGGACGGCGCGGTGGTCGTCGCGTCGGCGATAACGGCCCGCACATCCTCGAGCGCGGCTTCCCAGTCGCCGCCCAGCGGAATGATGTTGATGAAGGTTCCGTCCACGGAACGGCTGACATCATCCTGGCCGACACTTGCCTGCAAATAACTGCCTCCGGCTCGCGCCCGGGCTTCCAGTCGGCGATTGATCAGTTGCAATGCAAGGAGATCAATCAATATTTGCTGGTTATATTCTATCGTATCCTCGACCTGTTCCCATGGGCGCGCGATGACCATCGAGATGAAACGGGGCAATGTGGGTTCGATGACGATCCGGCTGATTTCCGCATTGTCCCGGACTTCCCCAAAATCGGGAATGATGCCCGCTTCGCCTTTGCCCTGCCATAGCGAGAAATGCTTGTTCAGCAATTCCTCGAACAGCGCCGGGTCTCCGTCGCCGGCAATGACGATCACGGCCATCTCGGGGCGATACCAGCGCTGATGGAAAAGTTGCAGCATTTGCGGCGTGGCCGCGCCCAATGTTTCCGGCGTGCCGATCGGCGCCCGTTCCGCGAGGCGCTGGCCGGCAAAGAAAAGTTCGCGCGTCGCGTTTTGCACATCCGACTGGGGACCGGCGCGTTCGCGCAATTCCGCCATTACCACGGGGCGCTCGGCGTTGACGGCCGTAATGCTCAGGCCCGGAGATTGCACCATGCCCGATAATATTTTGAGGCTCTCATCGAGACTGGCCCGGCTGGCATTGGGAAGGTCCAGCTTGTAAACGGTTTGCGTCGGAGTGGTCTCGGCATTGCTGTCGCTGCCGAAGGTTGCGCCCAGTCTCTGCCAGACACGCTTCGCCTCCCCATCGGGCACATAGGTCGAGCCGCGAAAGGTCAGGTGCTCCATGAAATGGGCAAATCCCTGTTCCTTTTCGGTCTCCATCAGTGAGCCGACATCGAGCCGCAAGCGGATCGAGACCTGCCCCGGCGGGACGCCATTATGCTTGACGGCGTAGCGCAACCCATTGTCCAGAACACCAAAGGTCCAGCTTTTGTCGACCGGCACATCGCTATTTTCGTAAAGCCAGGGCACATCTTCTTCGGCCTTGGCCTCTTCGGCATGGGCCGTTACGGGGATCGCCAGCAGAGCAAACAGCAGCAACAACAGGGAAAGATGGGAAGATCTAGGTTTCATGCACCGGATATAAGCAGGCTCAATCTGACTGGCCAGTGAATATTCCCGTCATCTTCCTGCCTCTGCTTGTGTTTAGCCCTTGATCGCTCCGTATATAATCGCCAGATAACAGTCATGTTGATTGAAACCGAAAAAACACCAAACCCGTCGACCCTCAAATTCCTGCTGGGGCAAACTGTGATGTCCGAGGGAACCCGCGACTTCGCCTCGCCGGAAGATGCCGAGGTATCTCCGCTGGCCGAAGCGCTATTCACGCTGGGCGACGTAACCGGCGTATTCTTCGGTTCGGATTTCATTTCGGTGACCTGCGGACCTGGCGCGGACTGGAGCGATCAGAAGCCGCAGGTGTTGAGCATCTTGCTCGATCACTTCTCGGCCGGATTGCCATTGTTCAAGCCGGGCAGCGCCGGCGAGATCATCGTGCCCCCCGAAGAGGAAGTGCACGATGATCCGGAAGACGCGGACATTGTCGCGCAGATCAAGGAACTGATCGAAACGCGGGTTCGACCGGCGGTTGCCAATGACGGCGGCGATATCATCTATCGCGGCTTCAACAAGGGCACGGTATTTCTGAAAATGCAGGGCGCATGCGCTGGATGCCCGTCATCCACGGCAACACTGAAACATGGTATTGAGTCGCTGCTTAAACATTATGTTCCGGAAGTCACCGAAGTCCGGGCCGCTTAAATATTATCAGAAGAAGGCAGAGCAATGAATTCTCCCCTCGGTCAAGCAGCGCTGGATCAGCTGTTTCTCGAAGCCCGCACCTATAATGGTTACCACGACAAGCCGGTTTCGGTAGAGCAACTGCACGCGATCTGGAATTTGATGAAAATGGGTCCAACCAGCGCCAACATGTTGCCGGCCCGTCTGATCTGGTGTCACAGCCAACAATCCCGCGATCGCCTGGCCGATCTGTCCTCCGAGGGCAATCAGGACAAGATCCGCAAGGCGCCGGTCGCCGTGATCATAGGCATGGACCAGAATTTTCACGAGCATCTCCCGGAATTGTTCCCGCATGCCGATGCCAAAAGCTGGTTTGAGGGCGACGCCGAGGCCCGCAAAGTCCACGCGATGCGCAACAGCTCGCTCCAGGGCGCCTATTTTATTCTGGCCGCGCGCGCGCTCGGCCTCGACACCGGCCCGATGTCCGGCTTTGACAATGATGCCGTCGACAGGGAGTTTTTCGGCGACCAGCCCCATGTCAAATCGAATTTCATCTCGACTTTGGGCTATGGCGACCCGGCAACGATATTTGACCGCAGTCCGCGCCCGACATTCGACAAATTCAACAGCCTGATCTGACCGGTTGATGGGCGAGCGCCTTCTCGCGATCGACACGGCCAGCATCGCATGTTCCGTAGCGCTGTTCGAGGATGGAGCGCTGATCGCGTCAGAATATGCCGAAATCGGCCGCGGCCATGCGGAAAAGCTGATCCCGATGATCGCAAAACTACCCGAACGCGGCCACGCCAGCCGGATTCTGGTCAATTACGGCCCGGGTAGCTTTACCGGTGTCCGGATCGGCATCTCCGCTGCCAAGGCGCTCGCCCTGGCTTGGAGCGCGGAAATCCACGGATATAATTGCCTTGCGCTGGTAGCCGCGCAGGCGCTCGATCAATTGGACCAGCCACAGCCGGTCTGCGTCGCGATGCTGGCCGGCCATGGTGAATATTTTCTGCAGAATTTTTCCGGAACAGGCGAACCGTCAGACGAATTTGCTTCGCTCACGCCCGAACAGGCCGCAAGCCGGGTTGATGCTGATGTGATAGCCGGATCCGCTGCGGTGGAACTGGCCGCACTGGTCGGTGGCAAAAAGCATTTTCCGATATTGCCAAATGCCGCCCAAATCTCTTTAGTGTCCAGAGACATGAAAAATCTTCCTGCCAAACCAAATTACGGGCGCAAACCTGACGCCCAGCCAGCAAAACCGGTCTGATCGATGGCAACTCGCCAAAGCCCATGGGAGGATGAGGGTGTTGATCCGGTCGTTATCCGGACCGGCGATTTGAATGATCTGAGTGATGTTATGCACGTCATGGAACATGCCTTTCCAAAGACTTACGGCGAAGGATGGAATCACCATCAGTGTAGATCAATGCTTTCAATGCCTAATGCGAGACTATTGATTGCAGAATGCAAAGATATGATCTGCGGTTTTCTAATCAGTCGACAGGCTGCGGATGAAGAAGAACTTCTGATGATCGCGGTTTCGCCGGCCTATCAGAGCCGGGGCGTCGGCTACCAGTTGCTCGACCAGATGTTGAAATCCGCACAAAGCCATGGGGTTTCTGCTGTTTTTCTGGAAATGAGAGCGGATAATACAGCGCAGAAACTCTATACCAAATTCGGTTTCGAAAGGATTGGACTGCGCAAGGCCTATTATACTGGCCCCAATAAGGAAAAATTCGACGCGGTTACTTACAAGGCAATGTTAACCATTTAAACTAATGTATCGGCGAGTTTGACTGTTGCAGCCAGCGACCTTTCGTGTAAATACCAGTGCGCAAAATATGCAATATAAAAATAATGGTCGCACAAAGGTATTAGAATATGACAGAGGAAGAAATTGCTCTGAATGAGACGTTGATTACGCTCACTTCAGACATTGTTGCTGCACATGTCAGCAATAACAGCGTCGCGGTATCTGATTTGCCGCTCATCATTAGCAGTGTTCACGGAGCGCTCGCCTCCCTTTCGGGGCAGGCAGCAGAGCAGGCACGTCCCGAGCCTGCTGTTCCGGTCAAATCATCAATAAAGCCGGATTATGTCATCTGCCTGGAAGATGGCAAGAAGCTGAAAATGCTGAAACGCCACCTGATGACGCATTACGGGATGACGCCCGAAGATTATCGTGCGAAATGGGGTCTTCCCAACGATTATCCGATGGTTGCTCCCAATTATGCGGAAAAGCGCCGGCAACTTGCAAAGGCCATCGGCCTCGGCAAGAAAAAGGGTCAAAAGAAATAAACCGGTTTCTTATTGCGCTGAATTTGGAAAATTGCGGCACGCTTGCCGCAATTTTCCCTTTGCAATATGCCCTGCCCCGCATAGAGTCTTCCCCAGCGTAACGGAAAGGTTCCATGCCGCAAAAAATTGATCTTGAAGCACTATGTGCTGAAAAAGGGCTCCGCATCACCGACCAGCGTCGGGTGATTGCCCGTGTCATATCCGATGCCGAGGATCATCCCGACGTCGAGACCCTGCACGAGCGCGCCTCAGCGGTAGATCCCCGTATTTCCATAGCGACCGTCTACCGGACGGTCCGCCTGTTTGAAGAAGCCGGCATTCTGGACCGTCACGACTTCGGCGACGGCCGGGCGCGTTATGAAGCGGTCCCGGAAGCCCATCACGATCATCTGATTGATGTCGAAACCGGAAAAGTCATCGAATTTGTCGATCCGGAGCTTGAGGCGTTACAGAAGCAGATTGCCGAAAAGCTCGGCTATCGCCTGGTTGACCACCGTATGGAGCTATATGGCGTATCACTCGCCAGAAAAACCTGAGGTGCCCGACCCCGACCCGGAGGCAAGGCCTTGTGACACCCAGCCAATGGCTTATCGGTTGTGGAACGGAGCGTCACCAATGGGTTATCTGAGATTTGCCTTGCGCATGGCCATCCTGGTCATGGCTTTGCTTGTCTGCATCCCCTTTTACTATGTCTGGCGACTTTTCGGCCTGTCCAATCCCTGGCCGCGCACCTTTCTGAAAATTGCCGCCTTCGCCTGCGGCGCGCGCGTTAACATCGTCGGCACGCCGATCAAACGGGACGTCTTCTTCATATCCAATCATCTGTCGTGGGTGGATATTGCGATACTGGGCGGCCATAGCGGCACGGCTTTTGTGTCCAAGGAAGAAATCAGCCGATGGCCGGTAATCGGCTGGCTCTGCAAGCTCAACGATACGGTCTTCGTCTCTCGATCAGACCGGATGGGTATCGCGCAGCAGATAAACCAGTTGCGCGATGCCTTGGAAGAGACCTGGGCGATAACGATCTTCCCCGAGGGCACCACGACCGACGGCTCCACCCTGCTCCCTTTCAAAGCGCCTCTGCTGAAAGTGCTGGAGCCGCCCCCTCCCGGCATTCTGGTGCAGCCGATTTTCCTCAACTACGGACAATATGCCCATGAGGTCAGCTGGACCGGCGAAGAGAGCGCTCAGGCGAATGCCTGGCGGCTGCTGACCCGTCGCAGCAGTTTTCTGGTCGAAGTCCATTTTCTCGAGCCATTCGATCCGGACCATTATTCCTGTCGCAAGGATATCGCAGCAGAGGCGAGACGACGGATTGTCGAGCCGCTTTCGGCTTCCCTGGGGGGCAAACCCATTGTATAGGCGCGCTCTATGACCCAGGCTGATCCCAAAAAATTCCATATAAAATCCTTCGGCTGCCAGATGAACGTCTATGATGGCGAGCGGATGTCAGAACTGCTCGTCGACCAGGGGATGAGCGCGGCGGAAAGCGGCGAAGACGCCGACCTTGTTGTACTTAATACTTGCCACATCCGCGAGAAGGCGGTCGACAAGGTCTATTCGGATATCGGACGCCTGCGCCGCAAAGACGGCAGCAGCCCGATGATCGCGGTTGCCGGTTGCGTCGCGCAGGCGGAGGGCAAGGAAATCTCCCGCCGCGCGCCCAGCGTCGACATTGTCGTCGGACCACAGGCTTATCACCGGCTGCCGGAACTGATGGAGGTTGCGAAATCGGGCAAGAAGGCGCTCGACACGGACATGCCAGCGATATCGAAATTCGACATCCTGCCCTCCCGCGGCAAACAGGCCCGGCCGACCGCCTTTCTGACGGTTCAGGAAGGTTGCGACAAATTCTGTACTTACTGCGTGGTGCCCTATACACGCGGCGCTGAAATTTCGCGCCCGTGGGCAGATCTGGTCAACGAAGCGAAGGCTCTGGTCGATGGCGGCGCCTGTGAAATCACATTGCTCGGCCAGAATGTGAATGCATGGACCGGCGAGGATGACAAGAGCCGGCACCAGGGGCTCGACGGCCTGATCCGCGCGCTGGACAGGATCGAGGGTCTGAAGCGGATTCGCTATATGACCAGCCATCCGAATGACATGACCGATGGCCTGGTCGCGGCCCACGGCGAGGTTGGCTCGCTCATGCCCTTCCTGCATCTGCCCGTGCAATCGGGGAGCGACAGGATCCTCAAGGCGATGAACCGTTCGCACAGCGCGCAAAGCTATCTCGATATTCTCGAACAGATGCGCAAGGTGCGGCCGGATATTGCGCTGTCCGGCGACTTCATCGTCGGTTTCCCCGGAGAAACCGATCAGGACTTCGAAGAGACCTTGCAGATTGTGCGCGAAGCCAATTATTCTCAGGCCTTCTCGTTCAAATATTCCCCCCGTCCGGGCACACCTGCGGCGGGAATGGACGAGCAGATTGCTCCGGAAGTGATGGACGAGCGGCTGCAGAGACTGCAGGCCCTGCTCAACGAACAGCAATATGCGTTCAACCAGCAGACCGTCGGCAAGACAACCGATATCCTGCTTGAGCGCCAGGGCAAGCTGGATGGCCAGTTGATTGGGAAGACTCCTTGGCTGCAATCGGTCCATATCATTTCGCCGGATCTTGAAATCGGCGATCTGGTCGACGTCGAAATCACTCGTGCCGGCCCCAACAGCCTGACCGGCCAAATCAAAGAAAGACTTGCTGCCTGATGGCCCAGAAAACGAAGGCCGGCAACACCGGCAATCTCACCACGCTGGATCTGGAATTTGACGATCCCCAGATATTGGGTGATCTGTTCGGTGAATATGACCGGAATATCGTGGCCATCGAGAACCGGCTCGGCGTCTATATCGCCGCTCGCGGCACGAAATTGAAGATCGAGGGCGAGGAAGAAGCCGTGTCCCAGGCGCGCGCGGTTCTGACCGGTATTTATAACCGTCTTGAACAAGGCCAGGAGATCGATGCCGGAGCGGTCGAGGCCATTATCGCCATGGCCGCCGATCCGCGCGTGGCAAAAGCCGCAAAGCAGTCCTCAACCGGAGTAACAGCAAAGAAAGTGGATGTCGCCGACGCCCCGAAGGTCATGATCCGTACGCGCAAGAAGACGATTTTTCCGCGCTCCGTCCGGCAGGCCCATTATATGGAAGCCCTGGCTCGCGACGACATGATTTTCGCTTTGGGACCGGCAGGGACCGGCAAAACCTATCTCGCTGTAGCGCAAGCGGTATCACAGCTTGTCAGCGGTTCGGTGGACCGGCTCATCCTGTCCCGCCCAGCGGTCGAAGCTGGCGAGAAAATCGGTTTTCTTCCGGGCGATCTCAAAGAGAAAGTCGATCCGTTCCTGCGTCCTCTTTACGACGCGCTTTACGACACGCTACCCGCTGAGCAGGTCGAACGGCGGATTGAAAGCGGCGAAATCGAGATTGCTCCGATTGCCTTCATGCGTGGCCGGACGCTGTCCGATGCCTTTGTCATTCTCGACGAGGCCCAGAACACGACGGCCGCACAGATGAAAATGTTTCTCACCCGTTTTGGCATGAACAGCCGGATGGTAATTTGCGGCGACCCCAAACAGGTCGACTTGCCGCGCGAAGCCACTTCTGGACTGGCTGACGCGGTGTCCAAATTGCAGAATATCGACAGCGTCAGCGTGGTCGAATTTGGTGCCAGCGATGTGATCCGCCACCCGCTGGTCGGCAAGATCGTCGAGGCCTATGAAGGCAAAGATGCTCCAGACTGAACTCACAGCAAGTCCCCTGTGGGACAGCGAGCAGGATTGGGAAGACCTGGCAACGCGCGCTGCCAAAGCTGCCATCACGGCTTCGTCCCATGCCGATCTGCTTGCCCGCAATTTCGAGATGGAACTCAGCGTCAAGCTTTCCGACGATGCCGAGGTGCAGTTGCTCAACAATGACTATCGCGGCAAGGACAAGCCGACGAATGTACTCTCCTTTCCGCAAATCCAGCCTGATCTGCTCGGGGCTCTCGCCAATACCGACGATGGCGAGGCCCTTCTCGGCGATATAATCCTAGCATATGAAACCTGCCGTGACGAAGCGGCGGCGAAGAATATTGCAATGCCTACCCATGTTACACATTTGATTGTGCACGGGACGTTGCATTTGCTAGGTTATGATCACGAGACCGAGACAGATGCGACTTTGATGGAAAATTGCGAAATCAATGCATTGGCAACAATGGGAATTGCCAACCCTTATTCAGAACAAGCGTAAAGCAGGTAATCAAGAACAAGAATGACCGACGTTGAAAATGACAGTGTGACGGGTACGGCTCGCAGCAGCAGCCCATCCAAGGAAGATGACGAGCCCGGACGAATATGGCAGAGCCTGAAGGCTCTGCTATTCGGCAACAATGAAGATAACAGCCTGCGCGCGCAGATCGAAGAAGTCATCGACGATCATGAGAGCGATGCCGAGGCCGATCCCAATAACCAGCCGGACGTATCATCGCTCGAACTGGAAATGCTGCGCAACATGCTGCATTTCAGCGAGCACCGCGTCGATGACATTGCGGTACCGCGCGCCGACATGATCGCGATCGAGGAAAGCTCTCCGTTCAGCGATTTCGTCGATATATTCTCCGAGCACGGCCACAGCCGGATTCCGGTCTATCGCGACAATCTCGACAACATAGTCGGGATGATCCACATCAAGGACATATTCACGATTGTCGCCAAAGGCGGCCCCTATCCCGATGATATTACGCCCTTTCTCCGGCAGCCCCGCTTTGTCCCCGAATCGATGGGCGTTCTCGACCTGCTCGCCGAAATGCGCGCGACCCGAACCCATCTGGCGATCATTTTTGACGAATATAATGGCACCGAAGGTCTCGTTACGATCGAGGATATCGTCGAGGAAATCACAGGCGAGATCGAGGACGAACATGATGACGAGCCGGTCCCGATGCTCGTCAGGCTGGAAGACGGTGTCTGGGAAGCCGACGCCAGAGCCGAACTGGACGATGTCGGTGAGGCCGTCGATCCGGCGCTCGAAATCATCGACGAGGATGTCGACACGATCGGCGGACTGAGCTTCGTTCTGGCGGGCCATATCCCGACTGTTGGCGAAAGGCTCGAGCATCCCAGCGGCTGGATATTGGAAATCACCGAAGCCGACGATCGCCGGGTGACGAAATTGCGCCTGCACCCGCCAAAGCAGATGCTCGTCTAGTCCGTCTGTGTTTCGGCGAGCTGTTGTGCCCGCTGTCGCCAGTTTTCAGCCAGCAGCGGGTTTTCCGCCAGTATCCTGAGTTCAGCGCTGCGTCCCTTGTGCTGTCCACCGATGATCAGATCGAACAATCGGTCCAGCGGCCAGTCTGGCAGCGGACGCTCCTGCTGGAAAAACAAGTCCCCTGCCTGCACCTTGCCCGTTTCCAGCACCCTGAAATAGCTGCCCGACTTGCCGGTCTTGACCACGGTTTTCAAGACATCCGGCTTGCCGAAGCGATGGTTGAGCTTCCAGCAGGGTTTCCGGGCATGGCTGCACTGGATCAGCGCTTCCCCCAGACGGAAGATATCGCCAAGGCAAAGCCGGTCCTCGGTCATGCCGGTGCAACTGAAATTCTCGCCAAAGGCACCGGGCTGTTCGAGCAGATGCAGATCCGGATATTTGTCTCGCCAGAAGCCATAATGTTCCGCCGGATAGAGATGGACCGCCTTGTCGCGACCGCCATGATGAAGCGGATCGGCAACCTGGTTGCCGGCAAGCCCTTCCAGGCCCAGTATCAGCGCATCCTCGACGGGATGCTTGGCAATGGCGCTCATCGCGCCGTCATCGCGAAATTTTTGAGGGGTGCCGATCATCAGCTGATCGAGTCGGGTGCTTATCATATCCACTTGCTAGCCGGCCAAGTTCATATTGGCAATTTCCCAGCTATTATGCTTCAAGGCGCGAATGGAAATCAGTGACCTTCGTATCGCCCTTTACAGCGGCAATTATAATTTCGTGCGCGATGGCGCAAACCAGGCCCTCAACCGGCTGGTTGATTATCTGTTGCGTCAGGGAGCTGCGGTCCGGGTCTATTCGCCAACCACCGACACGCCGGCGTTCGAACCGACTGGTGACCTTATCAGTGTCCCGTCAGTGGCCTTCCCAGGACGTGGTGAATATCGCTTTCCGACCCGGATTTCCGGGGATGTGCGCCGGGATTTAGAACAGTTCAATCCGAATATATTGCAGATATCGAGCCCCGATCGCGTCGGGCATAAAATGGTATCCTGGGCACGGCGGCAAAATATTCCCGTACTCGCTTCCGTGCACACCCGGTTCGAAACCTATCCCCGCTATTATAATCTCGCCTTTCTGGAGCCGGTGATCGAGGCAATATTGCGCCGTCTCTATCGCCGTTGCGACGCGCTGGTGGCCCCGTCGGAATCGATGGCGCAAGTGCTGCGCGACCAGCGGATGAATTATGATATCGGCATCTGGTCGCGCGGCGTCGACCGCGAGATATTCCATTCCGGGCGCCGCGATCTGGAATGGCGACAGTCGCTGGGCATAGAGGACGATATTCCCGTGATCGGTTTCCTCGGGCGGCTGGTGATGGAAAAGGGTCTCGATGTCTTTTCCGACGCCATTGACGAGTTGAAACGGCGCAAGGTTGCGCACAAGGTGCTGGTGATCGGTGAAGGGCCGGCCCAGCAATGGTTCGAAGAACGAATTCCCGGTGCCATTTTTGTCGGCTTCCAGCAAGGCAAGGATCTTGGCCGTGCGGTTGCCAGCATGGAGATGCTGTTCAATCCGTCGATTACCGAGACATTCGGCAATGTCACGCTCGAGGCGATGGCCTGCGGCCTGCCGGTGGTGGCGGCCAAGGCCACGGGAAGCCAGAGTCTGGTCAAGAATAACGAGTCGGGCAAACTGGTCACCCCCGGCGCGGTCCGTGAATTTGCCGATGCGCTGCAACTCTATTGCCAGAATGTCGACCTGCGTAACGCTCATGGCGCAGCCGGTGAACGGCGGGCAGAGGAATATAGCTGGGACCAGATCAACAATGCGGTCGCACAGACCTATATGCGGCTGGTCCGCCAACGGCAGGCCGGCCATGGCCCGATCCAGCAAGCGGCCGTCCGCTAGACATGCAGGGACTGTTCGACGACGACAAGGAACAACAGGGCGAAAGCGAAAGCACGCCGGACGCACCCCTCGCCGACCGGCTGCGGCCGCGCCAGCTTTCCGATATTGTCGGGCAGGACCATCTGGTCGGTGCCGAAGGCACGATTGGTCGAATGATCTCTGCCGGCAGGCTGTCGTCAATCATTCTCTGGGGCCCCCCGGGGACGGGAAAAACCAGCCTCGCACGATTGCTCGCTGATCAGACCGACCTGCATTTCAAAGCCATTTCGGCGGTTTTTTCGGGTGTTGCCGAGCTGAAGAAGGTCTTCGCGGAGGCCGAAATGCGGTTCCAGTCCGGCAAGGCCACACTTCTGTTTGTTGACGAGATCCATCGGTTCAACCGATCGCAACAGGACAGTTTCCTTCCCTATGTCGAGCGGGGCACGGTGGTCCTTGTTGGTGCCACAACCGAAAACCCGTCATTCGAACTCAACGCCGCTCTGCTGAGCCGCGCCCAGGTACTGATCCTCAACCGCCTCGACGCAATGGCCCTGGGCCAGCTTCTGCAAAAGGCGGAAACGATCGAGGACAAGCGGCTGCCGCTGACGGACGACGCCAGAGAGGCGCTGGTTGCCAGCGCCGATGGTGACGGCCGCTTTCTGCTCAACCAGGCCGAGACACTGTTTTCGCTCGATATCAAGGACCCGCTCGACCCTCCCCAACTCGCAAAAATCCTGCATCGGCGAATGGCTGTCTATGACAAGGATCGCGAGGGCCATTATAATCTGATCTCGGCGTTGCACAAAGCCATGCGCGGATCGGACCCGCAAGCCTCGCTATATTATCTCGCGAGAATGCTGGTCGCCGGAGAGCAGCCGCTGTTTCTGCTCCGCCGGATCGTGCGTTTCGCCAGCGAGGATATCGGCATGGCCGATCCGCAGGCTCTGGTGCAGGCGCTCGCCGCGAAGCAGGCTTATGAATTTCTCGGCAGCCCGGAAGGCGAATTGGCGATTGTCCAAGCCTGCCTCTATTGCGCGACCGCGCCAAAATCCAATGCTGCCTACAAAGCTCAAAAAGCCGCCTGGAGATCAGCCAAAGATACCGGCTCGCTAGTGCCGCCACAGAATATATTGAATGCACCGACCAAGTTGATGCAGGATATCGGATATGGTGCAGGCTATAGCTATGATCATGAAAGCGATGACGGTTTTTCGGGGGACAATTATTGGCCCGAGGAAATGCAGGCGCAGAATTTTTATCAACCTGTGGATCGCGGCTTCGAGCACAAGATCCGGGAACGACTGGATTATTGGGAGAAGCTGCGTGCTCAAAAAACTCGCTAGTATCGGAATAGTCGGCGCGTTGTTTTGCACCAGTGCCTTCGCGCAGGAGGTCGAAGAACCGCGTTATGACCGGGCGCTGGCCGCCGGATACAAGGCGCAATTCCTTTGCTCCGGGCTATGGAACGGCGGCAAGCTGCTTGCGGATATCGAAGCAGACGAACTGACCGGCAGTTACGAACGGGTTGAAAATATCATAGCAACGCTGACCGCAGATATTGATGACGATACGCGCGAAGTGCGCGTTCCCTTTGCTGACGATATGCCGCCGCGCGTTGCAATCTGGAACAGCCGGAGCGGCTGCACAGCCATGCCGATCGGATATGAACCGACCGACCGGACCGTGTCGACGGAAAGGCGCAAGTATTTCGATGATCGGTCATGGCCGATGGGAGACCGAAATGCGCTGGTCAGGCCGTCGCAGCGTTCGCGGGCGGTGCAATCTGCAGCCAGACGCGCCTTTCAGCCGGAAGTCTATGGCGGCAAGACAAGCGCTGCGCTGGTCATCAAAGATGGCCGGATATTTGCCGAGCACTATAAGGACGGCCACGATCTCCACACTGCCCAGCGTTCATGGTCTGTCGCCAAATCGATATCGGGCACGCTGATCGGCCATTCAGTGCAGCAGGGCATGGTCGATGTCACGGCATCCGCCAGCCTGCCGCAATGGCAGCAGTCCGGCGACCCGCGCAGCGCCATCACAATCGATCAGCTTATGCGTATGGCTAGCGGCTTGACCAGCGACGGCAGCGGCGCCCGAACCGACTCCATCTATCTGGGCGGCAGCAGTGTTTCAGAAAAAGCGACCAGCTGGCCGCTGCTTCACCGACCGGGCACCAGCTTCCGCTATGCCAATAATGACACATTGCTGGCGGTACTAGCCACCCGCCTCGAACATATCCGCAAGCAAAAGGATACGCCCGGCGCTCCCGGTTTCGATCCCTATAGCTTCTTTCAGAAACTGGGCATGACCCGCACTTATGCCGAGCGGGACTGGCAGGGCAATTATATCCTCTCCAGCCAGCTATGGTCCACCGCGCGGGATTTCGGACGACTGGGAATGCTGTACCTCGACAATGGCGAGTGGAACGGCGAACGCCTGCTGCCGGAGAACTGGCGGAATTATGTCACCTCCGCTTCCGGGCCGCAACCGCCCAGAGGCTTCGGCTATGGCGCAACATTCTGGCTGCTGAACAAATCGGACGGCATACCGGAAGATGCCTTCGCGGCGATCGGAAACCGGGGGCAATATCTGGTGATCATCGCTTCGCTGAATCTCGTAATAGTCCGCCGCGGCTACGATAGCGCAGACAGTCGCTTCAAGATCGAGGATTTTACCAGGGACGTAATCGAGGCCCTTAACCCATGACCGCCAGTCATCTGGCAGCGGTTTGCACCGACCTGACCGGTCCTTCTTCCGTCCAGATACTGGAGCAGCAGACGGTGCCGTTGCAGAGCGGCGAGGTCCGGATCCGGGTTTATGCAGCGGGTCTCAATTTTCCCGATCTGCTGATGACGCAAGGCAAATATCAGTTCCGTCCTGATCCCCCCTTTGTTCCCGGGATGGAAGCCGCCGGCGAGGTAATAGAAGTCGCTCCGGATGTGGAGAGTTTCAGACCCGGTGACCGCGTGATGGCAGGAAGCAAGGGTGGCGCGCTGGCCGAGCAATGGGTGGTTAAAGAAACCGCTGTCTCTCCCCTGCCCGCTGCACTTTCCTTCAGCGAAGCCGCCTGCTGGCAAACCGGCGCATCCACCGCCTGGCATGCTCTGGTCGAGCGGGGTCATCTGCAATCAGGCGAGTCTGTTCTTATACTCGGCGCGAGTGGCGGCGTCGGCATGGCCGCCGTCAAAATGGCCAAGCATATCGGTGCGACGGTCATCGGCACCGGCTCGAGTGAAGCAAAGCGCGAAGCCATTCTTCAGGCCGGGGCCGATCATGTCCTGGATCCAGCAGATGACAATCTTGCGGCAAAGGTGAAAGCGCTCACGGACGGCAAAGGCGTCGACATTGTTTATGATCCGGTTGGTGGCGATCTGGCGCTGATCGCGACGCGCGCCATCGCCTGGAACGGGCGCTATCTTATCATTGGCTTTGCCAGTGGCCAAATTCCGTCCTTCCCGGCCAATCATGCCCTCATAAAGACCTATAGCCTGATCGGCGTCCGCGCCGGAGAAAGCCCCCGCCGCGATCCCGAGCTCGCCGAACGACAGAGTGCTGCGCTGCGGGAATTGGCAGCGCTTGGTGCAATGCGCCCGCATATCTCCCACCGTTATGCGCTGAACGACATGGCCGCGGCACTGACCGTGCTTGAACAACGCGAAGCGATTGGTCGAATAGTCATCGAGATCAATACAAGCTCTTGATCTTTACGAGTTTTTACCCGCCCGTCCGGCTATCTCACGATTGATACCTGTCTATTGGCCGCCAAATATGGTAACAAGGTTTCACACGTAACAATAAACGACATAGGGGATGCTATATGGACGGTATGCGGATAGGCAATTATGCTCTGGATACAGAGCTTGCTATTGAAATAGGACAGAAGATCGGGCTTGCTCTCGTCATTCTACTTATCACCTGGTTTTTGGCAAAAGCCGCCAAATGGGCCTTTGCCAAACTGGTAGACAATATCGGATTCTTGCGCCGCGACACTGGATCGGGAGCGTCTCTTGGAGAATCGCTGGGCAAGATCGCCAGCCTGTTGATTTGGCTATTCGGCCTGATCGCTGTTCTGACCGTATTTGGCATGGGCGGCGTGGTGCAGCCGATCGAAGGCTTGCTCAACACCGTCATGCAAGCCTTGCCGGGTATCGTGATGGCCGTGGTGGTCTTTTTCGTTGGCCTCAAGATCGCCGATATATTGCGCGATCTTGTGGTAACCGCCTTACAGACATTTGATTTTGACAAATGGGCCAATCGCGGCGGCATCGACACTGCAACCGGAAACAGCCAGATTTCTTCTACAATCGGCTCGATCGTCTATGCACTGACCGTTATTTTTGTCGCGATCTTCGCACTCGATATTCTTGATATCGAGTCAATTTCGGGACCGGCTAGCGAAATGCTGCGGACCATCTTCCAGGCATTGCCAGCCATTTTCTCGGCAGCGATCACTTTGGGCCTGGGTTATCTGATCAGCAAATTTGTAGTTCAGATCATCAAGGACATTCTGCCTGGCCTGGGTGTTGACCAATCGGTTGCGGCGATCGGCATATTGCCTGAGAAAACGTCGCTGACGTCCATATTGGCCCGCATTGCACAGATCGGCATCATGCTCTTCTTTGCAATTGCAGCAACACGCCTGCTCGGATTTCCTGAGCTCACCCAGATACTGGACCAGGTGCTTGAACTCGGTGGTCGTGTATTGTTCGGAGGCGTGGTGATCCTTGCCGGCTTCCTGATCGCAAACCTTTTGGCGCGGGTCATGGCCAGTGCGGACGAAGGCAGCATGGCGGGCACCATCATCCGCTATGCGACGATCATCCTCTTCACCTTCATGGGCTTGCAGTTCATGGGCGTCGGAGAAGAAATCGTGCAAACCGCATTTACGGCATTGGTAATCGGCGGCGCAGCAGCGGCGGCTCTCGCCTTCGGCTGGGGTGGTCGCGATGTTGCGGGCAAGGTTCTGGAGGATCTGCGCAACAATCCGCCAAAACCCAAGGCGCCAGCAGCGCGCAAGCCTGCGGCACGCAAACCAGTCGCCAAGAAATAGGCGCTGGCCAACAAGAGATAGAAATGGGGCGGGTCCGATGGACTCGCCCTTTTCTTTTGCCGGTTTGATCCGCTAAGGATCGCCGGTGCGTAGCTTTTCCCATTTTGCCTGTATCGACTGGTCAGGCGCCAGAACCGAGCGCCCACACGGTATCGCGGTTGCCGTCATTGGCCCCGAAGGCCCCCCTGCCCTGATATCACCCGATCCGCGCTGGTCGCGGGAAGATGTCCTCGCATGGCTCCTGCGTCTCGCAGAGGATCGGAAAGATATGTTGATCGGTTTCGACCTGTCGATGGCGCTGCCCTTCCTCGATCACGACGCCTATTTCCCGGAATGGAACGAGAGCCCCGATGATGCGAAGGCCTTGTGGCGGCAAATCGATGGTTTGTGCCGTGATGATCCCCATCTGAATGTCACCAGTTTTCTGGACCATCGGCAGGCAAGCCGCCATTTTCGCCATGGGAAAGGCATTGTCGGCGATCTTTTTACCGGCGGTACCGGGCGCCTGCGCGAAGTCGAGCGCTACCAGCGGGCCACCGGACAGGCGAACAGCGCCAGCTGCTTCAATCTGGTCGGCGCGGCTCAGGTCGGAAAATCCAGCCTCACCGGCATGCGGTTGCTGCATCAACTGAATGGCGCGATTCCCGTCTGGCCATTTGATCCGGTTCCCGACAGCGGTCCTGTGATTGTAGAGATATATACAACGGTTGCTGCTCTCGCCGCTGGTCAGCCCAAAGGCCGCAGCAAAGTCCGCGATCGCGCCGGCCTCAAACAGGCGCTGGCGAAGCTGGATACGCCCATCCCGGCGAGACTGGCCCGCTATGACGACCACAGCACCGACGCGCTGATCACCGCCGCATGGATGAAACGGGAAGCGGCCAATCCCGCGCTCTGGAGCCCGCCCGCGATGACCAGTGAAATCGCACAAAAAGAGGGCTGGACCTTTGGCGTGGTTTGACGCTAATAGCGCCCAGCAAATCCAGTATATGCCGAATTAGCTCAGCTGGTAGAGCAACCGCCTTGTAAGCGGTAGGTCATCCGTTCGAGTCGGATATTCGGCACCATTCCAGCATTGACTGCCTAAACAGTGCAATTTCAGTATGATAACAATGCCGAGCGCGGCCACGAGGCATTTTGTGGCGGCTTTCCAGTCCCTTCTCCGATCTTAACAAGACCGCTATCGGCACGGGCATTGCTCGTTGGTCATTCTTGACTAAGACGCTCGCCCGGATCAATATCGCCTGTCGTCGCCCTGTCTGACAGATTCCTGCGGAAGATAGACCTGAGCAGCCACGGTTCGAGAATTCGTCCGACCAGATAAAGCGTCGCGAAAATTGCCGCCAGAATATAGGCCGGCTTGGGGGAATATTTCTTATACTTGTCTTCTTCCTTGTCTTTTTCGTCGGGCTTTTCCGGTGCAGGTGCACCCAAGGCGACGTCAATCCAGTGCAATTCTATATCCTTGTCCTCTTCGTCCGGCTTTTTCTCCTTGTCGTTTTTTCCCGATTTCTCAGCGGCTTCGGCTTTTGATTTTTCATATTCGCCAATGGCTACATTTCCCTGACCCAAGGCCAGAAACAGTAATGGTGCCAAAAAACAGGCCAGCAATGCCGGGCTGGTTACATTATAACTCAGTACCGAACGCCCATCCAGCTCGCCGACCTTCAGCGTGCCGCGGGTAAAGGTCGCCAACTTGTCCTGGGCAGCGGGATTTTTCTTTGCGAAGGTAAGTGTATCGCCTGCAATCTCGTAGCTCGTACCATTGGTCTGGAATAGCGGATCAAGCTTGTCGAAAGCAGTTGCCGGGGTCATGGGCGTTTCGAGGGGTAGCGAGCCCTTCACCCGCCAGATTCGGTCGATGAAAGGCAATTTCACTTACAATTCCTCCAGCAATTTCCGGGGCACAGGGAAGCCGTTGGCTCCGCGACGCTCAGTGGTAAATATAGCCCTTGCCGCGATAAGAACGTTCCGGGCAGGGAAAAAATGATCAACTACTCGGCCGGGATGGCAGTGGGTTGCTGGCGGCGATCGCGGATCCGGGATTTCAGGGATTTATATCCCTCGGTGAACGGGAAGACCATGGTTTCGTTGATCGGCATGCGCCTGCCGCCTTCCATGCCGAGCAACTCTGCTTCACCGTCGACACATGTGCCGAAGAGGCGGTCGAAGATGATCCAGCTGGCACCATAATTGCTGCGTGTTGCCTCATAATCCTGCGAGTGATGCACGCTGTGATGCTCGGTGGTGTTGAACAGGAACCGCCACCAACGCGGCGAGTTGAAGCGGACGTTGATATGCTGGTAAACGCCCACCGTCAGACCGATCGCACCAGCGAGCAGAAAAGCCCGAGGGATGAAATCGAAGAAACCGCCGATCCCCAGTCCGATCAGGAACAGTTCAATCGGATTGCCAACCGCACCCTTGTTGATGTTCAGTTGGGTGATGTAATGATGAGGCGCATGGGTCAGCCAGAGTGGGTACCAATTATGCATGCCGCGATGCATCCAATATTGGCCGAACTCGAAAATCAGCGAGATAAGCAGGGCCTGCACCAGCAACGGCAAATCAGTGAACCAAGACAGTTTTTCCCAGTCGAAGGAGTTCTGGATGGCTTCGATAATGACACCGTCACCGATGTAATTGTCCACCATCCTGAGCAAAGTGTAGCCGAGTCCGACATAGAAGAGGTCGGTGGCAAATTCCTTCCAGGTCAGGCGCCAGCTATCATAACGCGGGTTAACCCATTCGAGGGCCAGCAGGAACAGTTTGAAACATATCCCCATCCAGATAGCCGTCGATGCTACGGCAATGGAACTGGGTGCATAATACCAGAAGGCGAGGACGGCGAAGAGTATCGTGGGCTGGAAATATGTGAAGATGAACTGCTTGGCAGGTCCGCCTTCTACCCTGCCGATATTTTCCCATCCGACAGTGACCGGTGCATCAGCTCCAATTATTCTATTTCCTACCCGAACTCCGTTCATGCTGCCTACCTCTGTTGCCTGAGGGCCTTGGCCCAAGATTAGCGACTGCCCGAGCGCTAAACCGGCCCGGTATTGCAGTGTCTCTCCTGTGAACGATTCTTGTTTTTTGGTATGAAGGCCATGGTATTGATATTATCAATTAGGTCAAGCGTAATATTTACCTCATTCTGAAGGCCGCAATTTTTCGCAGTTAACGGTCACGCTGATGCTATTTCGCCTCGATATAGGCCCGCCAGCCGCCAAGATCGGTAATATCCTCGGCGCCGTCGGTTGCGCGCGATTCAGCGACAAAACCCTTAACGGTGGTGCCATCGGCCAAGGTGACATTTCCGATTGCCAACGGAGCGGGTACTTCGGCTACGAAACTGCCGAAGGCCGAGACGTCGAGTTGGTAAACCTCGACCTTGATGGATGCACCATCCCCGCTATGGACCAGCGCCGGCTTTGGCGGAACGCTATCGGCGATTGCGTAAAGCCGATAGGTCGGGGCGGTTTCGAAGGAGCCGACGAACTCGGCATCGCGCGAGGTCAACTGCCAGTGCAGCGGCATGTCCTTTAAATGGGCCCCGACGACCGCAAGTTTCACGCTTTCCATTTTTCCCTCCAGGTCAAGTTCGGGCGGAGCAGGCAATTCTACTGTCCCGCGATAGGTTTCCGCTGCATCAAGTAGCGCATGGTCGCTGTCGGCTGCGCCGATCAAAGTGATTCCGAAGCCAGTGCCGTTCGAACGGGTTCCCGCGGGCACCGCCACTGCAGCCATGTCGAGCAGGTTCACGAAATTTGTATAGAAGCCCAAATTGCTGTTCAAAGCGATCGGCGCTGCCAGCAGTTCCGCGACACGATAGGTCGTGCCGGTAGTGGGAAAGGCGAGCATGTCTACCTCGTTCCAAAGCGCGTCTGCCTGGCGTTTGAGATCGGCGAGACGGTAGATGCCGTTGAACACTTCGACAGCAGTCTTTCGCAAACCGGCCTCTGTAATCTGGCGCACTGTTTCATCAATCGCATCGGGCTTGTTGGCCAGTAGATTCTCGATGGCGGCTGTTCGTTCGGCAACCCACGGGCCATTATAGAGGAGGCTCGCCGCTTCATTGAGCGGTGATATGTCGAGCTCGATGATTTCGGCGTCGGCTGCCAGACGGGCGATTGCCTGATCGTAAAGATATTCCGACTGGCTGTCCCCGAACCAGGCGCGCTGGTCCCGGCGCGGCACGCCGATCCGCGTAGGTTGAAGCGAGACATTGGCTAGCGGCTTCGAATAGGGATCCGCCGGATCAAAGCCCGCGAGGACATCGTCCACCAGGCGCGCATCCGACAAATTGTCGGTAAACACGGTGATACAGTCGATGGTGCGGCAAGCGGGTACGAGACCCTGTGTGCTCCAGCGCCCCTTCGTCGGTTTGAAACCCACAAGATGGTTGAATGCTGCAGGCACCCTCCCCGACCCGGCGGTATCGGTTCCGAGTGCGAAGCCGACAAGCCCCGCTGCGACCGCAACAGCCGAACCCGAGCTTGATCCGCCGCTGACATAGGCCAGATTATAGGCATTCCGGGGAATGCCATAAGGGCTGCGCGTACCGACGAGACCCGTCGCAAACTGATCGAGATTTGTTTTGCCAACGCAGATGGCACCTGCTGCAAGCAGCTGTTCGGCGACGGTTGCAGAAGCGGCGGGGGAATAGGCAAAGGCCGGACAACCTGCGGTGGTTTCAAAGCCGGCAACGTCGATGTTATCTTTAACGGCGAAGGGAACTCCGGCGAGCGGCAATTGTTCTCCCGCCGCGATTCGGGCATCGACCGCGCGTGCCGCAGCAAGCAATTCGGTAGGTGCAGCGCGGCTAATCCATATTTGCGGTTGAACCTTGTCATAGGCATCAAGGCGGGCGAGGGTTTCCTGTGCCACTTTCAGCGCACTTGTCTTTCCGCCCCTTATGGCTGTTGCGATCGCCGCAGGGCTTTGCCGGTCTAACCTGGTCATCAATGCCTCCTCAACGCCAGCATCGGCGCGCCGGGTTCCAGCGACTGTCGCTCGCTGATATAGAGCGCGGCAATCGTGCCGTTATCCGGACTTTCGAGCGGGCTTTCCATTTTCATGGCTTCTATCACGGCAATAACGTCCCCTGCCTTTACCTTGTCGCCTTCTGCAACCAGGAGTTTCCATACGCTTCCGCCAAAGGGCGCCTCGATCAGGTCCGTGCCCTCCGGCAGTTCGATCGCAGGGGCAGCGGGCGCGCCAAGCGCCGGGTCGTCTGTCAATTGGGTAACGCGGTCAAATTCGCCATTCTGCTGCCATTGGGCACGTTCTGCTTCGAAGGCGTACTGCCGATTCCCTTCGAAAGCTTTGATGGATTCTGCATTTTCAGCCAGAAATGCGCGATGGTCGGCGAGACGGAATTCCGATTCCTCGACCCGGATCGAACGGCGCCCGTTGGGAAAATCCCTTCGCCATTCAACCAGTTCCTCGGGGGTTACGCTGAAAAACCGGATCTGGTCAAAGAAGCGAAGCAACCACGGCTTGCCGTCAACAAAGGCATCGGTCTGGCGATATGTATTCCAAACCTGAATGGTGCGTCCGAACAACTGGTAACCGCCCGGACCTTCCATGCCGTAGATGCACATATAGGCACCGCCAATTCCGACAACATTCGGTGGCGTCCATGTACGAGCCGGATTATATTTGGTGGTCACCAGCCGGTGCCGGGGATCGACCGGTGTCGCCACAGGCGCGCCGAGATAGACGTCGCCCAGTCCCATCACCAGATAGCTTGCATCGAAAATGATGTCCTCGACTGCATTCGCATCGGGTTGGCCATTGATGCGCTTAATAAATTCGATATTATCCGGGCACCATGGCGCGTCATCCCGGACTGCAGCCATGTATTTTTCGATTGTTTCCAGCGTGGCCGGGTCCCGCCAACTGAGCGGCAGATGCACGATGCGGGAAGGCACCGTGAAGTCCTCGAGATCGCCAAGTTGATTGTCGGCTTCCATGAGCGCCGCAAGCGCACCCTGCTGGTCGAGAATCCTGTCATCGAAGTGAAGTTGCAGGGAACGGATGCCCGGCACAATATCGATCACGCCGGGCAACGCCTTCTCCTCGAGAAGCGTCATCAGGGCATGAACACGGATACGCAGTTCGATGTCCAGAACGATCGGTCCATATTCGACCAATATATTACGGTCGCCCTGCTGGCGGTACACTGTGCGAGGGCGCAACCCCTGGGCTGGTGTATCGGCGAGAACAGGAGAAAGGTTGGATATCTCGCGCTTCGGGCCGGTCCGCGTCGGCTGTGCCGTGAGTTCCAGCGGAGCGCGGTCGGCGGCTTTGGCATCGTCCAGAGTGACCGGCACGAACCGCAGGCGGTCGCCCGGAGCAAGCTGCCCGATTTTCCACTGGTCCGCAGCAATCACCACGAACGGACAGACAAATCCGCCCAGCGACGGTCCATCAGGACCCAGAATGATCGGCATGTCGCCGGTAAAGTCGACGGCACCGATAGCATAGGGATTGTCGTGGATGTTGGACGGGTGCAAGCCCGCCTCCCCGCCATCGGCCCTCGCCCAGTGTGGCTTGGGTCCAACCAGTCGAACGCCGGTGCGGTTGCTATTATAGTGCACACGCCAATCGGCATCGAGTGTCGCCCGAATATCGTCCTCAGTGAAAAAGTCAGGAGCACCGTGGGGGCCATATAATACCCGCAGCGTCCAGAGATTTCCGAAATCCGATAGTTCGGTAACCGGGGCGGGGGTGCTGACGTCCGCTTCCGCCAGATGCAACGTGTCCCCTGCCACCAGTTTACGGGCGGCATGGCCTCCGAACTGGCCGAGTTCGAATGTGCTGCGGCTGCCGAGATAGGCAGGAATATCGAGCCCCCCCGCGATAAGTATATAACCGCGCATGCCGCCTCCGCTGACACGGCCGAGCGCGAGTGTCTGCCCCGCCGCGATATCGAGCGGAACTCCCCGTTCAACCGGTTCTCCGTCCAGTCGGGGACTGAAATCTGCTCCGGTGATACAGATACGTGCAGGCGCCGTGAAATACAGCGTCGGACCGGTAAAGGTGATCTCGAGCCCGGCTGTCCCTTCCGGATTGCCTAGCCGCAGGTTGCCGACCCGAAAGGAATGATCGTCCATCGGGCCAGAGGGCGGTACGCCGACGGACCAGAGGCCGACGCGACCGGGCCAGTCCTGCACCGTCGTTGCCGTGCCGCCGGACACCACACGGATACTGTGTGGATTATAGACAATAGTATCAAGCAACCGCGTCGCGACCTGACCTGCCACAAACCGCTCGTCCCGCACAACGGCGCGCAACCAGCGCAAGTTGGACTCCAGTCCGTCCACACAGCTTTCGTCGAGCGCGGTTTGCATGGCCGCAATTGCCGCCTCTCGCGTATCGGCGTGAACGATAAGCTTGGCGATCATCGGGTCATACCAGGCGCTGATCGTGCTGCCCGCTGTACACCATGTCTCGGCACGCATGGACTCGGGGAAATCGATAGCAGTAATTGTCCCGGTGGTCGGGCGATAATCCAACGCGGGGTCCTCGGCGTAAAGGCGGACCTGCACCGAATGGCCCTTTGATACCGGCGGCTCGCGATCCAGGAAGGTGAAGTCGCCCGCAGCCCCTCGGATCATCCATTCGACAAGGTCAATACCCATGACTTCTTCGGTGACGCCATGTTCGACCTGAAGCCGGGTGTTCATTTCCAGAAAGAAAAATTCTTCGCGCTCGGCATCGAACAGAAATTCGACGGTGCCGGCGGAAAGATATCGGGCAGCTGCGCCGAGACGGACCGCAGCGCCGATGAGTTCACGCCTGACATTTTCGCCGAGATCCGGCGCTGGCGATTCTTCGACGACCTTTTGGTTCCGTCGTTGCAGCGAGCAGTCCCGTTCACCCAGCGGCATGACCCGGCCGGTTCCATCGCCGAATATTTGCACCTCGATATGGCGTGCGCGGGCGATATAGCGTTCCAGGAATACACCGGCGTCGCCAAAATTCCCCGCCCCGAGACGAGCGACGCTGTCCCAGTTCTTGCGCACAGCCGCCTCGTCCTCGCAGATATGCATGCCAATGCCACCGCCGCCAGCCGTGGCTTTCAGGATCACCGGATAGCCGATTTCATTTGCCGCGCTTGCGGCTTCGTCTTCATCTTCAAGAAGGCCGGTGCCGGGCGCGAGCGGCAGGCCATGTTCGGTCGCCAGCGCACGAGCGCTGTGTTTCAGGCCGAATGTTCGCATATTTTCCGGCGTAGGGCCTATAAAAACAATGTCCGTCGCGGCGCATGCCTCTGCGAATTCGGCATTTTCCGCAAGGAAGCCATAGCCCGGGTGGATGAAGCCTGCACCGGTCTCCCGTGCGGCCTTGAGGATAGCGGCAATATCGAGATAGCTTTCGGTCGCAGCGGCAGGGCCGATGCAGACGGCAACGTCCGCCTGCGATACGTGCAGGGAGTCGGCATCGGCTTCGGAATAGACCGCGACCGACCGCAGTCCCATGCGGCGTACCGTCCGGATAATTCTAGTGGCTATTGCACCGCGATTTGCAATCAGGACCGTAGCAACGCTCATGCGGCCACGATCATCCGTACCGGGGTGGGATTGAACCCGTTGCACGGATTGTTGATTTGCGGACAGTTTGACACCACTACGGTGACGTCCATTTCGGCGCGCAGGTCGACCATCAGCCCCGGTGCCGAGATGCCGTCGACGATTCCCAGCGCTCCGTCTTCCTCCACCGGCACGTTCATGAAAAAGTTGATATTGGGCACGATATCTCGCTTGCCCCGGCCTTCGGTAAGGTTGGCCTCGAGAAAATTCTCGACGCAGGCATGCTGGCTCTTGGTATGGTGGCCATAGCGCAACGTGTTGGACTCGCAGGAGCAAGCACCGCCAATCGTGTCATGATAATCGACTGACGTAGTGAGGATCGTCATCATCGCCCGTCCCTCGTTCGACCGCAGAACGGTGCCGGTACGGAGGAACAGATTGGCCTGCGCGGCGACGGTGTCCTGCGCGCTATAGCGCTCAGCATCGTCGGCCGTCGAATAGAGCAGAAAATCCACCGCCTGATTCCCTTCCAGATCGACAATGCGAAGAGTTTGGCCCGCGGCTATGTGATAAAGCCAAGGCGCACGTGCGGGCACGATCTCGTCATGAATGATTGTACCGGAAAGACCTTCTAATCCTTGGGGGGCTGTCATGATTGGGCCTGTTTTCCTTCCTAGCGACGGAAATAATCTTCGACATTCAGAAAGGCGCGCGCGCCTTCCGGCGTCGCGTTGCGTATGGGATCGTCGGCGGACGTCACCGGCCCGCGCCACGCTGAAACACGCAGCGGAGCGACGGTCCACTTCTCCCGCGGATCGAGAATGTGGGGACAATTGGCGATCACAACAATCACATCCATTTCGGCGCGCAGCAGCAGCTCGCGGCCGGCCTCGAAGGGACCGACCAGCGGCGTGATGGTCCCGTCTGCCTCGATCTTCGTTCCTTTGAAAAAATTGATGCACGGATGTACATCCCTTCTTTGCAATCCATGCTTGGCAGATCCCAGCAAGAGACGGTCCCGGCCGTTGGGAGAAGCGCTGCTGTTGCGACCTTCTCCATATTTGGCTTCATTGGTCGCGGCGTTGGACGCGCCGCAAAAAGCGTCGTGGGTGCCCGCCTCGTCCTCCAATATGCTCATCATCACGCGGCCCATGTCCGAGAGCAGCAATTTGCCGGCGCCAAGATAGGCGTTCCACTGCACCTTCACCGTATCCGCGACATTGAGCCGCTCGGTCGGCATTTCTGCGTTGAAGAGGAGGACCGAAGCGCATGCGTCGCCCTCGAGGTCGATGAGACGCAAGCGGGATCCGCGGGCCAGTTTGCGGGTGGCATAACCGCCGGCAGCGATCGTTTCCTCCCAGAGCAAATCCCCGGCGGCCACTTCGGCGGGCAGATCGTCGGCGACCGGAGGCAGGACCGGCATGGCATCAACCGTCGTGCCGGCCATCGCCCGCGCATGGTCGCGTGCAGCCATAGGATCCGCCAGTGGCTTGGTCATGCTGCGGCGCTCCTGCCCTTCTTGTTCTTGTTGGCCAGTTCGTCCTGTTCATGAAGTTGAGGCAGCAATGCGGTGGTGGTGACAAGCCGCAACTGGTGCACTCCACGAATGCGCCGCAAGGCATCGCAAAGCTTCTCCAGTCGCACCGCCGGCCCCTGTACCAGCAACACTTCCAGTGACTGGTCGTCCTCCAGGAAGACATGCTGCGAGGAGATGACTTCTTTCAGATAATGTAGCTGGGTTGTAGCGAGTTGCTGACGCACGCCTGCGTGGTCGCCGCGATAAACCAGCGTGATTGTTCCGGCGAGCGTTTCTTCCGGCCGTGTCAGTGCCTCGTGCTCTGCCAACGCATGGCGAATCAGCTCTGCCATCAATTGAGACCGTGACGGCAGACCGCGTTCTTCAACCATATTGTCTAGATGAAGCAATAATTCTGCAGGCAAGCTCATGCTCAGCCGGGCGAGTTTTGTAGGTTCCGATATCATGCTCTCGTTCCTCTCAGTTATTATTAGTTGTGTCAACAGTAATACTGCCCATAATTTCGATGCTGCAATCGCCCGCTACGCCAATGTCGATATCTTCCGGCAACAGGTGCTTTTTATCGATCGGAATATCGTAGGCCACAGAGGCACCATAGCGGTGCGGCGCGTGCGGATCCTGACGCAATTTGTCCAAGGCCAGAACCCTGGTTCCGAGCGAGAAGGCTTCGCGAATATCATGGGTAACCATGATTATAGTCAGGGCATATTCTCTCCACAACCGCGTTATCAACGCGTGCATGTCGGACCGGATGCCCGGATCAAGCGCACCGAAAGGCTCATCGAGTAACAAGATGCGGGGACGTTTTATAAGCGCCTGAGCAATTGCCAGTCGCTGTTGCATGCCTCCGGACATCTGCGCCGGATAAAGATGCAGGCTGTCGCCAAGCCCAACCGCCGCCAGCATCTCTTCCGCTTCCGCAACGGCAGCCCTCCGGCGGGTTCCGAATAGCCGTGCCGTGAAAGGTGCCTGCCCACATTCGAGTCCGAACAGCACATTGCCCAGGACCGTGAGATGGGCAAAAACGGAGTAGCGCTGGAACACGACACCCCGATCCGGTCCGCATTCCGGGTTCAGGGGGACACCATCGAGCAGGATGCTCCCGCTGGTCGGCGCCTCCTGTCCGAGTATGATTCTCAGCAGGCTGCTCTTGCCCGCCCCTGAAGGTCCGATAATTGAAACAAAAGAACCTTGTTCGATCTCAAGGTTGATGCGCTCCAGAACCACCTTGTCGCCATATTCGACCCACAGGTTGCGCAGGCTCAGGACCGCACTCAACGGCTTGTTCCATGTGCCCAAGGAAACAGGCTCCGACTGGAGCGGGCGAGCAGAAAGTCCAGTGCCACAGCGATCAATGCGATCCACATGACATAAGGCAGAATGACGTCCATCGCGAGATAGCGACGAACAAGGAAAATGCGATATCCGAGGCCAATATCCGAAGCGATGGCCTCGGCTGAGATCAGGAACACCCACGCTGGCCCTAGCGAAAGGCGAACGGCCTGGATCAGGCGGGGCATGGCTTGCGGCAGGGCCACCCGCAATATCAGTTGCCAGGTGTTTGCGCCCAAGGTCTGCGCCTTGACAATCTGTTCTCTCGGCAGGCCGCCAATATGGGCAGCAATATCGCGGATCATGAAGGGTGCGACCCCGATGACGATGAGTGCCACTTTGGCGGTCTCGCCAAGACCGAAGGCTATGAACAATATCGGCAGCAAGGCAATTGGCGGTATGACGGCAATCCCTGTCACCAGCATACCGAAAGTGGCCCGCACCGGCGGCAGGATCCCAAGCAGCAAGCCAACGAGGAGCGCCGACAGGGTAGAGATGCCCAGCCCGAGTCCGAGCCGCTGGAGACTGGCGAGCGTATCCGCCCAAAAAAGTAAGCGACCCGTCAACTGGTCGGGTTCAAACAGCAGTCCCCACATGGCCTGAACCATAGCGCCTGGCAGAGGGAGCAGTTTGTCACTGGGATTGATCGCGTGGCGCTCGGTCGCTGCCAGCAGGTAGATCAACACCAGCAACAAGATCGGAATGGAGCCCAGGAGCAGATTATTGCCTCGACTTATGCGGCGATTCACCCAGCGCATGATACCCCAATCCCGATCTTGCTATTTCGATATAACGCCAGACTACAACGCACCATCAGCGGCCATTTGCATATAGGTCTCGTCGAACCGCAAGGTTATATTATTCGGATCCCCGAGCGTCTTACCTCCCGGGAATGCCATCCCAACCACATCGGCTGATTTCGCGCCCTGACCGAACAAGCCCTGCGCGAAGCTGAAATCGCGCACCCGGGTCATGGTTTCAATTAGCGCCTTGTCCGACGTTGCCGCTACAGCAGATTTGGGATCTGCATACAGAAAGGTTGTTTCAAGCTGAGCATCGAACATTTCGGGCGTCGTGCCAGCAAGGGCAGCCATAGCCGTTCGTGCTGCCTTGCCCTCTTCGTCCTGTTTTTGCATCAGAGCGGTCGTTTCATACCAGATTCCGGCAAGCGCCTTGCCGAGATTGGGATTGGCTTTCAACGTTGCGGTATCGACGACCAAGAGGTCGAGAATCTCGCCCGGAATATTGGCGGAACTGAAGAGCAGGCTTGCTCCCGGCGCCTGTTTCATCGTGGACAGCTGTGGATTCCAGGCAACGGCGGCAGTGACATCCTTCGACATGAAGGCACCGGCAATATCCGCGTCCGACGTGTTGACCGTACTGACGTCGGTCATCGACAGGCCGACTGCATCAAGCGCGCGCGCCAGAAGATAATGGGACACCGACAGTTCGACGAGGTTGATCGTCCGGCCCTTAATTGCGCGGAGATCGTCTGTGCCTTTAAGAAGCACGCCATCATTGCCGTTGGAATAGTCGCCAACGATGATTGCGCTCGTGTCCTTGCCGCCAGCAGCCGGGATGGTGAGCGCATCCATGTTGGCAACGGTGACGCCGTCCAGTTGACCCGCGGTATATTGGTTCACGGATTCGACATAGTCGTTGACCTGCACGATGTTGATCTTGATGCCGTACTTGTCTTCCCATTTCTTAACGATACCCGCTTGTTGGGCATATGGCCAAGGCATCCAGCCGGCGTAGATGGACCAGCCGATATTAAATTCGGTGCGTGGCGCTGCCGTTTCCTCGGCCGCTGGCGAGCACGATGTTATGATGAAAGCACATGCCAGCATTGCCAATGCCCCTGCGCGACGTATCCCTTTGATCATGATTCGATTTCCTTTCGCAGTTGCAGCATTGCGCCAAAACGACTCATTGTCCATCTATATTTATTACTATTGATATGTTTCGTAATATCCTTATGTTTTCCGAATGTGCTTGCCGAATCATCCGCCGATCGCGGTGATAGGAGCGCCTCGGGGGACGATGCATCGAAAGCAGTCGGCTAACGCCGCACTGGAACCTTTGTCAGGAGTAATCGATGCCGCAGACGTCAGCGCCAACCCTCAATCCAACAGCATCGGGAAACGGCAATCCCGATCTCGGCTATAATCCTCCCGGCGTCCGCAATACCGATTCCACTGTACCGTTGCACCCGGCGGAGGCCGTAACTCATGATTATAACAGCGACGGCCCGGCGCCCGGCAGACTGGCGTTCCGCTGGACCTACGGTTCCAATGTCGCGGCCAAGAACCGCGATCCGCGCGTGCAGGTCGTGCAATATAATGAGGACAGTTTTGTCCTGCGACAGAATGTTTGCGTACATTGGGAAGCGCCCTTCACCTATCTTCTGTTTGGCAACAAGGGTGCCCTGCTGATCGACAGCGGCGCAACGGCCAATGCGAAACATTATCCGCTGCGCGAGACGGTCGATGCCATAATCACCCGCTGGGGACAGGCGAGAGGGCGCAGCAAGGTGCCGCTGACTATCGCTCTGACGTCCGGCGAAGACATTGGGCAAAACCAGGGTCTGGTACAATTTGCCGGACGACCGGATACAGTCATCGTGCCAACGCCGCTGAATGTAATGAAACAGCATTATGGGTTCCGGAACAGCTGGCCTTCGGGCACGGGTACGATTGATCTCGGCGACCGGGCGATCGAGGTCATCCCGACGCCTGGCACCCACAAGGACGGCGTCACATTTTATGATCCCTATTGCCGCGTCCTGTTCACCGGCGATTTCCTGTATCCCGGCAAGATCAATATCGGCAATGATCGCGATTTCGTAACGTCGCTGGAACGGCTCAAGACATTCGCGGCGGCCCGTTCACCCAAATGGATTCTCGGCGGTCATGTCGAGATGATGTTTGCGCCCGGCAGATATTATCCGCGCTTTGCTACCTATAAGCCTTACGAACGAATATTGCAGCTGGAACCGGAAGTGATCGATGAAGCGCTGCAATATGCGCGCGAAATCCAGGGCAAGGACATGCTGCTGATCCGTCCGGATTTCGTACTCTACAACGGCGTCAGTCCCGATCAGCGGACCTCGGTCTGGCCCGAGAACGTGCCCCGGATCAACCCGCCCCGGCCGTTTTGAAACCAGAGAGGACTCTCATGGATCGTCGCACCTTCCTATCCTATAACGCCACAGCCGCCACCGTTGCGGTCACCGGCAATACACTCACCACATTTGGCGATTCCGCGATGGCCGCAACGCGCCCGGCACCCATCGATTTCAAGCGCAATGTTCCGGCGCCCGGTGCCTTTCCCGAGCGCTGGATATGCGGTTCGGAGTCCTGCATGGACAATATGGATCCGCCGGTTCAGGTCCACTGGTATAATGCGCACACCGCGATCCTCCGGCAGAACAAGGCCTATAGTTTCGAGGCGCCCTTCACGCCGCTCTATTTCGGTAATGATCGTGTCCTGTTGCTCGACGAGGGCTTCACCCAGTTGCGCAACGACTGGGACCTGCGCGGGGTGGTCGACGACTGTATCGCGGACTGGTGCGCACGGAACGGGCGGGATCCGGCCAGTCTGGAACTGCTGGTTGCTTTCAGCCATCTTCACTCCGACCATTATGCTGCGGTCAATCAGTTCGCCGACCGGCCCAACACCCGCTATATGGGCCTGACCCATGAAGAAATGCTCGGGTTCTGGGGCATGACCAATTACCCGGAACAGCGCGTGACGCTTGATCTGGGCGGACGCGAGATTCTGATCTGGGGCTCACCCGGCCATGTGGTGTCGGAATTTGCCTATTATGACAATTACACCCAGATTCTCTACACCGGCGACATGTTCTATCGCGGGCGCTGCTACATCACTTACTGGGAGCCCTGGTTCGAGAGCATGAAGCGGCTGATCGAATTTGTTGATACCCATCCCGTTACCCACGTCATGGGCTGCCATGTAGAGATCAGCAAGGATGGCAAGGACTATCCTTACGGTGTTACCTATCAGCCTGATGAAGCGCCGGTGCAGATGACAGTGAAACAATTGCGCGAGACGTTTGCTTACGCCCAGACGATCACCGAGCCGGGCATCTATTTCACCGGCACGGTTTTCCTCTGCAACCAGACGCGCAGTACCACCACGATCGATACAAATCCTTATCGTTACTAACCAGCCATATCGGCGCTTCGCAGGAGTCTTCACATGAAACGTTCAATCGCCCTGATGCTGTTTTTCGCAGCGGCTTGCTCTCCCGCCGAACAGCAACCGGCTGATTCTCCCACCGCGCTGGAACCGGAAAACCTGGTGGAACAGACTATCGCAGTACCAGATTTTGCCGACTTTCTGGCCGTCGACGGCGATACAGTTTGGGTGACCAATCGGGGCCGGGTCGAGCAATGGTCGACCGAGAAAATGCTTGCATCGGTCGAGATGCCGCGCCCGTGCGGCACGATGGCCTTATTGTCCGGTTCGCTCTGGGTCGCCAATTGCGAGGACGCAAACCTGTATCGGATCAACCTTGAAACGGCGGAAGTGGAAGCAATGATCGCCACCGGTATTGCCAATCCCAAAGGCGAGACAAATGTGGTTGCCGGTGCCGGTTCGATATGGGTGCCGAGCGATTCCGAAGGAAAGGTCGCTCGCATAGATCCCGAAACCAATGAAGTGATCGCAACCGTCGACGTCGCTCCGCAAACATTTTTTCTCGCATATGGCCTGGACGCCTTATGGGCGGTCAGCAGCGACGAAAAATTGGTCCAGCGTATCGACCCAGCGACCAACAAGGTGACCGGTACAGCCGAACTCGGCAAGCAACCAGGCTTTCTCGCTGCCGGTGAAGGAGGCGTCTGGATACAGGAGCAGGGTGACGGAACGGTTGCCCGAGTTGATCCCGAAACCATGGAGGTTACCGGTCGCACGAAAGTCGGAGATAGCCTCTTGTACGGGGACATCGACACCGGGGGCGGCACGGTCTGGCTGCGGACGACCGAGGACCAGACCTTCGTCGCCATCGACGCCGAGACGCTAGAAATCCTCACCCGCGCCGGTCCGGCAGCGGGCAGCGGTGCTGTGCGCTATACGCCGAACGGCATTTGGACCAGCGCCCATGACGTGGAAAGCATTTCCTGGTGGAGCGTCGGCGAGAACGCATCCGAATAAGGATTTCGGCCGACTGACATGGCCCGCGATGATTCGTTTCCCTTTCTCCACCTCCGCGAGAAGGGGAAAATGAACGCGTTAACAACCGACACGCAAGCCTGAAAACAGGCGTAAAAACACAGAAAATACACGATATATCAGCTACTTGATCAGTTTATTGTGCACCTGCGAACAAATCATGGTTATTACTCTTGACGCAATAGGTAATATCTATATCGTATGTGGTGTCGCGATTGAGAACGACGTCCGATGGGAGAAGAAAACCTGAGGCATTAAGCCGATTTCCGGCTTGATAGGGGGTTTTCTATGGGTCGAGTGTCGGATCGCAACACACTATCAGAAAAGCGGGAAGCCAGCGCCGAGGGCTCTTATTCCGGCACGCTATCCGAACGCCATTCGGGCGAAAGTCCGATCAAGCGGACATTGATCAACCTTATTCCTCCCGCGACGGTCGTTGCCGTTGTCCTTTTCTGGATGCTTGCGCCAGCATCCGTGACCGACAGCCCCTGGTCCATTGTGGTTGCCGGGCTTGCCATCAGCTTTTTTGTTCTGGGTCTGGAACAGTTGCTCGAGCGGCACGAGGGCTGGCGTCTGACGCGCAAGGAATTTGCCACCGATATTTTCTATCTGGCCCTCCAATATACGGCAATCGGCTGGGCAACCGAGACGCTGGCCGACAAACCGCTGGCCACGTTCAAGGAGTCGATTGGCATCAGCACGGAATGGGCCATGCAGATGCCCTTTCTGCTGCAGGTCGCCCTGGTAATATTCCTCTACGAGTTCGGCCAATACTGGATGCACAGACTGATGCACGACTGGTATCCGGCCTGGCTGACCCACGCGCCACATCACCATATTACCCAGCTCAACGCACTAAAAGGGTCTGTGGGCAATCCGATCGAACTGTTCCTGATCAGCCTCAGCGTCATTGCGATCTTCGATCTCGACACGGCGGCGCTGTTCTGCGGCTTCAACGTGCTCACCGTGGTGTCCACCTTCGCCCATGCCAATGTGCGTTCAAACCCTCCCCTATTCTATTCCTATGTGTTCACGACCATCCGCCATCACAGCCTGCATCACACGGCGCTGAGCTATGAAGACACGCGGTGCAATTACGGCAATTCCCTGATCCTGCTCGACCGGATTTTCGGCACGTTTCGGGACGGGGAATCCGAAGAGGTAGGACAGGATGACCGCAGACGGCTGTCGATTTACGAGCAGTTTGTCTTCCCGTTTCAACCCCTGATCAACAAGTTCAAGGCCCGGCACGACGAACCATCGTCGGCCGACATTCAAGGAGGAGAATATATCGAGAAATAAGTTCGGGATCGCAAAAATCGGGAAAAATAGCAGCCCCGATTTTCGAAGCGTCCGCTGCAAAACCGAATAACGGGAAGCGGGCAAAAGACCAGATCCTCAAGACAAGGTCGCAGGATGAACGACATATGTCTGGCCCCCCGGGGCAGTAAAATGAGGGAGTATAATAATGATAAAGGACGCAAGACTTAAGCTAGGCCTGCTTTCCGCGACAATGTTGACCAGCACCGTGGCCGCTACGCCTGTTTTCGCCCAGGAAATGTCGGAAGACATTTCTGCCGAAGGGGCTGGAAGCGACAATATGATCGTCGTCACCGCTACGCGCCGGGCGACAACATTGATGGAGACACCCGTCAACATTTCGGTTGTCAGTGACGAAGATCTTGAACGCAACCGGATTGACGACGTGCGTGATCTCGCCGATTTCACACCTGGCCTGACAATTTCCGACACCGGGCCGGGGACAACGGGTTCAATCGTTCTGCGCGGGCTGAATGCATCGGGTGTGGACGATAGCGGCACTAACTATGATGACTCGCTCGGCATCTATCTGGGTGAGGTTCCTCTATATTATGATTTCAAGCTTATCGACATCGAACGTGTCGAAACGCTTCTCGGACCGCAGGGCACGCTCTACGGCCTTGGTACTTTGGCTGGTGCAATCCGCTACATACCCAACCGCCCCAATGTGAACAGTATCGAAGGAGCGGTGCACGGCCGTGCATATGCCAAGTCCCATAGTGACTCCTTTGGCGTACAGGTTGACGGCATGATCAACATACCGATCCTGGAGGATCATGTCGCCTTTCGTTCTGCCACAGGTTATTACTTCGATCCTGGCTTCATAGATTATACGACTCTGGTCCAGGTACCCGGCGTATCCCTGCCGCAGCCGGATGGTCCAGACAGCATATCCGCCGATGGCTATGCCGAAAATCTCACCAGGGAGAAGGATCTCAACTACGAACGGACGTTCACCACCCGAAACCAGTTGCTGCTGCAAACCACCGAAGACCTGAAACTGATCCTGACTTACGCCTATCAAAAGACCAAGACTGGTGGCGGGCAGTCGAACAGTGCCGGCGTGCTCGGCACCGGTCGTTACGAGAATGCGAGCCGCTTCACCGAACCGGTCGAACGCGACGCCCATCTTTTCAGCGCTGAAATCAACGCCAATGTCGCGGATATTTTCGATATCGTTGCCACGGGCGCCTATACCAAGGTCAATTACCACGGCCAGAGCGACGTGACCGACCTGCTGCTCGATCTGGATTATGATTACGAGCTGTTCCCCGCTTTCGCCGGATATACCGAGTCCGACACTTCCCGTAAGCAGAAGAATGCGGAAATCCGCCTCGTTTCAAGGCATGGCGGCCCGTTTAGCTGGGTACTCGGCGGCTTTTACAACGAGAATGAATATCAGAGCGATTATGCCGAGCGTATACCGAACCACCCGTGGGTAGATGTGGCCACGAATCCGGAAGCGCTCGAATATGTCAGCTATATCACGTCGAAAGTAACCGAAAAGGCGGTCTTTGGTGAGGCCTCCTTCAAGGTCACGCCTGAATGGCAGGTTACTGCCGGCGCGCGATATTTCAAATATAGCTCCACAATTGCCGGCGCAGCAGCGCTACCGGTGCTCGGCGATCCGCTCAGTCCTTATGATCTGCCAGTGAACGGCGGGGATGCAGGAGAAGACGGCTGGGTATGGAAATTCAACACTTCCTATAATTTTGCACCGGAATTGATGGCCTATTTCACCTATAGCAAGGGCTATCGCATTGGCGGTCCGAACCGGGTCGCGCCGTGCCCCGATAATATCGTGCCCGGTCAGCAAATCATCTGCGCTCTGCCGGAAGAATTGCAATATGGACCTGATACGACCAAGAATCTCGAGCTGGGCATGCGGGCGCAATTGTTTGACAACAAGCTGTCTTTCAATTTCAACATCTTCCAGGTCAAATGGCAGGGAATTCAGGTTGATTCCGCCACACTTTACGGAGCGACGGGCATTACGGTGAATGGTGGTTCGGCGGAGTCGAAGGGTTTCGAGACCTCGTTCCGCTTCAAACCTGTTCCGGAACTGACGATCCAGGGCACATATTCCTACACCGATGCCAAATTGACCGAGGATGTACCCGGCATCATCACCATTCGCGAGACGCCAGGGGACTATTCCAACCGGTTCGTTCAGCTGGACGCGCTGGCAGGCGATCGCCTGCCCGGCTCGGCCAAAAACTCCGGAAGTCTCGGTGTGACCTACGTAACACCGGTGATGGATGGAGATTTGATCGCAAACTGGACGGCAACCTATCGCGGGAATGTTGTGTCCCGTATCGGTTGGGATCGGGCCTATGGTGACAAGATCCCGAGCTATATCCTGAACCGCGCTTCTATCTCATATGACACCGACAAGTTCACGATCGGCTTGTTTGTCGACAATGTCTTCGACAAATATGCTGTGGTGTCGGTTGCCAATGACCGTTCGCGCATTGGCGTCAATGACGGTGTCACCGTGCGCTACTACCGGCAGGCCGTGATCAACCCTCGGACCGTCGGCCTCGAAGGACGGTTCAAGTTCTGACAGCCTGCATCAAGTTTGACTAAAACGGGGCACCTGCCGGAAACGGCAGGTGCCCCTTCCCTATTGGCGCACCTTTTGCAGTAATCCGATCAGCGCCGCGCCGCTCTATTCGACGCGAATGCCATGCTCTTCGAAAAATGCCCGTGCGGGCTGCAGCGCGGCTTCGTGCGTACGCCATTTGCCCACCGCGTCCGCATTGATTGGACGGCGAACCTGAGCGGCGCTTGGCGTTGCTACAGCTGCGCTGTTTTCGTGGAAAGTCAGGCAGGCGTCGTGCCAGTTCAGACCGCAATGCTCCAGCAACAGCCTGGTCTGGCCTTCCTGGTCCGTGACCAGCTGTTCGTAGGATAGCTGCAGCACCAGCCCGGGGAATAATTTATCCCACATCGCCATCAGCCGGTCGAAGCGTGCATAATAGCGCGCGGTGTCGAGCAGGTCATAGGAATAGGCATAATAAGCGGACTGGCTGGCGAACAGATTCTTGTAATTGCTCCAGACCGTATCCATCGGATTGCGGCGCAGGCAGACAATTTTTGCATGAGGCAAAGCGCGCGCAATATGACCGATATAGAGAAAATTGGCGGGCAATTTGTCAGTAAAGCGCGCCGCGCCCTCATGTCTGTGATGGCCAGCCTGGGCGAGATAGGCATCACCGATCTTCACCGGATCGATATCGCCGCTCGCCGTGATCGTTTCCCGGTCGATGACATTACGGGACGATGTCGCCGCCAGTCGCTTGACCGCAAGCGGCATGGCCTGCAGCTCCCCCGCCGACCCGACATCGGGATGTGACGAAAGAATGCGATCAACCAGAGTTGTTCCCGTGCGGGGCATGCCGACCACAAATATCGGCGCCTCCACGGAACATCCTGGCGCGGGGCGGAGACTATGTAATTGCTCCGAGAAAAGATTCTCGATCGCATCGAATATAGCCTGGTCCTGCGCGAAATCATATCGGAGCGAACGCTTGTGCTCATCATTGGCAGTGGAAAGATGAAGGAAGGATTCTCCATCACCGATATCTTCCAGTTCCTTCGCCAGCGCATAGCGGATGCGCAGCGCGTCACCAGGCTTCACTGCCCCGCTCAGTGCCGCTTTCAGCCGTGGCACATGGTTCGACTCTAGCGTTTGGCGGGAAGCAATCGCCAGCGCGTAATGGGCTCGCGCATTGCCGGGGTCGGCGGATATTATGGCCTCATAATGGGCCAAGGCTTCCCCGACCCGGCCGGTAAAGCCGGCAGCGGCCGCGAGATTATAGCGATAGTCGATATTATCCGGTTCGGTGGCAACCGCGGATTGGAAAGGCGGGACCGCCCCCTCATGATCGCCCAGACGGGTAAATATACAACCGATCGTATCGAAAGTCCGCGCATCACGGGGTGCCAGCGCCATTGCCCGTTGCGCGGCCTCAGCGGCTTCGCCATCACGCCGCAGCAGGATGAGCAGCTTCGCCAGTTGTGCCAGATGTTCCGCTTCCGGTCCCCGTTCCACCGCGGCTTCGAGCAGCGGTACAGCCTTGGCGATCTGGCCGGCTTCGGCGGCGGCAATCCCGAGAAGGAAATAGCCTGCAGGCTGGGCTTCATCAGCCGATATCATGGATCTGGCGACAGCCGCAGCAGCCGGTATGTCACCGTGCTTCAAAGCTTCCCTTGCTTTCGCTTCCAGCGTCAAAACGGAACCGCGATCCATGGTTGATATACAACCAGTGCTGACTGGGAAGAGAGCGATCGGGATAGCATTACGGAACTTTCCATTGCCTTTTTTCCATAGCCGGTAATCGGAGCCTGTCAAAGTGAACCGGTCCTGAAATATGACATTATTGGAATTTGGTAATAATTCAACTTTCTTTCGAAACAAGTTGTGCTAGATTGTTGCCTGGGGTCGATCGGCCCGACAATCCCAGCTTTTATCGCCCAGTCAAAGAGGTTTGAAATGTTCTTGGAAGATATTGGAATCATTCCCTCTCAGGAGAAAAATCCGGCAGCAGCTGAACCGTCCCCTTCTATAATCAACCTCACTCGCCGCGGGTTCGTAGCGGGAACCGGTCTCTTCGTTGTTGCGGTCACGCTGGCGGGCTGTTCCAATACGGAACCCGATGTTGACGCCGCAAATATGAAGATTCCCCAAGCAGGGCCCAGCCCGCTTACCGACGTGGAAGGCGGAGATGCGACACCCGCTTTGTGGATTGCAATCGAAAAGGACGGAACGGTCAAGATCACCTGCCACCGATCGGAAATGGGTCAACAGGTCTGGACTTCAATGGCGCAAATTATTGCCGACGAACTGGACGCAGACTGGGAGAATGTCGAAATTGTCCAGGCCGAAGGGCACGAGCGCTATGGCGACCAGAATACAGACGGATCGCGTTCGGTACGCTATAATTTTCACAGGCTGCGCCTCGCTGGCGCGGCGATGAAACAGATGCTCGTCTCGGCAGCGGCTCTCTATTGGAAACTGGATCCGTCGCAGTGCAGCGCTGCCACAGGCAAAGTCTCGAACAGCGAGAATGGCGAGACCCTGTCTTACGGCAATCTGGCCAATATTGCCGCCAGACTGCAGGTACCGTCAGAAGCCGATATTGTTATGAAGGATCCGAAGGACTGGCGCTATATAAACAAGGAAATTCCTTCACTGACAGTTCCGCTGATCACCAGAGGGGAAGGAACATTCGGCATTGATGTCCATGTGCCGAACATGGTTTATGCTGTCATCGCGCGGCCACCCCAGGTCTTTGGTCGGACCGGATCCTTCAACGATAGCAAGACCCTGGCCATTCCGGGCGTATTGCAAAGCGTAAAACTACCGGACGCGAAGCCGCCCGCGATGTTTCAACCGCTGGGCGGTATAGCGGTCGTCGGGACCGACACCTGGGCCGCGATTCAGGGGCGCAACGCATTGGAGGTCGAATGGCTGGACGGACCGAGTGCCGGCTATGACTCCGATGATTTTCGCAAGGCGATGGAAATCAAGGCCCGGCAACCCGGAACCGTCCGCCGTAGCCGGGGAAATGCCGGCAAAGCTCTGGCTGCAGCCGATAAAACCATCTCCGCAGAATATTACACCCCGCATCTTTCGCAATCGCCGATGGAACCGCCTGCGGCCACGGCGCGCTGGACCGGTGACAAGCTGGAATGCTGGGCCTGTGTCCAGGACCCGCAAGCAACACGGCAGACCCTGGCTGACGTGCTGGACATCGATAAGGAAAATATCACGGTGCACGCCACCTGGCTGGGTGGCGCTTTCGGACGAAAGTCCAAACCGGATTTTGTGGTCGAAGCCGCTCTTGTCGCACGGGAGGTGGGCAAGCCGGTCAAGGTGACATGGACCAGAGAAGACGAAGTCCGGCATGGTTTCTATCACTCCACCAGCGCGCAAAGGCTTGAAGCGGGACTGGACGGTGCAGGCAAATGTACCGCCTATCGCCACCGTTCTGTCTTTCCGCCAATCAGTTCCACATTCGACTCCGCGACGGATGTGCCTTCGGATGGTGAAATGGGTATGGGCGCCACCGATGTACCGTTCGCGATCCCCAATTTGCAGGTCGAATCCGGCACTGCCAAGGGTCATCTGCGAATTGGCTGGTTGCGGTCGGTTGCCAATATCTACCACGCCTTTGCCGTCCAGAGCTTTGCAGCGGAAATAGCGCACGCAGCCGGGCGTGACCAAAAGGACTATCTGCTGGAACTGATCGGGGAACCGAGACTGGTCAACCCCAATGCGGAACAGGCTAGCTACAGGAATTATGGCGGCTCGACGGAAGACTATCCAATCGATACCGGCCGGCTGGCCGAAGTTACAAAGCTGGCCGCAAAAATGGCCGACTGGGGAAGAAAGCTTCCCGAAGGCCATGGCCTTGGAATCGCGGCTCACCGGTCATTTCTGACCTATGTCGCCACCGTGATCGAAGTGAAAGTTGCTTCGGACGGAACTCTGACCATTCCCGGTATATGGCTTGCGGCAGATGCCGGGACGGTGGTCAACCCGCGCCACACAAGGGCGCAAATGGAAGGCGGAACGATTTTTGGCCTGTCAAATGCGCTTTACGGAGAGATAACCGCGAAAAATGGCGCCGTTGTGCAGGATAATTTTCCCAGCTGGCGAGTCATGCGAATGGGCGAGGCCCCGAAAATTTTCGAAGTCGAGATCATTGCCTCCAACAGCCGGCCCGCAGGGGTCGGGGAACCGCCGACGCCACCTGCAGCACCTGCCCTGGCGAACGCAATTTTCAACGCCACCGGGCAGCGTTTCAGGACATTGCCGCTGATCGGGGCCAATCGCGACAAGCTGGATATTCCAGCCATCTCGACACGTTGATTGAGGAGCATTTCATGGCGACGACCCTGAACATAAATGGAAAAAAAGAAACGGTAGAAGCAGCGCCGGGGACCCCTTTGCTGTGGGTTCTTCGCGATCATCTGAAAATGACCGGGACCAAGTTCGGGTGCGGGATCGCGCAATGCGGTGCATGCACCGTCCATGTGGACGGCACCCCGACCCGCGCCTGCATCACACCGCATGACAGTCTCGACAATGCGAAAATCACGACCATCGAGGGATTGGCAGGAACTGCAGCTGATGCAATTCGCGATACATGGGTGGAAATTGATGTCCCGCAATGCGGCTATTGCCAATCCGGTCAGATCTTGGCCGCTACTGCCTTGCTGAGCCAGAATGCCGCCCCGACGGATGCCGACATCGATGAAGCAATGAGCGGCAATATCTGCAGATGCGCCACATATATGAGCATCAGGCGTGCGATCAAACAGGCGGCGGGAAAACTCTGACAGCCAACTGCTTGGGAAATAGCCCTATGACCGGACTGCTGTTGGCTCAGGGCGAAGCGGCCCGAGCTTGTGGATCTTTCCCAAGCCCAGGCTTGCCGTTTATCAGATGAATATTGCGGATCACTCTGGCCAACATGTGCGACACTGCCGCGAAAAATGGCGCATCAGAGCGCATGGCGCGCGGACCGGACCCGACGCTTTCCATATTGATCGACAGTTGGCGGTAGGCACTCATGGCGGCGGCGCCACGCCGCGACAGCCAGCCCGTCCGACAGGCTCTGGGGATTATTATCCGAATTGTGCAGCAGCCAGAGCGGCTGGTCCGACGCCGATATATCGCAGCCAGTGCGCCTATGGACGCCATCTGGACCGAGACGGCGACGGGATAGCTTGCGAACAATCGGGTGCTACCTGTTGGCATAAAAAAGCCCCGCCGGTTTCCCGGCAGGGCTCTCTTCATATCTTGGTCGCTTCAGTTCAGAATTTGAAACCTGCACCGATGCCGTAACGCCGTGGTTCGAGCGTGAAGACATTGGTGTAGAGGCCCGAAGACTGGTCGGTTACATAGAGACCTGTTTCGGAATTGCTGTCGAAGATATTCTGGACAAAGCCGCGGACATACCAGCGGTCATCGGTACCGTTCAGCTGGATCTGGGCATTGGCTTGCGCATAGCCGTCGATCCGGTTGACATTGCCGTTGAAAATGCTGCCATAGCTTTCTCCGGTATAGGCAAGGTCGACACGCGGGACGAGGCTCATGCCATTGTCGAATTCCATGCTATATTGAACGCCGATGGAAAATTTCAGCTTTGGCGCCTGCGGCAACGAATTGCCACGGATATTCTTGGGGACACCGGCAGCGAAATATTCGATTCCGCCAAAGGCAGCCGGATCCAGGCCAGCGCCCGCAAATGCGCCCGCTGCAGCGGCTTCCAGTACACCGCAGATCCCGAAGGCACCGGTGGAGGCTATGCCGCCGTCAGCCGGGAAGGATACGGTTGGCTGCAAGCCCGCGCCAGCGGCCAGTCCGGGAACGAGCCCCGCGTTGATCACCCCGTTCACGCTGTTGACGAATGCATTCACCCCGGCAGCATTGCCGGACGTGGATGTAACCGCACAGTTGGAAGCGTTGGTGATATCCTTGATGATCACGGCATCGGAACGGCCGCCGCCAAAGTCACGGGGATCGCTGTTGAAAGTGTCTCCCTTGACCTCGGTGTGCAGATAGCTGAAGCCCATGTTGATCGTCCAGTCCGGATCAGGACGAATGATCGCCTCGACTTCCGCACCGTAAATATCGGCATCGATATTCTCGTTCACCGCGGTGCGCGCGACGATCTTGCTCAGCTGCAGATCCTTATATTTATAATAGAAGGCCGTCAGGTTGAGCTGCAAGGCACCATCGCCGAACGTATTTTTCGAACCGATTTCAAACGCATCCACCTGCTCGGGCCGGAAGGATTCCGGAACCTCGAAAATCGGCTGCAACGGCGGATTGAGGCCACCGGACTTGTAGCCACGGGAATAAGAGAAATAGATCAGATTGTCTTCGGTCAGCTTGTAGTCGACAACCGCACGTCCCGTAATCTCGTCATTCTTGACTTGCCGGTTCTGGAATATCTGGTTGCCGGGCGTGCCTGGGTCCGCATCGAATGATCCGACAAAGGGAGATTCGAACGCGTTCGTGGTCTGACTATAGGGAACGAGGAAGCTGGCAAGGGTTGACCGCGCCTGGACGTTCTTCTTGTCATTATTGTAGCGCAAACCACCGGTCAGCTTCAGAGTGTCGCTGATGTCGAAATAGACTTCGCCGAACAGGCCGTAGGATTTAACGGTCAGATCATCCGTATTGTTACGGAAGTAAGGCGTTCCGAGAAATGACGGATCCAAACCACCACCCAGAGACGTGAAACTGCCGAGCAAACCGGCAACATAGTCGATTGCGAACGCATTCACATAATAGCTGTTCTCGGTCAGATGATAATCGGCATAAATACCACCCAGCAGGAAGTTAAATGGTCCATCCAGATCGCTCGAGATGATCGCTTCCGCCGACCAGCTGCTATTATACTGGTTTGAACGGTCATATTGCAGCGGCGATGTTGCACAATTGCTGTTCCCGCCAAACGCACCGAGACCGATCGTATCGGTATCTGACGTACATAATACACCATTTGGCCCATCGGGAATGATCGCCGCAGCGAGCGGTGCGAAATAGGAAGCCGGAAGACCTGGAACAAGCCCCGCGGCGGCGGCTGCGAGAGTGTTGAGCGCAGGCGCATAGCCGTCCCGGCGACCGATATTGTTGTTATAATCCTGCCGTGAATCCAGCTTCACCTTCTGATATGTTCCGGAAAGCTGCGCGCTGATCGGACCAAAATCATGCTCGATCTTGCCCTGGAATGTCAGCTCACTGGTGAAATATTCCGGTGTAAAAGCCGTGTTGACCGTCCGCGGGTCGGATGGGATGCCAACGCCTTCATATTGATCGGGGCCATAGAGACTACCCAGTGCGAAAGCGGTTGGTATGCCTTGCGTTGCGAGAAACTCCTGCGAAGACAATGCAGCCGTGAAAGTGGCGTTTCCATTGAACGCCTGGGCATCGCGGCGATTGTTCAGACAGCCCAAAATACCGGTTTCGTCGCGCTGGCAATATTGCTTCTGGATCCGCATCCGGTTGTCGTCTTCACGGAAATAGGATGCCATCAGATCGATCGTGGTGTCGGGACCTGGCTCGAAACGCAGCGAGCCGCGAATCGAATAGAGATCGCGATCATCAAGATCGGGACCTCCGTTGAGATTGGTTGTGTAGCCGTCGCGTTTCACATAAATGCCGGCACCGCGGAACGCCAGGCTGTCGCCCAGCGGGACGTTGACCATGCCCTTGACCTTGATCGCATTATAATTGCCATATTCCGCGTCGCCCGAAGCCTGAAACTCGCCGAGATTCGGCTTGGCGGAGACGACATTCACAACGCCTGCGGTCGCGTTCCGGCCAAACAATGTACCCTGCGGTCCGCGCAGGACTTCCACGCGCTCCAGATCGAAGAATTCTGTTTCGAACAGACGAGTCGAGAACAGAGGCTGATCATTCAGGTGGATGGCGGTCGCCTGATCGCAAGACACGCCGACGCAAAGGTCGCCGATCCCGCGGATGGTAAAGCTTGAACTGGTAAAATTGGTCTTGGTAAATGTGATGTTCGGAAGCGTCAGCTGGAGATCGGAACTATTCTCGATCTGCTGCGCTTCGAGCGCCTCTTGTGAAAATGCGGAAACGGCAATCGGCACGTCCTGAGCACTTTGCGCCTGACGTTGCGCGGTAACGATAATGACATTGTTATCAATAACACCATTGTCCTGACCCTGCGCCATGGCAGGTACGGACGTTGCAGATATAGCTGTAGCAGCCAACAATAGCGATTTACGCATTTCTCTCTCCCAAATCCCAACGTTCTCACCGGAGAGTGTAGCTTTTGCTCATCCCCCCGATTGGCAAACATTCAACTAATCGCGCGATTAAGTCCAGCCGGAATTTTAGAAAATGCATGAAGGCATTACATTTTTGCACCATAACGGGGCAATTTGATGCAATTTGGATACAAAAAAGCCCCGCCGGTTTCCCGGCAGGGCCCAATCTTGTAATTTTTGTTCAATCTTAGAATTTGAACCGGACAACACCGCCGTAGGTACGAGGAGCGCTCGGATAACCGGAAACCGTTCCCGCCTGGGCTACACCGTCGAACACTGTCGTGAGGAACTGGTCGTTCAGCAGGTTGCGAACATAGGCACCGACTTCCAGGCCATTTTCAAGCTTGAGCGTCATCGAGCCGTTGACCAGATTGACCTCGCGATCGAAGATCTGGGTGTTGCCCAGGTCAGCGTTGAAGGTCGGCAGACCGTTGTTGATCGGCGTATTGCTTTCATGGCTATAGTCGATCCGCGTAATCAGCATATTTCCGCTGGCGCCGAATTCATGCGAGTAGGTCGCAGAAGTCGAAATGGCGAATTCGGGAATGCCGCCCGGCGTTGCGCCGCTCAGATTACCGAGAACACTACCCGGGAAGTCATCATATAGCGGATCGAGATAGGTCATCGCAAATGTGAACACCAAACCGTCGGCCGGATTGATATTGCTGTCAAACTCGAAACCCTTGACCGACTGCTGTCCTGCGTTCTGCAGGGCAAAACCGGTGCCGGTAAAGGCCAGGCTCTGGAAGCCCTTGATGGTCTGGTCGAACAATGCGAGGTTGAAGCCGAAGCCTTCCCACTGACCTTTGACGCCAACTTCATAGACGGTGGCATTTTCCGGTCCTGCAAAACGTGAACCGCTTCTCAGATTGGGAACAGCCAGACCGCCGTCGAGAATTGGTGACGAGGGCGCTGCGAAAGTCGATCCGCCCGGGCCCGCGATATAGTCGGTGCTCGAAGGCCGGCTGTCACGCGAAAGGTTGACCGAGCTCGCTTTGAAACCGGTCGCATAGCTCGCATAGACGTTCACCTGATCAGAAATCGCATAGGATGCGCGCAGCAGATAGGTGAATTTGTCGTCGCGGGTCTTTCCGTCTTCGACAGCATTCGGAATAGTTACGAACGGTGGCTGGAACTGGAATGCCGACAGGCCGAGCAACGGGTTTACGTTGGGGTCGGTTGCCGCAGCCAGCAAAGCCGCCTGGGTTGTGGCGGGAAGCGCCTGGAACTGGTCACGCGTGGTAACCGTTCCACTGGTCGCACCGACGATGAAGGCGTCTACCAGATTGATCTGACCCAGTGGATCGAAGCTCTGCTGCGCGAGGGCAAAATCCTTCTTGTCGTCAGTATAGTTGAAACCACCGGTGAAGACGAGGCCATCGACCGGTTCGAAATCAACCGTGCCGAAGATCGAATAGGACGTGTTGTCCATCGAGAATTGTTCGGACGTCAGCAGCGGGGTGAGGAAGATCGATTCCTGTGGCAGACCCAGAGCCAGTTCGACTCCGTTGAAAACGCTTGGATTGCCGGCGATGATGTCAGCCGGGTTTCCGCCTGCCAGAATTTCGAAGAAGTCACGGATCTGCGTGCCGTTTTCGATCTGGCTTTTCTGCGAGATGCTTTCGTCGAAATAATAGCCGCCAAGCAGGAAGTTGACCGGACCGTCAAAGTCGGACGCGACGCGGAATTCCTGGGTGAGCGTCTTCACCTTCTGGTTGCGGGTTTCGTTCGCAACATCAAGGCTGCTGTAATCGATGTCCGAAACGAACAGGTTCTTCAGTTCGCGATAGGAGGAAATCGAGGTGAAAGACAGCGGACCTGCATCATAGTCGACCTGGATCGAACCACCGTAATTGTCGACCTTGTTGATCGGAACCTGGTTGAGATAGGCATCATAGCTGAAACGGTCGGTCGAGAACTGGCCACCGAGCAACTGGATCGCTCCGGCGGTTGGTCCGGCGACAACCGTCGTCACCTGACAGCAGATTTCGTCAATCCGCGAATAGTCACCAATCGCACGGATTGTGATGTCCGAAGTCGGCTCGATCAGCAACTGGCCACGAGCCGCCCAGCGATTCCGGTCATTCTGCTCTTCGCCCAGATTGACAATCTTGGCATAGCCGTCGCGGCGGTTATAGCTGCCGTCGACCGAGAATGCGATATTGTCGGTCAGCGGGCCGGTGATGTCGCCCTTGACGACGACATTGTTGTAATTGCCGTAAATGGCTTCGACCGCACCGCCGAACTGGAATTGCGGTTCGCGCGTCACAACCGAGATAACGCCGGCCGATGCGTTCTTGCCGAACAGTGTCGATTGCGGGCCGTTCAGGACTTCGATGCGCTGGACATTGGGCAGGTCGGACAGAGCCGCAGCCGAGCGGGACCGGAACACGCCGTCGATGAAGACACCGACCGAAGGCTCGATGCCGAAGTTATTGTCGCCGTTGCCGAAGCCGCGAATGATGAAGGTCGATGCCGAAGAGGTCTGCAACTGGCTGACGCGCAGCGAAGGAGCGACCGACTGCAGATCGAGCACGTCACGGATCTGTGCGTTCTCGAGCGTTTCACCGGTTGTGACCGACACCGAAATCGGCGTTTCCTGCAGCGTGGTTTCACGCTTGGATGCGGTGACGACGATTACATTGTCATTGAAGGCTTCTTCTTCCTGCACATCCTGTGCGTAGGAAGGTGATGCGGCAATAACACCGCCCAATGCTGTAGCGGCTAAAAATTTAGCGATTTTCATGTGTTTCTCCTGCGCTCCGACCTTGTCGATCGGTGAGCTTATTTTTGGAATGGGTCCAACTACCCATTGTGCGGCGGGAACTGGTCTATATGGCGGGAATAGTCCAGACTATAAGCGAGAGAATCCCGCCGGATAGGCGCGAAATCCGCGAAATTCGCAATATCGTTGCAACTAAGTCACAGCTATCCGGATTTTGGATAAATTGGCGTCCCATGAACTTGCGGCCTGAAATGCGAATTTGCCGAGAAATTCGGCAGCCCTGCCCTTCTGCGCGCCCCCCCCCTCCGCAACCGTGAGGACCTTTTGATTCGCCCCTATGTGCAATCGTTCGAGCGACATCGGCAAATATTGAGACAAATATCCCGTAAACCCGGCTGGTCCTTGAGAATGCTTGTCAGGCAGCCACGGCGTTTTCACAGAAAATGTCGATGATGGTGCCCCTGGCCCGACTCGAACGGGCACTCCTTGCGGAACTGCATTTTGAGTGCAGCGCGTCTACCAATTCCACCACAGGGGCTCCGGCTGTATCATTTGCTGTACAGCGAAATCGTGGCTCTGTTAGCGAACAGCCATTGCGCTGGCAACGGCTTTTTCCGCTGTCTGCGCGCGCAAGCAATTCAATAGAGCGGGCTCACAGTGGCGGCCTGGAAAAGCCAGAGCGGAAAAGCGGCAATCGCCATCAGGCTGCCGAGCGGCAGCATGGTTCCGGCAACCACGCTTTTGCCCCGCAGTCGCCAGGAGATCGCGACCAGGATTCCGACCAGACTGGCGCCGAGCAGGACAAGCGGCAACATTTGCCAGCCAAGCCAGCAGCCGATCGCGCCAAGCATCTTGGGATCGCCACCACCCATGCCGTCGCGCTTTCTGATGCCTTTATATAGGGCCGCTATGATTGCCAGGGATGCAAAGCCGGCCACGCCGCCGATCAGCCGATCCTGCAAGGATGGGTCTGCCGACAACAGGCTGGCCAGAACACCGGAAATCGCCAGCGTTGCCGTCAGGCGGTCGGGCAACCAGTGATGCTTCACGTCCAGCGCTGCGAGTGTCAGCAACAGCCAGCCGAACAGCGCGCCAGCCAGTCCGTTCCCGTCCGGCGAAACCAGCACCGAAAGTCCGCCGACCAGTGCAGCCGCCAGTTCGATTCCCGGATGATCGCTGGCAATTGCCGCTCCGCATTGCCGGCACTTCCCGGCCTGCAGGACGAAGCTGAGCACCGGGATCAGCTCGCCGGCGCGCAAATTATGTCCGCAATGATCGCAGGCGGAGCGACCGGCAACCACCGATCGGCCTTCCGGCCATCTGATGATCAGTGTCGCCAGAAAGCTGCCGACGACAAGGCCCAGGAGCATAGCGGGAAAAGGCAGAAGATAGGCGGGCAAAGGGCGCTCCAGAGAAGAATTTCCAGATCGATTGGCACGACCGGTGCCGGCATTCAATGGCGCAATTGAAAAACCGGTTGGCCGCGCCTATGTCCTTTTCAAGAATCGCGCTCGCCCCGGCGGCGCATCAAACCCAGAAAGGTCCATCCATGTCCAATTCCGATCCGATCGTCATTCTTTCCTATGCCCGTACGCCGATGGGCGGCATGCAGGGTGCGCTTGGCGAGGTCAGCGCATCCGATCTGGGTGCTGTTGCGGTCAAGGCTGCCGTCGAGCGCGCCGGTGTGGACGGCTCTGACGTGGAGCGCATCTATATGGGCAATGTCCTTTCCGCCGGTCAGGGCCAGGCCCCTGCCCGCCAGGCAGCGATTTTTGCCGGCCTGCCGCAATCGGTTGAAGCAACCACGGTCAACAAGATGTGCGGTTCCGGCATGCAGGCCGCTATCATGGGCGCAGAAGCCCTGGCCGCCGGGTCGATCGACATGCTCGTCGCCGGTGGCATGGAAAGCATGACCAATGCGCCTTACCTGCTGCCCAAGATGCGCAGCGGTGCGCGTCTCGGCCATACCGAAGCGAAGGATCATATGTTCCTCGACGGGCTGGAAGACGCCTACGAACCGGGCCGGGCGATGGGCAGCTTTGCCGAGGAAACCGTCGGCGAATATCAGTTGTCCCGCGAAGCACAGGACGAATATTCGATTGAATCGCTGGCCCGCGCCAAGACCGCCGTCGAAGGCGATGCCTTTGATGACGAAGTGGTCGCGGTCGAAGTGAAAACCCGCAAGGGCAGCGTCACGGTCGACAAGGACGAACAGCCGCTCAAGGGCAATCCGGACAAAATTCCACAGCTCCGCCCTGCTTTTGCCAAGGACGGCACGATCACTGCGGCCAATGCATCCTCCATCTCTGACGGCGCAGCGGCGATGGTGCTGACTCGCGCCAGCGTGGCTGAAGCCAAGGGGCTGAAGCCGGTGGCGCGGATTGTCGGCCACTCCGCCCACGCCCACGCCCCGGCAAAATTCACCACCGCGCCGGTCAGCGCGATCAAGAAGCTCCTTGAAAAAACCGGCTGGTCGGTGGCCGATGTCGATCTCTGGGAAGTGAACGAGGCTTTCGCCTGCGTCGCCATGTTCGCGATGCAGGATATCGGAATCAGCCGCGACAAGCTGAACGTCAATGGCGGCGCTACCGCTCTGGGTCACCCGATTGGCGCCAGCGGTGCCCGGATCATGGTGACTCTGGTTGCAGCCCTGAAAAAACGCGGTCTGAAAAAAGGCGTCGCGGCGCTGTGCATTGGCGGCGGCGAGGCGACAGCAGTGGCGATCGAACTGATCGACTGATCATTTCAGCGGTTCGTCGCCCCAGACATCCTTTATGCTGATATATCCCTGACGACCGGTAACGTCGAACAGGCACCAGCCTTTTTCGCAAAGGGTCAGGCTGCCCACGACGCCCGGTTCGGCCCGCCAGATGATTTTGGCATTGGGATCGGGAAAGGCGCGCATGGCGACCGGCTTGCCGCTGGTCGCCAGCACCAGGCCGGTCCGCGATGCGCTCAGCAGGCGCGCGTGCATCCAGCCCTGCGTCCCTTCATGATCCTCGACCTTGCGCCATGATTTATAGCGCGCCAGAATCTTGATCGGCAGCTTTTCGCGCTTGTAGATCCACATCGTCGGATATTCGGTACTGGGGCCGGTGCGCATCCGTGCCTCCGGCTCGTCGATCGACGCCCAATATGGTGGTTCCTGTTGCGCGGAAGCAGGCGATGCCAGGACCAGGCCCGGAATCGCGACAAGCATGAAAGCCGAAATACGCATGATGATGGTTTACTCTTCCCCGAATTGACCAAAGCATAGCCCGAAAACCGCGTCCGCTTCAAGCGCCACCTGCTTGACCTGAACCGAAATTCGGGCATAGCAACAGGTCTATGCCAGACTCACCAGCCATCTCGAACCCCCGTGTCATCATCACCCGCGAATTGGCGGATTCCAATCAGAATCGCATGTGCGAACTGTTTGATGCGGTACCAAATTACAGCGACAGACCCTTTTCCCGCGAGGATCTGATTGCAGCCATGGCGGATTGCGATGTCCTCGTGCCGACCGTGACCGATCAAATCGACGCAGAGATGATTGCCAATGCTCCCGAACGATTGCGGATGATCGCAAGCTTCGGTGCCGGGGTCGATCATATCGACCTCGCAGCGGCGCGCGCGAAAAAGATACTCGTCACAAATACGCCCGGCGTCTTCACCGAAGACACCGCGGACATGACCATGGCGCTGATCCTGTCCGTCCCGCGCCGCCTGTCCGAAGGCGAAAAGCTGATGCGGAGCGGACAATGGGAAGGCTGGAAACCATCGGGCATGCTCGGCCATTGTATCGGCGGCAAGAAGCTCGGTATCGTCGGCATGGGCCGGATCGGCCAGGCTGTGGCCCGCCGGGCCTCCGGCTTTGGCATGTCGATCTTTTACCACAACCGCCGCCAGTTGCCGCCGGCTGTCGAGGAATCACTGCGCGCCAGCTTTGTCGCCGATCTCGACGAACTGGTCCGCGAATGTGACATTATTTCGCTTCATTGCCCCCATACGGCGGAAACGCACGAGATGATCAATGCCCGGCGAATCGCAATGATGAAACCTTCAACCTATCTGATCAACACCGCCCGCGGCGATCTGGTGAACGAGGACGCACTGATCGATGCCCTGCTGAACGAGCGGATCGGCGGTGCCGGCCTCGATGTCTACCAGAACGAGCCCGCCATTGATCCGCGTTTCCTGTCACTCAAGAACATGGTCCTGCTTCCCCATATGGGCAGCGCAACCTTTGAGGGGCGCGAAGCTTCCGGGGAAAGGGTGATCACCAACATCCGAGTATGGGCCGACGGCCACCGCCCCCCGGACCAGGTTCTCGAAGGCTGGATTTAAGCTTTCCGTTGAGTCCCCTTCCCGTCTCGACTAGGAATTCGTCGCAATCTGATTCGCAAGGGCGAACAGGCATAATAAAATTATAGCTGCGGGGATCGTCATGAAATATCCAGTCAAATCCATAGGCGCCATGTTGGCGGTCGGCCTGGCGGCTTCGCCGCTGCAGGCGCAACTGGCAATCGATCCCGCCATCGCCGCCGATGCCGCGAACAGCGGCGACACAGCCTGGATTTTGACATCCAGCGCGCTCGTTCTGCTGATGACCCTTCCCGGCCTGGCGCTGTTCTATGGTGGCCTCGTCCGCGCGAAGAATTTTCTCTCGGTCCTGATCCAGTGCATGGCGGTGGTCGGCATTTGTTCGGTCCTGTGGATCGTCATTGGCTATTCGCTGGCCTTCGGTCCGGTCACCAACGGATTTCTCGGCAGCGGCTTCAACGCGATGCTGAACAATCTCGGCAATGTCCGAGAAGCCACCTCGATACCGGAATCCGCCTTTGCCATGTTCCAGCTTACCTTTGCCGTGATCACGCCCGCGCTGATGATCGGCGCCTGGGTCGAGCGGGCCCGCTTTGGCTGGGTCGTCGCCTTTTGCGCGCTCTGGTTGCTCGTAGTCTATGCGCCCGTGACCCATTGGGTCTGGGGCGGCGGCTGGCTGAGCAATCTCGGCGTACTCGATTTTGCTGGCGGTATTGTGGTGCATACAACGGCTGGCGTTTCCGCGCTGGTTGTCGCAATCATGCTCGGTAAGCGCATGGGCTGGCCCAAGACGCTCATGCTTCCGCATAGCCCTGCCCTGACCGTCGCCGGTGCGGCCATGCTCTGGGTCGGCTGGTTCGGATTCAATGGCGGCTCCGCGCTGACAGCAACCGACGATGCCTCGGCGGCCATCATCAATACCCATATCGCCGCCTCCATGGCCGCGCTGGTCTGGATACTGATCGAGAAATTCAAGGTCGGCAAGCCAACCGCGGTTGGCGTCGCGACCGGTGCCATTGCCGGTCTGGCAACGATAACCCCGGCCGCAGGCTTTGTAGGCCCCGGCGCGTCGATCCTCATCGGAACGGCCGCCGCAATCGTCTGCTTCTTTGCTGTGGGGCTGGTGAAGAACGGCTTCAAGATCGACGACAGCCTCGACGTTTTTGCGGTCCACGGCGTCGGCGGGATATTGGGTAGCCTGCTGCTCGCATTGTTCATCTCTGAAAGTTTCGGCGGCACCGGCTATGGCGAAAACATGGCCTTTGGCAGCCAGTTTGTTGCCCAGCTGATCGGCGTCGGCGCGGTCGCCATATGGTCGGCGGTCGCCACGGCGATCCTCGGTTTCGGCATCAGCTACATCCTGCCGATGCGGGTCAGCGAGGATGACGAACGCGATGGCCTGGATATCTCCAACCATGGCGAACGGGCCTGGGATCTGGATTGACGGGAATTTATCCTCTCCCTCAAGGGAGAGGGTCGTGCAAACTTGGCAGCTTGCTGCCTGGTCGGAGCTGGGTTGAGGGTTCTCTAAACCCCAGACAGCAGAACACCCTCATCCAACTGCGCCTAATTCGCTTCGCTCATAAGGCTTTATATCCTTCTCCCGCACGGGAGAAGGCACGCTGTCCGCTACAGCTCCAGATGCAGAAACTGGTTGAAGTCGCTCGACACATAGCCGCCAAACGGCTCGCCATTTTCAAACCCCCGTTTCCGGTACAGGGTCAGCGCGGCTTCGAATTCCGCGCCCGATCCGGTTTCCAGACTCAGCCGTCGATAGCCGCGCTCTCTGGCCACCGCGATAATATGGTCGAGAATGGCCAGGCCGACACCCTTGCGCAAATGCCGGGCATCGGTGCGCATCGACTTGATTTCGCCGGTCGATGGTGAAAGCTGCTTGAGCGCGCCAATGCCGCACAGGTCTGTGCCTTCCCATGCCGTCCAGACCGAGACATCGGGCGTACGCAGACCCGAGAGATCGAGCGCATAAACGCTGTCCGGCGGCGAATTTTCCTGCATGCCGGCGAGATGCGCAGCCAGCAGGTCCTGAACCTGCTGGCCGCTCAGATCATCGCGCCGGATGTCCAACTCAGTCGCCCGTAAGGATCCGATCCACCAGTTGCTTCACCGTCGGCACAAAGCCGTTGGAGTAGAAGGGATCGGTACCGAAATTATACGCGCCATGGCCGGCGAACATCAGATGTTCCTCGACCGGAGCGCCATGAACGATTTCCTGCAGGCTTTTCTGGATACAGAAGCTGCGCGGATCGGCAAGCCGCCCGGTGCTGAAATTGTCATGGTCCTTCCAGGCGGAAAAACCGCAATGGGACAGGCAGCCCATGCAATCCGCCTGATCCTTGCGGATCATTTTCGACTCTTCAGGCGTCGCAAATATCAAAGTATTATCCGGCGTCTTCATCGCCATGGTAAAGCCGAGGCCGTCCCATTCGCGCGCGCGGAGCAGATCATTGCGTGTGACCCAGAAATTCTTGCCCTTGACCCCGACATCCAGCTGGTGGGTATGCTCGCCGGCCTTCTCAGTCGAATAGGGAATCTGCCGTTCCGACCGCGCTTCAAGACTGCGCAAAAATTCGTTGCGCACCGCGGAACTGTAGAATCCGGTCGGCGAGAATTTGTGCAGAAGGATATCGCCTTCCTTGATCTTGGTCAGCTCGCTCTTCCAGCTTTCCGGGATCGGGCTTTCCTTGGTGAGCAAGGGCCGGGTGCCGAACTGGAAGGCAATCTGGCCGAGCTCTTCGCTGTCGATCCAGTCCTGCCAGTCGCGCAGATGCCAGACACCGCCGGCCATGATGATCGGCACGCTGTCTGCTATGCCCTCGGCGCGCATTGTCTCGCGCAGCGCCTTGACTCGCGGATAGGGATCTTCCGGTTTGCGCGGATCTTCGGCATTGGACAGACCGTTGTGGCCGCCAGCCAGCCAAGGATCCTCATAGACCACAGCAGCCATCAGATCCGGAACCTTTTTGTAGGCCCGCTTCCACAGCGCTCGAAAGGCACGGGCGGAACTGATGATCGGCAGATAGTTTACGCCATATTGCTGGGCAATCTCGGACAGCTTGTAGGGCATGCCGGCACCGCAGGTGACCCCTGCGACCATGCCCTTGGTCTGTTCGAGCACGCCTTCCAGCACCTGCTGCGCGCCGCCCATTTCCCACAGGACGTTAATATTGATCGCGCCCCTGCCCTCAGAAATTTCATAAGCCTGCTTGACCTGCGTCACCGCACCGTCGATCGCATAGTCGATCAATTCCTGATGCCGCTCTTCGCGTTTCCGGCCATGATAGATTTGCGGGATGACATTGCCATGTTCGTCATAGCTGTCCGCATTGACTGCGGATACCGTGCCGATGCCGCCGGCAGCCGCCCAGGCTCCCGAACTGGCGTGATTGGTGGCTGCGACGCCTTTTCCACCCTCGATCAACGGCCATACTTCCTGACCGTTATACTGAATGGGTTTTAAGCCCTTGAACAATGAAATCTCCTATTTTCCCCAAAGGCCGATATAGACACCGGCAACTAAAAATGCTCGAAAAAAACTCTGCTGCTTGAAACGCTATTTGCCCGGGCCGAAATCCGCGCGTCCCTGCGCCTGTCCGTAGAGCAGCGCGTAGCGGGCCAGCATCTTGCTTTCGTTATATTCCGCCTGCGCCTTGAGCCGGTTCTGCATCCCGAGGTCTTCGCGCAACTGCTGGTGCTGGACAAGGGTTGTCAGCGATTCGAAAAATTTGCTTTCGTCACCGAGCGGCTTGATGAACCCCTGATTGGCCTGCGACACCATCGATTTGATGTCGCCGACATCGGTCGCGGCCACAGGCAACCCTGCCGCCATCGCCTCGATCAGCGAAATCGGAAATTGCTCACTGTCGGAGGACAGTGCAAAAATGTCGAACAGTCCGATATAGCGCGCCGGGTCGGCCAGAAAGCCCGGCATCAGCAAGCGATCACCGAGCCCCGCACGTTGTGCCTCGGCCTGTATCCTGTCTTTTTCCGGCCCTTCGCCAACGATTACCAACCGGACATTATCGCCTGCTGCAGCACAGGCCCGGACCAGTCGTGGCATATTCTTGATCGCGCGCAGTCCGGCCACGGTGCCGACAACAACCTCGCCTTCGCGCCGGATGAAGCCGGGCAGAGCACCGCGCTGCGCTTTTTTCTCGAAACGCTTCACGTCGATGCCATTCGGGATCCGGTGGATCTTCTGTTCCGGCTGTTTCCAGACATCCCTGGCAATGCGCACAAGATTTTCGGACGGCACGACCAGCGCCTGGGCTGCCCCTAGCGCGAATTTGCGGAACAGATTGCGTTTCCAGTTGAGCTTTTTCTGCTCGTCCTCGTTAAAGCCGTCCTCATGATGGATCAGCGGCGGCAGGCCCTCGATCCGCGAGAAAAGCGTTCGCGCCATCACGCCGTCCATCGAGCCCCAGTTATAGGACAAGATCAGATCGAACTGGCGGAAATAGGTAACAAATTCGCGATAGCGTTTCAACGACGGCTTGCCGGCAAGCGACGGCGCGTCGGTAGGAAAGCTCACCTTGATTGCCGGATCGATCGCTTCGCGAGCGGACAGGCTGCCGGGTTCGGCAGACAGGATCACATGTTCGGCAGCGGCACCGAAATGGTTCATCAACCTGACGGCGCGCGCTTCCTTGCCGCCCAGATTGAAGGTGCTGTGCAGATGCAATATCTTGGCTGGTTTCATGCGATTGTGATGCTCGGCTGTCTGGAACGGGTCAGTCGATGCGGTGGAGCAATTGGTTGATCGCGTCAAGCGAGGCGGGCTCTTCCAGCGTCGGACAATGGCCTACGCGCGGTATCGTGACCAGATCGGCCTTGTCGAGCTTGTCGACCATCTTGCGAGCGACCTCTTCGCTGAACAGATCCGACAGTTCGCCACGCAATAAGAGCGTCGGAATATCCTGCATATTCTCCAGCGCATTCCAGAGAGCGCCGCTGCCACCGCCCTTGCTGTCGAAGGGTTCGGCAATTTTCATGTCATAGTCCAGCTTGATCCGCCCGGAACTGTTCATCCGGTAAACTTTCTTGGCAAAGGCAATCCAGTCCTTGAGCGTAAAATCCGGGAAAATGTCGCCGTTATTTTCTGCCATGTCGCGCCCGGCGTGCGCCCAAGTGTCAAAGCTGCGACCCTGCCCGACATGGTCGGCGATCCGGTCGAGCCCTTTCTGATCGAGTTCGGGACCGATGTCGTTCAGCAGCGCGCCAGCCACCCGTTCGGGATATTTTTTCGCCATGATCATCGTGACCACGCCGCCCAACGATGTGCCGAAAAATATCGCTTTCGGTATCGTCAACTCGTCCATCAGCATGATGATGTCGGAGACATATTGTTTCGGATTGTAAGTGCTGCTTTCCTTGGCATATTCGCTCAGACCGCGTCCGCGCAAATCCAGCATGATGATCCGGCGACCGCCACCGAAGCCCGCGCCCAGATGCTCAAAGTCGCGGGCATTGCGGGTCAATCCGGGGATGCAGATAACCGGTATCTTGCCGCTGTCCGAGGGATAGTCACGGGCGTGCAGTTTCAGCCCGTCATCGGATTCCCAGTAGACATCCTGATAGCCATTTTCTTCGCTCATCCTGTTCCTCGTCCCGTCTTGCCACTTGCTGCGCAACCGATTAGCCGCCACTGTGGTAGAATGCCATATAAACCGCAAGCAGAACCCGGCAAGACCGACTATCGGGCCGACGTCCAGATTACCCGATTGGGAGAAAAGATCGGCGATCCGGTCGCCGCCGCCAATTTCCCGCAGCATATCCTGCGTTTCAGAAATGACCGTTGGGATCAGAGCGTAGGACTGGACCAGCTGGACGGGCCGCAATGGGTCAACCATTTCGGCACGTTCCAGCCGCTGCCGGACAATCTCGATCCGCCGCTGGCGCTGCGCTATCACGGCCACCAGTTCCGCAACTATAATCCGGACATCGGCGACGGGCGGGGCTTTTTGTTCGCGCAAATGCGCGACCATGATGGCAGGCTGATGGATCTTGGTACCAAGGGTTCCGGCACCACGCCCTGGAGTCGGAGCGGCGATGGCCGGCTGACTCTGAAAGGTGCAGTCCGCGAAATTCTGGCCACGGAAATGCTCGAGGCACTGGGCGTCAATACGTCGAAGACCTTTTCCGTGGTTGAAACTGGCGAGAAACTGATGCGGGGCGACGAGCCTTCCCCCACCCGCTCGGCGGTGATGACCCGGCTCAGCCACAGTCATATCCGGATCGGCGCGTTCCAGCGCATGGCCTATGAGAAAAACGAAGCGCTGATGCGGCAGCTGGTCGACTATTGTCTGGAAAATTATTTTGGCGGAGCGCAGACCGACGATCCCGCTACGGAATTATTCGCAAGAACAACCGAGCAAGTGGCCCGGCTCGCCGGCGCCTATATGACCGCTGGTTTCGTTCATGGCGTGCTCAACACCGACAATATCAATATTACCGGCGAGAGCTTTGATTACGGTCCGTGGCGTTTCACCCCTTATTGGGAGCCGGGCTTCACCGCCGCCTATTTCGATCATGAAGGCCTATATTGCTTTGGCAGGCAGCCGGAGGCTTTGCACTGGGATCTGGCGCAATTTGCCAGCGCCCTGCGGCTGGTGGCCGAGAGTGACCCTCTGGTTGCGACGCTGGAGACGTTTCCGAAAGCCTATGGCATCGCCTTTACCGAACATTTCTGCTGGCGTCTTGGCGTCAAATCCGAGGGCTTTGAAAAAGACCGCGATCTGGTGGTTGCAGCGGAAAAAGGTCTGGCGCAAAAAACCGTCGAGATCGACCGGTTCTTCTTCGATTGGGGCAAATGCGAAAATCTCGCCCGGCCAGAGGACAAGTCACCCGAATTTGCCGACTTCCGGACCTTGATCGCCGATCGCGCACGCATAAGACAGCCGTCCAGCGAATATTGGCAGAAACCGGAGCCTTGTTCTATGCATATCGAGGAAGTTGAATCGATCTGGGACGCCATTGCCGACGATGACAATTGGGAACCACTGACGAAAAAGGTCAATGATATCCGTGCGATGGGCGCTGCTCTGCGCAACGGCTGATATATGCTCGGGCACCAGCTGGCGTTCGGGAAGAATTCATCATGGGGCGTTAAGTCTTCAAGCCCTATGGTCTATCGCGAGAGATGTGCCATATATGGTTTATTGTGCAACTAATCCGTAGAAAACAGAGGCCAATTTGAGCGACCTGATATCCATCGAACCAGCAACCGGAGCAACCCTTTGGACAGGTGCCAGCGGGGACGCCGATGCCGTGGTGGCCCGGGCGCGCGAAGCCTGGCCTGGCTGGGCCGCCACTGCGCTGGTCAAACGGATCGAAGCGGTGCGGCGCTACGCCAACCGCATTCGCACCGGCAGCGATGAGCTTGCGGAACTGATCTCCCGCGAAACCGGGAAGCCGCTCTGGGAATCGCGGACGGAAGTCGAATCGGTGATCAACAAGGTCGATATTTCGGTCCGCGCCTTTGCCGACCGGACGCCGCAGCGCCAGTTGCCGAGCCAGCCCAATATGCGCGCGGCCCTGCGGCACAAGCCACACGGTGTGCTGGCCGTGCTCGGTCCCTATAATTTCCCAGCCCATCTGCCGAACGGTCATATCGTCCCGGCGCTGATTGCCGGCAATACGATTGTGTTCAAGCCATCGGAAAAAACGCCCGCTGTCGGACAATATCTGATGGATGCCTTCGAACAGTCCGGGATGCCTGCCGGTGTCGTCAATATATTGCACGGTGGCCCCGCAACCGGCAAACAGCTGACCGCCAACGAAGGGCTGGACGGGGTCCTGTTCACCGGCTCGGCGCGGACCGGTATCGCGCTCAACCGCCAGTTTGCATCGCGGCCAGACAAGATACTGGCGCTGGAAATGGGCGGCAATAATCCGATCATCGCCTGGGACACCAGCGATATCCACAGCGCTGCCGTACTGATCGTCCAGTCCGCTTTCCTGAGCGCCGGCCAGCGCTGTTCCGCCGCGAGCCGCCTGATCGTGAAAGACGAGATTTACGATCGCATCATCAAGGAAGTGAAGCGAATCACCGACCGACTTATCATCGACGAGCCCTTCGCCTCGCCCGCCCCGTTCATGGGTCCGGTGATCGACAATGATACCGCAGACGGCTTGACCGAAAGCTTCCTTGCACTGATGAGCCATGGCGGCAAGCCGATCAAGCATATGGCAAGGCCAGTCGCGGGGCTCCCCTTTCTGACGCCCGGCATCATCGATGTGACCGAGCTTGAGGAAAGGCCGGACATCGAATTGTTCGGACCCATCCTCCAGGTTGTCCGCGTTGCCGACTTCGAGGAAGCGATCGCCGAGGCAAACAACACGCGTTACGGCCTGTCTTCTGCGCTAATCGGCGGAACCGCCCAGCATTATGACCAATTCTGGTCAAGCAGCCGGGCCGGCATCGTGAACTGGAACAAGATGACCGTGGGCGCATCGTCCGAAGCCCCCTTCGGCGGCATCGGCCTGTCGGGCAACCATCGGCCAAGTGCCTATTATGCTGCCGACTATTGCGCCTATCCGGTCGTTTCGATGGAAGCGGAGAAAGCACGGGCCAGAATCGGCATCGGCCTGAAGGACGAAAACAGCGAGCAAGAAGAATAGGCGCTAGCCACAAATAGCTAAGCTTAGGCGCCCCCAAAAACTTCTGTTTTGAACATCTTGCCCGATGCGCGCATATCGCATTCATGGAAAAAACATCAAACAGGACGCCCGCGGCGGGCAAAGTCTATCTGGTCGGTGCCGGTCCGGGCGATCCCGAGTTGCTGACGCTGAAAGCAGCAAGGCTGCTGGAACGCGCCGATGTGATCGTCCATGACGGTCTGGTCAGTCAGGACATTCTGGACCTCGCATCCCCGACCGCACGCTATATTTCGGTCGCGAAGAAACGCTCGCTGCACAGCGTCGCGCAGGACCAGATCAACACTATCCTGATCGAAGAAGCGGGCAAGGGCCATCTGGTCGTGCGGCTCAAGGGCGGCGATCCGTTCATTTTCGGACGCGGTGGCGAAGAAGCCGATGATTGCGTCGCTGCCGGTGTCGCGGTCGAGGTTGTACCCGGTATCAGCGCGGCGCTCGGCTGCGCTGCCCAGGCACGCATGCCCCTCACTCATCGAGACGCCTCCAGCGCGGTCAGCTTCGTTGCGGGCCAGTGCAAGGGTCTGTCAGACCAGAACTGGTCTGGACTGGCCGGCAAGGGTCGCACTTTAGTCATCTATATGGGCGTTGCCAATGCCGAAGCGATCGTCGAAAAACTGATCGCCGACGGAGCCGCTCCCGACCTGCCGGTAGCGGTGTTGGAAAACGGCACACGCTCGGATTTTCGTGCGCTTCGCACGCTGTTGACCGACCTTGGCGACATGGTCCGCCGCGAAAATGTCAAAAGCCCGGCGCTGCTCGTGGTCGGCGAAGTCGCCCGCTACGGCGATGCCGACGATAAATTTCGAGAATTTGCAACAATGGCGGGAGTGGTCGCATGAAAATCTTGACCGGAAATGATCTCAAAACCGGTGACGTTATCTGGTGGACCGGCCTCGACTGGTCCCGCTTCGTCAAGGACGCGACCGATGTCGGCGAGCAGGGCGAAGCAATTCTGCAGCGCGAAGAAGCCGCCCGCCGGGTGAACTCTCCCTATATTATCGAAGCCGAACAGACCGAAGACGGCCCGCGTCCGGGCCACATCAAGGACCGGGTCCGCGCACTCGGACCGACCGTCCGGCCCGACCTGACATTAAAGCCGGCCGATCCCGACGCCGGCGAATGGGTGATCTGACATGTATCAATATGACCAATATGACCAGAAAATGGTCGACACACGTGTCGAGGAATTCCGCGACCAGGTGAAACGCCGGCTCGCTGGAGACCTGACCGAGGACCAGTTCAAACCGCTGCGGCTGATGAACGGCCTCTATCTGCAACTCCACGCCTATATGCTGCGGGTTGCCGTTCCTTATGGGACGCTGAGCAGCAAGCAGATGCGGATGCTCGGCCATATTGCGCGCAAATATGATCGCGACTACGGCCATTTCACCACCCGCCAGAATATCCAGTATAACTGGATCAAGCTGGAAGACGCGCCCGACATTCTCGCCGATCTGGCGTCTGTCGAAATGCACGCCATCCAGACCAGCGGCAATTGCATCCGCAATATCTCGTCCGACCAGTTCGCTGGGGCAACAGCTGACGAGATCGCCGATCCGCGCCCCTGGGCCGAAATATTGCGGCAATGGTCAAGCTTCCACCCGGAATTTTCCTATCTCCCCAGAAAATTCAAATTTGCCGTGATCGCCAGCGACACCGATCGGGCGGCCATGCGGCTGCACGATATCGGTATCCAGCTGGTCCACAATGACGCGGGCGAACTGGGCGCGAAATTCTTTGTCGGCGGCGGCATGGGCCGGACGCCGATGATCGCACCGGAAATCCGCGACTTTGTGCCTGCTGACGAGTTGATCAGCTATGCCGAGGCCTGCCTGCGCGTCTACAACCGCTACGGACGGCGCGACAATAAGTATAAGGCACGGATCAAGATCCTCGTGCACGAACTCGGCAAGGAGGAATATACCCGCCAGGTCGAGGAAGAATTCGCCCATATGAAGACTCTGGGCCTCAATCCCCCGGTCGAAGAGCTGGCGCGGATCACGCAATATTTTCAGGATCCGCCGTTTGACACGCAGGCAAGTGTCGATATCGACCTGTCCGACCCGGATTTCGCCCTTTGGGTGGATCAGAATATTTCCGAGCACAAACAGCCCGGCTATGCGATTGCGACGATCAGCCTGAAGCCGCGCGGCGGCATTCCGGGCGACGCATCATCGGCCCAGATCGACCTGATGGCCGATCTTGCCGAGCAATATAGTTTTGACGAACTGCGCGTCACGCACAGCCAGAATATCGTGCTGCCGCATGTCAAAAAGAGCGATCTCTACGCGATCTGGCAAAAGCTGGAGGAAGCCGGTCTGGCTCCGGCCAATCTCGACCTGATCACCGACAGCATCGCCTGCCCCGGTCTCGATTATTGCAGCCTCGCCAATGCCCGCTCCATTCCCCTCGCCCAGAAGATCAGCGAACGCTTCGCCGATCTTGGCCGTCAGCGGGAACTGGGCGAACTGAAGCTCAAGATCTCCGGCTGCATCAATGCCTGCGGCCACCATCATGCCGGTCATATCGGCATCCTGGGCGTCGACCGGAAAGGCACGGAAAATTACCAGCTGCTGCTCGGCGGTTCGGGCGCGGAAGACGCCAGTCTGGCGAAGATCACTGGTCCCGGCTTTACCGAAGACGGCGTGATCGACGCCATCGAAACGGTGACTGATCTCTATCTCGAACAGCGCGAGGATGGAGAGCGGTTCATCGATACCTATCGCCGTGTCGGCATGGCCCGGTTCAAGGAGGCTATCTATGGTTGAAGCAATCCGTTTACGCGATGACGAGGTCCATGAAGAACCGGCGGTTTCGCTCGATTCCTTTCTGGACCAGTCGAATGCCACGGCCGTTCGCATAGAAGCGGGCGAAGACGCGCGTCTTTTGCTGCCCTATCTCGACCGCCTGTCGCTGGTGGAAATCGATTTTCCTGCCTTTGGCGACGGCCGCGGCTATTCCGCCGCGCAGATATTGCGCGAATCCGGCTATACCGGCGAATTGCGCGCCAGCGGTGATGTGCTGCTCGATCAGCTTCCCTATATGCGGCGCTGCGGCTTCGATGCCTTTGCCCCCGATTCGCCGATCAACCCCGCGCTGATGGAAGAAGCGATCAAGCGTTACGACCATGTCTATCAGGCAACGTCTGACCAGCGCACCCCGATCTGGAGGCTCCGTCATGGCTGAAGCCGCACGCAAGATCGACACGATCGATGTTCGCCCCGACTTTACGCAGGCCGACGCCGACGCCCTGAACCAGCGGTTCGAGGGTGTCGACACGACGACCATGCTGAAGGCCCTGTTCGATGAACGACAGCTCGGTGAAGTCGCCGTGGTCTCGTCTTTCGGCACCGAAAGCGCGGTCCTGCTGCATCTGGTTGCAGCGGTTGACCCGACCATTCCCGTGACCTTCGTCGATACGCTCAAGATGTTTCCGGAAACGCTGGAATATCGCGACACGTTGATCAGCCTTCTCGGCATCAAGAACGCCAATATCGTCGCTCCAGAGGCGGCCGTGCTGGCGGAAAAGGACGAGAACGGATTGCGCTGGTCCTATGACCCGGACGGCTGCTGCGAAATCCGCAAGGTCGAGCCGCTGGCCCGGGCCAAGGCCGGTCTCAACAGCTGGATATCGGGCCGCAAGGCATTCCAGTCGGTGACCCGCAACAATATTCCGCGCTTTGAAATCGACGATGGCCGTTTGAAGATCAATCCGCTCGGTGACTGGATCAAGGATGACCTGGAAGCCTATTTCGAGGAACATGATCTGCCGCGTCACCCGCTGGAGGCCGAAGGCTATCTGTCGGTCGGCTGCGCGCCCTGCACTTCAAAAGTGCTGCCTGGCGAGGATCCCCGTGCCGGACGCTGGCGCGGGTGGGACAAGTCCGAATGCGGCATTCACGAGGATGTGACGCCGCTGCCGGATACCGAAGACAAAGGCGTGAACGACCCGATCTTCTAGTTATCAGCGGCGCTGCGAGAAGTTCTTCCGCTCGGGCTAATATTCGTCAGGGCCTTCGCTATAGGCCAGATCACCGAATTTCGTGAATTCGCTGATGAAGCTCAGCTGGATATTCCCGGTCGAGCCCTGACGGTTCTTTGCGACAATGACCGTCGCCTTGCCTTCGGCCTGGACATGATCGCGTTCCCAGTCCTCATATTTCTTGATCTGGTCGGGCGTGGAATTGGCATCGGGCACGTCCGGCTTCACCGCCATGTGATAATATTCCTCACGGAAGATGAACATCACGATATCCGCGTCCTGCTCGATCGAACCGGATTCGCGCAGATCGGACAGTTGCGGCCTTTTGTCTTCGCGGCTTTCGACTTGCCGGCTCAACTGCGAGAGCGCCATGACCGGCACTTGCAGTTCCTTGGCCAGAGTCTTGAGGCCACGGCTGATTTCCGAAATTTCGTTGACCCGGTTGTCATTGGCGCGGCCAGAGCCCTGCAGCAGCTGCAAATAGTCTACGACAATCAGACCGATGCCCTGACGCCTCTGCAGGCGCCTTGCCCTTGTCCGCAGCGCGGCAATGGTCAGGCCTGGCGTGTCATCAATGAACAGTGGCAGGTCCTGTAAATCCCGCGATGCCATGGCAAGCCGGTGCATTTCATCCCGGCTGATCGAACCCATGCGCAATTTTTCCGAACTGATCTCGGCCTGTTCCGACAGAATCCTGGTGGCCAGCTGGTCGGCCGACATTTCCAGACTGAAGAAAGCGGTCTTGGCGCCAAGCGAATCTTCCGGCGCGATTCCGTCGTTCATGTCGCGCAAATAGCGGTTTGCCGCGTTGAAGGCGATATTGGTTGCGAGCGAGGTCTTGCCCATGCCCGGACGTCCGGCAAGAATGAGCAGATCGCTTCGGTGCAGGCCGCCCATTTTCGCGTTCACATCGGTCAGGCCGGTGGTGATGCCGGACACTTTGCCGCCGCTGTTGAAGGCCCGCTCGACATTGTTCAGCGCCTCGGTCGAAGCCTGCAGGAACGACCGCACGCCGCCTTCTTGCGCCTCGCCTTCGGACACCCGGTAGAGAGCGGTTTCCGCTTCCTCGATCTGTTCCTTGGGGTCGACGGTCTCGCTGGTATCCAGCGCGCTTTCGACGAGCGTGCGCCCGACACTGACCAGTTCGCGAAGCAGAGCCAGGTCGTAAATCTGGTTCGCAAAATCCCGGGCCCCGATCAGGCCGGCGCCGTCACCGGTCAACTTGGCGAGATAGGAGGGGCCACCGAGCGCCTTCATCGCTTCATCCGACTCGAAATAGGGCTTCAGCGTAACCGGCGTGGCCACCATATTCTTGTCGAGAAGCTTCAGCGCCTGCTCGTAAATCCGCCCATGCAACGGTTCGTAAAAATGTTCCGGCCTCAGCCTTGTCTGCACATCTTCGGCGACCCGGTTGTCGATCAGCAACGCGCCGAGAAAAGTCGCCTCTGCCTCGACATTGCGCGGCAGGCGCTGTTCTTCATGTTCATCATTCTCGAAACGCATCAATTCGGCCATGGCTCCTCATTCACCCTGAATCGATTCTCGGCAAGGGTCCGCTGAGAAAAATTTGGTAAACGCGGGGGACAGTTCTGTGGAAAATTTGCACTTGTCGTGCTGCACCGCAAAAACCCTTGTCCTGAGACCTGCGCTGCGGCAACAGGGCGCTATGTCCGATCCGCGCATCATCTCCGTTGAACTCGACGAGGCCACAATCTTGTGGCGCAACGCCGATATCGAACAGGAACGGCGGATCGCGATCTTCGATCTGATCGAGGACAATTATTTCAAGCCGCTCAAACAGCATGATGACGGCTATGCCGGGCCCTATCAGTTGCAACTGAGCGTCCAGGAGGGGCGGCTGGTAATTTCCATCGGCCGCGAAAATGGCGAACCGCTGGAGACTTTGATTCTGGCGCTCGGCCGGTTCCGGCGGCCGATCCGCGACTATTTCGCCATTTGCGACAGCTATTATCAGGCGATCCGCAAGGCCAGCGCGGCGGAAATCGAAACCATCGACATGGCCCGGCGCGGGGTTCACGACCAGGGCGCGGAACTGCTTGTCGAGCGGCTCGAGGGCAAGATCGATGTCGATTTCAAGACCGCCCGCCGTCTCTTCACATTAATCTGCGTATTGCATATCAAGAATTGAGTGATTCTTCCGCTGCGTATCAGGGAACCAGGGTGGCCAGTCGAGACATGAGAAAAAATCTGATCAGCCTTGCCGTGATCGCTGTGGCCTTGCTCGTCATCGCCTTCATCCTCCGGAATATTGCGGTCAGCTGGGCGCCGTCCCGCGACCAATATCCGGTGCAGGGAATTTCGGTCGACGAAAGCCATGGTACCATCGTCTGGCATGTCGCGGGCGCCACCGGAGTCGACTTTGCCTATATCCAGGCCACCGCCGGCGCGGACAAGCGTGACGCGAATTTCGCCGCGAATATCGAGGGCGCGCGGGAAGCCGGTATCCGCCACGGCGCGCTTCACAATTATTCGCTCTGCCGCCTGGCCACCGATCAGGCCACGATGTTTGTCACCACCGTACCGCGCGGTAAAAATATGCTGCCGCCCGCCATTCGTCTGGCCTTCGACAATGGCTGTGGCGACCGTCCCGGTCGCGCCCTGGTGCTGAGCGAGCTCAACACCTTTCTCAACCAGATCGAATCGCATAGCGAGAAACGCGCTATCATCGCGGTGTCGCGGGAATTCGAGGAACTGTACAATATTAGCAGCGGGATCGACCGGACCTTCTGGCTGGAAGCCAATTTTTTCCCGCCCGACTATGCCACCAAGCCATGGGTGATGTGGCGTGCTTCCGACATGCGCCGGATCAGCGGGGTTGACGGCCCGATAAACTGGAACGTAGTGCGTCCATGAGTATCAACAGGAATCCGATATGAGCATTTTATCCGACCGCTGGATCCGCAACGAAGCCAGACATTCCGGCATGATCGAACCTTTTGTTGAAGGCCAGAAGCGCGAGGGATGTATCAGCTACGGCCTGTCCTCCTATGGCTATGACGCGCGGGTATCCGACGAGTTCAAGATTTTCACCAATGTGAACAATGCCGTCGTTGATCCCAAGAATTTCGCCGAGAACAGCTTTGTCGACCGCAAGACCGACTGCTGCATCATCCCGCCGAACAGCTTCGCCCTTGCCCGGACCGTCGAATATTTCCGGATACCGCGCGACGTGCTGGTCATCTGCCTCGGCAAATCGACCTATGCCCGCTGCGGAATCATCGTCAATGTCACACCGCTGGAACCGGAGTGGGAAGGCCATGTCACGCTGGAATTTTCCAACACCAGCCCCCTGCCCGCCAAAATCTATGCCAATGAAGGCGCCTGCCAGTTTCTGTTTCTGAAAGGCAACGAGCCTTGCGAGACGAGCTATGCCGACCGGTCGGGCAAATATATGGGGCAAAAAGGTGTGACTCTGGCCAAGCTCTAGGCCATAGCAGGACCAATTAATTCCCCGATTAAACAATCTGCAGGAGAGCTCGTCATGTCCGTAGCAAAAGAATTTGATGTCATCATCTATGGTTCCACCGGCTACACTGGCCGTCTGGTCGCCGAATATATGGCGCAGCAATATGGCATCGGCAAAGACGCTCCGAAATGGGCGATGGCGGGCCGCAGCCTCGACAAGCTCGAAGAGGTCCGCGATCTCATTGGCGCGCCAAAGGATACGCCGCTGGTCGTGGCCGATTCCGATGATGCCGCCTCGATCGACATGATGGCGAGCCGGACCAAGGTCGTGCTGACCACGGTCGGCCCCTATCAGCTCTATGGCGACGAACTTGTTGCCGCCTGCGTCAAGAATGGCACCCATTATGTCGATCTGTGCGGCGAGCCTGGCTGGATGCGCGAGATGATCGACCAGCATCAGGAAGCGGCGGAGAAATCGGGCGCGCAGATATGCTTCTCCTGCGGCTTCGACTCGATCCCCTTCGATCTCGGCGTGCTGATGCTGCAGAAGGAAATGAACAAGCGCTATGGCAAGCCAGCAACCCGGGTCAAAGGCCGGGTGCGCGCGATGGAAGGCACATTTTCCGGTGGCACCGCTGCCAGCCTGAAAGAAACGATGAAGGCGATTGCCAAAAACCCGGGCCTGGTAAAGATTCTGGCGAGCAGCTTTGGCCTGACCCCCGGCTTCAAGGGCGTGGATCAGCCGAATATGACGCTCCCGAAATATGACAAGAGCATCGACAGCTGGGTCGCTCCCTTCATCATGGCGGCCATCAACACGAAGAATGTCCACCGGACCAACTTCCTGCTCGACTTCCCCTTTGGCGAAGATTTCAAATATGACGAGATGGTCGTCACCAGCCCCGGCGACCTCGGCAAGAAAGCCGCCGAAATGATGGCCAAAGCCAATCCTCTTGGCGGCGAAGACGGCCCGAAACCCGGCGAAGGCCCGACCAAGGAACAGCGTGAAAACGGCTATTATGATGTCCTGTTCCTGGGCGAGACGGCTGACGGCGAAACCGCTGCGCTGTGCGTCAAGGGCGACAAGGACCCCGGCTATGGCTCGACCTCGAAAATGATCGCGGAATCGGCGCTCTGCCTGGCCCAGGACGCGAACAAGAAGAGTGGTGGCGTCTGGACGCCGGGCGCGTTGATGGGCGAGAAGCTGGTCAAGCGTCTGGAAGCCAAGGCCGGCCTCAGCTTCGTTGTGGAAAGCTGACGGCTGACCAATTTCGCTCGACCATTTCATGCCGGATTGTCGGGCGGAACAATATTCTGTCATTTCACCCTTGAAACTCCGCTTTTCAGGACAAATTTATTAGCATCATGCTGAATCGTCTTCTTCGCAGAAAAAAGGCCTCCAGACCGCTTGATCACGCGACCGTTCCGGAGGGACGGCGGATCTATGCGATTGGTGACGTCCACGGGCGTAATGACCTGTTGCTGCAACTGCTCGGCAAGATCATCAAGGATGACGGCGAACGGGACAAGGCGGACAGCGAGATCATCTTCCTGGGCGATCTGGTCGACCGGGGACCGGACAGCGCCGGCGTCCTCGACACGGCGATGCAGATCAGGGAACAATTGCGCAATGTCCGTTTCCTGATGGGCAATCACGAGGAAGTCTACCTCGCCGCAGCTACCGGCGACGAAAAGTCCGTCCGTTTCTTCAACCGGATCGGCGGACGCGAGACGATCCTGAGTTACGACATCAGTCTGAAGGAATATATCGAGCTCGACATAGTCCAGCTTGCCGAACGCATTCCCGAGCTATTCCGCCAGGAACATATCGAATTTATCAAGGGATTTGAAGACCATGTGATCATCGGCGACTATGCATTCGTGCACGCCGGCATCCGCCCTGGCATCCCGATTGCCGAACAGCGCAAGAAGGACCTGCGCTGGATCCGCGAGGATTTTCTGTCTGCACAGGAAGCGCACGAGAAGGTGATTGTCTATGGCCACACGATCACCGATGACGTGGTGGAAAGCGGGAACCGGATCGGTATCGATACCGGCGCCTATTATTCCGACAAGCTGACCGCGCTTTGCCTCCAGGGGTCGGAACGCTGGTATCTCGACACCGCCTCATAAAAAAACGGCGGAACCGTGAGGTCCCGCCGCTTTCGGTCTGCTATGCAGACGATCATATTGAATTGCGGGCCGTTCAGGCGACCTGCGCGGTCGGAGCGAGTTCTTCTTCCATATCGCGCAGGACATAGCCCCTGCCCCATACGGTTTCGATATAATTTTCGCCGCCGCAAGCCAGCGACAGCTTCTTGCGCAGCTTGCAGATAAACACATCGATAATCTTGAGTTCCGGCTCGTCCATTCCGCCATAGAGATGGTTGAGGAACATTTCCTTGGTCAGCGTTGTGCCCTTTCGCAGGGAGAGCAGCTCGAGCATGGCATATTCCTTGCCAGTCAGATGCACGCGGTTGCCATCGACTTCCACCGTCTTCGCATCAAGATTGACCGCCAGTTTGCCGGTGCGGATAACGCTCTGCGAATGGCCTTTCGAACGGCGCACAACCGCATGGATGCGGGCAACCAGTTCGTCCCGGTGGAACGGCTTGGTGACATAATCGTCAGCACCGAAGCCGAAGCTGCGGACCTTGCTGTCCATTTCGCTGATGCCGGAAAGAATGAGAACCGGCGTTTGCACTTTCGCTACGCGCAGTTTCTTGAGCACATCATAACCATGCATGTCGGGCAGGTTGAGATCGAGCAATATGATGTCATAATCATAGAGCTTGCCGAGATCGAGGCCTTCTTCGCCCAGATCCGTTGTATATACGTTGAAACCTTCGGTCGTCAGCATCAGCTCGATAGCTTTTGCGGTCGTTGGTTCATCTTCAATCAGCAGCACGCGCATCAGGCAGCCCCTTTTTTCTTAATTGCTCGCTCCGGATCGATCACTGTGCCGACCCGATGGATCATTTATTAACCATAAGATGAATGAACGTAAAAGGTTAATTTTTCCCTAAGGCAGGATTCAGCACGAGTCGCGAGCAGTCGAATGACTCTGTAACCCGCAGAAATGAGTCGTTTCAGGACTCCCGCCCATGGCGAAAAAAAAATTAACTTTTTGCCGTTGCGGGGGCAAAAATGTCGCGATTGGGCCCGAAGAGGCCCTGATTTGTGACAGATATGTTTAAAGTCGATACTGAATTTGCGGCTAATCACACGCTTCATCAACAAGCTCTGTCGTCTCGCGGCACATGCGGCTAGTAACCGGATATGGTTGATATTCCGGAAAGTGCGATCACCGAGACCTTTCTTGCCGCCAGCGGCCCTGGCGGCCAGAATGTCAACAAGGTGGCGACCGCGGTCCAGATGCGGGTCGATATCTATGCGCTCGGGCTCGAGCCTTATGCCTTTCGCAAGTTGCGGACGTTGGCCGGCCGCAAAATGACAAGCGGCGGCGAACTGGTCCTGACGGTGCGGGAATATCGGACCCGCGAAGCCAATCGGGCAGAAGCAAGGCGCCGCGTGGCGGAAATGATCGAACAGGCCTATCAGCGCGATGCCCGGAGGATCAAGACCCGCCCGAGCAGAGCCGCCAAGGCCAGACGGGTGGAATCGAAGAAGAAGAAAGCCTCGGTCAAGAAGACGCGCGGCAAACCGTCTCTCGACTGAACCCCTGCCCCACAGACCCGCTTGTGACAAACCGGTCCGCAGGATCCAGAGAGGCTGGCCTGCCGGATAGGAAACGGTTAAGACACCGCTAACCAAAGCGCAGCCGGAAAGGTAAAAATCACCGATGCTGGATATTTCGATTGATCCGGACCAACCCGCGGCAGAACTTTATGCCGACCTGACGTCCTTCGCCACCGCGCTGGTCGACGGCGAACCCGATGCTATCGCCAATATGGCGAACATCGCCGCGCTGATCTGGCAATATGTGCCCGGGCTAAACTGGGCCGGCTTCTACCGCGTCATTGACGAGGAACTGGTGCTTGGCCCGTTTCAGGGCAAGACCGCCTGTATCAGGATAGCCATTGGCGCGGGCGTGTGCGGTACGGCAGTGGCAACCGGCGAGGTCCAGCGAGTGGCCGACGTCCACGCCTTTCCCGGCCATATCGCTTGCGATGCCGACAGCCGGAGCGAATTGGTCGTTCCGGTCCTGAAGGACGACAAGGTAATCGCCGTGCTCGATCTCGACAGTCCGCGGCCCGACCGTTTCGGGGTAGAAGACGAAGCAGGAATGGTCCGGCTGATCGGGGCAATTGCTAATGCCCTTGGTTAATTTGGCGCTAACCAACATGCCCCATTTCGAGACAAAGCGCTAAATCAACTCTATTTTACAAGCGGCTAATGGTCAAAGCCCCCGAAAAATGGTAAATGTTCATTAACCAAATTTCGGTCGGACACGCTTCTTGCATGTCTGAAACTAGGGAGTTGTTAACCATGAAGACCCTCTTACTTACCGGCATTGCCGGTGTTTTGGCAGTGGCACCAGGATCGGCCATTGCAGCCATCGACTCGACATCGGGGGAAGCACCGACACCAATGGTCGACCTGAGCTTTGCCTCGTCGACCGCCCTGGCGAACCCGGCGGCAGCAAGCCGGCAGCACAATGGCAATATGCGCCAGATGAAAGGCCATCGCGGCACGTCCAGCTATGTTCGCCGTGGCCGGATGGGCTATGATCGCAATTATCGCAAACCCTACCGCGGGTTCCGCCTTCCCATAACCTATATCCAGCCAAGCTATTTCATCAGCAATTTCGGCTATTATGGTCTTAGCCAGCCGCATTATGGCTATGGCTGGTCGCGCTATTATGATGATGCGGTGCTGACCGACCGCTACGGCGTGGTCCAGGACGCGCGCTATAATGTCGATTGGGACCGTTATAATCAGGGCTATCAGGACGGCTATCGTGACGGCTATGCCGCTTATGATCCCGGCGTGTTCACCGGCGATGACCGAGTGGTTGCAACGCCCCGCGCCTATAACCACCGCGACCAGTCCACCTATCGCGGCGACTGGCAGGGCTCCTATCGCGAAGACGGCAGCTACCAGGGCGAATGGCAGGGCACCTACCGGGACGCCGATGGACAGGTCTATCAGGGCGAATATTCCGGTACTTTCATCGGTGACGGCAATATGTCGCCGCACTGGAGTTCGGAAAGAGAAGCCCGTTCCGACCATTATGCCCCCTATCCCGATGATCGCGGCTATGACCGGCAGCGCGCGGAGGATCTCGCCTATCTCGAACGGTGCAAGAAAAGCAGCGGCATCGGTGGCGCTATTGTGGGTGGCGCCATTGGCGCATTTGCCGGCAATCGCATTGCCGGTAGCGGCAACCGCCTCGCCGGATCGCTGATCGGTGGCGGAGTGGGCGCCGTCGCTGGTGCGGCGATCGATCAGGGAACCGATCGTTGCCGCAAGCTGCTCAAGCAATATGGCTATGACCAGCAGCAGCCGAACAGCCACCGGGAATATCCACCGGTGCAGCATCGCCGGCCGCTGCCGCCGCAAGGCCATCCGACCTATCCGAGCGGCTGGAACGGCTATTATAGCCCGGGCTATTATTATGCGCCGGCCCAGCCGATGATCACCACGATTGTCATCCAGTCCGCTCCGGTCACGACCACGACGACCACCACCTATATCGAGGAAGAAGTGGTCTATTCGGCGCCGAAGCAGAAGAAGCGCTGGAAGCCGGCGCCGAAGAAAGTCTGGAAACCGGCACCGAAAGCCGTGCCGCTGAAAGGCTGTCAGCAGGCGCGCTGCCTGTACGACTGACACGAGCGATAACAGTTAAAAAGCCTGCCAACCGGATGAGGTTGGCAGGCTTTTTTTGAACCATGATCGGCTAGCGGAAAATCAGTTCGGACATTGCAACTTCAGCAACGCGGCGGGATCGAACCTCTGCCAGCCATCCGGACCGAGCCTCTCGAGCGGGCGAAAGCGGACCTTATATTCCATTTGTGGCGAGCCATCGACCCAGTAGCCGAGATAGACATAGGGCAATCCGGCGGTCTTGGCGCGCAGGATATGATCCATGATGATATAATTGCCGAGACCGGCGCGCTCGCCATGGTCCGCATCAAAGAAGCTGTAGATCATCGACAGGCCGTCACCCTGCTGATCGGTCAGGCAGGCTCCGACCAGACGGCCCTTGCTGCCATCATCGGTCGGCTCGCGATATTCGATCACGAAGCTTTTGACCGGCGACTGTTCGACCATGTCGGAATAGTCCATCTCGTCCATCTCGGCCATGCCGCCGCCGGGATGGCGTTTGGCGAGATAATTCTGGAGCAGCTGAAACTGTTCGTCGGTGGCCCAGGGCTCGCAGGCTTCGACCACCAGATCGCTGTTCCGGCGGATCAGCTTTCTCTGCGTGGCGCTGGGACGGAATTCGTCGGTCAATACCCGGACCGAAACGCAAGCCTTGCAGTCCAGACAGCTGGGCCGGTAGGCGACATTCTGGCTGCGACGGAAACCGATCCGGCCGAGCGCGTCATTCAGCTCTTCGGTATGGGGCCCGTTCAGTTCGGTAAAAACCTTGCGTTCATTCTTTCCGGGCAGATAGGGGCATGGGCTGGGATTTGTCACAAAGAATCGCGGGAAGCGAACGGGTGCAGTCACAAAGCCGGCCTTTTGTTACATTCTTGAGAATCGACAAGGACAATATGCAGCGCGACAATCAAAATGAAAAGGCGATTTACCACATTCATTCATATTAAGTCGGACGAACCGGGTCCAAAAAAAAACGGGGCGAAAACCGCCCCGTTTTCCATTTGGTCAAATATAGCTCAGGGGCTTGTCGGTTCATTATCATCGGCAATGATGATGATACCGGCGATAACCGCTGCCGCAGCCAGAAGCGCGATCAATATGCCATTTTCGCCTTCCAGCTTCTCGAGGGTTACAGACTTGGCATCGGTCCGCTGTACAGCCACAGCCGATGCAACGCTATTGGTCGATTGTGCCACAACGGGTGAGGCAACCAAAGTGAATGCTGCGAGGCTAGCAGCCAGTTTACCGAATTTCATAAAAGATGCTCCAATCAGGTCTTGTCGAAAGATTAAAAGCTCAAAACTGAACTTTCATGCGCCCTGTTGAATTCCGAAGGATTTCCTCAAAAAATCAGCCTTCGTGCGTAGCCATTTATCTTATTTAGTGATTCGTCGCAACCATCTCGCGCAATCAAATGCGTGAAGTGGCCCCTTTTCCGGACATTTTTTCCTTATGCTCAGTCCCGGACGAATGCGGGCTTGCCCCCGATCCATGTCTGCAGAACCTGGAGCTTCCGGATCTGGGCCGGGGTCGCCAGCATGATATCCTGATCGATGATCAGGAAATCCGCCCTTTTTCCAGGCTCCAGGGTGCCCAGCCGGTCTTCGGCAAAGGCAGCATAAGCCGCACCATATGTATAGGCCTGCCAGGCCTGCTCGCGGTTCAGCCTTTCGGCCGGCATCCATCCGCCAAACGGCTGGCCAGAGGCGTCCTCGCGGGTCATCGCCGCTGCCAGACCGGCAAAGGGGTTGGGCAATTCCACCGGAACATCTGTCCCGAACGCGAGAACCGCTCCGGAATCGCGAAGCGATTTCCAGGCATAGGCGCCTGCGAGCCGCCCCTGCCCAAGCCGCGCCTCGGCCATCAGCCGGTCGGAGGTCTGGTGCACGGGCTGCATCGAGGCGACCGTCCCGCTGGCAGCAAAGCGAGCGATATCGACCGGATCGATGATCTGCGCATGTTCGACCCGCCACCGCCGATCGCCCTTGTAAGTGACCCGCAACTCCTCGATCGCCGACAATATCTCGTCATTGGCCTTGTCGCCGATTGCGTGGACCGCGGTCTGGAAGCCGTCCATGGCGGCGCGGCTCATTTTATTCTTGAGTTGCGCCGATCCAAGCATCGCCAGCCCGCGTTCGCCGGGCTTGTCCGCATAGGGCTGTTTCAGCAGAGCGCCGCGCGACCCCAGCGCACCATCGAGATATAATTTGACCCCTGCCAGTTTCAGATGATCCTCATAGAGCCAGGGTGAAGGCGCCGGACCGGCAATGGCGACCATGTCCTCGATACCCGAGGCGTAAGAGACGATCCGGATTTTCAGCTGGCCCTTGTCCCCTGCCCGGCGAAAGCTCTGCCAGTCCTGCATCGTCGTGCCCATGTCGGCGATCGACGTTACGCCGTTGGCCAGCAATATTTCCTGTGCCTTGGCAAGCGCCAGATCGCGCTCCACCGGACGCGGTGCCGGGATCGCCGCTTCAAACAGCCCCATTGCCGCATCGACAAAAATACCGGTCGGCTTGCCTCCGGCCTTCTCGATCGAGCCGCCGCTGGGTGATCTGGAAGAATTTGAGACACCTGCGGCCTTCATCGCAGCGCCATTGACCCAGGCCGCATGACCGTCGACGCGGGAAAGATATACCGGACGGTCGGGGACCACGCTATCCAGTTCCGCCGCAGTCGGGAAACGACCGAGCCCCCAGATTTCCTGGTTCCAGCCATTGCCGATGATCCAGGGCTTGCCCGGATTATCCGCAGCATATCGAGCGATTTTGGCGAGCGCCTCGTCCAGCGTTCTGCTGTCGGACAGATCCAGCGTCAGTGCGCCAAAGCCCATGCCCATGACATGGCCGTGCGCATCAAAAAAACCGGGGATCAGCGTACGCCCCTTGCCGTCAAACTGGAAATCGACATCGCGCGGCCGCTTGTCCTTGCGATTGAGCAGCTGTTTCACTTTGCCGTCGTCGTCGATATGCATCGCGACAAAACGGACGACCTTGCCCTCGCTGTCGAGCGTCATGCCATTGACATTTTCAATCAGGCTGTCGGCCTGCGCGATACCGGGCACAAGAAAAATGCTCGCCGTGATCGCGCCGCATATCCAGCCATGATTTTTCCGTCTGCCGCCCATGATAGTCGCCTTTTTTATTTTCTTTTCGGAAGCCGGGAAACCAATGAACTCGTGTCATTGCGTCCGCCGCCTGCGGCCTGCACTTCTGCATAAAATTGGTCAACCAAGGCCGCCACCGGGATGGTGGCGCCGTTGGTCCGGGCCTCTTCGATCGCCAGCCCCAGATCCTTGCGCATCCAGTCGACGGCAAAACCGAAGTCGAACTTGTCTTCGGCCATCGTCGCCCAGCGATTGTCCATTTGCCAGCTTTGCGCAGCGCCGCCGGAAATCGCTTCATAAACTTTGTCCAGATCGAGCCGGCTGGCCTGGGCAAAGCGCAGCGCTTCCGACAGACCTTCGAGTACCCCGGCAATCGCGATCTGGTTGCACATTTTCGTGGTCTGGCCGGCGCCGGTGCGCCCGACATGGACGATCCGCCCGGCATAAGCGGCCATGATCAGTTCGGCGGCCGCAAAGGCTTCCTCGCTACCACCGCACATGATCGACAAAGTGCCGTTTTCCGCTCCGGCCTGACCGCCGGAAACCGGTGCGTCGACGACATGGATCCCGCGTCCCTCCGCTTCCACCGACAATTGCCGGGCAATGCGCGCCGACACGGTAGTGTGATCGATGAACAGGGCCGCGGCAGCCATGGTCGAAAAGGCGCCATCACGCCCCATCGTGACCGATGCCAGATCGTCGTCATTGCCAACGCAGGTGATCACGATTTGCTTGTCCCGTGCCGCCTCGGCCGGGCTGTCCGCGATCGCGCCGCCATGTTGGGCCACCCATGCCTCGGCCTTGGCTCTGGTCCGGTTATAGACGGTGAGTTCGTGCCCGGCTGCGGCCAGATGCCCGGCCATGGGTCCGCCCATCACACCGATCCCGATAAATGCAATTTTTGCCATGATATCCCCTAAGCTGTTGCACGGCCATAATCATTGTTTCCCTCGATGACCAGATGCGTTAGGGGCACAGGCGATATGAATGATATGCAGAAAACCGCCCTTCCCTCGTTCGACCATGAGGATGTGAAAGCCGCGCACGACCGGATCAAGGACCGGATCGTCCACACCCCGACGCTGAAGAGCATTACGCTGTCCGAGCTGAGCGGCGCGGAAGTTTTTCTCAAATTCGAAAATCTGCAGTTCACCGCCGCCTACAAGGAACGCGGCGCGCTCAACGCGCTGCTGCTGATGGACGAGAGCAAGCGCAAGGCCGGTGTTATCGCGGCTTCTGCCGGCAATCATGCCCAGGGCCTCGCCTATAACGCCAAGAATCTCGGCATTCCGGCCACCATCGTCATGCCGAGCACGACACCGATGGTGAAGGTCGAACAGACCCGGGGCCATGGTGCCGAAATCGTCATATTCGGCGGCAATTATGACGAAGCCTATGCCCATGCGATGGAACTCGCCGAGCAGCGCGGCCTCACCTATATTCACGCCTTCGACGACCCGCACGTCGCGGCCGGTCAGGGCACGGTGGCCATCGAGATGCTGGAAGCCATTCCCGATCTCGACCGTCTGATCATCCCGATCGGCGGCGGCGGACTGTTCTCCGGCATGGCAACCGCAGCCAGCGCCATGAAACCGGACATCAAGATGACCGGCGTCCAGGCCGCGCTCTATCCCAGCATGTATGGCAGGCTGACCGGCAAGACCGTGACCGCCGGCGGCGACACGCTCGCCGAGGGCATTGCCGTGCGCAACCCTTCCGAATTTACCGCCGAGATCATCCAGAAATATGTCGACGAGATTTTGCTGGTCAGCGAAGCGCAGCTCGAGGGCGCGGTCAGCCTGCTGCTGCAGATCGAGAAGACCGTGGTCGAGGGCGCCGGTGCCGCCGGTCTCGCGGCGCTGCTCGCCAACAAGGAAAAATTCGCCGGCGAGAAAGTCGGCCTGGTCCTGTGTGGCGGCAATATCGACACCCGCCTCCTGGCCAATGTCCTGCTGCGCGATCTCGCCCGGTCGGGCCGCCTCGCCCGCCTCCGCCTGCATTTGCGCGACCAGCCCGGCGCGCTCTACAATGTCGTGAAGCAATTTGCCGAGCATGAAGTCAATATCATCGAAGTCTATCACCAGCGGGTCTTCACAAACCTTCCCGCGAAGGGCCTGATCACCGATATTGAATGCGAGGCCAAGGATCGCGAACAGCTGGAAGGCCTGATCGTCGATCTCAACAAGGCCGGCTATGATGTCCGGCAGGTCGAGCTGGCGGACTAGCGACAGATGCGAGTGAAAAATTGTTCGAACGATTGAAAGTCGCGTCCCAGTACATCCTGCCAAAGCGTGGGCTTACGAGCTTTGCCGGCCGTATTGCCGAGGCGGAACGGGGCGCGCTGACGACCCGGCTGATAGGCTGGTTTGTCGGCAAATATGCGGTCGATATGAGCGAGGCCGGAAATCCGGACATCGCCAGCTATAACAGCTTCAACGCCTTTTTCACCCGTCCGCTCAAGGCTGGCGCGCGCCCGATCACGGATGCCGATTTTGCCTGCCCGGTGGATGGCGCTATCAGTCAGCTTGGCGCTATTGATGACCAGCATATCCTGCAGGCAAAAGGTCACTCGTTTACCACGACCGAGTTGCTTGGTGATGATTCAGCACTGGCAGCAGAGTTTCGCAACGGCAGCTTTGCCAATGTCTATCTGTCGCCCAAGGATTATCATCGCATCCACATGCCGTGTGACGGCAGGCTTGTAAGCATGACCTATGTACCAGGCGCGCTGTTTTCCGTTAACCCCGCCACGGCGCGCGGCGTGCCCAATCTTTTCGCGCGCAACGAGCGGGTAATCTGTGTGTTTGAATCACCGGAACATGGCACGTTCGCGATGGTTCTGGTCGGCGCTACCATCGTCGGCAGCATGGCAACCGTCTGGCACGGCCTCGTCAAGCCAAAGCCCGCGAGCAAGATTAGGCAGTGGACCTATACCGACCAGAATATCGCGCTCGAGAAGGGCGAGGAAATGGGGCGATTCCTGCTCGGTTCTACGGTCGTCATGCTGTTCCGCCCGAACAGCATCACTTTTTCAGCCGACTGGGCACCGGAGAGATCGGTGCGTCTCGGCGAAACAATGGGTCAGCGGCCCGGTATTTGAAGCTTATCGACTAGCAAAGCTAAATGCTGCAGTCAGACAGATTGACGAGCGTCCCAGAAAGACCCTCGATTATGAAACACCGGCCCAGCGGTTCGGTGCTGGTGTTGCGTCGACCGGTTGAAATCACCGCCCAAAAGCGAACACCAGGATGTCGTAAGGAGTTTAGTCTTTCGATAGTGGCAATCTGATGGTGACGATCAATCCTTTAGGTCCATTGTCGGATAGCTAAGTCATTTTGAAGTTGCCAAATCTCGAATTACCATATTTACAATAGAAAATGCCGTACTGAGCAGAGAGCAGCCTATGTCAGTCAGTGAATATATCATCCTGTTCTCCTCGATCCTGATCGGGCTGGCAGTCGCCGACCTTTCTTTGAGCCTGCACAGGATGTTGCGCGCCAGAAACCAAATCCGTTGGAATCTGATTGTCCCGACTTTGGGCTTCGTCGTATTATGTTCCATCTTGAATCTGTGGTGGTCGATTTATTTGAAATACTCCGGTTTGGAGTCCATTTCCTTTCTGGAATTTCTCCCACAAGTTTTCATACTCGTGACGTTCTTTTTGATTTCTGCATCGGTTTTCCCGGATGAAATACCGCAGGAGGGTCTGGACCTCCAAGACTTCTATATCGAGAGTAGAGGTCAGATTTGGGGCCTGTTTTCTCTTTTCCTGTTCCTGATGGTTTTCAGTGCGACCATCACAGCAATCGTTGAAAAGTGGTCATTTTCCAAATATATGTTGAACACAGGAGGAGATATCACTGCCTTTGCGCTTGCTCTGTTCCTTACAAAAACAAAGCGCATGATTTTCCACTGGCTGATGGTGGCATTTTTTCTTTTTTCTATTGGAAGTATCTGGTTCTACCTCATGTTAGAATAAGAGATGTTTCAGACACAAGCGTCGCTGACTTTGCGATCTGCGGTATTAGCACCACCGGCTTTTCCGGACCCACTCCGGAATTTGCAAAAGCTCTCTCCCATCGAGCCGAGTTAAATAGCTGGAGATCCAGGACAGTCGAACTGACTTGAAACTGATGGGAAGTTCTAATGCGCGCTTTCGGAATGAGGCTTCCATTGGAAGTCGCTCGTCTCAATGACGGCTACCCACAGAGTTTCTGCCATCCAACAAAACCAAGACCGCCGGCCGCTTTCCAAATATTCGGAAATCCAGTCTAGACGGACGCAGTAACCCCGGCGTCGCGCATCCCGCGCCAGATCTGAAGCGCCTGCATCGTTTCGGGCACATCGTGCACCCGGACGATCTGTGCGCCCTGCTGGACCGCGTGATGGGCGAAGGCAATCGAGCCGCCGAGACGTTGGTCGACCGGCGCTTCCTTGGATAGCGCCCCGATCATCCGTTTGCGACTGGCACCGATCAATAGCGGCTGACCCAATGCATGGAACATCGCGATATTGTTCATCAGGGCGAGATTGTCGGTCAGCGACTTACCGAAGCCGAGGCCCGGATCGATGATGATCTTGTCGCGCTCGAAGCCTGCCGCGACCACCTCGGCGACCCGCTGCTCCAGCCAGTCGAGCGTATCGGTGACGATATTGCCATAGCCGTCGCCCTTGTGCGGGTCCTTGCCGCTGGAGGGCGCGTGCATCAAGACCACCGGAAGACCGGACACGCCGGCCACCTCGAGCGATCTCTTGTCGTGCAGCAAAGCCGAGACATCGTTGATCAGATGCGCGCCCGCAGCAATCGCTGCCTCCATCACCGCCGCCTTGCGCGTGTCGATGGAAATGGCAGCCCCGCAATGGGCCAGCCTTTCGATGACCGGCACCACGCGTTTGATTTCATCGCCTTCCCAGACGGGGTCCGCGCCGGGCCTGGTGCTTTCGCCCCCGATATCGAGGATCGACGCCCCCGCGACCGTCATGGCAAGACCAGCTTCGGCCGCCTTTTCGGGGTCATTCTGATGCTTGCCGCCGTCGGAGAAACTGTCCGGCGTGATGTTCAATATGCCCATGACATGGGGCTGGTCGAAGCGAAGCGTCCGCTCGCCACAGTGCAGTGCGTCATGCTTGCGGGTCAGATTGGCGAATAAAGTGGCAGCGCGTATTGCCAAAGGCTCGGGAAGGGCGTGCGACCATTCCGGCCACTGGGTGATGTTGACGAGACCTCGCCGGTTCGCCCTGCCCGCCTCGACAATCAGATATTCTATCTGAGAAAACCATGTTAAACTATTGTTTAAACGTTGATTTTTCTCTTCATGCCAATGAGGGCTATCGACCAGGCCGACGGGCTTGAGATAGAGCCTCGCGCCCGCGCCACATGCTTCCAATTCTTCCAATTGTCCCATGGCTTCCCCCTATCAGGGTTCAGTAGCCAGCAAATAGGTCTGCCGCAAATTGTCGATCGGCTTCAGGTCCTTGCCGTCCTTGTAATACCAATAGGTCCAGCCATTGCAGCTTGGTGCATTTTGCACGGTTGCGCCGATCTTGTGGATCGACCCTTCCTGACCTTCCCAGATCACCGAACCGTCTGCGCGAACCTTGACCTTGAACTTGCGGTTCTTGCTGCACAGTTCGTCGCCGGGCTTCAGATAGCCGGTTTCGACCAGCGTTCCAAAGGCAACCCGCGGTTTGGACTTGGGCGACTGCATGGTCTTGAGTGCGCTTTCGTCTAGCGGCAGCGCCTCGGCAATGCGCTGTTCGGCGACTTCGCAATAGCTGTCCTCTTTCTCGCAACCGATCCATTCGCGGCCCAGTCTCTTTGCGACCGCGCCGGTCGTGCCGGTGCCGAAGAAAGGATCGAGCACAACATCGCCTGGATTGGTCGTCGCCAGCATGATGCGGTAAAGCAATGCTTCCGGCTTCTGGGTCGGGTGCGCCTTGGTGCCGTTGCGTTTCAGCCGTTCCTGACCGCCGCAAATCGGCATCACCCAGTCGCTGCGCATCTGCAGTTCATCATTGAGATTTTTCATCGCGCGATAGTTGAATGTATATTTGGATTTTTCCGATTTCGATGCCCAGATCAATGTCTCGTGCGCATTGGTGAAGCGAGTGCCCTTGAAATTGGGCATCGGATTGGCCTTGCGCCAGATGATGTCGTTGAGGATCCAGTAGCCGAGGTCCTGCAGCGAAGCGCCAACCCGGAAAATATTGTGATAGCTGCCAATGACCCACAGGGATCCATCGGGCTTGAGAATACGGCGTGCTTCGGCCAGCCAGGCCTTGGTGAAGGCATCATAAGCGGCAAAGCTGTCAAATTGGTCCCAGGCATCGTCCACGGCGTCCACCTGACTACCCTCTGGACGGAACAAATCTCCGCCAAGCTGCAGATTATAGGGAGGGTCAGCGAACACCATATCGACCGATGCATCGGGCAGCGATGCCATCGCGGTGATACAGTCCATCTTCATGATCTGCCCCAGTGGCAGCTCGACAGCCTTCTTTGCGGTGCGTGTTCCAGCGCTTGGCGCGGTGCGTGTTTTGGGCGCCTTAATGCGCTCGATAATCCCCATGAAACTCAATTCCTTTTTTCGATCGCGCCCGTGGTGAGTCCCAAATCGTCCGCGGTCAAGGCCGTTAACATAGGTTAAAGGCGTATCTTAATGGTTAACGGAAACTTGTCCGGGAGAACGAAAGGAGTCCGTCACCAGATATGGAGTCAGGGCCGCTGGGCCAGACTCAACCCCTAGTGGTGTGACGCAAAAGACTCGTTCGCGAAGTTTATTTGTTCAAAATCGGGAAATTGCCCGAAATCAAATTCGGTTCACAAAAAGCGGCGTTCAGGCTATATGCTTAATCAATAGTAAAGCTCGAAAGCGCAACAGTCCGGGGGCCGGTGAACAAATGGCACGTAATTTTCGCGACAAATATCAGCATGAATATGGCATCGCCCAGCAGAGCGATGAACCCCGTCCGCATCCAGGTGTGATTGTCGGCGGCGAGGCTGGCCGGGAGAAACGCAAGGAATATGCGATCGTGTTCGGCTCCAAGATTTTTGGTTCGATCGCAGCGGTCTGGTGGATGTTTACCTATGATACCGGCTGGGTCGAATGGTCGGCCTTCATCGCCGGCTATATCGTGCTGATGCTCGGCATCGTGCTCGGCTTCCACCGCTATTATTCGCACAAGGCCTTCGAAACATCGGTGCCGATGCAATATATTCTGGGCGCCATGGCGCAAATGTCGATCCAGTCCTCGGTATTGCGCTGGGCCGCAGACCACCGGCGGCACCATGCCCATAGCGACGAGGTTGGCGACGTCCACAGCCCCTGGCTTGACGGCAAGGGCAAGCCGACCAGCAGGCTCAAGGGCATGTTCCACTCGCATTTCGGCTGGTTCATGGACGATTGCGTTACCGACATGAGCATCTACGGCAAGGGCCTTGCAGACAATGAGGTCGTGCTGTGGCTGCACAAGACGCGCTGGTTCTGGCTGGTCTTCTCGCTGATCATCTTTCCCGGTGTCTGGGGTCTAGCGTTTGGCGGCTGGGACCATGTGATCGGCACGATCCTGATCGGCGGATATTTCCGGACCTTCGTGGTGCTGCAGATCACGCTCGGTATTTCCAGTTACGCCCATGTCGTCGGATCACAGCGCCACACCAAGGGCGTCGGCACCGCCCGGAACAGTTTCATCTTCTCGCTGCTGACCTTCGGCGAAGGCTGGCACAACAATCACCACAAACATCCCCGCGCCAGCTTTCAGGGCATGGCCTGGTGGGAAATCGATATTGCCGGCTATGTCCTGCTGCTGCTCGAGAAAATGGGTCTGGTGTGGAATGTCACCCGCCAGCCCAAATATATCAAAAGCGAGAGCGGCGAATGGGTTCTGGCCGAGCGCAAGATCGCGCCAAAACGCGCGGAAGTCGAAGCCTAGAGCAATTCCATCTGGGAGACCGGAGCGAAGCTTCTGCGGTGCAGCGGCGTCGGTCCATATTGCCTGAGCGCCGCCAGATGTTCCGCCGTGCCATAGCCCTTGTTCCGTTCCCAGCCATATTGCGGATATTGCTCTGCGGCATCGATCATCAACCGGTCGCGAAATTCCTTGGCAAGAATGGAGGCGGCGGAAATACAGGGATGCAGCGCGTCCCCGCCGACCACCGCCTCGGCTGAATAGGTCCATTTCGGCAAGCGGTTGCCATCGACCAATATGTGATCGGGGACGGCATCCAGCCCTTCCACCGCGCGTGTCATTGCCAGCATGGTTGCCTGCAATATGTTGATCTCGTCAATCTCGGCCTCGGAACATTGGGCCACTGAAAAGCGGGCACATTCCATGATTTCCACTTCGAACCGCGCGCGCTTTGTTGCCGTCAGCTTCTTGCTGTCATCCAGCCCCGCAATAGCGTGATCATCCGGCAAGATCACCGCAGCGGCCACGACCGGACCGGCGAGCGGCCCCCTGCCCACCTCGTCCACGCCGGCGATCATCGCTCATCATCCTGAAAATCTGTCACAAACTGGTGTCCGAGCGGCCCGCTGCCTTCTCCAAGCCCCGGCGCTTCCAGTATCGCGATGCGGGTGAAGGAGATTGCCTGCTCGAAAGCCGCGTTCAGATCGAGGCCGCTGCCGAGACCGACCGCCAGCGCGCTGGCGAAGGTGCAGCCGGTACCATGGGTTTCGCTGCTATCGATCCTTTTCCCTTCGATCCGCCTGACAAGGCCGCTTGGCGCATAGAGTTCGTCGACGACCACTGAACCGTCTCCGTGACCGCCCTTGATCACCAGATGGCAGCCATGGCTCAAAATCTCGTCCTTGCCGCCCAGCGCCTCCAGTTCCGGCAGATTGGGCGTGACCACCGATGCCACGTCCATCAGTTTGCCGAATGCGGCTATCGTCTCGCTATCCGCCAGGATACTGCCGCTCGTCGCAATCATCACCGGATCGAAGACAATGGCGATGCCCAGCTTCTGCAGATAGTCCGCCACCGCTAGCGCTGCCGCCGCACTACCGATCATGCCGATCTTGACCGCATCGACGCCGATATCGCTGACCACGGATTCGATCTGCTGCAGGATCATTTCAGTCGGCAGCTGGTGGACGGCCTGCACCCCGAGCGTATTCTGCGCGGTGATCGCGGTGATCGCCGTCATTGCATGCCCACCGAGCATGGTGATGGTCTTGATGTCCGCCTGTATGCCGGCCCCGCCACCGCTGTCCGAGCCGGCAATCGACAATATCCGTGGGCAGTTAGCGGTCACAGGAATAATGGCCCGACCTGGACGATCAGGAACCATTCAAAAGCGCCCGCGATCAAAATGATGGGAAGCCAGAAGCGGCGGAAAAAACCGCGCGCAAAAATATAGAGGAGCAGCGTCACGAGGACCGGCAGGATCAGGCCCATGGCCACAATGGTTCTGGCGTCCATGGCGTCGAGAAAACCCAGCATCAGCCAGCAACTTCCTCTACCACCGCGCAAATGCGGTCGACCACAGCATTGACCTGAGCCTCGTCGTCACCTTCGGCCATCACCCGGATCAGCGGCTCGGTGCCCGATTTACGGATGACCAGACGGCCGCTGCCTGCCAGTTCCTTCTCCGCTTCGGCAATCACCGCCTTGACCTTTTCGCTCTCGAGCGGCTGGCCATCGCTGTAACGCACATTCTTGAGCAATTGCGGGACCGGATCAAAAAGATGCAGCAATTCGCTCGCCGGCTTTCCGCTATCGACCAGTTCACCGAGCACCTGCAGCGCTGCAACGGTGCCGTCTCCGGTGGTTCCGTGATCGAGCAGGATCATATGCCCCGACTGCTCGCCACCGACATTATAACCGCCCTTTTTCATCTCCTCCAGAACGTAGCGATCGCCGACCTTGGCTCGCACGAGATCGAGATTCTGCGCGTTGAGAAATCTTTCCAGCCCGAGATTGGACATCACCGTGGCAACAATTCCGTCCCCGCGGAGCAACCCGTTCCGGCTCCAGCTCCAGCCGATCAGAGCCATCAGCTGGTCGCCGTCGACCACCTGGCCCTTTTCATCGACCACGATCAAGCGGTCCGCATCCCCGTCCAGCGCGATACCGATATGCGCGCCGGATGCGACGACAGTTTCCTGCAAGGTTGCGACATCCGTCGACCCGCATTTGTCGTTGATATTGAGACCATTGGGACTGATCCCGAGCGTCACAACCTCGGCGCCCAGTTCCCATAGCGCGGAAGGCGCCACCTGATAGGCGGCGCCGTTGGCACAATCGCAAACGATTTTCAGGCCGTCCAGCCGGATATGGTCGGGCAAGGACATTTTGACCGCGTGAATATAGCGCCCGCGCGCATCCTCGAACCGTTTGGCGCGGCCGATATCAGCCGCCGGGGCCAGCTTTGCCTCGTCTTCCAGATAGGCTTCAATGGTAAATTCATCCTCGTCGGACAGTTTGAACCCGTCCGGACCGAACAGCTTGATCCCATTGTCATAATAGGGATTGTGGCTGGCCGAAATCATCACCCCGAGATCGGCGCGCATCGAACGGGTCAGCAGGGCAACAGCGGGTGTCGGCAAAGGCCCGACCTGAACGACATCCATGCCGACGCTGGTAAAGCCGGCAACCAGCGCATTTTCCATCATATAGCCGGACAGTCTGGTATCCTTGCCGATGACCACCCGGTGACGATGATCGCCGCGCTGGAAATGCCGCCCGGCGGCCTGCCCCACCTTCATGGCGATCTCTGCCGTCATCGGATGTTTGTTGGTCAGGCCGCGTATCCCGTCGGTACCGAAAAACTTCTTCATCATATCCACTTATTTCCCACCAAGATCGCGCCCGTTGCGCCTTTCTCTAGCCGATGGATTGGCTGGAGACCAAGAGGGAATGGAAACGATAGCAAAAATTACACATAATCACCCCTTGCCAGCACCAGCCCGCCATGGTTGATGGTCCGCTCGGCAAAGACAAAGGGATGGACCATTGAAAAAAGCGCTGATCATATTGGTTGCCCTGATTCTAGGCATATTGATCGGACTCTTTGTCGGCCCGAGAAGCGCATTGCTGGTCGAGGCCGCCGATGTCGTCGGTAACATGTGGCTCAATGCCCTGCGCATGACGGTTATTCCGCTTGTCTTCACCCTGCTCGTCGTCGGCATCGGCAAGGCCGCATCCATGGCCCGCGCCGGAAGGATGACCGCCCGCGCGATCCTGTTCATGATATTCATTCTCTGGTGTTCGTCGGCCATGGCAGCGCTGCTGACACCGGCCTTGCTCGAATTTTTCCCGCTTGACGGCGATGCGGCAGCGGCGTTGCGCTCTGCCCTCGGGACTGCCGGACCGCCAGGAGAAGTCCCGCCGTTCAGTGAATTTCTCCGCGCCCTGATCCCGACCAATGCCATAGCCGCAGCAGCCGAGGATGCGGTGCTGCCGCTGATGATATTCGCGCTGGCTTTTGCCTTTGCGATCACCCGCCTGCCCGACGTGCAAAGGATGATGCTGGACCAGTTTTTCAATGCCCTCGCCGATGCGCTGCTGATCCTGATCCAGTGGGTTCTGGCGCTGGCACCGATCGGCGTTTTCGCCCTTGCCCTGGGCGTCGGCGCCAATGCCGGACTCGCTGCCTTCGGGGCCTTGGCGCATTATGTACTGATCGTCAGCAGCATCGGGATGGTGATCTGGATTTTCAGCTATGTTCTGACTTATGTCGGCGCGAAGCGCGGACCCGTCGCCTTTTTCAAGGCTTCGGCTCGGGCGCAGGCGGTAGCGATATCCACGCAAAGCTCCCTCGCTTCGCTGCCGGCGATGGTGAGCGGCGTCAAGACCCTGGGCGTCGGTGACCGCTCCGCCGATGTCGTCCTGCCGATCTCGGTTGCATTGTTTCGCGCCACCGGCCCCTGTATGAATTTGGCGGTGGCCATCTATGTCGCCCATCTCATGGGCATTGAACTGTCGGTCGGCATCCTCGCGATCGGTGTGGTCGTGGCGGCGATCACGACCATGGGGGCAGTCAGCCTGCCCGGCTCGATCAGTTTCATCACGTCGATCGCGCCGATCTGCATCGCGATGGGGGTCCCGATCGAACCCCTGGTGCTGCTTTTGGCAATCGAGACCTTTCCTGATATCATCCGGACAGTCGCCAATGTCAGCGCGGACATGAGCGTCACCGCGACAATCGCCAGAAGCGAGGGAGATTTGACATGAAATATCGCAAACTCGGACCCGAACTGGAAGTCTCGGCGCTTGGTCTCGGCTGCATGCCGATGGCGGGGATTGGCAAGAGCATGTACGGTACGGCGAGCAGCGCCGAAAGTCTGGCGACCATAGACCGCGCGATCGAATTGGGCGTCACCTTTTTTGACACCGCCGAAGTCTACGGCCCCCATATCAACGAGGAATTGCTCGGGCGGGCGATCCGCGGCCGGCGCGAGCGGCTGGTCATCGCCACCAAATTCGGCTTTGCCATCAACGACGGTACGGTGCGCGGCGTGGATTCAAGCCCGGCCAATGTCCGAAAAGCCTGCGAAGGGTCACTGATGCGGCTGGGCATCGATACAATCGATCTTTTCTACCAGCACCGCGTCGACCCCAATGTGCCAATCGAGGACACGGTCGGCGCAATGGCCGAGCTGGTGACAGAGGGCAAGGTCCGCTATCTTGGCCTGTCCGAAGCCGGAGCGGCTACGCTGAAAAAGGCGCATACCACCCACCCGATCGCCGCTTTGCAGTCCGAATATTCGCTGTGGGAACGGGGTGTCGAGGAAGATATTCTGCCCGTCTGCCAGGACCTGAATATCGGCTTCGTGCCTTATAGCCCGTTGGGTCGCGGTTTTCTGACCGGACAAATCAGCAGCCGCGAGGATCTTCCCGAGGATGACTATCGCCGGAACGATCCGCGCTATTCCGAAGAGAATTTCGCGCTCAACATGAAACTGGTCGATGTCGTCAAGACGGTTGCCGACCGGCATCACTGCTCACCCGCGCAGATTGCTCTCGCATGGCTGCTGGCCCAGGACGATTTCATCGTACCGATCCCCGGTTCGAAACGGCGGGCGACGCTCGAAGACAGCATGGCCGCGGTCGATATTGAGCTGACCGAAGCAGATCTCGACGAGCTGGAAGCCGCAGCGCCGGTCGGCGGCACTGCCGGCCCTCGCTACGGCGAGACCATGATGTCGATGGTCCGGCTCTAGCGCCTAGCGGTCATAGGCTTTGGGCAAGGCGCCCGGAGCGGGATCGGCATAGCGGTCCCGCAGGCGCATCTGGCGGTTGCTGAGCGACTGGTCGACACCGTCGATTATCACCTTTTCAACCTGGGTCGACAGCTCCAGCGGATCGCCGGTCCAGATCACTACATCGGCCTGGCGGCCGGCCTTGAGAGACCCCAGCTGTCCGCCGACATCCATGATCTCCGCAGGCACTGAACTGATCGCGGCAAAAGCCTCGTCCCAGCTCAGCCCGGTGGCGCGCGGAACCTTGTTCAACGCCACAAGATTACCGGCATATTGCACCGAATAGCGCAGCTGGTGCGCGTCACGGTCGTTGATCATACCGATGGCAACCTTGACCCCGGCATCCTTCATCCGACCGATATTGGACTGTGTGGACGCCAGATCCTCGAAACCATAAGGCAGATCGCTGAGCGCCGAAGCGAGTACGGGCACGCCGGCTGCGGCAATATGATCGGCCACGCGCCAGCCTTCATTCACCCCGACCAGTACCATTTTCAGGGCCGGAAAATCCTTGCGCAAGTCGAGGACCTTCAGAATGTCATTGGCGCTTTCGACATGGACCAGCAACTTGGTGTTGCCGTTGATGACGGGTAGCAGAGCCTTCGCGTCCGATGCCTTGAGCAGATCACTGTCAAAGGTCGCCGGATTGCGGGCATAAGTGCGTGCCTCTTCGAGCAGCGCCCGGAAATGGATATGCGAGGCTGACCGGCTGCCCCCTGCCCGGCGATGGCCTGTTTCGCCCAGTTCGACAAACTGGAAGGCGCGCGCGCGGGTGATCGGATCTTCATCTTGCCCGAGGTCGACGATCGCCCCGAATCCGCCGAAGATGGAGCTTGAGGTGCTCGGCGAAACCACCGCTCTCGTCACCCCTGCGGCGCGGTTGACGGCAACTGCCGAAGCAAAGGGGTTGATCGCATATTGCACGTCCAGCGCAGCCGAAAAGGGCGAACGGCTGGCGTTCATGTCGTTGGTCTGGCTGACCGCCCCGACCTCGACCAGGCCGATCCGGCTGAACCCGGCAAAAATGCCCGGTGTCACCCATTTGCCGGTGGCGTCGATCCGTCGTGCATCGGCGGGAATGGAGATATTGGCACCGGCAGCAACGACGCGGTCGTTGCGGATCAATACCGTACCGCCTTCGATCGGCGCGCTGCCGTCACCGATCACGACCTTGCCGCCGGTAATGGCGGTGGTCTGCGCAGCAAGCGGAGCAGCGATCAGGGCCGCAGCGGAGGCGAGCAATGTGGCAAGGCGCTTCATTTCACGTCTCCTTCACCGGGCTGGCCGAGTTCGAAATCGCTGACCGGGCGGCGGCTGGGATCGCCGCTGTCAAACATCAGCGCGCCGTCAATCCAGACCTTTTCAGGCCGCGCATATACGCTCAGCGGATTGCCGTTCCACAGAACAAGATCAGCCATCTTTCCGGGTTTCAAGCTACCGGTCATCTCGTCAATGCCCATGGCTTTCGCCGGATTGAGCGTGATCCAGCGGATCGCCTGTGCGTCGCTGATCTCTATGCCCATTGCCCGGCCATCGGCCAGCGCCTTGGCCGCTTCCTGGTTGAGCCGCTGGATCTGGTTTTCGTCATCGCTGTGAATTATCACGCAGGCACCGGCTTTTTGCAGCAGCGCTGCATTTTCCGGGATCGCGTCATAGGCTTCCATCTTGAAGCCCCACCAGTCGGCCCAGACGGCGGAACAAATGCCCTCTTCGGCCAGCATGTCGGCGATTTTATAGCTTTCGACTGCATGGTGAAAGGCAGTGACCTTATAGCCGAATTCCTTGGACATATCGATAATCTGGGCGAGCTCGTCGGCGCGGTAGCAATGGTTATGGACGAGAATATCCCCGTCGAGCACGCCGGCCAGAGTTTCCTTGCCGAGATCGCGCTTCTGGCTCTTGCCGGCGTTGCGCTTGTCGCGATAATCCTGGGCGTCGATCCATGTCTGCCGGTTGAGCGCGAGATTGCCCATACGGGTCGACGGCATCCGGTTGCGATTGCCATATACACGCTTGGGATTTTCGCCGCAGGCCATTTTCATGCCATAAGGCGCACCGGGAAATTTCATCGCCTGCACGGTGCGCGCCGGGACATTCTTCAAGGTGACCGAGCGGCCGCCGAACAGATTCGCCGAGCCTGGCAGAATTTGCAGCGCCGTGATGCCGCCATTGGCCAGGGCACGGGAAAATCCCGGATCATGCGGCCAGACACTATGTTCGGCCCAGACTTCCGGGGTCACCGGCGAGGTCGCTTCATTGCCATCATCATGGGCTGACACGCTGGGCGTCGGATAGTCGCCGAGATGGCTGTGCACGTCGATGATTCCCGGCGTGACATATTTACCGGTACCGTCGACAATCCTCGCATCGGCCGGGATGGCCGTGTCGGGGCCGCCGATCGAGGAAATCTTTCCGCCGGCCATGAACACTGTTCCCCGCTCGATCCGGCCGCCCTCACCATCGTAGATGGTCACGCCGGTGATGGCGGTGGGCGCCGAAGGATAGGCGCGGTAGGTCGAGGGGAATGCGACCTTGGCCGACTTGCTCGATTTCACGGGCGGTGACGCGCTAGCCGAATTTGTATCCGCCGCATTGGCCGTACAGCCGGCCAACAGCGATCCGCCAGCAACCAGCGCCAGCAAAGCCCGAAATTTCATAGCAAAGCCCCTCAGTCTTACGGTTTGGTCGTCGGATGGACGCCGGCAGCCTGTGGTTCGCCCACCTCCCGCTGGCCTTCCAGATCATCGCCGACATTGTCGTCTTTCAGCGTATCGAGATGCATCAGATTTCTGATCAGCGGCGACACCACGAGAACCCCGACGCCAACGGCAATCGCTACCCAGCCGACGGTGGAATAAACATCCAGCACAACCTGCTTGCCCGCTTCCTCGCCAACGCCTTCAGCGCCTGTTGCGGAAGCGATGAGACCTGCGGCAAAATTGCCGGTTGCCGATGCGAAGAACCATGTACCCATGATCAGGCTCGCCATATGGGCGGGAGCTAGCCGGTTCATCGCCGACAGACCGACCGGCGACAGGCAGAGTTCACCGGTTGTGTGCAGCAGGTAGATCAGGAAGATGAAGATCACAGGCGTCGCATTTTCAAGTCCGGCAGACTGCGCGCCCCACACCAAAACCAGAAAGCCGAGACCAACCTGAACAACACCCAGTCCGAATTTGAACGGCGCGGATGGCTCGATTCCCTTGCGGCCCATCACCGTCCATAGCGTCGCAAATACAGGCGCCAGCAGGATGATGTAGATCGCGTTGATCGACTGGAAGGTCGAGGCAGGAACACCCGCACGGTCAACATGCCGGTCGGTGAACAGGTTCAGCGAAGAACCGGCCTGCTCGAACAGCGCCCAGAATATGATTGATGTCAGGATCAGGAACATTGCCGCGAAGATACGGTCGCGTTCGTCGGATGCCAGCTTCGTGACCGCGGTCACCAGCACATAGAGAACCAGCGCGCCGCCAAACAGGCCGAGCACGTAGCCGACCATGTCCTGGAACTGAATGGCCAGCCAGCAGATACCGACGAGCACCAAACCGATGATATACATCCACCATTCCAGCTTCAGTCCGCCAACAGGCTTGTTCAGAAGCTCCGGATCCTTGGCTTCGCCGCGTCCGAGCAGGAGGGGTTTGCCCCAGATGAAGACAACCAGGCCAAGCAGCATGCCGATGCCGGCCAGACCGAAACCATAAGCCCAGCCATAGGTTTCACCGATATAGCCGCAAAGCAGCGAGCCCATCGCCGCGCCCAGATTGATGCCCATGTAGAAGATCGTATAGGCGCCGTCGCGTCGCACATCGGTGCGGGGATAGAGCTGGCCGACAATCACCGAGATATTGGCTTTCAGAAAGCCGGAGCCGACGATGATAAGCGCGAGCGCCAACCAGAATATGCTGATGATCGGGTTATCGACGTGGCCAATCCCGGCGTCGCCCTCGAAGGCCATGAAGAAATGGCCGAGCGTAAGCAGCACGGCCCCGAACAGCACGGCCTTTCTTTGTCCCAGATATTTGTCCGCCAGATAACCGCCGACGACAGGAGTAATATAGACAAGCGCCGTATAGGCGCCATAAATGATACCGGATTCGCTATCGGAAAAGAGCCAGTGCTTGGTCAGGTAGAAGATAAGCAGCGCGCGCATGCCGTAATAGGAAAAACGTTCCCACATTTCTGCGAAAAACAGAACAAACAGCCCCTTGGGGTGGCCGAGGAATGTCCCTCTTGCATCACCCGATTCCAGATACGCTCCCGCCATATAAATACTCCCCGGCAATAGATTTGGGCCGTTAATTCCGACCCGGTTGCCTCGCACCCTAATGATAAAAATGCGCAAGTGAAGCATATTGTTTCAAGCGAGACCGGTTTTCCGCAAATTCGCCTTGCAATCGGCCCCGTCTCTTCCGAAGTGACAAACATGACCGAAAAGCAATTCAACGATCTCAGCAGCCTCGCCAGCTACCTCCCTTCCCGCCGCTCCGGACGGCCGCGCGACATGATCGCACCCGGACCAGGCAAGGCGCAGATTGAAAAGATTGTCACCATTGCCCTGCGCACGCCGGACCATGGCAAGCTGGCGCCGTGGCGCGTGGTTGCAGTCGGCGACGATCAGCGCAGCCTTCTCGCCAAAGGCATCCATAATGCCTATCTGAAGGAGCGGCCGGATGCCGGACGGATGGAACTCGAATCGCTGGAGTCAATGGCGTGCCAGGCGCCGACCCTGCTCGTTCTGCTATATTCGCCGGTAGAATCGACCAAGATTCCCCTCTGGGAACAGGAGCTCAGCTGCGGCGCCTTTGCGATGAACATCCTCCACGCCACCCATGCCATGGGCTTTGTCGGTGGCTGGATCACCGGCTGGCCGGCTTTCAACGATGATGTGCGCGATCTGTTCGGCGCCGCTCCGGAAAGAATCGCCGGCTTCCTCTTTATGGGGACGGCAGGCGCCGAACTGACCGAGCGCCCCCGGCCGGAGCTTTCCGACATATTGTCATTCTGGGACCCGGCGACGCCGGATTAGAGGCTGGATCTCAGGCCAGGTTCCCGAGAAAACGGAACTTACGCCTTGCCCGCTTCGCTGTATTATGGCAGTGCAGCAGCATGAACAACAGCAACAAACCGGTCTATCTCAAATTGCGGGACATTATTTCCGAATCCATTCTGGACGGTGAATATGGCGAAGGCGACATGCTGCCGTCGGTCCGTGTCTTCGCCGCCGAACAGGGCGCCAACCCCCTGACTGTGGCAAAAGCCTATCAGGGCTTTCAGGAAGACGGCCTGGTCACGGTGAAGCGCGGGGTTGGCATGTTTGTCGCAGCCGGCGCGAAAAACCGTCTGCGCCTCGCCCAGAGAGAGGATTTCATCAAGAATATCTGGCCCCCGGTCGAGCGCCAGATGAAGCGGCTGGACCTGTCGATCGAAGATCTGGTGAAAAGCGACGCCTGAACCGCCGTCAGCTTTTGATCTTGCTCCGTTCGGCGCGCTGCTCTGCATAGGCGCGACGCAGGCTTTTCCGATAAAGCGGATTGTCCGGCATGATCGCTACCGCTTTCCTGAGCAAGCTTATGGCCTGTTTCCGGCGGGTCTTGTCCTCCAGCAGCGCCAGACCATAGAGATGCGTCACCACCGGACTTGACGGCTGCACCCGATAGGCAATCCGTCCGGCGGCGATAGCCTTTTCGGTTTGCCCGAGACCGGTATAGGCCTGGGTCAGCCCTGCCATGATCAGAGCATCATTGTTGCCAATGCGCTGGCGCAGATTTTCCAGAATATGGGCCGCAACGGACCAGCTTTCGGTTTCCAGATGGGCATAGGCCATCCAGCGCAGCCCCGCGATATTGCCGGGATTGTAATTGAGATATTGCGCGAGATCCTCGCCCGCCTGCTGCATCTCGCCTTTCGCGCGCAAAACTTCGACCAGACGCAGCATCACCGGTTCGGAAAAGCGGATGCTGCGCGCCTGTCCGAGCGCGTCCAGCGCCTCGTCATAATTGCCCATTGTCGCGGCGACGTCGGCGACCAGAATATGGGCCGCGCTCGCGCCGCGATTGCCTTGTTGCAGCCGCTTCGCTTCGGCAAAGGCGGCAGCATAATCACCCGCCGTGTAGAGCGCGCGAATATAGGGAACCACCACCCGCGCATCGTTCGGGTTGCGCTGCGCTTCGGCGCGCAGCACGCTGAGCGGGGCGGCCGCCATGAAGGCGCTCTCCCGTCCGAAATCATGAACCGCGGCGCGGTTCATGATGGCCGCGGCCTGCCCCCGCTCACCGATCGATTCGAGCGCGCGGCCCGCCAGCCACAGCGCATAGGGATCGGCGCCGCTCCGGTTGACCTGCGGCTTGAGAATATCGACCGCATCGCCGGCGCTCCCCGCAAGATAGAGCGAACGTGCCAGCAGGTTCTGCGCCTGCCTGTTGTTCGGCTGGATCGAGACGAGCCGCTGGAACTTGTCGACCGCGGCATTAGGATTGCCCTCGGCATGTTCGATGATCCCCTGCACCAGCAAAACCGCCGGAACGTCGTCGATCGCGCCTCCGGTTTTCTGCATCAGTCGTCTCGCCAGATCATATTGTCCCGCCCGGGCCGCGAGCACCGCCTGCATGAAGAAGGCGCGCGGGTTCTTGCCATCGAGGGCGATGATCTTGCGCGCGACGACCAGCATGTCGGTCATCCGCCCCATATCCCCCAGCGTCGCCGCATATTCGGTCAGCAAGGGCACGTCATTGGGATCCAGTTCCAGTGCCCGTTCGAACCAGGGCAATGCCGCGCCGAGACCGAACTGGAACCGCAACAGCTCCCCGCGATATTGCAGCGCCCGGATATTGGCGGGGTCCAGCCTCACCGCCTCGTCAACCGCATTGGTCGCCCCGGCCTGGTCCCCGGAACGTGACCGGAAGCGCGCGATATCGACCCAAAGATCGGGATTGTCGCCGTCCAGTTCCATCGCCCGGTTATAGGCAGCGCCAGCCAGTGGCTCATCGCCCATTTGCAGGGCAACCTTCCCCATGATCCGGGCAGCATAGCCTTGATGTTCCCTCGGGATGTCATTGGTCAGCAACTGGTCGCGCGCCTTTTGCGCCTCGCCCTGCAGCGAATAGGCGTGCCCGTAGAGATGTCGCACATATGCCGGATCGATTCCGAGTTCCACGGCCCGGTCCAGTTCCGCCTCGGCCCCGATCCCGTCCCTTAGCTTCAGCAACACTTCTGCCTGCGCCACCCGCGCGTCAATCCACTGCGGATCGGCCTTGATCGCATTCAGCAATTCGATCCGCGCCGACCGCACATCGCGTTTGGCGCGAAACTGCTCGGCCCTGGCAAAGGCGTCTCGTGCGTCCTCACTGCCTTCGCTGGCGCCATATATGGCCGTCGGGGCCACGGCCAGGGCGAGGGCCAGCGCTGACGCGAGCAGGACCGGCTTGCTGGTCAGGCGCAGTTTCAGGACAAGATCGGACAGCATGGTTCAGCTGGCTTGCTGCAACTTATATTGCTTGAGCAGATCATAAAGTGTCGGCCGGCTGATCCCCAGCAATTTGGCCGCATTGGAAATATTGCCGCTGGTCTGCGAAATCGCCCGCAGGATCGCCGAACGGTCGGCGGCTTCGCGCGCGGCTTTCAGGTTCAGCAGATCGGTCGCCGCATTTTCGTCGACGTCCAGATCAAGGTCGCCGGCGGTGATCATCTTGCCGTCGGCCATGATCACCGCGCGCTTGATCCGGTTTTCCAGTTCCCGAACATTGCCGGGCCAGTGCCAGGCCTCCAGCGCGGCCAGCGCGTCGGGTGCAATCCCCTTGACCGCCGGATTGATTTCCGCAGCGAATTTTTTCTGGAAATGCCGTGCCAGCAGGCTGGCGTCGCCCGAGCGCCCGGACAGGGGCGGGATCTTGATCACGATTTCAGCCAGACGATAATAGAGATCCTCGCGAAAATCATTGTCCTTGATCATCGTCTCGAGATCCTGATGGGTCGCGCAAACGATCCGTGTATCGACGGCAATCGGCTTGCGTCCGCCGATCCTTTCGATCACCCGCTCCTGGAGAAAGCGCAGCAATTTCACCTGGAGCGGCAGCGGAATATCGCCAACCTCGTCGAGGAAAAGCGTGCCGCCGGCGGCCTGTTCGATCTTCCCTTCGGTCGTCTTGATGGCGCCGGTAAAGGCCCCTTTTTCGTGGCCGAACAATTCGGATTCCAGCAGATTTTCCGGAATGGCCGCACAGTTGATGGCAACAAAGGCCTTGTCGCGACGATCACTGGAATCGTGCAGGCCCTTGGCCAGCAACTCCTTGCCGGTACCGCTGGCGCCCAGCAGCATGACCGAGGCGTTGGTATTGGCCACCCGCTCGATCATCTGGGCCACTTTCAGCATTTCCGGCGCGCCGGTGATGATCTCTCCCAATATATAGCCGTCGCTGTTGCTCCGGGCGGCAAGGCTGGCATTTTCCTGTTCCAGATTGCGCACGTGAAAGGCGCGCCTGACAATCAAGCCAAGCTCGTCGATATCCACGGGCTTCTGGTAGAAATCCCATGCGCCGCCGGATATCGCCCGCAAGGCGCTGGCTTTTTCGCCATGGCCGGAGGCAACAATCACCTTGGTGTCGGGCTTCAGGCTCAATATCGCTTCCATGGTCGCGAAGCCTTCCGTGGTGCCGTCCGGGTCCGGCGGCAGCCCCAGATCGAGCGTGACCACATCCGGCTCTTCCGAGCGCAGCTTTTCGATCGCAGTCTCGCGGTCGCCGGCGATGATGACATCGAAATCGTCATAGGCCCATTTCAGCTGTTTCTGCAGACCCGGATCGTCTTCAACGACCAGCAGTTTCTCTTTTTTGGGTTGCTCTTTGTCCGGCATCATGCGGCCCTTTCGTCAGCGGAAATATCTTTCGGCAAATGTTTGGCGAGCGGCAGAAGCAGCGTGAAGCGGCTCCCCACATTTTCGGTGCTCTCCACTTCCAGACGCCCGTTCATCGACCGTGCCAGTTCGCGCGCTTCATAGGCTCCGATTCCAAAGCCGCCCTGTTTGCTTGATGAGAAAGGCTTGAAGAGCTGGTTGCGGACAAATTCGGCGGACATGCCGGTGCCCTGGTCACAGACTTCGATGGCCACGCTCAGGTCACGGCGCCGCGCGTTGATGGTGATCGGCTGGTCTTCGGTGCTGGCGTCGATCGCATTCTGGATCAAATGACCCAGTATCTGTTCCACCCGGGCCGGATCCGCGAAAATCGTCAGATCATCGACACGGCTGCATTCCAGACTGTGAAGCAACCGCTTCTTCTCGATGATCGAGCGGATAAGGTCGGCAACCTTGACCGACTTCGGTTCCTCGGGGTGGCTCTTGTTATGCTGCGACAGGCGTTCGAGCAGCCCGTTCATCCGGTCTGCCGAATCCTGCAGCGTCTCGATCATATCCGCCTGAAACTCGGGATTGTCAGCATGGCGCTTGGCGTTGCGCGCCAGCAGGCTGAGTTGGCTGACCAGATTTTTGATATCATGCATGATGAAGGCCATGCGTCGGTTGAATTCATCGAACCTCTGCGCCTCCGACAGGGATTCCTGACTGCGCGATTCAGCCAAATAGCTTGCCACCTGACGGCCGACAACGCGGAGCATGTCGAGATCCTCCCAGTCCAGTTTGCGGTCGATTCTGGGACGCGCTAGCAGCATCAGGCCGGCAAGCCGGTCAAAATGTACCAGCGGCACCGCAACCCATGCCTGATCATCTTTGGTCATCCATTCGGGAATGGCCGCGGCATCGCATTTGTCATCCTTGCCCGCCCGCAACGTGTCAAATTCGACGATATGACTGGTGCTTTCGAGAAAGGGGATGGTTCTCGTCGTGCAGGCCCGCGCCGGGACCTCGATTGATGACCAGTTCCAGCGGGATTGCAGCACCAGTTGCCCGGATTCATCGGGCACCAGCAAAATCCCGGCTGGCGACTCCGTGATATCGGCGATCGCCTTGATCACCCGTTGGTGGAACGGCGCGCTATCCACGCCGGGCCGGCCGATAGTATCCGTGAAACGGATCCACTCCGATCGATAGTCATAGCGGTGCTGGAAGAAATTCTTCGCCAGCTTCACCTTCAGCCAGGCGCGGAAACGGCCCGATGGCAACAGCAACAAGGCACCGATGGTAGCTCCGAACAGGAAGCTGATCTGGGCCAGACGGGCATAGTCTCCGCCGATGATCTGCAGCGCCGTCGCGATCACGACCATCATCAGCAGATAGCTGCCGATCGCCACCAGCGACAGAGAACGGAAAGCGACGCTGCGCGACAGTTTCAGATTCCATTCCGTGTTGCGCAAGGACGCCAGGGCCAGAATCGGCGCGATCACCGCGATCATCGGCCCGCGCATCGCGTGCAGTTCCATGGGGACGCTCTGGGTCAGATAGGTGATTGTGAACAAATTGAGATCATAGGTCCAGATCGCGGCCAGCGAGGCCATCGGCAACCGGATGCCCCAGCGGGTTTCCGGCGCCGAAATCGAATAGAGATTGTGCACCAGAACCAGGGCGCCCACGGCAAAGATCATCCGCAGCACCAACGAGGTGTAAAGCGTCACATTTTCGAGCCGCGGACTGCCGGAAAAGGCCGGAAGCATTGAATCCACCAGCATCTGCCCGACGAGCACGAAGGAGAGCGCCGCATAGATGCCGTTGACCGTCTTCGGCTCGTCGCGGCCTTCCCCTGCCCGCAGCAGGATGAACATGAAGCCGAGCCAGCCAAAATTGCGCAGGGTTTCCGCAAAACGCGAAATCGGTGACAGATATCCCTCGACCGCGATCGACAATGCCCAGAAACTGGTCAGCGTGATCGCGATGGTCAGCCATATCTGCTTGTTGTTGCGTTCAACCTTCCGCTGGAATTGCCAGATCGCCAGCGCGCCGAAAAGCGCGGCGGCGATGCCGTGACCGAACAGGCTGATATAGTCGAGAAGCGATCCCATATCAGCGCGCTCCTTCCGGCCACAACACGACCCTGATGGTCTGCAGGATGATCAGCAAATCGAGAAATGGTGTGTAATTTTTTGCATAATAGAGATCATATTCAAGCTTGTGCCGGGAATCCTCGGTCGACGCGCCGTAGGGATAGTTGATCTGCGCCCAGCCGGTGATCCCGGGTTTGACGATATGACGCTCCGCATAATAAGGCATTTGCGTCTGCAGATCGTCGACAAATTGCGGCCGTTCCGGACGCGGACCGACGAAGCTCATCTCGCCCTTCAACACGCTCCAGGCCTGGGGCAGCTCGTCAATCCGGACCTTGCGGATGAAATTGCCGATGCGCGTGATCCGCGGATCATTTTCACTCGCCCATATTGCCTCGCCATCCGGCTCTGCATCGGCGCGCATGGAGCGAAGCTTCAATATGTTGAACCTCTGGCCGTAGAGACCGACGCGCTCCTGTTTGAAAAAGGAACCGCCGCGGCTTTCCAGCCTGATCAGCAGCGCAAAGAGCAGGATTACCGGCCCGGTCAGGATCAGCAACAGGAAGCTCAGGAATATGTCGAAACCCCGCTTGAACGTGGTCGACAGTCGCCGCCCCGAGGAAAAGCCGTCGGAAAAGATGAACCAGCTCGGATTGACGCTATCCAGATCGACCCGTCCGGTTTCGCGTTCGAGAAAGCTGGACAAATCGTTGACATGCACGCCGGTTGTCTTGATCGTCAGCAAATCGGCGACGGGAAGCGCATTGCGTCTTTCCTCGAGCGCCAGAACCACTTCGCTGACCTCGAGATCGATCACATGCTGCGGCAGATTGTCGATATCCTGACGGCGGACCGCGCTGTCAATCACGCGCGCCCCTTCATTCATCGAGACATAGCCGGCAACGATGAAGCCGCATTCCGGGCGTTTTTCCAGCGCGGCGATACGCGCGGCCCGCGGCCCTGCCCCGAGGATGAGCAGCCGTCGCTTGAAAATATCGCTGTCGAGCATGGTCCCCAGCAGGACGCGAATGACCATCAGGAAGGTGATCGCCAGGATCATCGCGTAGAGTGAATTGGAGCGCCAGAGCGTGATGCCGGGCAGCGCGAAAGCGAGCAGGGAGAGGAAAATAACCCCCAGCGAGATTGCGACCAGGATGCGGGCGGCGGCAAAGCGCAGGGATTGCAGCGCCTCGGGTCCGTATACGCCGACCGCGATCAGCGCCAGTTGCAGGGCAAAGGCAAAGCTGAATATCGGCCCCGGACGATCGAAAATCGTTCCGACCCCCATGTCGATCTGGATCGCGCGCAATATCCAGCCCACTTCCGCGGCTGCAAGCAGCAGCGCGAAATCGATCAAACCCAGAAAGATGACAGGGTAAGGAATATAATGTTTGAACAATCGGATCATATCGCGCGTCGTCTTTCCTTGGTCAGCTTCGGCCATAAGGAAAATTCGTTAGCTGTCGGTAAATTTTACAGAATAAAATCCGCGCAGGCGCTCTCTTTCGTCGATATTGTTCAATATACCGACAGTCAGACCTATTGGTAAACGCCGGTTTCACGCAGTTTTGGCGCGCATCAGCCCCTAGTCGTTGACGAAATCAAACGGCGTCAGGCCGCGCTCCCTTTCATCGAATTTGAGCGCGCGGCTGCGCGGCGGGGCGGACCGCTGCGAACATTGCGGCCGGGTACAGGCCGTGCAGCCCAGACCGATTGCATCGGCTTGCTCGATACCCAGATCCTTGCCCCGCGCATAATAGAGCGCCGACGCGACATCGGCGGACACCCCGAGGCCGATGGCAAAAGCCGGCGTGTGCCCGCCCGCTCCGGAGCCGATGCCCTGCACCGCACGCGACAAAGTGAACCATGTCGAACCGTCTTCCAGAGCGACCAGTTGCGACCGGATTTCGGCCGGTTGCTCGAAAACCCGGTGGATGTCCCAGAGAGGACAGCGATGGGCGCTTTCGACCAGCGGCGCGTTGCTCGCTCCGGCATAGCGTTTGGAAATCATCCCCGAACGGTCGATCCTGACCATGAAGAACGGCAGGCCGCGCGAGCCGACGCGCTGCAAGGTGGTCAGCCGATGGGCGACCTGTTCGAAGCCCGCACCGAAGCGGCGCTGGAGCAACTGGATCCGATAACCGCTCTGTTCGCAGGCCTTTAGAAACCGGCCATAAGGCATCATCAACGCCGCCGCGAAATAGCCGGACAGGTGCCGACGGAACAGCTTTTCGGCCGCACGGTCCGTGAATTTCCCGCCCGCCGCCAGCGCGTCAATCTCTGCCTTAGCCTCGATCTGGCCGAGCAAGAGTGCGGCCTGAAACGTGCGGGAGGCAGGGTCGAGCATTTCCGACAACTGCAACTGCCGGGCGTGCAGGTCCAGTCGGCGCAGCTTGTCAGGCAGTACGGTTTCCGGCAGGATCCTGATCGTCAGCTGATGTTTGACCCGGAGCCTTTCGGTAATCGCCCCATAGAGATCGCCAGCACCGAGGCGCAGTTCGTCGGCAAGCTGCTCGGCCATGGCATCGAGATCGGCGAAATGGTTGCGCCAGCGTTCTATTTCCCGGCGGACTGCCTGGATCGGATCGGGCGCCCCGCTATCCCCCGTTTCATCGCCGGTCTTGCGATTGTCAAACAGGCGGACAAAGGCTTCGGCCGTATTGGGCGACGCGATCAGCCATTCTTCCAGCTCCGTTCGATCGATCGACAGGTCCTCGAACAGCGGATTGGCGAGGCGCTGGCGGATCGCATCTATTCCGCCACCCGGTTCTGCGGCAATCAGCTGTCGCGGATCAAAATCGAACCGTTCGGCCAGCAACAGCATCAGACGGGCGCTGAGCGGCCGCTGGTTGCGTTCGATCAGATTGAGATAGCTGGGCGAAATATCCAGCGCTTCGGCCAGCGCGACCTGAGTCATCGCGGCGCTGCGCCGCAGCCGTTTGATAGCGGCACCGGCAAATAGTTTCTGGACTGTCATGTCGCCGCTATGTAAATTTATTTACATTGATTCAAGCCAAATTGCGATTTCTTGTAATATTCAACGAACGCGAACAATATTCTGTGGTCGCTGTCTGTGATCCGGCCTGCCGATCAAGCCCGCAACAGAGGGTAAATGTTTCTTAACCGCGTCCGGCTATTTCCTTAGGGAATTTGAAATAAACTGGTGCCTGCTATGCTCAAAGAATCCATCCTGCTTGTCGCGTCCACCGGACTGCTGATCTACTTCATCACGCCGAAGGAAGAGCCGCCAAAAACGGCGCCTGTCGCGGCTGAAGTACAGGAAATGGCGCCCCCTGTCGCTCCGGTATCGGATGACAGCTGGGAAGAGGATGACAGCGAGGATAGCGACTATGAGAATTTTGTCTTTGGAGAGCCGATGACGGTGGCTGGCAGTGAGGGCGATGACCCCTGGGATGAAGATCACAACCCCAGCCTGCAATATCAGGCAGACAAGTCACCCTCGAAAAGCCGCTCTTCGGTTGGCGAGGCCCCGCCCCTGGCAGGCAGCCCACGCCCGGGTGAACCCGGCAGCCAGCAGAATCCGATCGAGCGGAGCGAAGGCTCCGGCGAGGACTAGTCCAGCAGCAATGGTTGACCGGCCTTTCCCCGGAAAAACATCGCTCAAATTCCGTATTTTATAAATGAAAAACCTACGCGCCAGATCAACCGGGAAGCGGAAACGTCAGATCTGGAGACTACGTCACTCCCTGCTATTCCCTGATTGCTGACGGTCGGCACTGACGATCGGTCAGTCGACGCAGCGCTGCATCTGATAGACGTCGGGCGCGATCATCAAGTCGAACCGGTTCCGATCGACGACGGTGACCGGACCATCCATCCGGAAACGACCGCCCGCCTCGCCGGTTTCCTCGTCAACCGCCAGATCATTGAGGCTCAAAACCAGTTTTCCATCCTGCCAAGCCCAGGTGCCGACCAGATCTTCCGAGACAAAATTTCCGCCGGCGATCATCGTCCAGCTGGTGGGTGCCGAACATATTTCATCGACAAAGGTCCAGCGTCCCTCAAAATAGGACGCGTCGGTGGGGCCAGCCGCTTGCGCGACGGACGCGACTGCGGCAACCGCCAGCGCGCCCGGGACGATCCACCGCCAACCCATCTATTTCTTCATGATCTGCAAGGTTGCGGCGGTCAGAGCCTCGGCGCCGGTCTTGATCACCGTCTCCGCATCGGGCGCCCAGAATGGGCTGTGCAGCGATGGCAATTTCGTACCTGCCGCCACCGAGGCCTGATATTCTGTCATAGGGACGCCACCAACCCAGAAGATCATGCTCTTGATATTTTCATCGGCACGGCGGTAGCGGCTGAAATCCTCGCCACCCATCACCGGCTTCGACTGCACGACGCGATCCTTGCCGAAGCGGGTTTCGAACAGCCGCGCCATTTCCATTGAAAATTCCGGGCTGTTGTAGGTAGCGGGGGTGAACTCCGCATCGCGCACCGACACGACCGGCATCCGGTCCTCGGGCATGCCCGCGGCAATCGCTTCACCGCGCGCAATCCTCTTGATCCCGTCGAGCAGCTTGGCCCGGGTGGCATCGCCATAGCTGCGCACGGTGATCAGCAGCAACGCCTCGTCGGAAATGATATTATGCTTGGAGCCGGCCTGGAAACTGCCAACCGTGACAACGGCGGGATCCTGCGGATCGATCTCGCGGCTCACCAATGTTTGCAGCGCGCCGACTATCCGGCTGGCCAGCACGACGGGATCCTTGGTGGTGTGCGGATAGGCACCATGGCCGCCAACGCCCTTCACCTGGATATCGACGCTGTCGACATTGGCCAGCGCGAAGCCGGGCGCATAGCCGATATATCCTGCAGGAACGCCGGCTGCATCGTGAAAGGCCAGCGCATAGTCCGGCTTGGGAAAGCGGGTATAGAGACCGTCTTCCAGCATCGCCATCGCGCCCTCGCCCGTCTCTTCGGCCGGTTGCAGGATCATCACCAGCGTGCCCGACCATTCGGCTTTGCGCTCAGCCAGTTGCCGTGCGGTGGCAACCCAGCCCGTCATATGCGTGTCATGACCGCAGGCGTGCATCACATAGGTATCATTGCCCTGTCGGGTTTTCGCCTGGGCCTTCGATGCGAATGGCAGCCCGGTTTTTTCCTCCAGCGGCAGGCCGTCCATGTCGGCGCGCAACATCACCGTCGGGCCCTCGCCATTTTTCATGATCGCGACCACGCCGGTGCCACCGACATTTTCGGTAACCTCATAGCCCAGACGCCGGGCTTCGGCAGCCAGCTTGGCGGCTGTGCGCACTTCCTCGCCACTCAGTTCGGGATTGGCATGCAGATCACGATAGATATCCATCAGCGAGGGCATGTCCGCCGCGATGGCATCCTTCAGACCGTCGGCCTGTGCCGGCATGACCGCGATCATTGAAGCTGCTGCCATCAATCCGAGTTTTGTAATATTCCGCATATCCATCCCCATTCCATATTTTTCTAGCCCTGCCTAATCGGAAGCGAAATGCTTGTCAGGTCCAAAATTTCATTCCGCTGGCGTCAACTCCATCACGTCGACCTTGCTTTCATAGGCGGGAAACGGAAATATCATCCGCCAGCGTTTTGGTCCGATGCGCTGGACAACCGCCGCCTGATCGCGTTTGGCAGTCTGGCCATAAGGCACCAGAGCATTTTCATAATGGTAGATCAGGGAGCCGAGATATATTGACTGGTTCCCGGCCGCTTTGTCGATCCAGCCGATCGTGCGCTGCGAGCCGGTCAATTTGGTGAAATGCTTGCGGCCATTCTGATCCACGATCCGGCATTTGAAGGCAGGATAAGCGATATAGGGCAGCCCGCCATCGGCATCGCCATCCAGCTTGGTGATTGAGCAATTATAGAGGCCTTGCGGAATGTCACTGCCAGCCAGAGCCGCATCGGTTTTGAAAAGCGGAGAACGAGCGGCAAGCAAGGCACCCTGCCCCGCACCGGTGACGCCCGATCGACCGATCTCCAGCGCCTCCTTCCAATTTTCCAGCCTTTCTACATCGGCAGTTGTCGCCCGCTCACGCCATAGCGGTGCGACTGGCACCTCCGCGGCGGCTGCAACGAGCAAGAACAGCCCGGCAATCACTGTGCGGTCCAGCCCCCGTCGATCGAAATATTCGCGCCGGTAATCGCCCGCGCCTCGTCCTTGCACAGGAAGATGGCGAGCGCAGCGATCTGGTCGATCTGGACAAACTCCTTGGTTGGTTGCGGCGCCAGCAGGACATCGTTGATCACCTGCTCGCGCGTCAGCCCGCGCACTTCCATCGTGTTCGGGATCTGCCCCTCGACCAGCGGTGTCCAGGTATAGCCGGGCGAAATCGTGTTCACGGTGATACCGTTTTGCGCGACTTCCAGAGCGACCGTCTTGCCAAAGCCGTCAATCGCGTGCTTTGCCGCATTATAGGCGGACTTATAGGGGCTCGCGACCTTGCTGTGCATCGATCCGGTGTTGATGATCCGGCCCCAGCCTTTTTCCTTCATGCCCGGCAGCACCGCCTTGGTCGCGTGGAAGGCGCTGTTCATGATGATGTCCATCACCGCGTTCCATTTTTCCTCGGGAAATTCGTCGACGGGCGAAACGAACTGGATACCGGCATTGTTGATCAGGATGTCGACGGTCCCCAACTGCTCGGCACAATCGGCGCACATCTGCCGGATTTCCACCGGCTTGGTCATGTCGGCGCTGCTATAGGCGGCCTTGGTGCCGCTCAATGTCTCCAGTTCCTGACGAAGCGCTTCAATCTCGCCCGCGTCGCCGAAGCCGTTGATCATCACCGCCGCGCCTTCCGCGGCCAGCGCTTTTGCATAGCCACCACCAATGCCCGATGTAGAGCCGGTGATCAGCGCAGTCTTGCCCTTCAAAAACATAGATATCTCCTTTGCCGCGACCTTAAATCAGTCGCACCGGACTGCAACGATTTTGTAAAACTATCTGGCGGAACTTGCGCTTTTTCCGGAATCAGGCGAATTGGGACCGGACGAGGAGACAAGTAATGCGTTTAGACGATCTGGACCCCAGCAAGAATGTTCGCGATCAGGGCCGTGGTGGCGGCCGGAGCTTTGGCGGTGGCGGAGGTGGCGGTCTCGGATTGCTGCTCAGCTTCCTGCCGATGTTGCTCGGCCGGAAAATGGGCTGCGGGACGATCCTGCTGATCGGCGGCGCCGCGGCGGCTTTCCTCTATTTCAGCGGCGGCGGCCTGCAACTGGCTGGCGACACCGGCGCGGGCGGCTTCCAGTCGGAAAGTTCCGGAACCAATGTGGCGTGCGATACGGAGGAAGAGCTTTTCGCCTGTCAGGTGCTCGCCTCGACGGAGCAGACCTGGGCCAAATTGTTCCAGCAACAGGGCCAACGGTACAAGCCCACCACCCTCACCTTTTACGACCAGTCCGGGCAATCGGGCTGTGGTGCGGCGCAAGCAGCGATGGGACCTTTCTATTGCCCGGCGGATCAGGGTGTCTATCTCGACACCAGCTTCTTCCGCGAAATGTCCACGCGCATGGGCGCGAAGGGTGATTTCGCCCAGGCCTATGTGATCGCGCACGAGGTCGGCCATCATATCCAGAATCTGACCGGTGTAGCGAATCAGGTGCGCAACGCCCAGCGCACGGCAAGCAAAGCCGAAGGCAATGCGCTGCAGGTACGGATGGAATTGCAGGCGGACTGTTATGCCGGCGTCTGGGCAGCGCAAAATGCCGACCGCATGGAACCCGGCGATGTCGAGGAAGGCCTGAACGCGGCGCACGCTATCGGCGATGACACGCTAATGCGCGGCGCTGGCCAGCGACCGGTGGAAAGCATGTTCACCCACGGATCTTCCGAACAGCGCATGGCCTGGCTGCGCAAGGGATTGCAAACCGGCGATCCTTCGGCCTGCGACACGTTCGCGCGCGGCGCCGTATAGAAATTACGGGCTCCGGCGTCACACTGGAGCCCACTTTTGGGCTCAGCCCTTCACCCGACCCAGGCTGCTAGACCAGTCCAGTCGACGGGTGACAAACATCACCCCTGCAAGAGCCGCAAAGATCAGCAGCGATCCGATCAGCAGCGAGTAAGCCTGCAGGCTGAGCAATATGTAGATTGCGCCATAGAGACCGGCCAGCAATCCGCCGACCAGACTTGCGCTACGCCAGCTCGACAGAACCGAGGCCGAATAGGCCGTTATCAGCCCGATGGTTGCCGCCGACGCCGCGATGAAGGCGAGCGCGAAACCGATGATTTCTGCAAAAGCCAGCAGCAACACGAAGAACAAGACCAGCGCCGCACCGATCAATATATATTGCACCGAGGATATCCGCACGCCGCCGATCAGATCGAACAGCAGAAAGGCGACAAAGGTAAAGCCGATGATCAGAAAGCCGTATTTTGCGGCCCGGTCGACCTGGCCATAGAGATCCACCGGCTGGATCAGATTGACCGTTGCGCTTGCCGACGCGCTGCCGCTGTCGGGCTGGAACTGCACCCTCTCCAACGCCGACCCGGGGTTGACCTGTGCTCCCTGCTGCATGGAAACCAGCGAACTTCCCAGAGCAAGATTGGTGATGACATATTTCGCCTCGAAGCCCTCGGCGGTGACCTTGCTTTCCTCCGCTTCCGGCAGGAAAAGTCCGGCGAAGCTGGGGTGCGGCCATTTTGACCGGACCGTCCATTCCGTCAGGCCCGCATGGGGCGCAATGGTCAGGCTCTCGTTGCCCTTGAAACGTACGGTGAAATCCGCTGCCAGCCCGCCCTCGACGAGAGCGCTGGCATCAACCCAGGCGTAAAAGCCGCTGTTGGCGGTTTCACCGAGCCCTCTGCCCGGCTTGAGGCTCAGCTTCTCCCCCTCCACAGTGACGCTGTTGTCACCCGCCAGCCCGCGCGCATCGGACAAGCCAAAGCGCAGCTCGGCCCCGGCAAAATCAATGTCCTCCATCGCAATCCCGTTGCGCTCGAAATCGTCGGGCAGTCTGAACATAGCCGATCCGATGACATTGGTATCGTAGACGACGACTTCATATATCGCGCGCTTCTTGGTCGAGGTCTTGAGTCCGCTGTCCAGCGTCAGCTTTTCCGGTGCCAGAAAGAGTTCGCGCTGCACGATATTGGTCCGGGTGACGGTCTTGCCGTTTTGCTCAACCGTTTCCTGCAGCGCAACATTATAGGGCAGCACCAGTTTCGGCCCGGCAAATATCTGCTCCCCGCCCCAGCCCGACACGATCGAATGCTGCGCGGTCTCGCTCTGGCTTTGCCGGTCATACACCAGCAGCCATGTGGCGAACAAAGGTATCGTCAGCAAAAAACCCATTAGCAATACCATCAGGAATTTGCGGCCGGGGGACCGCTCCTCCCTGGTCACCCCAAAATTTTCGTCAGTTTTATCCATGATTTCATTCCCTCTTCCAGTGCAACAAAGGTTGCTTGCGGGACGCGCGCGTTCGTCTAAACTCCCGCTCTGACCATTATCCAACCTGCGACGAACAGTGGCGCATGTGCGTCCAATCGAAAGGCCGTTATGAATATCTCGGATTGCCACAATGTGAATGACTTCCGCGCGCTCGCCAAAAAACGCCTGCCCTTTCCGATATTTGACTATATCGACGGCGCAGCGGACGACGAAGTCACTCGACGGCGCAATACGACGGCCTATGAACGCTGCGATCTGGTCCCCAACGTCCTGGCCGGCGTTGAGAAGATCGACATGAGTACGACCGTCATGGGCCAGAAGCTGGCGATGCCTCTGTTCCTGTCCCCAACGGCGCTGCAACGTCTGTTCCACTGGCAGGGCGAACGCGCGGTTGCCCGGGCGGCAGAGAAATTCGGAACCTATTTCGGCATTTCCTCGCTGGGCACGGTCAGCATCGAGGAGATTGGCGAAAGCATCAGCACGCCGAAAATGTTCCAGCTCTATGTCCACAAGGACAAGGACCTCAACCGGTCGATGGTAGAGCGCTGCAAGGCCGCGAAATTCGACGCGCTGACGCTGACCGTGGATACAATCGTCGGTGGCAACCGCGAGCGCTGCCTGCGCTCCGGCTTCACCAGTCCGCCGCGGATCACCCCGACCAGCTTCTGGAGCTATGCAGCAAAACCGGCCTGGGGCCTGAACTATATGTTCCGCGACAAGTTCGAACTGTCCAATCTGAAAGACCATGTGTCGGAAGGCACGAGCGTGCCCAATAGCGTCGCCGACTATTTCACCAATATGCTCGACCAGTCTCTGGACTGGAAAATGGCGGAGGAAATAGCGAAGGACTGGGGCGGCGAATTCTGTCTGAAGGGCATCATGTCGGTCGCCGACGCAAAGCGCGCGGTCGATATCGGCGCCACCGCGATCATGGTGTCCAACCATGGCGGACGGCAGCTGGACGGCAGCCGTGCCCCCTTCGACCAGCTGGCCGAGATTTGCGATGCGGTCGGCGACAAGCTCGACGTCATCTGCGATGGCGGCATCACCCGGGGCAGCCATGTGCTGAAAGCGCTCAGCGTCGGTGCCAAGGCCTGCTCGGGCGGACGCCTCTATCTCTATGCTCTCGCTGCGGCCGGACAGTCGGGGGTTGAGCGAATCCTCTCTTTGCTGCAAGCTGAAATCGAACGCGACATGAAACTAATGGGCGTCACAGCGGTTGATCAGTTGAACCGCGACAATCTGAGATTTCGATAACCGGCGCGGTCAGGGGATTGAAATGAAAAATATGAGCAAATTTGCCGGCCTGCTACTGGCCCTCTCCGTTCCGGGGACAGCCGTGCTGGCGCAAAATGGCGCGCAGGAAGATTCGACGCTGGAACAGGCGGGCAACAAGGTTACCGAACCGTTTGACGGCAAGGAAGTGCCGCAGAAGTTGCTGGATATCCAGGACGATCCCTATTCGCTCAGCGGTTTGCGCAACTGTGCCGCCATCATTGCCGAGGTCGAGGAGCTCAATGCCGTGCTCGGCCCGGACGTCAACGAAACGGTCGACAAGAGCCTGGCCAAGAAGCGCGAACAGACCGCGGCTCGGGTGGCCGGCAGCGCGATCGGTTCGATCATCCCGTTCGGCGGGATCATCGGCGAGGTGACCGGCGCCAATGCCGAGCGGCGGCGCTATAATCAGGCGATCTATGCCGGTACTGTCCGGCGCGGATTTCTGAAAGGCGTCGGGCTGCAGCGGGGATGCAAGGCACCCGCGCGACCGTAAATCAACCTTGGGGGCAACAAGGGAGACATATCATGGCGTCAGCCGGATATATTATCATTGCCGGGCTGGCCGGCCTGTCACTGGCCGGACAGCCGTTGCGGGCAGCTTCACCCAATGTCGAACGACCGATGGTCGACCATGTCGAGGACGCGGTTACGCAGCCGGCCAAGGATATCAACCTGAAGAAGGACGAAATCCCTCCGCGATTGCTGGAAATCCAGAAAGCACCTTATGACCTTACCGGCATGACCGGTTGTCGCGCCATCACCACGGAGATCGCCAGCCTGCGCCCGATGCTTGGCCCCGACATCAATGAAGACCCGCTCATTTCGCGCGCCGAAAAGCGCGAGCGCAGCGTCAGCCGTGTTGCCGGCGGCATACTGGGTGGTTTCATCCCCTTTCGCGGTGTGCTCCGCGAGGTGACCGGTGCCAATGCCGCGCGGGAACGCTATCAACGCGCGCTGTCCGCGGGCTTTGCCCGCCGGAGCTTCCTCAAGGGACTGGCGGTGAGCAAGGGATGCATGCCGCCGCCATCGGTTTCATGACAATATTGCAGTCAGCGCCTGTTCGCGCCTGGTGCCTGGCGATTGGCTACCGGAATGTGTCGACAAAAAACCATATCGCGATGGCCGCCAGCATGATCGCAAACCCGCGCCGCACCAGCCCGGCATAGGGCCCACTGGTCAGCCAGCCATGAGCGCGGCCAGCTAGCAGTACGATGGTGATATGAATCAGCGTCGCGATGGCGACATAGGCGATCGAAAGCTGCGCGGTCTGCATCGCCACCGGTCCATTCTGGACAACATGGACCGGCAGAACCGCTATGAAAAACAGAGCCGCCTTGGGATTGAGCAGATTGATGATCAGCCCGCGCCGGAAATAGCGCGCCGCCGAACCGTTTCTGTGCACTGCCGACGGCGACACTTCCCGCTCCACGCTCCACGCTTCCCACGCCAGCCACAGCAGAAAAGCCGCTCCGGCATAGCGCAGCAAATTGAATATCAGCGGCGACGCGTGCGCGAGCTGTGCCAGCCCCAGCGCGGAGGCCGCCGCGACAATTGCCAGCCCCAATCCGATTCCCGCTGTCGCCGCAAAGCCCGCCCGCCGTCCCTCGCTGGCGCTGAGCAAAGCCAACCAGCCCATATTCGGGCCGGGCGTCAGTTCGACCAGCAGGACCACGAGCAGGAATGAGGGAAGCATTGGGGCGAGCATCGGGTGTTTCTATCGGGATTGATGAATGGGGGGAAGTGTCTGAAAGTTATTGCGAGGCCGGTTTAACAGTTCCAGCCTCTAATGCCGGCGCAGACTGGCATCCAAATCATTCTCGCCTTACGCACAGACTGATGAAACGCGCCTATCTCTATATCATGACCAACAAGCCTTTCGGCACGCTGTACATCGGTATGACCAACACGCTTCCCGCGCGCATATTCCAGCACAAGAACGGGACCGGCTCCGACTTTTGCAGGAAAAATGGCCTCGACCGCCTGGTCTACATCGAAGAATATTCTTCTCCCCATGAAGCGATCCGTCGGGAGAAGGCCATGAAAGCCTGGAAGCGTCGCTGGAAAACCGATCTGATCATCAAGGCCAATCCCGGGTGGCGCGATCTATGGGATGATTTAAACGCGTAGCAGATAGTGACTGCATGCGTCATGCCAGCGCAGGCTGACATCCCAACCAATGGCGCGATGAGGAAACAGCCTTCCCTCATTCAAGTCCGGGTTAGGCCCCAGCCTGCGCTGGGGTGACGGCAGAAGCATATCGCGAAATCACCCTGTCATGCCAGCGGAGGCTGGCACCCAAACCAATGGTGCGGTGGGGAAACAGCCTTCCCTCATTCGAGTCCGGTTTGGGCCCCAGCCTGCGCTGGGGTGACGGCAGAAGTATATCGCGAAATCACCCTGTCATGCCAGCGGAGGCTGGCACCCAAACCAATGGTGCGGTGGGGAAACAGCCTTCCCTCATTCGAGTCCGGTTTGGGCCCCAGCCTGCGCTGGGGTGACGGCAGAAGCATATCGCGAAATCACCCTGTCATGCCAGCGGAGGCTGGCACCCAAACCAATGGTGCGGTGGGGAAACAGCCTTCCCTCATTCAAGTCCGGTTTGGGCCCCAGCCTGCGCTGGGGTGACGGCAGAAGCATATCGCGAAATCACCCTGTCATGCCAGCGGAGGCTGGCACCCAAACCAATGGTGCGGTGGGGAAACAGCCTTCCCTCATTCGAGTCCGGGTTAGGCCCCAGCCTGCGCTGGGGCGACAGTTAGCAGCGGTTGTTGCTCGGAACTTCGCCCGAATTAATAAACCCGCTTCTTCGGTTTCACATAGGTTGCTTCGTCGGTCAGCGTGTAATCATGCACGGGGCGATAGCTGATTTCGCTCTTGCCGCCCTTGCCGCCCCAGCCTTCGAAGGTGATGACCGTGTGCTTCATCCACTCCTTGTCGTTCCGGTCTTCATAATCCTCGTGCATATGCGCGCCGCGGCTTTCCTTGCGGTTGGCGGCGGCCTTGATCGTGACCATTGCCTGGCTCATCAGATTGTCGAGTTCGAGCGTCTCGATCAGGTCGGTGTTCCAGATCAGCGAACGGTCGGTCACGCCAACATCGGCGAGTTTCGCATTGACCTTGTCCATCGCGGCAACGCCCTCTTCGAGCAGCTTGTTGTCGCGGAACACGGCGGCATGCGCCTGCATCGTCTTCTGCATTTCGAGGCGCAGGTCGGCGGTCGGGATCGAACCCTTGGCGTTGCGGAAATGGTCGAGACGTTGCAGCGCCAGATCGGCGCTATCGGCCGGTAGCGGCTTGTGCGACGCGTTCGGCACCAGCTTTTCCTTGAGCCGCAGGCCGGTCGCGCGGCCGAATACCACGAGATCGATCAGCGAGTTCGAGCCGAGCCGGTTGGCGCCGTGCACGGATACACAGGCCGCTTCGCCGACGGCGTAGAGCCCTTCGACAATCGCGTCCGGATCATCGGCCGTCGGATTGATCACTTCGCCATGATAGTTACAGGGGATGCCGCCCATGTTGTAATGGACCGTCGGCACCACCGGCAAAGCTTCGCGGGTCAGGTCGACGCCGGCGAAAATCTTGCCGGTTTCGGTGATGCCGGGTAACCGTTCGGCCAACACTTCCGGCGCGATATGGTCGAGATGGAGATAGATATGGTCCTTCTCCGGCCCGACACCGCGGCCTTCGCGGATTTCGGTGGCCATGCAGCGCGAAACGACGTCGCGGCTGGCCAGATCCTTGGCGCTCGGCGCGTAGCGTTCCATGAAACGCTCGCCTTCGCTGTTGGTCAGATAACCGCCCTCGCCGCGTGCGCCTTCGGTGATCAATACGCCCGCGCCGTAAATGCCGGTCGGGTGGAACTGGACAAATTCCATGTCCTGCAGGGGCAGACCCGCGCGCAGCACCATGCCGCCGCCGTCGCCGGTGCAGGTATGGGCAGAGGTCGCGCTGAAATAGCAGCGGCCTGAGCCGCCGGTCGCCAGCACGACGGCGTGGCTGCGGAAACGGTGGATCGATCCGTCTTCGAGACAGAGGGCAATCACGCCCCGGCATTCACCGTCTTCCATGATCAGGTCGATCGCGAAATATTCGATGAAGAAATCCGCGTCATATTTCAGGCTCTGCTGATAGAGCGCGTGCAGCATCGCGTGGCCGGTCCGGTCGGCAGCAGCGCAAGTGCGCTGGACCGGAGGCCCCTCGCCCATATTCTGCATATGGCCGCCGAACGGACGCTGATAGATGGTGCCGTCTTCGTTGCGCGAGAAGGGCACGCCGGCATGTTCCAGTTCGTAGACCGCCTGCGGGGCTTCGCGCACCAGATATTCGATCGCGTCCTGGTCGCCGAGCCAGTCGGAGCCCTTGACCGTGTCATACATATGCCACTGCCAGTGATCGGGCGTGTTGTTGCCGAGCGATGCGGCAATACCGCCCTGCGCCGCAACCGTGTGCGAGCGGGTCGGAAAAACCTTGGTGATGCAGGCCGTTTTCAGGCCCGATTCCGCAGCGCCCATGGTCGCGCGCAGGCCGGAGCCGCCGGCACCGACAACCACGGTGTCATAGCTGTGATCGATGATCTTGTAAGCAGGCTGGGTGGATTGTTCAGTCATTATGCTACCACTCCGGTAAAGGCTATTTTCGCGACCGAGAAAATTCCCAGAGCCGCACCGCCGATGGCGAAAAAGTTGAGGAGGACGATCAGGCCGAATTTGACGCCGTGATCCGGGACATAATCCTCGATCAGGACCTGCAGGCCGAGGCGCAGATGCCAGAAGATGCTGACCAGCATCAGCATCATCGGCACGGCGACCAGCGGCGAGGACATCCATTCGACCATCAGTTCATGCCCATATTGCGGCAGCCGGACAAGCGAGAAGACCAGCCAGAGCACCAGCAGCAAATTGCTGACTGCGGTCACCCGCTGGACTATCCAGTGATGCGCACCTTCCTGTGCCGATCCGAGGCCGCGTACCCGGCCGATATTGGTTCCTGAACCCATGTTCCGATTCCTGTTCTAAAGAATATTCTTGGAGGCGATGTAGAGCCACATCGCGCCGGTGGTGATGATCGCGGCCAGAGGCACGGCAACCGACCACATCTTGTTGGTCTGCAGTTCGTAGCCCGCACCCGCGTCCAGCACGAAGTGGCGCAGCCCGCTGTACATATGCTCGAAAAAGGCAAAGCTCATGCCGACAAGAACGATATAGCCGATATAGCCCCAGTTAAACCAGCTGAGGAAATAGTCATAGCTTTCCGGCCCCGCGGCAATTGCGTAGAGCCACCAGACGAGCAGCGGCACGCCGACCAGCGCCATGGCGTCGCCGGTTGCCCTGTGAAGAATGGACACCAGCATATGCGGCCCCCATTTATAAACCTGCAGATGCGGTGAAAGCGGTCTGTTCGATGCTGAACCTGATACGCCGGACATTATATTCCCCTGAACAATATCTCCGGATGATGCCGGAGTCTTTGAAATAGAACCAATCCCTTAGCGAAAAGCGCGTATCATGCAAACCGGATGCGCTCTATTTAGACAATTTATTAGTGCAAAATTTTTCAGGCCAATTGCAAAGCCCGAAATCTGCATCATTGATGGACGCGCGCGCCCTGTCGTTCTAATCCATCGGGCATGAGCAACAAAAAAACACATATATTGGTCACCGGCGCCAGCCGCGGCATCGGTGAGGCCATCGTCGACTCGCTCGGCATGGATAATGTAACGGTCATCGGTCAAAGCACCGCCGGCGGAGATGATCTGATCGCGGCCGATTTTACGCAGGACGGCTCGGCACCCCTGCTGTGGCAACAGGCGCTCGACCGGCTTGACGGACGCATAGACGTGCTGGTCAACAACGCCGGCCTGTTCCAGCCCAACCCGCTCGCCGCCGACGACTGGCTGGAAAGCTGGAACCGGACCATGACCATCAACCTGACGGCATCGGCGGAGCTGTGCCGCTTCGCAGTCCTGCATTTTCAGCAGCGCGGCGAGCCGGGCCGGATCGTCAATATCGCCAGCCGCGCCGCCTATCGCGGCGACAGTCCCGACCACTGGCATTATGCCGCATCGAAAGGCGGCATGGTGGCAATGACCAAGACCATCGCCCGGGCCTATGCGAAAGACGGGATACTGGCTTTCGCCATCTGCCCCGGCTTCACCATGACCGGCATGGCCGAGGATTATCTGGAAAGCCGCGGCGGCGACAAATTGCTCGCCGATATTCCGCTCGGCCGAGTTGCCCTGCCGGAGGAAATCGCATCCATCGCCCGCTATTGCGCGCTCGATGCGCCACCCAGCATGACCGGTGCGGTGCTCGACGCCAATGGCGCGAGCTATGTTCGATAGGAGGAGAATATCATGACCGAAGAAACGACAAAGAAAAAGCCCAACTGGCTCGTCTGGCTTTTTGCTGCCTTCGGTCTTGCCGGAGTCGCGGCTGTTATATTCATAGCCATCATGATCGCAAACATCGGCGGCGGAGGCCGTGAGGAGAGAGCGCCGCTGGCTGTCGCCGACGGGGAAACAAAATATAGCATGGGTCAGGTGATAGATCTTCGGGGCAATGACCTGTCAGCCTTGACCATCATCAGTGGCGATAGAAATGCCGGCTGCGGATCATTCTCTAGCAAAAGCTATCGAGAGAATATCACGCATAACTTGATCTTCTTTGATCGAAATACCCGGAAAAGTCGAAAGCTACTGAATGACAACAGGGGCAAGGTGATTGCAGCGGTATTTTTACCGGACCAGGAAACCGGATTCCCGCTCGCCATCGGCGATGGAATGAATGATGCCACAAATGTTGCTGAGGCCGCAGCACAGGCGGCGATGGAAGCGGCGGGAATTGTCGGCGCCGAAGAGCGCGATCAATTTAAACGCCGCATGCCATTGAAAAATTACATGGCAATTGTAGCCCTGCAAGATGGCGAGACTATGAAAAACAGTCTGTTGCTAGGTCGCCTCTCCGACGGCAAGCAGGTGATGACCTTGGATGGGGTTGAAACCGTCAGGCGCTTTTGGATCTTGTCCCCGACGGAAGTAGGAATGATTGTTCAGCGAAATGGCGAAATTTTCCATCATATTGCGAATTTTGAAAGCCTTTCGATCACGCAATCAACCAAGATTGAAGTCAACTAGATGATCGCCCGCGAACATCTGGACACCGCTCCCATCCCCGGCGGCGACGAACTCCGCCTGTTCCGCCGCGCCCTAAAAGGTGCCGACGAATATTCGATCATGCTGGGTCGCATAGAATTGATGAACAGCCGGCTCAGCGGATCGGAAGAGGCGCTGGCCACCCTCGCCTGCGAACGGCTGGCGGTGAAAAACCCGCGTATATTGATCGGCGGCTATGGCATGGGCTTTACCCTGCGCGCTGCTCTGTCGGTCTTGCCGCCACAGGCGCATGTCGAAGTGGCCGAACTGATTCCGGCCATCGTCCAGTGGGCGCGCGGGCCGATGGCGGATCTCTCGCAAAAATGTCTCGAGGACAGCCGCGTGACCGTCACCATCGGCGATGTCGCAAATGTGATCGGCAAGGCGGAGCGCGACTATGATGCGATTTTGCTCGATGTCGACAATGGTCCGGACGGGCTGACCCATGACGCCAATGACCGGCTCTACAGCATGGCGGGCCTGGCCACGGCGAAAAAGGCCTTGCGCTCCAATGGCATATTGGCGGTCTGGTCGAGCGAAGGCGACAACCGGTTTACAGCGCGCCTGAAAAAATCCGGTTTCGCCGTCGAGGTTAAAACCGTCTCCGCCCGCAGCAATGGCAAGGGCGCAAAACATACGATCTGGCTGGCAGCAAATCGCTAGGGGCGATCTAGAAGCGAATATCAAACGCGACAAAGCTTACCAGACCGGCGATTGCCAGCACCAGGCTGCTTGCCGCCAGCGCCGCCACCGCCGCGCGCCCCTTTTTCCAGCCTGCGGTAAAGCCGGCCACGCCGGTCTTGAACAGCATATTCGCCAGTACCGTCATTGCCAGCACAAAGCCGGCCAGATCCGACATTATCGTTTCCTCAGGCAGCGCCCCCAAAGTGATGATCGCGGCATCGACGTCGAATGATCCCACTATCAGCACCAGATAGGCAATCCCGCTGCTTCCGTATTTTGCCTCGGCCCAGCGCGCCGCCAGCGACATTGCCGCGACGGTCAGCGCAAAGAAGAACGCCGGCAGCAGGCGGATGGGGTTGCGTGTTTCCACGCTCTCATCCGACCGGGCAGCCCCGCTCCGGCGCAGCAGGAGCAAGCCGATGATGGCGGCCACCAGCGCCGCAGGGGCGAGAATCATCGCCAGCGGCACGAAGGCAAAGCGCGCGAGCAGGAAAGTCAGCAACAGCACCCGGATATACATGACCGAGGACGCCAGCGCGATGCCCGCCGACAGGGTGCGACCTGCCGTCTCTTCCCCGCGCAATCGTTGCGCCAGCGACGCGGTCACTGCGGTGGAACTATAGGCACCGCCAATGACGGCGGTGACCACCGTGCCATGAGCGGCGCCGAATATCCGGTTGGCGACATAGCCGGCAAAGGAAAGACCCGTCACCAATATGACGACAAACCATAATTGCTGCAGATTGAAGGCCTCATAAGGTCCGAAATCGCGGTCCGGCAGAAACGGCAGGACGGCGAGCGCGATCAGGGCAAAGCGGATCATCACATTGATGTCGGTCGGCCCCAGCCTGCGCATAAGTCCGTGCAGTTCCGACCGCATCGACAGCAGGCCGGTGACGATTGCCGCCCCGGCCATCGCCAGCGCCGGATAGCCGCTCCCCGCCACCAGACCGAGACAGAGCGTCAGCAGCGAGACCACGAAATTGGTGATGCTGCGCCCGTCCGGCTCGTGGATGGTCTTGAAATGGCTGATCGACAACATCGCCACCACGCCGGTCAGCAGGATGGCGGCGATGACCAGATTCAGGCTTTGCGAGATCAGCGCGACCAGACCGCCGAGCCCGGCGATCAGGCCGAAAGTGCGAATCCCGGCGACCCGTGCGCCCTTGTTCTCGTCGCGCATCGTCCATCCGCGCTCGACACCGATCAGCAGGCCCGCCGCCAGCGCGATCGCAAGGTCGCGATAAATAAGCCATTCGCCGGAGAATTCCGTCAGCATGGCAAGGGCATCGTCCCGCGGTGAAATCCGGATCTTGTCATCATCATCCAGCCTTAGTGAAAGCCGGCCCGGCATTTGCCCATGCGTAATTACCCGTAGGAAGTGGGCAGATCGCCCTGCAGACACCGTTGCGCGGTCCAGTCGAGAAATATGCGCCGTGACGCTTTTACCCTCTCACGGCGCTGGCATTGAGCGGCAAGCTCGGCTAACGGCTGCCCATGCTTAATTTCAACAATATAACCGTGCGCCTCGGCGGCACCGTGATCCTCGACGGCGCGACCGCAGCCCTGCCCCCCGGCGCACGGGTCGGCATGATTGGCCGCAATGGCGCGGGCAAGTCGACCCTGATGAAGGTGATCGCGGGCATGCTCGAGCCCGATGACGGCAGCGTCGACATGCCCAAGGACGCGCGCATGGGCTATATCGCCCAGGAAGCGCCCGCCGGACAGGACAGTCCGCTTGATACTGTGCTGGCCGCCGATACCGAACGCGCGGCACTGCTCGAAGAATCCGAGACCGCGACCGACCCGCACCGGATCGGCGAGATTCACGAGCGGATGAACATGATCGACGCGCACAGCGCCCCGGCGCGCGCGGCAAAAATCCTGATCGGACTCGGCTTTGACGAAGCGGCGCAGCAACAGCCGATGGACAGTTTTTCCGGTGGCTGGAGGATGCGCGTGGCGCTCGCCGCCCTGCTCTTCTCGCAACCGGAACTGCTGCTGCTCGACGAACCGTCGAACCACCTCGATCTCGAAGCGACCATGTGGCTGGAGAATTTCCTGACCAGCTATCAGGCGACAATCCTGGTGATCAGCCACGAGCGCGATCTGCTCAACAATGTTGTCGACCATATCCTGCATCTGCAGCATGGCACCACCACCCTCTATCCCGGCGGCTATGACGCGTTTGAGAAGCAGCGGGCGGAACGGCAGGCGCAGCAGGCCTCCGCGCGTGAAAAGCAGATCGCCCAGCGCGAAAAGCTGGAATCCTTCGTCTCCCGATGGGGTGCCAAGGCGCATAGCGCGAAACAGGCGCAGAGCCGGGTCAAGGCGCTGGCCCGCATGGAGCCAATTGCCGCCGCAATCGACGATCCCTCGCTGAGCTTCCATTTTCCGAGTCCCGCGGAACTGAAACCGCCGCTGATCACGCTCGATGATGCTGCCGTCGGCTATGGTGACAATATCATTCTCTCCGGCCTCAATATGCGGCTGGATCCCGACGACCGGACGGCCTTGCTGGGCCGCAACGGCAACGGCAAGACCACGCTCGCCCGGCTGCTCGCCAGCCAGCTGGAGCCGAAAAAGGGCGCGATCAACAAATCCGGCAAGCTGACCGTTGGCTATTTCACCCAATATCAGGTCGAGGAACTGGACACGTCGGACACGCCGCTGGAACATATGACCCGCCTGATGAAAGACGCCAAGCCGGGCGCCGTGCGCGCACAGCTCGGCCGCTTCGGCTTTTCCGGCGACAAGGCGACGATCAAGGTCGGCAAGCTGTCCGGCGGGGAACGCGCCCGTCTGGCGCTGGCGATGATCACCCGCGACGCGCCGCATCTGCTGATCCTCGATGAGCCGACAAACCATCTCGACGTCGACGCGCGCGAAGCCCTCGTGCACGCGCTCAACGAATATAGTGGCGCCGTCATTCTCGTCAGCCATGACCGTCATATGCTCGAGCTCACGGCTGACCGGCTGGTGATGGTCGACAGCGGCAAGGCCGAGGAATTTGCCGGCACGCTCAAGGATTATACCGATTTCGTTCTCGGCAAGAACCAGCCCGGCTCCTCGGGTGGCAAGTCCGGCAGCGGCAACCGCAAGGAAGAACGCCGCGCCGCCGCCGAACGGCGCAAGCAGCAAGGGGAGTTGCGCAAGACCGTCTCGGCAGCCGAAAAGGAAATGAAGGTCCTGGCGGAGGAAATCTCGGCCATCGACCGCGCCATGTTCGATCCGGCCAGCGCGGCGGCGAAACATGCCGACCTCTCGATGACCGAATTGATGAAGCTGCGCGCCGAACACCAGGACAGGCTCGACAAGGCCGAAGCCCGGTGGATGGAAGCCAGCGACCGACTGGAACAGGAAAATGTCAATGCCTGAGCGGCACATCTCTGACTGGATAGTCCGTTGAGCGGCACCTGGAAGGTCTCGATCCCCTGCACCCGCGCCGAAGCACGAACGCTGGCGGCGGACAATCTGTTCATTTCTTCCAGCGATTCGACGCCGACCATCGTCGCCAGCGAAGTCGACGCCAAGCGGCCGGACGAATGGATGATCGACGTCTATTGCGAGGAAATGCCCGATCCCGAGATGGTCGAGAATCTCTTGCAGCTGTCGCCTTCGGCGGAAGCCGCCGGATTTCAGCCGATTGTCACTCAGCTGGGGGATGAGGACTGGGTCACGCTGAGCCAGCAGGGCCTCGAACCGCTGCGCGCCGGACGTTTTCACGTGCACACCTCAAGCGACCAGCCATCCGGCAATCCCAAGCTGACCAATATCTGCATCGATGCCGGGCAGGCCTTTGGCACCGGCCATCATGAAACCACCATGGGCTGCCTGCAAAGTCTCGACCGGCTCAAGAAAACCGGCCACCGGTTCCGCAATATCGCCGATGTGGGCACCGGCACCGGCCTGCTCGCCTTTGCCGCGCACCATCTCTGGCGCGACGCGAAAATCATTGCCAGCGATATCGATCCGGTCGCAGTCACGGTCACCGGCGAAAATGCGCGGTTGAATGATATCCCGCTGGGCAATGGCCGCAGCCAGATCCGGCTGGTCCAGAGCAACGGTCTCGATCATCCCGCGCTCAGGCAGCGCGCACCGTTCGACCTGATCATCGCCAATATTCTCGCCGGTCCACTGGTCGCCCTCGCCCCGCAAATCGCTGCCGCATCAGGCGCCGGGACGGTGCTGCTGCTCGCCGGCCTGCTAAGCCGGCAAAAGGCCGAAGTGGTCCGCGCCTATATCCGCGAAGGATTTCGCCTAAAACATTCCCGGCTGGAAAACGAATGGCCCTGCCTGACTCTGGTCAAGGCGAAAAAATATGGCTGGACCCGCAAGCCTCACCGCAAAAAGTCGCCGCTGGCATCGGATTATTTCGGGGAATGCTAGTGCTCCGCACCTGATGCGGAGCTCTGTCGGCACCTCACCATCACGCGGGCCGGGCTCCGTATCAAGTACGGAGCACACGCATAATCAAACGACCGTAGCCTCACCCGCCTGCGACCGCGCATAATCCTGCGTCCCTTCGGTCAGCACCACATCACCCTCGACAATCTCGGCAATCCTGATGTCCGGCAGACCGGCAATCTTGTCGTATAGCGGCTTGAAATCCGTCTCCACCGTCACCCGCAGCAGCTCGTCGAGGCTGGGAATGACGAAATAATTCTGCTGGTAATCGTCGATTCTATACTCGGTCCGCAAGACCCGTTCGAGATCGAACAGGATCCGGTTGGGGCTGGGATCATCGAGCGCAAAGACGCTCTCGCCATAGCTGGAGACAATGCCCGCGCCATAGATGCGCAGACCCTCGGCCTCCTGGATCAGGCCGAATTCCACGGTATACCAGTAAAGCCGCGCCAGCTGTTTCAGCGTGCCGAATTTCAGCGCCCTGAGCCCGCCGCGGCCATAGGCCGCCATATAGTCGCCGAACCGTTTATCCGCGAGCATCGGCACATGACCGAAGACATCGTGGAAAATATCCGGTTCCTGCAGATAGTCGAGCTGGTCCCGCCGCCGGATGAAATTGCCCGAGACGAAACGCCGGTTGGCAAGATGGTCGAAAAACACGTCATCGGGCACCAGACCGGGAACCGCGACAACCTGCCAGCCCGTGGCATCCATCAATATCCGGTTGAGCTCCTCGAAATCGGGGATACCGGGCCGTGACAGTTTCAAAATGTCGATGCCGTCGAGAAACGCCTGCGCCGCCCGGCCCGGCAGCATTTTCTGCTGGCGGGCGAAGAGAATATCCCAAGTCTCGTGGTCTTCCGCCGAATAGCGTTGCCAGTCCTGGTCAATCGTCCAGTCGGCATTTGCGTGCGCTGGCGGCTTGTCATAGACATGGGTTTCGGTTTCGGGGGTATCGAGCATGGCCGCATCCTACAGCAGAAAAGGTTTCGATGGCAACTACAGCGCTTAAATGGTTGAAACGCATGGTGGTTGCATCGGGCGCGATCCTTTGCGCCTATCTGCTGGCGGCGCTGGCCGGCAGCCTGCTGCCCGCCAATCAGCACTGGCAAAGCCCCGAAGACGGCATCGAACTGTTCATCGAAACCAACGGCCTGCACAGCGGCATCGTCATGCCGATCTGGAGCGATGTCCATGACTGGACGCCCTTGGTCCGGCCCGAGCATCTCGCCGACCCGTCATATTATGGCAGCCACATTTTGGTCGGCTGGGGCCATGAAGGCGTCTATCGCAACACCCGGCAATGGCGCGATTTGCGCGCAAACGACGCGATCAGCGCGATATTTGGCAGCGACGATGTACTTGTCCACGTCTACCACCTGAAATATCCACAGGCTTATCCCTATTACCGCCGCCCCCTGAAAGTCAGCGAAGCGGAATATCGCAAAATCGCCAGTGCGATCGAAGCGCGCTTCGCCCTCGACGATCAGTATCGCTCCCAACCGTCCCCGGGCTATGGCCAGGATGACCTGTTCTACCAGGCGAACGGCCATTACAGCGCCTTCTACACCTGCAACAACTGGACCAGCGACATTCTGCAACAGGCTGGTATTCGCACCGGGCGCTGGACACCCTTCCAGGGCGGAGTGATGCGCTGGGTTCCCGGAAATAGCAGAGTGAACCGTTCGCACTGAGCTTGTCGAAGTGCGGCTATCTACTCGCCATGGTCCTTCGACAGGCTCAGGACGAACGGAGGGCGGCGAGAATTCCGTTCATGGTGAACCTGTCGAACCACGACTCCCGGTCGCGACGGTCCTTCGACAAGCTCAGGACGAACGGGATTATCAAGCCCCTCCTTTTCAAAGGAGGGGTTGGGGTGGTTTCTCCCGTCGAAAATCGTCGCCAATTTTATGACAGCTCGCTTGCTTTTTCACTGAAGAGCCTAATCCCCTGCCCGACAGCAGCAAAACCGTTCGTGGTGAGCCTGTCGAACCACGCCGGTCGTCTGATCACAGCCCTGCGACCAGCGCAGAGCGAACGGTCCATAGTCTAGCCACCCGCCAGATCGCGCAACCCCGCGCCGTCCTTTATCGTCACGAAACCATAGCCCGGCTCGATGAGTCCGCCGCCCTGCAGCCGGGTCAGGGCCTTGCCGAGCGACACCCGCGACACGCCGACCAAGTCGGCCAGTTCCTGCTGGGTGACGGTGAGCCGCGCACCGTTCCCCTGATCGCCGCAAAGCTGGGACAGCGCCAGCGCCAGCCTTTGCGGCACCGACAGGCTGCGGCTGAATTCGACCAGATCGAACGCATCCTGCACCGTCAGCGCCATCGTCTTGAGCAGCAGGCCGGTCACCGCCGGATCGGCATCCATCAGGCTCCGGAACTCGCTTTTTCCGATCCGGATCAGGCGGCAATCGCTGCCGGCAATCGCGTCGACCGTCCTCGGAAATTCGCCCATGAACGCCAGTTCGCCAAATGTTTCACCGGCGCCGAGCAGCGCAAACAGCGTCAGCCGCCCGTCGAGGCCATAGCGGCCGACCTGTACCGATCCGCTCTCGATATACCAGAATTCCTTCGCCTCGTCGCCGCGTTGCTGGATGATCTGGCCGCGGGCAAAGGCCCGCTCCTGTCCGCGGGCCAGCAAATCCAGGCGTATCCGCTCGGGAAGTCCCTGCACAAAGCCGGTCCCGGCAACCGGAGCAGGCGCGTTCATGAAAATTCCCAAGAATGACAAAAAGTTTGCATTTCAGGAGATGTACAGCGGCTAAAGAAAATCTGCAAGCCATCCTCCAGGGAGAGACATGATGCGGCCCGAACTATTGGCAATCACCGGCATATTCCTCGTCTTCGGACTGCTGGAATTTTTCCGCACCCGGCTGTTCAGCAAGCCCGACCAGACCCGCGACGACGCGCTGGTCGAGATCATCGGCTCGTTCGTGCTGCTGGTCATCACCCAGCCCGGGATCATTCTCGCAGCCCAGTTCATCCTCGGCAATGTCGCGCCGCAATGGCAAGGCGCTCTGGCCGGCATCCCTCTGATCGCCGCCATTGCCCTGTTCTTGGTCTTCGACGACATGATGCAATATTTCTGGCACCGGCTGTCGCACAGCGTGCCCTTTCTCTACAATCTGCACCGCTCGCACCATAATGCGCGCTATATGAGCGTCCGCCTCGTCTACCGGAACAATATCTTCTATTATCTGACCATGCCGAGCATCTGGTTTTCCGGTGCGCTGATCTATCTCGGTCTCGGCTGGGTCTATGTCGGTTATATCATCGTCAAAATGGCGGTGATCGTCGGCGCGCACAGCGATGTCGCCTGGGACGCGCCGCTCTACAAGATCAAATGGCTGTCACCGGTCATGTGGCTGGTCGAACGCACCATCTCGACCCCGGCCACGCACCATGCCCATCACGGCCGCCACAAAAGCGACGGCGTGACCCATTATAAGGGCAATTTCGGGAACCTGCTATTCTTCTGGGACGTGCTGTTCGGCACCGCCCATATCACGCGCCGCTATCCCGAGAGCTATGGCGTGGAAAATCTCGCGCCAGCCACTTTGGGTCAGCAACTCGCCTGGCCGATCTTTCCGGAGAATAAGGAAGGCGGCCATGGGGTGAAGGAACTGGCGGCGGTGGAAGCGACTGCAAAGGTCTAACTTGCGTCATTGCGAGCGAAGCGAAGCAATCCAGAGCGTCGCTCGCCGCTCTGGATTGCCACGTCGCTTTCGCTCCTCGCAATGACGGTGGCACATCCGACAGCTATTGAGAGAATAGCGTTCGCACTGAGCCTGTCGAAGTGCGCCTCTCGACCGAACACTGTCCTTCGACAAGCTCAGGACGAACGGCCTTGGCCGGATTGCCCCTTCTCCCGTGCGGGAGAAGGGTACAGAGCCTTGCTGAGGAACGAAGCTAGGCGGCGTTGGATGAGGCTGTTCTGCTCTCTAAAGCCCAGTACGCCCTCATCCAGCTACGACTAGGCAGTCAAGCTGCCAAGTCTTCGCATCCTTCTCCCGCACGGGAGCAGGATGCATAAGCCAGCTAGTTCTTATCGAGGCAAGCCGCTCTACCCCGCTGCCGCGACAATCTCCGCCCAGGCCGCCTCGTCAATCACTTCGATCCCCAGTTCCGCCGCCTTTTTCGCTTTCGATCCCGCGCCCGGTCCGGCGACCACCAGATCGGTTTTCGCGCTCACCGATCCGGAAGCCTTGGCCCCCAGCGCCTCGGCCTGCGCCTTGGCTTCGTCGCGGCTCATGGTTTCCAGCTTGCCGGTGAAGACCACCGTCTTGCCCGCCACCGCGCTGTCGCGGGTTTCGACGATATAGTCCGGCGGGGAAACTTCGTTCAGCAGATCTTCCCAGACCGCGACATTATGCGGTTCGTGGAAGAAATCGGCGAGCGCCTGCGCCACCGTCGGGCCAACGCCATCGATCGACGTGATGTCCGCCCAGGCCGCATCACCCGCTTCGGTTCCGGTCGTCTCGCTCGCAGCTTCTCCGTTCGTGTCGAGCGAAGTCGAGACACCGGCATCCGCGCCCTCCCCGTCTCTCGACTGCGCTCGAGACGAACGGTATTTCTCCGATTCCTGCGCAGCCTCGGCAACTTCCCGCAATTTCGGCAAGGTCCGGAAATTCTTCAACAGGTCCTTGGCCGTCACCGTGCCGATATGGCGGATTCCCAGCCCGAATAGAAGACGGGCCGCATCGGGCTGCCGATTCTTTTCCACAGCCGCCAACAGATTATCCACAGACTTGTCCTGCCAGCCTTCGCGGGCAAGGATTTCAGCGCGATGGTCCCGCAGGCGGAAAATATCGGCGGGGCTTTCCAGCCAGCCCGCCTCGATAAATTCGGCGATGCTCTTTTCGCCGAGCCCGTCGATATCCAGCGCCACGCGGGAGACAAAATGGACCAGTCGCTGGAAGCGCTGCGCCGGGCAGATCAGACCACCGGTGCAGCGGACATCGACCTCGCCTTCCTCAGCCACCGCTTCGCTGCCGCATTCGGGGCAATGATCGGGGAAATGATAAGGCTCGCGTTTTGCGTCGCGGGTCAGATTCTCGACCACTTGCGGAATAACGTCCCCGGCCCGCTGGATCACCACCCGGTCACCCGGGCGTACGCCAAGCCGCTCGACTTCATCGCGATTGTGCAGCGTCACGTTGGAGACCACCACCCCGCCGACGGTCACCGGCTTCAGCCGCCCTACCGGCGTCAGCTTGCCGGTACGCCCGACCTGGATGTCGATGCTCTCCAGCGTCGTCTGTGCCTGTTCTGCCGGGAATTTATGCGCCAATGCCCAGCGCGGCGCCTTGGCGACAAAGCCGAGCCGCTGCTGCCAGTCGAGCCGGTCGACCTTGTAGACCACGCCGTCAATATCATAAGGCAGGTCCGCCCGTTCCGCCTCGATATGGCGATAATGGGAGAGCATATCGTCGAGCGTCTCAAAGCGCTTCACCAGCGGCGAAACCGGCACGCCCCAGCTCTCGAGCGCCTTCATGACGTCAAGCGCGGTCTCGCCCGGCACTTCGCTATGCACGCCCCAGCCATGCGCCCAGAATTTCAGCGGTCGCTTGGCGGTGACGCTGGCATCCTTCTGCCGCAGCGAACCGGCGGCGGCGTTGCGCGGATTGGCGAACTGCCGGATTTTTTCGGGATCGAAGTCGACGCCCTTCGCCTCCGCATCGGCCCTGCCCTCGTCCATCAGCCGCTCGTTGAGGCCTGCGAAATCGGCCTTGGCCATATAGACCTCGCCGCGGATTTCGAAAAGGTCGGGGACGGGAGGGGAAGAGTGCTCCTGCGAAGGCAGGAGCCCATCTCCCGCTCGCGCCTCGGCCGCACCCTCGGGAGATGGATCCCCGCCTTCGCGGGGATACAACCGCTCCGGAATATCCGCAATCATCCGCACATTGGCAGTAACATCCTCGCCAACCTGCCCGTCCCCGCGCGTCGCGGCCAGCACAAGTTCGCCCTTCTCGTAACGCAGCGAACAGGACAGCCCGTCAATCTTGTCCTCCGCCGTCACCGCCACCGGCGCGCCCTCGTCCAGATTCAAAAACCGCCGCACCCGCGCCAGCCATTCGGCAATATCCTCGTCGGAAAAACCGTTATCGAGGCTCATCATCCGTTGTTCGTGCTTGACCTTCGACAAAGGCGAAGCCGCCACCGCCGCCCCGACCAGCTTGTTCGGACTGTCATCGCGCACCAGATGCGGGAACGCCTCTTCGAGCTCGTTGTTCCGCCGCACCAGCGCGTCATAATCCGCGTCGGAAATTTCCGGCGTGTCTTCGGCGTGGTAGAGCTTGTTATGATGCGCAATCTTGCGCGCGAGACGCATCAGTTCGTTAGCGGCATCGGCTTCGGATATTGGCTTAGTCGTCATTGGCTGTAACCCAATCATCCAAACTCCCATCTTCGGCGGACTCCCCGCAACATTGCTTCAGCGCCCGCTCCAACAAACCAGTATCTTCATCCCACCAGTCGAGAAGCGATTGCAATGGCGCAACAAATAATTTGTCTGCAAGTATACCGGCAGCCTGAACGTCCAACTCGCCGACATTGTCGGAACATAGCCGATCAAGCAATATTGGGATTGCACGGCGATCTCGACGCCGGGCCAAACCCAATAAAGCCTCGGACACGGTGTCAAAATCACTATCGCAGGCTCGGAGCAAAAGCGCCTGCCTTATGGCCTCGGAATCTTTCTCGGTCTGCACGCCAAGCGTAAAAGTCGCCCAGTCGCGAACTTCAGCATCATCATGATCCATCCATTCGCATAATGCGGTTTCTGAGAAATCATCTGGATCGCGGCTTTGAAGTAGCAGTATAATATTTTTCTTATCACGTGGCCCTTGGGTCGTCGTCATCAAACCCCCTCCAGCAGCCGATCCGCTTGCGCTCTCGCCTCATCCGTCACATCCGCACCCGACAGCATCCGCGCAATTTCCTGCCGCCGGCCTTCATTGTCGAGCGCGCTGACATCGGTGCGCGACACCGTGCCGCTGCGCGACTTGTTGATCAGCATATGGGCGTCGCCCTTGGACGCGACCTGCGGGCTGTGGGTCACGACCAGCAGTTGCGCGCCGCGCGACAGGCGCGACAGGCGGTCGCCGATCGCCGAGGCCACCGCGCCGCCGACGCCGCGGTCGACTTCGTCGAAAATGATGGTTTTCAGGCCATATTCCTCTGCCAAAGCGACCTTCAGCGCCAAAATGAACCGCGAAAGTTCACCGCCTGACGCAATTTTTCCCAGAGGCGCGAGCGGCGCCCCCGGATTGGTCGAGATCAGAAACTCGATCCGGTCCATTCCACTTTTATTCCAATGGTCTTCGGGCATTTCTTCAAGCAAAGTCTCAAATCTGGCGGCATCCAGCTTGAGCGGCGCCAATTCGCCAGCGACAGCTTTATCCAGCGCCTTTGCCGCCTTGCTTCGTTTCGCCCGCAGGCTTTCTGCCGCTGCAATGTAGGATTTTCTGGCACCGGCCAAAGATACTTCCAAGTCTTCCAATGTCCTGCCGCCATCGCTGATCGCTGCCAGCCTTTTCTGGAGATCTTGGAGCAGGTCCGAAAGCTTGTCCGGTTCCACCCGATGCTTGCGCGCCAGTCCCCTCAGATCGAATAGGCGGGTCTCCATATCGTCGAGTCGCTGCGGGTCGAAACTCAGCGCATCGGCCGCTGCGTTGAGCTTGTCCTCGGCGTCGGTCGCGTCGATGATCGCCCGGTCGAGCGACTCCAGCGCCTCTTTAAGCAAGGCATGATCTTCGGCAATCATGTCAAGCCGCCGCGCCGCCGATCGCAGCGAGGCCAGCCCGCCGTTGGAGCCGTCAAAAGCGGCGCGAATCGCCTCGAGATCGCCGGTCAGCTTCTCACCCTTCATCATCGTCGCCCGTTCCAGCGCAAGCTCCTGCTCCTCACCCGGCTGCGGCGCAAATTTCGACAGTTCGGCCACGCTATGCTCGAGATAATCACGGTCGTTTTCCGCCGCTTCCTGCTCCTGCTTCGCTTGCTCCAGCGCCGACTTCGCGGCCTGCCAGTCGTCAAACGCTTCGCGGACCGCAACGCCTTCGACGCCGGCAAAAATATCGAGCAAAGCCCGGTGTCCCTTGGGATTGATCAGGCCGCGGCCATCATGCTGGCCATGGATTTCGATCAACTGCCCGCCCACCGCACGCAGAAGGGCAGCCGAGCAGGGCTGGTCATTGATGAAGGCGCGGCTGCCGCCGTCGGCCTTGACCGACCGCTTGATGATCAGCGGTTCGCCGGGCTCGATGTCGATATCATTTTCAGCCAGCGTCGCGGCCAGTCTGCTGCCCGCGGCTGGTGGTTCAAAACTGGCGGTAACCTGGGCTTTTTCCGTGCCCTGGCGGACCAGTCCGCTGTCCGCCCGATTGCCGAGCGCCAAGCCGAGACTGTCGAGCAATATCGACTTGCCCGCGCCGGTTTCGCCGGTCAGCACGGTGAGGCCAGATCCGAACTCCAGATCGAGCGCCTCAATCAATACGATATCGCGAATGGAAAGGGACTGCAGCACAGGTCCCTCTTAAAACAGGTTCAGCCTAGCTGCAACGCATTGCAGCGCCACAGGCTCTTAAGTTGCACCATGTTTGTTGACCAGCTCGTAAGCCCGCTCGTACCATTTGCTGCCGGGATAGTTTGCGCCCAGCACAGCGGCGGTTTTCTTGGCTTCCACCGGAACGCCCAGAGCAAGATAGGATTCGGTCAGCCGCATCAGCGCTTCCGGCGCGTGGGTGGTGGTCTCATATTTCTCGATCACCGTGCGGAAACGGATCGTCGCCGCCAGCCACTTGCCGCGACGCTGGTAAAAGCGGCCGATTTCCATTTCCTTGCCAGCCAGATGGTCGTTGACCAGATCGATTTTCAGCTTGGCATCGGCGGCATAGCGCGAATTGGGATAGCGGCGCGCAACCTCGCCGAGCGTGGCCAGAGCCTGTTCGGTAATCTTCTGGTCGCGGGTGACATCGCCGATCTGCTCATAATAGCAGAGCGCAATCAGATAATAGGCATAAGGCGCATCCTTGTTGCCCGGATGGATCGACAGGAACCGGCGCGCCGATTCCGTCGCCTTGCTATAGTCACCCGACAGATAATAGCTGAACGCGCTCATCTGCTGCGCGCGGCGGGCCCAGGGGGAATAGGGATGCTGGCGCTCGACTTCGTCAAACAGCGCCGCCGCAATCTTGTATTCACCGCGGTCCAACCGCGATTTCGCAGCATTGTAGAGCGTGTCGACATCGCGAGCGACGTAACGTGTATCGGTACCGCGACCGCCACCACTGCCACCAAACATTGCACAACCGGAAAGCGCCGTGGCGGAGAGACCTATTACGGCCCATTTGAAAATGTGTTTTGTCATATGGCAGACCTCTTAACCGCTTGTTTTGATCCAGCCAAGAATAAAGCAAAAAAAGCCGCTGGAGCGGAGTGACACTCCCTGTTCGGTTGCAGCTTTACCAGAGATTAATCCGGCCCGCTTGCGGCAAATATTCCGCGCAAGAAAAAGGGCCCGAATTGCTCCGGGCCCTCTTGCTGTTCCGTTTTCCGAAAATCTAGTCTTCGGTGATCGAGGACGGCAATGGAATATCGCCGCCGCCTTCGTTCTTCGGACCGTCATTGTTCCGGCCACGTCCGCCGCCGTCACGGCCACGTCCGCCACCATCACGTCCACGACCGCCACCGCCATCACGACGCGGGCCGCGTGGCTTGCTTTCGCGTGGCGGACGGGTGTCCTCCAGCTCTTCGCCGGTTTCCTGGTCAACAACCCGCATCGACAGGCGAACCTTGCCGCGCTGGTCGATTTCGAGAACCTTGACCTTGACTTCCTGGCCTTCGCTCAGTTCGTCAGAGACCTTCTCGACGCGCTCGTTCTTGATTTCGGAGACGTGGACGAGACCGTCCTTGCCGCCCATGAAATTCACGAATGCGCCAAAGTCGACCAGGTTCACAACCTTGCCGTCATAGACTTTGCCGACTTCGGCTTCTTCAACAATGCCCTTGATCCATGCGATGGCCGCATCGATCTGCGATTTGTCGGAGGAAGAAACCTTGATCAGGCCTTCGTCGTCGATGTCGACCTTCGCGCCGGTTTCGGCAACGATTTCGCGAATGACCTTGCCGCCGGTACCGATAACGTCGCGGATCTTTTCCTTGTTGATCTGCAATGTTTCGATGCGCGGAGCATGTTCGGACATTTCGGTACGAACCGAAGACAGCGCCTTGCTCATTTCACCGAGGATATGCGCGCGGCCGCCGCTGGCCTGTTCCAGAGCAGACTTCATGATTTCCTGCGTGATGCCGGCTACCTTGATGTCCATCTGCAAGGAGGTGATACCCTTTTCGGTGCCCGCAACCTTGAAGTCCATGTCGCCGAGATGATCTTCGTCGCCGAGGATGTCGGAAAGAACCGCAAATTCTTCGCCTTCGAGGATCAGGCCCATGGCAATGCCGGAAACAGGACGCGCCAGAGGCACACCGGCATCCATCATCGCCAGCGAACCGCCACAAACGGTCGCCATCGAGGAGGAACCGTTGGACTCGGTAATGTCCGACAGAACGCGGATCGTGTAGGGAAATTCTTCCACTGTCGGCAATACCGGACGAAGCGCGCGGAATGCGAGCTTGCCGTGACCGGTTTCGCGGCGGCTGGTAAATCCGAAACGGCCCACTTCACCAACCGAATAAGGCGGGAAGTTATAGTGCAGCATGAAGTTGGTGTAGCTCAGACCGTCGAGACCGTCGATCATCTGCTCCGCGTCCTTCGTGCCCAGGGTCGTAGTCACGATCGCCTGCGTTTCACCGCGGGTGAACAGTGCCGAACCGTGGGTCCGTGGCAGCAAGCCGACCATGGCTTCGATCGGGCGAACCTGATCGAGCTTGCGGCCGTCGATACGGGTGCCGTCCTTGATGATGGCACCGCGAACGATTTCAGCTTCCAGCTTCTTGACCATCTTGCCGGCGGTCATTTGCGTCTGGCCGTCTGCGTCGGCGTATTTTTCCTTGGCTTTTTCGCGAACCGCGTTCAGCGCGTCACTACGCTCTGACTTGTCGGTTTTCTTGTAAGCCGCAGCAATATCTTTTCCGACCAGCTTGCGCAGATCTTCCTTGATTTCGCTATTGTCATCACCGGCGTCGAGCTTCCATGGCTCTTTCGCAGCCTGTTCGGCCAGATCGATGATCAGGCCGGCAACCTGTTTGGACGCTTCATGTGCGAACTGTACAGCGCCGAGCATGACTTCTTCAGAAAGCTCCTGTGCTTCCGATTCAACCATCATCACCGCGCCATGCGTCGCTGCAACCACCAGGTCGAGTTCGCCTTCGGCGACTTCTTCCATGCTCGGGTTCAGCTGATATTCGCCTTCTTTATAACCGACGCGTGCCGCACCGATTGGGCCCATGAAAGGCACACCGGAGATGGTCAGCGCAGCAGAGGCTGCAACCATCGCGAGAATGTCGGGCTCATTGACGCCGTCATAGCTCATCACCTGACAGATGACGTTGATTTCGTTGTAGAAACCTTCTGGGAACAGCGGACGGCAAGGACGGTCAATCAAACGCGATGTCAGCGTTTCTTTTTCCGTCGCACGGCCTTCGCGCTTGAAGAAGCCACCCGGGATACGACCGGCGGCAGAGAATTTTTCCTGATAGTGAACGGTCAGCGGGAAGAAATCCTGCCCTTCGCGCACCGATTTGGCAGCGGTAACTGCGCACAGTACAACCGTTTCGCCGAGGGTCGCGAGTACCGCGCCGTCAGCCTGACGGGCAATACGGCCCGTTTCGAGGGTGAGGGTCTGTCCGCCCCACTCCATTTCAACTTTCTTTACATCAAACATTCGTATTTTCCTTTGTCCCGCCTGCCCTATGCAGTGCGGGGGCTTTCTTGTGTCCAGCAATCCGGCTGGACAGCGGTTCGGGGTCATTATACCCCGTTCGAAGGGCATCGCCGCCTTATTGCCGCGATACCCAATGCAAAAACGGCCCCCGTCTGGGAGCCGCTTTCAAAACTCTTACTTCCGGAGACCGAGGTCCTTGATCAGCTTGGCGTAACGCTCGACGTCCTTCTTGCGAAGATAGTCCAGCAGGCTGCGCCGCTTGTTCACCATCATCAGCAATCCGCGACGGGAGTGGTTATCCTTGTGGTGACCTTTGAAATGTTCGGTCAGGTTCACAATGCGCTCGGTGAGCACAGCAACCTGAACTTCCGGGGAACCGGTATCGCCCTTTGTCTGGCCGAATTTCTGGATCAGTTCCTGCTTTTTTTCTGCGGTAATCGTCATTTATTTCATTCCTTCGAACATCTTTTACATATTGAACCCGCGGACCACCTTGACGGTGCCATCAACAATCTCTGCCAGAGCGACCGGAGAACCTTCATTCTCTGTCGCTAGAAAAAGCCCGTTGACTGCGGGGTTCCCGATCAAATCCTGCTCGTCCAGCGTCAAGCCTTGCCGAAGCATTCTTGCCTGATCAGGGTCGAGGTCGAAAGCCGGGATGTCGTCCAGCCCCGCCTCAAGCGGCAAGAGGTATTCTTTAATGTCCGCGCCCTTACCAATTTCGTTGAGTTTGTCCAGCGAAATCGCCTGTTTCAGGGTGAATGGCCCGGCCTTGGTCCGGCGCAACATGGTGACATGACCGAAAGTGCCCAGAGCCCGCGCGATGTCGCGGGCAAGCGAGCGGATATAGGTGCCTTTGGAGACGTTGGCCGTGAGGGTGATTTCTGTCAGTGGCTCGTCATCCTGAACTTGTTTCAGGACCTCCGGAGATCCTGAAACAAGTTCAGGATGACGAATGGAACTATCAACACCACGAATGCCGAGAGCATATATCGTCACCCCCCGCAGCTTCATCTCCACATCCACCCCTGCCCGCGCCAGATCATAGGCGCGCTGGCCGTCGATCTTCAGCGCCGAATATTTCGGTGGTATCTGCTCGATCGCCCCGCTGAACTGCGGCAATATCGCTTCGACTTCGGCCAAAGTTGGCCGGTGGCCAGAAGTCTCCGTCACAGCCCCCTCGACATCCAGCGTCTCGGTCTCCGTCCCGAAGCCGATTGTAAATTCATAAATCTTCGACGCATCGAGCATCCGTCCGCACAGCTTGGTCGCTTCGCCCAGCGCAATCGGCAGGACCCCGGTCGCCAGCGGATCCAGCGTCCCGCCATGCCCGACCTTCAGCTTGTTCTTGCCTTTCCCGAGCAAGCCGGCCTCTCGCAAATTCCGCTTAACCGCCCCGACCGCTTGCGTCGAACCAAGCTCCAGCGGTTTATCCAATATGATCCAGCCATGTGGCCTCACGCCGGCTTCTCCCATTCCATGACGACGAAGCCCGGAACGCGGCTGTAACGATCACTTTTCGGGTCGTTTTGATCCGGCGGAGTGGGTTCGTCGAAATGGCGCAGGATCAAACCATTCGCCAGAAATTCCTGCAGATAGGCGCTCAACGGGCGGTGCCAGTTCAGGATATCGATACCCAACCATTGTTCCCGGGACGCGCGTTCCTGATGGTAATTGTCAATTACAAATCTTTTATGTTGGCCGTCAAGCCCGCGCACCCATTTGCCCGCGGTAAAATATCCGGTCAGATTGGCGATCAACAACGAACCGCCAGGCTTTGTCACGCGGGTCATTTCCCTGATCGCGACGCGAAAATCCTCGATATCGATCAGCGACAAATAGCTGACCACCAGATCAAAACTCTCGTCTTCAAAGGCGAGGTCTTCGCCGAAACCTATTTTATAGTCTCCATCGGGGTCGTGCTTCCCGGCCTCGGCAATCAGGCGTTCCACCGGATCAATTCCGACCGCGCTCCAGCCCTGTTCCTTCAGCATCCGGACGAACCGCCCTTCCCCACACCCAATATCAAGAGCCGTCCCGCTATGTCGCGCTACCCTTTCCAGCATGACCTGATCAAGCAGGGTGCGACGGGTCCAGTCTCCAGCCTCGCCGATAGAGGCAATCCAAGCTTCAGCGGACCTGGCCCAGCCATTTATGTCACCAGTCATGACCGTTCCGTCCATTCCTCTTTCAGCAACCCAAAAACCGCCGTATCCCTTACATAGCCCGTCCAGGTAATCCGGTTCTTGCGCAACGTTCCCTCATGTTTCGCGCCGAGTTTCAACACGGCGGCCATCGACCGTTTGTTGCGGGTATCGACGCGGAATTCGATGCGGGTGAAGCCGCAGGCAAAAGCCTGATCGATCATCAGCTTTTTCATGACGTCGTTGAAGCCGCTGCCCCGCACAGACGGTTCGATATAGGTCCCGCCGATCTCCACCACACCGAACTTGTCGGGATTGATAAAATTGGTCATGCCGACCACCTTGTCGGTCTCACCGTTGATCACCGCGAAACGAACCCAGTTGGTGGTATCGTGAAAGGCCTCGATCGCCTTGTCGAAATTCTCGTCCAGCATCGACACCGGATAGATGTCCCAGATCTCCTGATCTTGGACACAAGCCACGCGCAATGGCTCGAGATGGTGCTCGACCAACGGTTCGAGCCGCACGGGCTCCTGCTCCAGCGTTGCCGATAGTTCAGCCATTGAGCCGTTCCCGGAAATGTTTCCGGCACAGCGCGATATAGCTTTCATTGCCGCCGATCTCCGTCTGCGCGCCGGCGGCGATGGCCTTGCCCGTATCATCAATCCGCAAGTTCATTGTCGCCTTGCGCCCGCATTCGCACACGGCTTTCAATTCCACCAGACTGTCGGCCAGCCCCAGAAGCTTGGCCGATCCCGGGAATAGATTGCCCTGAAAATCCGTCCGCAGACCATAGCAAAGCACCGGCACGCCCAGTTCGTCGGCCAGTCTCGCGCATTGCCAGACCTGACCCTCGGTCAGAAACTGCGCCTCGTCGATCATCACGCAGGCCAGATCTCCATCTTCCTGTTCTTTGCTAACCGCGGAAAAAAGATCCGTGTCCTCGCCAAAGCGATGCGCATCGGCGTGCAGGCCTATCCGGGATGCAATGGCGCCGAAGCTCGCCCGATTGTCGATCGCTGCGGTCCACAGCATGACCTTCATGCCGCGCTCGCCATAGTTGAACGCCGCCTGCAGCAGATTGCTCGACTTGCCGGCGTTCATCGACGCATAATAGAAATAGAGTTTGGCCATCTGTCCTGTCGCTCGTCATCCTGAACTTGTTTCAGGATCTCTGAAGGTCCTGAAACAAGTTCAGGATGACGACAAGGGTTAATCGCTCAGTCCGTGTCGCCCAAATCCTGCGCAACCTTGGGATTGTTCAGCAGGCTCTCGATATGCTCGGCGGTATCAAAGCTCTCGTCGGCAAGAAATTTCAGCTTGGCCGCATATTTCATCTTCACCCGCTTCGCGACTTCCTTCTGGAAGAAGGCGGTGTTGGTTTTCAGCGCCTTGAGGACATCCGCCTCGTTCGCACCAAGCAGCGGTTTCACAAACACCGTCGCGTGGCGCAAGTCCGGCGACATGCGCACTTCTGTGACGCTGACGCTATGCGAAGTCAGCACCGCATCATGCACCTCGCCGCGCATCAGCAGTTCCGAAAGGATATGCCGAACCTGCTCGCCGACGCGCAGCAGGCGGACCGAACGGCCTTCGGGAGATGTGTCGTTATATTTTGCCACAATAATAAAGCCTCAAATTCGTCATGCTGAACTGGGTTCAGCATCCAGAGCGACTGGCACAGATAGCGTGACAGCCCGATCCGGATCCCGGATCAGGTCCGGGATGACGATATTATCAAAGAACCCGTTCTTTCTCCGTGACCTGGAAGACCTCGAGCATATCGCCTGGCTTGATATCGTTGGTATCTTCCAGAACCGCACCACATTCCATGCCGGCGCGGACTTCCTCGACATCGTCCTTGAACCGCCGCAGCGACGCGATGGTCGTTGCGCTGACGATGACATCGTCGCGGGTAAGACGGGCGAACAGGCCCTTGCGCAAAGACCCTTCGGTAACCAGCAAGCCGGCTGCCTTGTCTTTCTTGCCGGACTTGAACACGTCCTTGACTTCCGCACGGCCGACAACATTCTCGATCTTCTCCGGGCCGAGTTCGCCGGCCATTTCGGCGCGGATATCGTCGGTCAGATCATAGATGATATCGAAATATTTGAACCGGACCCCGTCGCGTTTGGCGATTTCACGCGCCTTGGCATTGGGACGCACGTTGAAACCGATGATCGGAGCCTTGCTGGCTCCGGCCAGGGTCACGTCCGATTCCGTGATCGCGCCAACACCGCTGTGCAAAATGCGCACCTTGATGTCGTCATTCGAAATCTTGTTCAGCGCCTGCACGATGGCTTCGGTCGAGCCCTGAACGTCGGCCTTGACCAATAGCGGGAATTCGACGGCGCTGTTCGCTGCTGCAGAGAACATATTTTCGAGACTCGTCGGCGCCTGCGTGGTGCGCTTCAGCTTCTCCTGCTCCGCGCGATAGGCGGCAACTTCGCGGGCCCGTGCTTCATTTTCGACCACGGTCAGCTTGTCGCCAGCTGATGGAACGCCGGAGATACCCAGCACTTCAACCGGTGTGGACGGGCCAGCTTCCTTAACCTGCTTACCCTTGTCATCGATCATCGCCCGGACCTTACCGGTCTGCGAACCGACGACGAAGACATCGCCGCGTTTCAACGTGCCGCGTTCGATCAAAACCGTAGCAACCGGTCCGCGACCGATATCCAGCTTCGCTTCGACCACCGCACCTTCGGCCGGACGGTCTGGACGCGCCTTGAGTTCGAGCAGTTCCGCCTGGACGTGGATCTTGTCCATCAGTTCATCAAGGCCGATTTTCTTGAGCGCTGAAACTTCCGCGTCGAGTACGTCACCCGACATTTCTTCCACGATCACTTCATGTTCGAGCAGACGGGTGCGGACCGTTGTCGGGTCGGCGCCTTCCTTGTCGATCTTGTTGATTGCCACAATCATCGGCACGCCAGCGGCCTTGGTGTGGTTGATCGCCTCGATCGTCTGCGGCATCAGGCCGTCATCGGCAGCCACGACCAGGATCACGATATCCGTGACATTGGCACCGCGCATCCGCATTTCGGTAAAGGCTTCATGGCCCGGCGTATCGAGGAACGTGACCTTGTCGCCGTTCTTCATCGTCACCTGATAGGCGCCGATATGCTGGGTGATGCCACCGGCCTCGCCGGCAACCACGTCGGTTCCGCGCAAAGCGTCGAGCAGCGAGGTCTTGCCGTGATCGACATGGCCCATGATCGTCACAACCGGTGCGCGTGGCTTCAGCGTTTCTTCCGGATCGACATCGGCCTGGGTGTTGATTTCGACATCGGCTTCGGAAACGCGCTGGATATTGTGGCCGAATTCCTCGACCAGCAATTCTGCGGTATCCTGGTCGATTGTCTGGTTGACGGTGACCATAGAACCCATGTTGAACAGGGATTTGACGAGATCCGCGCCTTTTTCACCCATACGTTTCGCCAGTTCCTGAACGGTGATGGCTTCCGGCACGATGACGTCGCGGATCTGCTTTTCGCGCGGTTCGCTTGGACGACCGGACCGCTGGGCCCGCTTTTCCTTTTCGCGCGCACGTTTCAGTGCTGCGAGCGAACGCGCCCGCGCAGCACCATCTTCGCCGCGCAAGGCGCGGTTGACGGTGAGCTTGCCCGACTGGCGACGATCGTTGCGGTCGTCGCGTCCGGCTTTCTGCTTTTCCTTTTCCGGCTTTGCCCGCTTCGGTGTTTCCACTGGCGTGAATTTGCGGGCTGGTGGCCGCGCGGCACCCGCAGCGGCGGGAGTCGCGGTTGAGCCGGTATCCGCAGCAGCAGGTTCGGCAGTGTCTCCGGCAGGCGCTTCAGCTGCGGCTTTCTCTGCAGCAGCAATCTCTTCCTGAGCCTTGCGCGCCTGCTCTTCTTCGGCCTTGCGCTTTTCTTCCGCGCGCTTCTTCTCTTCCGCCGTCTGCTCTTTCTTCTCGCGAGCATCGCGCTTGCGCGCTTCCTGCATCGCTTCGAGACGCGCTTCTTCCGCCTCGCGTAGCAGTTTCGCCTGTTTCTCCTGACGGGTCAGACCATCATCCGCTTTCGGCGCGGCGGGCTGCTTCTTCGCGACAGGCTTCGGCGCGGGAGTAGCCACCGGAGCGGGCGCAGGGGTTTCCTTGACGATTTCCTTCGCCGCTTCCTGTGCGCCGGGCTTGCCGACCAGCTTCTTGCGTTTGACTTCGACCACAACCTTGTTGGTGCGTCCGTGGCTGAACGTCTGTTTGACTTCGCCAGGCTCAACCGAACGCTTCAACCCCAGGGGTTTGCGTGCAGGTTTTGGCGTATCTTTTGTATCTTCACTCATCGAACAGACTTAATCCTTAAAATAGTAATTACTGCAATATCTTATCCAGTTTTTCCGACCGGACTACGCAACTTTCTTTTCGGCATCATCATCGACTTTATCAGAGCCGATAAAGTGAAGCCATCTCTTCAGGCTGTGCGAAACCCGCCCCGCTGCGCGCTTGTCGGTTATCCCGATATGCACCACATTCTGGCGGCCCAATGCCACAGAAAGCCCCTGCCGGTCCACCGGCAATATCAGGCCGCGAACATTTTCGCCTTCCCGGTCGCTGCCGACCCGCCAGGCCTGATCCAGTTTGGCGCAACCGTCACGTCCGGCGTCGGCCGCGTGGAGCAGCATATTGAGATCGCCCTGACGCGCGGCGGTTTCGATTTTCTCCGAACCGGTGAGCAGCGTTCCGCCCCGCGCCTCCAGACCCAGCCGGTCCAATGTGGAGCGCTCGAGCGCCGTTTCAAGCAATTCCGCAAGATTCCCGGGAATATCGAGTTGGCCGGTTTTGAATGCCCGAGCCAGCGCACCCTTCAGCTGCCCCTTGGCCTGCGCCGTTTCCAGCGTGGCGCGATCGACGCCGATCCAGGCGCCGCGCCCGGGCGCTTTCGCGCGGACATCGGGGGCAATCTGCCCGTCAGGCCCCATCGCAAGACGCATCAGCTCCTCCTGGGGAAGGCTTTCCCCAGTCAGAATGCATTTACGATATGGCGCTTGATCTAGAGGTTTAGACCGCGTCTCATTGGGGAGATTCCGCATCTGCGTCCTCCCCGGTTTCTTCGCTGGCCGCAGCCGCCGGCTCGTCTTCATCCTCGAACCAGTGCGCACGCGCGGCCATGATGATTTCGTTGCCCTGCTCTTCGGTCAGGCCATATTTGGCCAATACGCCGTCGGGCTCGGGCTTGCGGTTGTCATTGCGGCGGCGCGGTTCGGATTTGCGCTTCAGAACAAGCTCGTCGGTCGCCAGATCGGCAACATCGTCCAGCGTTTTGAGGCCCGCCTCACCCAGCGTCACCAGCATGGCTTCGGTCAGATGCGGCAATTCGGCAATCGCGTCCTCGACACCCAGTTCGGTCCGCTTCTCGCGCGCTGCCGCTTCCCGCCGTTCCAGCGCTTCGAGAGCACGGTTCTGCAATTCGGCAGCCAGTTCGTCGTCAAAGCCTTCGATGCTCGAAATCTCTTCCGGCGCAACATAGGCAACTTCTTCGAGTTCGCTGAAACCTTCGGCAACCAGCAATTGCGACAACGTTTCGTCGACATCGAGATCTTCCTGGAACATCTCGGTCCGCGCCGCAAATTCGGCCTGACGCTTCTCGCTCGAGTCCGCTTCGGTCATGATATCAATGGCGAGGCCGGTCAGCTGCGACGCCAGACGGACATTCTGGCCACGACGACCGATTGCCAGGCTCAACTGATCGTCAGGAACGACAACCTCGATACGGCCCTCTTCCTCGTCAATCACCACACGGCTCACGGTAGCGGGCTGCAAAGCATTGACCACGAAGGTCGCAATATCTTCCGACCATGGAATGATGTCGATTTTCTCGCCCTGCATTTCCTGCACGACGGCCTGTACGCGGCTACCCTTCATGCCGACACAGGCGCCGACCGGATCGATCGAGCTATCGTGGCTGATCACGCCTATCTTGGCACGGGAACCCGGGTCGCGGGCAGCGGCCTTTATTTCGATGATGCCGTCATAAATTTCCGGCACTTCCTGTGCGAAAAGATGCTTCATGAAATCCGGATGGGCGCGGGAAAGGAAAATCTGCGGCCCGCGGTTTTCGCGGCGCACGTCCAGGATCAGCGAACGGACACGGTCGCCAACTCGTGCGGCTTCGCGCGGGATTTGCTGGTCACGGCGGATCACGCCTTCGGCGCGACCCAGGTCGACAACGACATGTCCGAATTCGACCGATTTCACGACACCGGTGATGATCTCTCCGCTGCGGTCCTTGAATTCTTCAAACTGCCGCTCGCGTTCAGCATCGCGGACCTTCTGGAAGATTACCTGCTTGGCCGACTGCGCATCAATGCGGCCCAGATCGACTTCCGGCAGAGGATCGACGATGAAATCGCCGACCTTGGAACCGGGTTCGAGCTTTTCAGCCTGCTTGATATCGACCTGTTTGAAATAGTCTTCGACTTCCTCGACCACTTCGACAACCCGCCACAAACGCAGGTCGCCGGTGTTGATGTCGAATTTCGCGCGAATGTCATTCTCTGCACCGTAACGAGCGCGAGCAGCTTTCTGGATAGCCTCCTCCAGCGCCTCGATCACAATCGCCTTGTCGATCATTTTTTCCGTCGCAACGGCGGTCGCGATCGCAAGCAACTCGGCTTTATTGGCTGAAATAGCACTGCCCATGATTAGTCTTCCTGTTCTTCTAAAGTCTGTTCTTCGATTTCGTCCGCACCTTCCGTTGAAACCGGAACGGTCGCAGCGATCAGGGCGTCGGTCAGAATCAATTTTGCGCTATGGACATTCGTAAGAGGCGTCTCCTGACTTCCCGCCTTACGATCGTCAATCTTTATTATATCACCCTCGATACCTTCGAGCAGTCCGCGCAGCTGTTTCTTGCCCGCTACAGCATCGACCAGGTTGATCCGCGCTTCGTGACCAGCCCAGTTTTCGAAATCTTTTGCGCGTGTTAACGGCCGGTCAATGCCCGGCGAACTGATTTCCAGCCGATAGGCATAGTCAATCGGGTCGCGGCCATCTTCTTCCAGGGCATCGAATTTTGCCGAGATCCGGCGCGACAAGGCGGCGCAGTCGTCAATGCCGAGCTGTCCGGTCTCCGGACGCTCCGCCATCACCTGTAAAGTGGGCTCTTCTGCTCCGGACACGAATTGCACACGCACCAGATCAAAGCCCAAAGCGTCAGCTTCCGGTTTAATCAAATCTGTCAGTGCGGCAATATCGGTCAATCCAGGTCCTCAATTCTAGTTACAATGCGAATTTGCTACCGGCCCCTCGGCGCCAGCCCCTCAAAATCTCACAATGTCGGGATGACTGCTATTTAGGGGCAGATTCTTAAGATTGCAACGCCTGATTCAAACGGCGGTGATATTATAGACCAGCATGACCAGGTAGACGATGAGCAATATTGCGCCTTCCCAGCGCGTTATCTTTCGCCCGGTTGCCGCGAATATCAGCAACAGGACGGAAGCGGCGATAAGCACCGGCAGTCCGAAATTGCTGATTTCACCAGGGATTGTGCCGGGAGCGATCACCGCAGTGACGCCGCCGATCAATAGCAGGTTGAAAATATTGGAACCCAGCACATTGCCCAGAGCAACCGCGCTGGCGCCCTTGTAGGCGGCGACAACCGAGGTCACGAGTTCGGGCAGTGATGTGCCAATCGCGATTACCGTCAACCCGATCACCGCTTCGCTCATGCCGACCAGACGCGCCAGATCGACCGCACCTTCGACGAGCCACCGGCCTCCCGTGACGATCAGGATAATCCCGACCAGCAAGACCAGTATCGACCGCCAAAGCGGTTGAATATCATGCAGGTGCGTGTCCGAGATTTCCAGAGCTTCGGCTTTTTCGTGCAGAGCGCTCGCTCCGGGCGGTTGTGTCCGCTCCGCCCAATAGGCATAGCCGAGATAACCTGTCAGCAGCATTAGAAAAAAAACACCGATGGCGACGGTAATACCGGTCGTGCTGGCGACCAGCCAGAGAACAATCGTCATCGCCAGCGCCAGCCCGCCGTCGCGCCACAGGGGACCACGCGGCACCACCATTGGCAGGATCAGGGAGGCCGCACCGAGAATCAGCAGGCTGTTCGCCAGATTGGAACCGACTATATTTCCCCAGGCGATGCCGGGCGATCCGGCCCGCGCCGCTTCTACGCTGGCCACAAGTTCCGGCGCAGAAGTGCCGAAACCCACGATCGTCAGACCGATGAGTAGCTCCGACATTCCTGCCCGCTCGGCGACCCGGACAGCGCCGCGCACGAGCAACTCGCCGCCGACGATGAGAATGACGAATCCGGCAGCCAGAACAAGCAGCGGTATCAGCACGACGGTGTCACAGCACATGGTGCACAGCCGCCGAAACATTGCGCCTCGACAGCCCGGCAGCTCCGCGATCGGCGCGGAGCCGTGCATATCCTAGCCATTGCGCTTGCCGAGCAATTTCAGGCGCAGCGCATTGAGCTTGATGAAGCCTTCTGCGTCTTTCTGGTCATAAGCACCGGCATCATCCTCGAATGTAACGACTTTCTCGCTGTAGAGGCTGTCGGGCGATTTCCGTCCCACGACATCGACCGAACCCTTGTAGAGCTTAAGCCGGACCGTGCCGTTGACGCGCGCCTGACTATGATCAATCGCCGCCTGCAGCATCTCGCGTTCCGGAGAGAACCAGAAACCGTTGTAGACCAGTTCCGCGTAACGCGGCGCCAGTTCGTCCTTCAGATGGGCCGCGCCGCGATCCAGTGTAAGTTGCTCGATCCCGCGATGGGCAGCATGATAGATAGTCCCGCCAGGGGTTTCGTACATGCCGCGCGATTTCATTCCGATATAACGGTTTTCAACGAGATCCAGACGGCCAATGCCATGCTCGCGACCGTATTCGTTGAGCTTTTCCAGCAAGGTCGCAGGACTCATCGCCTCGCCGTTGATCGCGACGCCGTCGCCGCGCTCGAAATCGACCGTGATATATTCTGGCGTATCGGGCGCATCCTCGGGATTGTTTGTCCGCGAATAGACATAGTCGGGTACTTCTTCCCACGGATCCTCGAGCACCTTGCCCTCGGAAGACGTGTGGAGCATGTTGGCGTCACAGGAGAACGGCGATTCTCCACGCTTGTCCTTGGGAATCGGAATCTGGTGCTTTTCGGCAAATTCGATCAGTCGGGTCCGGCTGGTCAGGTCCCATTCGCGCCAGGGCGCAATGACTTTTACATCGGGATTAAGGCCATAATAGCCGAGTTCGAAGCGGATCTGGTCATTGCCCTTGCCTGTCGCGCCATGGGCGACAGCATCGGCACCGGTCAGCTTGGCGATTTCGATCTGGCGCTTGGAAATAAGCGGCCGCGCGATCGAGGTGCCGAGCAGATAGAGACCCTCGTACAACGCGTTGGCGCGCATCATCGGGAAAACAAAGTCGCTGACGAATTCCTCGCGAAGATCGTCGATAAAAATATGCTCCGGCTTGACCCCGAGCGTCTCGGCTACGCGGCGCGCAGGGCCGAGCTCTTCGCCCTGCCCCAGATCGGCGGTGAAGGTCACCACTTCGCACTGATATTCCTGCTGCAACCATTTCAGAATAACGCTGGTATCGAGGCCTCCGGAGAAGGCCAGCACTACGCGTTTTACGGAATCGCTCATTTTATCGTCTTTCAAAGAATGAAGCCCTGTTGAGCTTGGCCGCCTAACAGGCTCCAATTTTCGGCGCAATATGATATATCGGAGGAAAGCGGGGTTATGCATGGCAAAAGCAACAAACAAAACCGGGCAGACGGATGAAGACGTCGATGCCTTCATCGGCAAAGCCGAACCGGAACGGCGAAAAGACGAGGCCCGCGCGCTGATCTCAATGTTTCGGCGAATTACGGGCGAAGAACCGAAAATGTGGGGTCCGAGCATCATTGGCTTCGGAAGCTATGATTATAAATATGACAGCGGGCGGCAAGGCACATCGCTCCGCACCGGCTTCTCGCCGCGAAAGGCAAAGATAAGCCTCTATCTGATGGGTGCCTATTGCACCCCCGAGGCCCAAGCCGAGCAGAACCGGCAACTGAGTCTCCTCGGCAAACACAGCGTCGGCAAGTCCTGCCTCTATATCAACCGGCTGGAGCAGATCGATATGAGCGTGCTTGAAACGCTGATACGCAATAATTGGGAGCTGATGAACGAACGATATCCGCAATAGTCGCGGATGTCCGGACTGAGCAACATCAACGGGAAAATTGACGCCCGATCTGGATATCAGCCCGCCAGATTCTTCTCTGTCTCGCCGATATAGCCCCGCGTCAGCGGCAAGGTCCGCTTGCTGCGGCTGTACTGGATCTGGTAATTGCACATGCCGCCATTTTCAAACGCGGCCGTCGCGCCGGCCAGATAGAATATCCACATCCGGTAGAACCGCTCGTCATAGAGTACGACGATCTTCTCCCGGTTCTGAACCGTTCGCTTGTACCATTCGCGCAAGGTAAAGGCATAATGCAACCGCAGGTTCTCTACGTCGGTCGCGATCAGCCGGTACGGTTCGCTCGCCTCCACTGTTTCGCTCAGCGCCGGGATATAGCCGCCCGGGAAGATATATTTGCGGGTGAAGGCATCGGTCGTGCCCGGTCCGCCCATCCGGCCAATCGTGTGCAGCAGCATCACGCCGTCGTCGGTCATCAGATTGGCGCAAGAGCGGAAAAAGGTGCGAAACTGGGGCGTACCGACATGTTCGAACATGCCGACCGATACGATCCGGTCAAAGGCTCCGGCCTCGCGCCGGGCGAGGTCGCGATAGTCGATCAGCTCGAACTTCACCTTGTCCGCAACGCCTTCCTTTTCGGCCCGCTCCCGCGCTTTTTTCAGCTGTTCTTCGCTCAGCGTGATTCCCAGTACCTCGACCCCGGTCTTGCGGTGCAGATAGAGCGCCATACCACCCCAGCCGCAGCCGATGTCGAGCACCCGTTGCCCGGCTTTCAGGTCGAGTTTGGCGGCGATATGCGCCTTTTTGTCTTCCTGCGCCTGCTCCAGCGACATGTCCGGGCCATGTTTGTCAAAATCCCAATAGGCACAGCTATATTGCAGGTCCTCGTCGAGAAACAGTTCGTAGAGATCATTGCCGATATCATAATGGTGCGCGACATTGCTTTTCGACCGGCCCAGCAGGTTGATCCGGTCCAGACTGCCAGCCATATGGTCCCGCATTTTCTTCAAAACGCCCGGATCCTTGAGCTTGCCGCCGCGCTCGAAGGGTTTGTTGGCGCGCAACAGTTGTACCAATTGCATGATATCACCCTTTTCCACGACGAGGCGACCATCCATGAACGTCTCGGCCGCTCCGAGGCGCGGATCGAGCAGGATTTGCCGGACCACATTCTTGTCCGCCAGCCGGATGCCGACGTCGGGATAGCCGGCGGTGGGCGTTCCGAACGCCTCGGTTTCACCATCCGGATGGGTGACGGTAATAGAGCCTTTTTCGACAACACTCTTCAGAAACCGGCCCAATATCGACATAGATTCACTCCTGACATTCAGCAAAAATTGATGGTTCAGATACCCGCATACCATTCATAGCCGGCAACATCCTGCCAATAGCCGCCTTTTCCCTCGCCAATGCCGGCCAGGGAAGCCACCGCTTCGATCCCGGTCACATATTTGGCATGTTTGTAGCCCAGCTGGCGTTCTACCCTGAGCCGGAGCGGTGCTCCGTTCGCGACCGGCAAGGGCGATCCGTTCAGCCGATGGGCCAATATGGTCTGCGGATGAAAGCCGTCGAGCAGGTCGATGCTTTCATAATATGGCCGGCCGCCCAGCCTGTCGGCACAATGAAAAACCAGAAAGCGAGCCTTGTCCTGCAGCTGCCCCAGGTCGAGAAGGATTTTCAGCGGCACACCGGTCCACTGGCCAATCGCGCTCCAGCCTTCGACACAGTCATGACGGGTGATCTGGGTCCGCTGAGGCAGTGATTGCAGCGCCGACAGACTGAACTGCTGGGGCTTGCGAAACAGGCCGGTCAGCCGCAGCCGCCAGTCAGCAAAATTCTGAGCCGCGCTGGAGCTATATTCCGGACTTGCCGGATCGCGGGTACCATTGGCCCGGAAGGTTGGCGACAGATCGGCCATGCGATATTCGCTGGCCAGTTCCATCCGGTCCCCGAGCGTCCGCTGCACCGCAAAATTGGCTGTTTCCCCGCTGGCCAAAATATCCTGAAAAAGCGGATTGCGGTTCAGGGCATCGCAGCCGGATAACAGCCCTCCTGCACCGATTGCCGCGCCAGTGATCAGTTTTCGTCGGGTGATGATGGTCATTACAATACCCTCCTGTCCTGCCCGCCGGTCAGCATCGCCTTGATCTGGCTTATCGGTCCTGAGAGCAGGACCATCAGGATATGGACCAGAAAAAACAGCACCAGCAGGAAAGCCGTGATAAAATGCGCCGAGCGCGCCGACTGGCGGCCTCCGAACAGGTCGGTCAGAAACGGCCAGTTCGCATCCATGGCCGGGGACATGGCGAGACCGGTAAATATCATCAGCGGCAACAGAATGAATATCACGCCGATATAGCTCAGCTTCTGGACGACGTTATACGGGTGCGTGGCCGACTGCCGGATCGCCGCCAAGCTGCCGTGATCCCGAAGAGATCGCCAGATATGTGAAGGTCGCCACTCTTCCCGGCGCATATGCAGATCTTTCTGGATATGCCGGTTCCACAGCGACCGGATCATGAACAGCGTCAAGCCGGTACTGAATATCCAGGCGAAAAAGAAATGCCAGCGTCGACCGTCCGCCAGGCTGTATGTGGACGGTATGGTTGCCCAGCCGGGGAAGGCCCAAGTCTGCGTCCTACCCTCGCTATCCTGCCAATTGCCCAGAACACCGGTGGTATCGATACGCATATCGCCCAATCTCAGATAGGCCTGCGTCGGGGACGAACCAACCGCCATCCAGGCATAATCGTCATTGGCACCATATTCGCCCCAGTAGAGCCGTGGATGGGCATTGAAAATGGTCAGGCCGCTCATCAGCAAAATCAACAGGCACAGCGCGTTGGTCCAGTGCCAGATCCGGGTCGTCAGCTGATGGCGGGCTCGAACAGGCATGATGGGGTGCTCCGGCATATCTATACTCTAGCCGCTGGTTCGGCCTTGCCAAGCCTCACGTTACAACCGCCGCTGTTGCATATTCACAACACAGTGCGGCAGAATGTCATTTGTGACAAATTTAATTGGATCATGCAGTTGTCGTTCAGGTTTGTAAACTTATATGCATAAACGACCGCGAAAGAATAATCTAAGTTGAAAAAGTTAGTGGTCATTTAATCGCAAAACCAAGGAACCAAAAAAAATGAAAAATGTAACAATAGCAGCCGCTATTGCAGCATCTGTGCTTGCATCCCCCGCAATGGCTCAGGAAAAAGGTGATTTTTCCGGCGTAAAAGCTACAGCAATCGCTGGATATGATAATATTGATCTCGACATCGCCGGCATCGATAATGTCGACGGCTTCCTTTACGGCGCTACACTTGGCTATGACATCCAGTCCGGTAACGTTGTCTATGGCGTCGAGTTGGAAGCAACCGAATCCACCGGCAATACCACCATTGCAGGCGGACGTGTCGAGGCGGGTCGTGATTTGTACGCCGGTGGCCGACTGGGTTTCGTTGTTGGTGACGCCGCTCTGCTCTACGCCAAGGCAGGCTACACCAATGCTCGCCTTTCCTCGCCCGGTCTCGGTGGCGACAATGGCGACGGCGTTCGTGTTGGTGCCGGTATCGAATATCAGCTGAGCGACAATATGTTTGCGCGCGGCGAATATCGTTACAGCAACTACGAAGCTGGCGTTTCCCGTAACCAGGGCCTGGTCAGCCTCGGCATGAAATTCTAATCCAGACGGATTGATGACGATGACGGGGCGGGCAGCGATGCCCGCCCCTTTTTTATGGCATCCGCGCTGCCCAGCCTCTAATCTGCCGTGGCACAAAAGCGGAGAGACAATATCATGAGCGTCAAGACACAGGTCATCAATCTGGATCCGGACCCGCTTGCCCCTTATGCAATATCACCGGCATGGCGTGTGGGCGATCTGCTGTTTCTTTCCGGCCAGGCGGCGATCGACGAACAGGGACAGGTTGTCGGCATTGCCGATTTCGACGCCCAGTTGCGTCAGGTTTTCATCAATATGGACCGCGTTCTGCATGCCGCCGGCAGCAGCCGTGACCGGATTGTCAAGGTCACCATCTATCTGACCGACATGGAAAATTTTGCCAAGATCGTCCAGGCGCGCAAAATCTATTTCGAATCCCCCTACCCCGCAGATACAACGCTGGAGGTCAAGGCACTGGCCTTGCCGGACCTGATGGTCGAAATCGACGTGATCGCGACGGTCTAGCCGAGCGCAGCCTGTTTCTCTTCCGCAAGCCGGTCGAGTTCAGCACGACTTTTCTTTTCGCTGGCCGATTTAAGCTGGCCACAGGCCGCCATGATGTCCCGGCCGCGGGGAGTCCGGATCGGGGCGCTGATCCCGGCATCGAAAATGATTTTCGAGAAGGATTTGATCCGTTCCGGCGTCGAGCATTCATAATCCGAGCCGGGCCAGGGGTTGAACGGGATCAGATTGACCTTGGCGGGCAGATCATAGTTGCGCAGCAGATTGACCAGTTCGCGGGCATCCTGATCGCTGTCATTCTTGTCCTTGAGCATCACATATTCAAAGGTGATCCTGCGGGCGTTGTTGGCACCCGGATAATCGGCGCAGGCCTGCAGCAGTTCCTCGATCGAATATTTGCGGTTGAGCGGGACGATCTCGTCCCGGGTTTCCTTGTTCACCGCGTGCAGCGAAATAGCCAGATTGACGTTGATCTCGGCTCCCGCCCGCGCAATCATGGGCACGACACCGCTGGTCGACAGCGTGATCCGCCGACGGGAAAGCGCGAGCCCGTCACCATCCATCACGATCTTCATCGCATCGCGGACATTGTCGAAATTGTACAAGGGCTCGCCCATGCCCATCAGCACGATATTGGTGAGCAACCGGCCGTCGGATTTATAGGCCTGATTATAGACTTTGGTATTTTCCGCGTCCTCATCGTCGGCAAAATCCATCACGCCCTTGGGCCATTCACCCAGCGCGTCGCGCGCTAGCATCACCTGGCCGACAATCTCGCCGGGAGTCAGATTGCGCACCAGCCGCATCGTGCCGGTATGGCAGAAACGGCAATTGAGCGTGCAGCCAACCTGGCTCGAAATGCAAAGCGTTCCGCGATCCTCGTCGGGAATGAAGACCATCTCATAATCTTGCGCATCGGCAGACCGCAGCAACCATTTGCGCGTACCGTCTTCCGACAGATGCGCCTCGACCACTTCCGGACGACCGATCACGAAGCGTTCCGCCAGCCAGGGCCGCAGCGTCTTGCTCATGTCGGTCATCACCGCAAAGTCGCTGATGCCGCGATGGTACATCCAGTGGAACAACTGTTTGGACCTTAATTTTCCCTGCTTTTCCTCCAGACCAGCAGCGATCAGCACATCGCGGATTTCCGTGACGCTGAGACCTATCAGGTCGACGCGACCGTCAGCACGCGGGGTGACCTTGGCGGGCAAGGGAACGGGATCAATATGGCCGGGAATCTGCATGGGAGCGCATATAGTGCGAGTCCCGGGGAAAATCTACCGCAACCGCGAACATCCCAAAGATGCCGCGTCAATCGCCGTTGCCGCGCCGCGCAACCGGTAGGCATCGACGATCGGCTTGCCGTCGCGCCCGACGCTTTCCACGGTCATGCTGGTGGACGAACGGATCGCGGCGATGATTGCGGCATCCATACGCTTGTCCTGCGACCAGCCATCCGAACGGGTAGCGGTCAACTGGAAGCGACGACCAGCGATACTGACCATCAGCCGGCTGTTGGTGGACCGGTCCCGGCTCAATCGTACATGAAATTGCCGCCGGATCTTGCGATTGGGCCAAAAGCCGACGGTGACAAAGGATTTTCGTTCCGCCTTGCCAGTAATTTCCTCTGACTCCGCAATCGCATAGCAGCGCGGGATTTCGGGATCGCGGAACGCGCCCCAGCTGTTGAATATGCCCAGAGAATCCTTGGCCATCGCCGGAATCGAGAGAAGCGACACCGCCAGTCCCAGGAGAATATACTGCTTTTTCAAGCCTTCTCCCCTTCCCCTCCGCCGATATGAATCACATCCTCGACACCATCCCTGATCTGGACGATGGAGCCCTGCGGCAAGCCTTCGGCAATAGGCGCGTCAAAGCGCGGGTGCGGATCGGCACCAACCAGCAGGCCGCGCAACACCCGGCTGGTCATGCCATGGCTGATCAGCACCGCATCGCGGGCAAATTCCTGTTCTGCCAGCCAATGTTCGAGCCGCCTCGCGATGGCACGATAATCTTCGCCACCCGGCGCGACGGTCACAAACAGCCTTTCGGTCTCGTCGATTTCCAGCTGGCCGGCCAGATCGCGATACCAGGCACCGCCCCACTCGCCCATATCGATTTCGCGCAGACGCTCGTCGCTGCGCGCCTGGTGCCAGTCCGCACCGACATGTTCGGCTACTACCGAAAGCGTCTGCAACGCCCGGTCGGTGTTCGACGCAATCAAATCAAGTTCGGGCTGCTCTGTTGCCAGATGGCGTGCCAGCGCCTTGCCCATCTCGTCGGCCTGGGCAAATCCGGTTCGGGTCAGCGGCGTATGGACGTGATCGCCCTGGAGCCGGCCGGCCAGATTGAAGATTGTCTCGCCATGCCGCGCGATAAACAGTCGTTTTCCCTTGGTATCAATGCCGCTCATATTAACCCTGTTCTGTCCGGAAATAGCCAAATCCATCCCCTGTCCCTGCGGCTTTAGCCGCCTTGTTGCTTTTTTCCACAGTTTTTCACGGCATTATCGGGCGCTAAAGGCGATCAGGCTTGCCCTGCGGCACTTTATTGTTAATGAAGCCATGAACTATCCGTGAACCTGTGGAGAGTCTTTTCCACTGCATTTTTCACGGACGATCGGGAACAAGAAGGACGGTTTATGAAAGCGACCATTGAACGCGCGGCATTGCTAAAGAGCCTGGGGCATGTCCAGTCCGTGGTTGAGCGGCGCAACACCATCCCCATTCTCTCCAACGTGCTGATCGAAGCCAGCGCCGACGGCAGCATCAAGCTGATGGCCACCGATCTCGATCTCCAGGTCGTCGAAACGGTGGAAGCCCAGGTCGATACCGCCGGTTCGACCACCGTTTCGGCACACACATTGTTCGACATTGCCCGCAAGCTGCCCGACGGTTCGCAAGTGCAACTGGATGCAGCGGACGGCAAGATGAAGGTCAATGCCGGTCGCGCCCGCTTCAATCTGCAGACGCTTCCCCGCGACGATTTCCCGGTCATTGCCGAAGGCGAACTGCCGACCAGCTTCGAACTGCCCGCCTCTTCGTTGATCCAGATCATCGACAAGACGCGTTTCGCGATCTCGACCGAAGAGACCCGCTATTATCTCAACGGCATCTTCCTGCACGTGCAGGATGAAGAAACGCCCGTGCTCAAGGCCGCCGCGACCGATGGCCACCGCCTCGCCCGCGTTACCCTGCCCCGCCCTGCCGGCGCGGAAGGCATGCCCGACGTGATCGTTCCCCGCAAATGCGTCAACGAACTGCGCAAGCTTCTCGACGAGAATGCTGAATCATCGGTTCAGGTCGACCTGTCGGCGAGCAAGATCCGCTTCACACTGGGCACAGCGATTCTGACCAGCAAGCTGATCGACGGCACTTTCCCCGATTACACCCGCGTCATCCCAACCGGCAATGACAAGCTGCTCAAGATCGACGCAAAGAGCTTCGCCCAGGGCGTCGACCGCGTCTCGACCATCGCCACCGAGAAAACCCGGGCCGTCAAGATGGCGCTCGGCGATGACAAGATCACGCTCTCCGTCACCTCGCCGGAAAATGGCAAGGCCGAGGAAGAAGTTCCAGGCTCCTACAGCGACGACACGTTCGAAATCGGTTTCAACTCGAAATATCTGATGGATATTCTCGGCGAGATCGAAGGCGACACCGTGGAACTGCATCTCGCCGACGCCAGCGCCCCGACGCTGATCCGCGAAAATGACAAGTCGACGGCGCTCTATGTGCTGATGCCGATGCGGGTTTAGCGGCTTCACTTCGTTTCAGGTCCTGGAAACTTTCGCCGAGCCAGATATCGTCTGGTCGACTAGTTCCCGTAGTAGAGCGGCCCCAGGTCGTCGATGATCTTCAGTGTATCGAACGTACCTGCCGCCTCTGCCTCGCCATCGAGAAAGCGAATGGTCAATTCGCTTTTATAACCGATCGGCGTGCGACTGATTTCGATATTATGCTGCCTCATAGTCTGGAACCGGGTATAATCATTGCGGCTCACGATTGCGAAGCGCGGTTTCTGGGATTCCTGAGCCAGCTCCGCAGCACGTAACAAGGTCATTTCCTGCACCAGCGGACCGGAAGTCGTAACGCCGGTATATTCTACCGTCGTCGTACCATCCGCATTGTCTTTCGATCGAAAGCCCGCCGTACGGTCTATGCCGCCGAGCAGACTGGTACCCATCGAGAATATTCCACCGACCAGCGCTCCTATGATATTCGGTCGTGATTTTTCATAGTCGATCACCACGCGATCCGACTCCGGAGCGATCAATAGGACGCTTGCCAGACCGCCCAGGCCTTTGTTCCGGCTTTTTTCGAGCTTGTCCTTCAATCCCTCGGTGCCGGCAATTTCGATCGGAGCATTGTCCTGGCTTGCTTCCTCGGCTGCCTGCAGAAATTCCAGCGTCGCCGCATTTGCAACAATTTGTCCGCTGCCAATTTTGGCGCGGGCGTCTTCCACCCGCCCTTCCGAAAGGGCCATTCGGGCTTCGACCAGACGGGCATAAGGATCGACAATGCGCTCAGACAATATTTTCATTATGCCCATGTTCTCTTCTGAACCGTTATCCAGTGTGGCAAGCTTTTCGCCAATCAGGTCCAGTTGTGACCGTGCAGCAATAGTATCGCCGTCGATGGAATGGGCGTAGGCGATGTGCAGGCTGCTGAGAAGCGCTCCGGTAAGCGCCAGGCCGGGCCCTTGCCTCTGCAAAAAAGTAAAGGCGCTAATTGGTCCCTCGGGCCATTCAATCGCACTGCTATCGGCTATTTCCGACACGGCCGCAAAATTGCCTATTTCGGCTTCTTGAGCCAGCAAGCGATTGCCCCAGCTCGGAGCAAGCTTGAGCAGATCCGCCCATGGTGATGCTGATTGTTCACCGACCGGTCGCCCCCGATGCCGGATCATCGCCGAGACCATCTGGACCTGCAGCGCATAAGGCCGCAATGCCGAGGCCTCTTCCGCCAGAGCCACTGCTTCCTGCCGCTGCCCGAAGCTGAACTGGGCAATCGCGCGGAGCAAGCGCAGCGATACTCCCATACTCCGCCGGAAGAATATGCTATCGTTCTCATCCGCGACTTCCAGCATAGCCTCGTCAATATCGGCCAATGCTTCCTCGGTCAGCCCCAGTTCGAGCTTGGCCGCCGCCCGAGCGCGCAGCAGATGGGCCCGACGCATCGTCTGGGTCGGGCGCAACTTGTCACTGCTGAGGGCGCGATCACAGCTGTTGATCGTCCGTTGTGCAGCCGGGCTATTATATCCCCCGAAAGCAGAATAGCCCTCTATGACGGCGACCCCTCGCATACCGTCATCTTTCTTCTTTGGTTTTTTCAGGCCATCGCAACCCGCGAAATCCTGACTTACTCCGGCATAACCGACGGACGGACTGCATAGTGCAAATGCAACCAGACCAACCTTGAACAAACGCTTTTTCATCACCGCCCCCGGAGTTTATCAAACAAAATCCTCCAGAAGCCGCTGCTGGGCCATGGTAGGAAGATGATCTCTTATTGGAACTAGGTAGAGGAATTGCCGCGGCAAACTCAACCGGTAATTTCGGCCAGCGCACCATTATTATCGGCGGCCGGAATCGCCGACTCCGGTCTCCGTCACTTCCGCAACGTTCGGCAACACAACTCGCGGTCGCTGCCCCTTGCTCCAGATTTCACGTCAAGATTATCACAAATCTTCGCTGGTCTTTCTGGACCGGCAAAATTATAGCCCCTGCCAAGAACGATGACCGTAAAGCCCGCCTCATTCCCGCGTTTCTCCGGAGCGATTGCCGCTGCGCTGCTTGCCCTGATCGCGCTGCTCTCAGGCACACTGGCACCGCAGGGTTTCATGCCCACGCACAGCGCCGGCGGTTTTGCGATAAAACTCTGCTCCGGCCATCCCGACAGCAAGCTGGTGATCACCCGGGACAATCCCGACTATGACCTGCTGACGCTGATCTATGGTCAGCAGGACGAGTCCGCGCCCGAACCCGAACAGGACCCATCAACGCCCGCCTGCGCTTTTGCCGGCGGCACGGCCTTTGGACTGGCTTCGTCCGCACCAGAGATCGCAATCTCTACGTTGGCTCCCGCCACGCACGAACCATCCGAACCGCGCCGCTTTGCGCTGCGCAACCGGATCAATATCCCGCCTGCGACCGGACCGCCTGCGACCGTCTGAACCCCACCTTTTTTGCAGCGCACCCTGATGCGGCCGCTGCGTTCAGATATTTACAGGAAATTTTCATGAAGAAATTCGCTTTTGCAGGCGCGATGATCGCGTCCTGCACCCTCGCCTCTCCGGCACTTGCCCATGATGTGCGGGCCGACGACCATGCGCCCATCGGCGTATCGGCCGACCATACGCACAAGAAAGGCGAGATCATGTTCTCGCTGCGCTACATGCATATGGAGATGAGCGGCAACCAGATCGGCACCGATAGCATCAGCAATGATGCCATCGTGACCACCATCCCGAACCGCTTTGCCGGCATGCCGATGCAGCCACCAACCTTGCGGCTGGTACCTCAATCGATGTCGAAGGACATGGTGATGCTGGGCGCCATGTATTCGCCCGCAGACTGGATCACCCTGGTCGCCATGCTGCCCTATAGCGAGCGGGAATCAATCATCACGACCTATGCGGGGCCAACCGGGACGACGGTGCTGGGAGACTTTCAGACCAATCCCAAAGGCATTGGCGATATCAGCGCCGGCGCGATCTTCCCGCTGCTCGGGCAGAAGCCAGCGACCAGCGATACCGGGACGGAACTGAACCTGCGCGCCGTAGTCGGCATGCCAACTGGCTCGACCGATGAAACCGCCCAGACGCTGTCTCCGATGAACATGCAAATGACCATGACCATGCCCTATGGCATGCAGAGCGGGTCAGGCACCTGGGACCTGAAGCCGGCGCTGACACTCAAGCAATGGGCGGGCAGATGGAGCTTTGGCGCCCAATATGCGGGAACCATCCGCACCGGCACCAATGATAATGGCTATCGGCTCGGGGATGTCCATGAGGGCTCCCTATGGGCCAGCTATTTGCCGGCGCAATGGATCAGCCTCTCGGGCCGCGTCCGTGCACAATCCGCTGGCAAGATCGACGGCCTCAACCCCAATGTGATGGGACCGGTGCAGACCGCAAATCCAGACTTTTCCGGTGGAGAGCGGGTCGACCTGCTCGGCGGTGTCAATTTCGTCGCCACCCACGGTCCGCTGGCAGGACACCGGCTCGGCATCGAGATCGGCGCGCCGGTCTACCAGAATGTCAACGGTCCCCAGATGACCGGCGACTGGATGCTGACCGTCGGCTGGCAGAAGGCGTTTTAGACAAAAATGTGCTTCGCACTTGATGCGGAGCCCTGGAGGCAATCAGCTTCAAGCCGCCCAGGGCTCCGCGTCGATGCGCGGAGCACAGTTCTTTCCAGTTTCGCGTGGTTATTCCGCCGCTTCGAGCATTTCGACCATTTGCGGTCCGCGGATCAGACCACCGGGGCGTTTCTCGGTCACGACACCGCCCTTGAAGGTCACTTGCCCCGACTTGATCGTATAGTCATAACCGTCAGCCTTTTGCAGCAGGCGCTTGCCGCCCGCCGGCAGGTCAAAGGCAAGCCATGGCTTGCCAAGCTTGATCCGCTCCATGTCGATCACGTTGACGTCTGCCAGATAGCCGGGCTTCAGCACACCCCGATCGTTCAAGCCATAAAGGCGCGCGGTATCCAGACATTGCCGCTTGATCGCGTTCTCAATGCTGATCGTGCCGCGCTTGCGGTTCTTCACCCAATGTTCGAGCATGAAAGTCGGGCTGGCCGCGTCGCAAATTGTGCCGCAATGCGCGCCGCCGTCGGACAGGCTGTTCACCGTGTCATCCGCCTGCTGCAATGTCTCGAGGAAATCGAGATTGCCATCCATATAGTTGAGCAGCGGCAGATAGATAAACCCCTTGCCGTCATCTCCCATCATCAGGTCATAGGCATATTCCGCGCCGGATTTGCCGGCGGCTTCGGCGCGCGCGGCAATGCTTTCGTCGGCCTGCGGTTCATAGTCGAAATCCTCGTCCATTTCGAACTGCGCAGCCCAGCCTTGTGTGATCACCATGAAGACCGGCACCATATCGACCTGCTCCGGCATCTCGGCAGTCTCGCTCAGCAATTGTGCCTTGAACGCCGGATCCTTGAGTTTCGCATATTTCTCGTCCCAGCTCAGCTCTTCCATCGCCATCCAGCTCGGGTGGCGGACAAAGGGATGGACCGTGCCCTGCCAGGCCATGACGATGCCGTTCCCGCGCAGCGCGATCTGCGCAACGATATTGGCGCCATTGTCATTTTCCGCCCGCATATTGGCGATCTGTTCATCGAGCGACTGCTCCTTGGCGATCGACTGCAGCGCCGCAAAGGTCACCGGCATGCCGGTTTCGCGGCTGAGGTCGCCCATCCAGCCAAATTCGTCCCATTCCTTGTTGAGATCGCTCGCCATTTCGAACACGCCATAACCGACCCGGCCCATCGCGCGGCCGATACCGATCAATTCTTCCTTGGTCGCGGTCGTGCCGGGAACCAGCTCGCCGTCGATGCTGCGGTGCAGGATTGTCCGCGAGGTCGAGAATCCGAGAGCGCCGGCTTTCAGGCCATCCTCGACGATCTTCGACATCTGCTCGATTTCGTCTTCGGTAGGAACGGCGCCGGGCTTCTCTCTGTCACCCAGCACATAGGCACGAACCGCACCATGCGGCACATGGGTTGCGACATCGACCGTGCGTGGCATTCTTTCCAGCTCGTCGAGATATTCGGGGAATGTCTCCCAGTTCCAGCTCATCCCTTCGGCCAAAGCGGTACCGGGAATATCCTCGACGCCTTCCATCAGGTTGATCAGCCATTCGTGCCGGTCGGGCCGAGCGGGGGCAAAACCGACGCCGCAATTGCCCATCACGACTGTGGTGATGCCGTGCCAGCTCGACGGCGCCATTTCATCGTCCCAGGTCGCCTGCCCGTCATAATGGGTGTGCACGTCGACAAAGCCCGGCGTGACGAATTTTCCCGATGCATCAATCTCTTCGCGACCTTTTGCGGCCACTGTTCCGACCAGCGAAACGCGATCCCCATCAATCGCCACATCGGCCACGAAAGGCGCACCGCCTGTGCCATCAACCACCGTACCACCACGAATTACCAGATCATGCATCGACTCTCTCCTTATTATTTGGAGAAGCCTTAACAGATTTAACTGGATGGTTAAAGTTCCAGTTTCAAGCGAACTGCTCGGCAAGAGCATTGATCTGCAGATATTCAGTCTGTGCCCGGGTGATATCTCTCACCAATCGGATCGCAGCTGGAAACAGCAGGAACGATGCTACGGAACTGATTGCGCCGATCTGGGTGGCCCACATCAACTGTTCGGCATCCGTTGCCGCAACCGTCAGACGTAGCGATATGTTTCCCGAGATCGTTACCACCAGCCAGGCGCTCCACCAGATGGTCACTGTCTGGGATCCTTCGTTCAGAAAACCGCTTGCGCCGTGGCTCGCGTTCCAGATCTGTCGCATGGCCTGAAATGGCTTGAAGAGGTTCGCAAATGGGATGAAAAACCAGCCCACTGCCCAGCCGGGGGTATAAGAAAAGCCGTCAATATCCGCAGTCACGATATTATGAGCGGCGCGATGTATCCACATGCTGAAGACAATGACGGTGACAAAATAGATAAGCGAATGCATCAGCCCGGTAATGCCATATATGATACCCAATGGAGAATTGAACGGATCATTCACGTCGACCACCCAGAAACCGGTAATTTCAGACAGTTCGAACAGGAAAAACATGGCCGTCGCCACCAGACCGGCTATCAGCAGATATACCAGCAATCTGGACCGCCGGAGCAGAATTTCGACCCCGTCAACTTGAAACTCCGCCATTCCATCGTCCTTTTGAAGATTTGACCGTCGACAAACATCAACACGGCTTACAAATCTTTGCTAGAGTTGCATATTATTTTTCCAGGCGGCAGATGCTTTTCGCAGCTTTGGAAAATCGGAGAAACAGAATGTCCCAGTTTTCCTGGATTCCAGATCCAGCCGCAGGAATTTCCATCACCTTTGTCGAAGCCAATGGCCAGAGGTTCGAAGTCGCGCAGGCCGGTCATGGTAAGAAGCTCGCGCTGTGCCTGCACGGCTTCCCCGAACTGAATTACTCATGGCGGCACCAGATTCCGGTGCTGGTGGAACTGGGCTATACCGTCTGGGCCCCTAATTTGCGCGGCTATGGCGGTTCGACCAAACCGGACGGTATAGAATCTTACCGTCTGCACGCTCTCGTCCAGGATGTCGCTGCGCTGATCGATGCCAGCGGCGCGGAAGAGGTCACCCTGATCGCCCATGACTGGGGCGCGATCATAGCGTGGCAGTTCGCGATCCAGAAAATCCGGCCACTCACCAGACTGGTGATCATGAACGTGCCGCATCCCAAATGCGCGCAGCGGGAGATCAGACATTGGCATCAGCTGAAGAAAAGCTGGTATATTTTCTTCTTCCAGCTGCCGTGGCTGCCCGAAAAAATGCTCGGCAGAAAGCGGGCCCAGCCGATTAAAGAGGCCTTCTCGAAAATGGCCGTCGACAAAAGCCGTTTCCCCGACAGCGAGTTGCAGGTCTACGCCGACGCCGCCAGCCGCCCCGGCGCGCTACGCTCGATGATCAACTATTACCGCGCCCTGCTCCGCACCAAGGACGCGCGCGATATCGGCGACGGCATGGTGACCATTCCCACCCTGATGATCTGGGGTGAGGAAGATACCGCCATCGACATCCGCTGCACCGACGGCACCGGAGAGTGGGTACCCGATCTGGAACTGCACCGTCTGCCCGGCGTATCGCACTGGGTGCAACAGGAAGCCCCGAAAAAGGTGAACGCGATTTTGCGGGAGTGGTTGTCGGCTTAATCCCGCGCCGCGATCATGTCGGCGATATCGGTGAATTTCTCGCGCGGCGAGCCTTCTCTTGCGCGGGCGATTTCGGCTTCCTCGATCTTCTTCCAGTCGCGGAAGGTGACGGCCTCGACGCCGCGCTCTGCAAACAGCCGGTCCAGCCCGGCGCGGCCCTGTTTGTCTTCGCCGTCGCCGATATCTTCGGCAATGGCGTCGATGATCGCGAAGCCGTCGGGCTTGTTGGTGCCGATGGTGCCCGATGGCCCGCGCCGTGCCCAGCCGACGCAATAAAGCCCCGGCAATATGCGGCCATCGACATTGGCGAAGCGGCCGCGACCCTCTTCATAGGGCACGCCCTCGATCGGCGGGGTGCGATAACCGATACAGCTGATCACCATCTGGCATTCGATCTCGTAGCGCTCGCCGGTGCCGACGGATCGCAGGTCCTTGTCCAGTGCGGTCTTCTCGACAACCAGCCGCTCGACCTTGCCATCGCCCCGGATTTCGACCGGCATCGCGAAAAAGTCGAAGACAATATCGATCGGCTTGTGCTGCGCATCCTCTTCGACAATCTGGAAATTGCGCAGATGGGTAACCGACTTGCGCAGTCCCGGATCGAGCGTTTCATCCTCGTCCAACGCGGGAAAGTCGTCTGCTTCGACCAGTGGCCTGGCCCGTTCGAGCTGCCCCAGCTCGGCCAGTTCCTTGGGAGTCATCGCAATCTGGTGCGGTCCGCGGCGTCCGAGAAAGATAATCTTTTCGACCTTGCTCTCCTTCAGGCCGTCAAGCGCATGGCCGACGATATCGCTGCCGGCGAATTCCGCTTCTGTCTTGGCCAAGATGCGCGCGACATCGAGCGCGACATTGCCGTTGCCGATGACCGCGACCGACCGGGCGTCGAGCGGCGGATCGAGATCCTTGAAATCGGGATGGCCATTATACCAGCCGACGAAGGCGGCGCTGCCGATGACCCCGTCCAGTTCGCTGCCCGCGATGTCGAGAACCCGGTCATTCGGGGCGCCGGTCGCCAGTACGACGGCATCGTACAGGTCCTGCAGCTCCGCGACGCTGACATCCTCGCCGACGGTGACATTGCCAACGAAGCGGACATTTTCGCCGAGATTGGTTTTCTCGTAGCGCCGCGACACCGCCTTGATCGATTGATGGTCGGGTGCAACGCCGGTGCGGATCAGGCCGAAGGGAACGGGCAAGCGGTCGATAATGTCGACCGCGACATCGTCACCGAATTTCTTCTGCGCGGCTTCCGCCGAATAATAGCCCGCAGGTCCCGATCCGATGATCGCAATATGACGCATAGTCTTGCCTTCCCCATTCGCTGGCCCGATTAGCTGGAGCTCATGCTAACGCCATAATTTCAAAAGAAAAGCAAAAGGCGGCTGTCATTTTCGCGAGGCCGGAATATTGCGGGGCGGAGCCTAGCCGCCGACATTGGCGACATTGTAGCGCAGCGCTTCCTCGTTGGTCAGGCAGCGGCGGGTGGATCCGTCGCCATCCTCGGTTTTCACCGCATTGGTCCGGTACATGATCTCGGACAGCAATTTCCGCGACACGCCCATGCGGATCAGGAAATCATTATCCTCGGTCGCCAGCAGCGCGCTCTGCTGCTCGACTTCGCCGATCAGGCCGACCGTCGAGTCCGTGCCCATTTCGATGCTGTAATTGATCGCGTTGCGGTCGCCCGTCATGGTGAACATATGGACCATGAAATGGCCGCCGGGCTCGACGATCCGGGCCCTGCCCCCCATGAAAACAAAATTGCAGGCGCTGAAACAGGTCCAGCCCTGGGGAATTCGGGTAATGATCAGGGCATCGGATTGCCGGATCACCCGACCGGTTTCATTGCCGGCTCTCGCATTGCCGCCGGAAGACCGCAGCCAGATTTCGGAAATGTCGGGATTGTCGGCCAGCATCTTGCGCATCCGTTCGGGCAGGCCCGTATCGACGGCTCCTTCGGCGAGCAAGACCTTGGTGCCGCCGATCATTTTCGGGGTCAGTTCCATCTTCTCGTTGGTCGACCAGTTCGGCGCGATCGGGCAGGTCGGATTTTCGGGGTCCATGCCGGGTTTCACATCGGTAGCGCCCAAGGTGAAAAGCGAAGCGATGACGATGGCGGTTTTGATCGTTTTTTTCATGTTCATGCCACGACTATATATCGTGATTCTCCGGGAGCTTTGCACATCCGCTTGGACACACGGGTTTCTTCGCCATCGACAATAGCAATATCTGTGATCGTCATGCAACTTGTACCGTCCGCCGTCTCGGTTTTCGCTGTCGCGGTGGAACTGCCCGAGACGCCGGGGCGGGTTTCGCTGGTCCACTGCGCGCTGGCGCCGGGTTCGCCCGAGCGGGTCACGCTGCGCGTCGCTTCCGCGGCCTGCAGCTGCTCGTCAGGGTCGAGTCGGCAGGCGATCGAATTGGTCAGCGTATCCGCCACTTCCGCCCGCGGGATATAGGTGCCGGCAACCCCCATATTCTGCGTGGCCCGCCGCGTGAAATCGCCGATCATATTGCCCAGTATCGATCTGCCGATGGCGCTTTTCGGATTGCTGGCACAATCATCACCCCCGGCCTTGGTATCCGGAGTTCCGCTGGTGGCCGGCGGCTTTTTGAACAGCCCGCCGAATTGCGCCGAAGCGGGCGAAGCAACGACCAGAGCCGTGACCACAGTCGCGGACACAAGTGGGGAAGCGAAACGGTGATTTTGTACACGCATGACAAACCCTCGATGGCTATCAGAATATATATTCTACCATCTCTGCTTTCACCCGCAGTGGCCTTCATCACATCTGCTTCGAAAACAGGGATAGAAAAAGCGTAATATCCTGTTATCCTGCATGAAAAAATAGGACAGGTTGGACAATGGCGAAGAAAATTGCACGTTTCTGTTCGGCGATATTCCTCCTCGCCGTCGCTGCGGGATGCGACGAACAGCTCGCCGCCGAAGCGGGGGCCACCTCCGGAACATTGCTGGTCGGCAACAAGGCGGAGGACAGCCTGAGCTTCATCGATCTGGCAAGCGGCAGTGAAATCGCGCGGCGGGATACCGGACACCAGCCGCACGAGATCGCGATATCCCCCGACGGCCGGCTCGCCGCGGTAGTCTCCTATGGCGGCGACACAATCGACATTTTCGACATAGCGGCAAGCGAGCGGATCGAAACCGTGTCCCTCGCGCCAAGCCAGCGACCGCACGGCATTTTATGGCTCGACGACGGCCGGATCATCGCCACGACCGAGGGTAGCGACAATATCACCATCGTCTCTCCGCCGGACGGGGAAATCCAAAAACGCGAGATTTCAACGATATCGACCGGGCAGAAAGGCAGCCATATGCTGGTCGTGACACCGGACAAGTCGCGCGCCTTTGTCTCCAATATGCAGTCGGGCACGGTGAGCGTGCTGGATCTGCTGGCAGGCAAGAAAATTGCAGATCTGCCAGCCGGAACCGAACCGGAAGGACTGGCGATCACCCCCGACGGCGCAAGCGTCTGGGTCGCCGATCGCCGGGGCGATGTCCTGCGCGTCTTCGATGCGCGCAGCCTTAAGGAACTCGCCGCCATCGAGACCGGAAAATTTCCGATCCGCGTGGCAATCAGCCCCGATGGCACCACGGCCATCACCTCCAATCTCGGTGACGGCGCGCTCGGCCTGTACGATGTTGCGACGCGCAAGGCGACCGGCTCGATCGGTGTCAGCGGGGAAGCCGGTTCCCAGCAGGTCACTATTCTCTTTTCGCCGGATGGCAAAAAACTCTATGTCGCGGAAACCGGTCCTGATACGATCGCCGAAGTCGATCTTGCCGCCGGCGAGGTCATTCGGCGCTTCGAGGCCGGAGATGACGGGGATGGGCTGGGCATCGCCCCGGCAAGTGAAGCAGCACCAGACTAGATCAAATGAATATACCCCGGGTCGCGCCTTGGGAGATGAAAGTTGAAAAAGCCGTTTAACCGACTGCAGGCGCTGATGATAAAGGCGATGGCAGAAGCGTTGTTCCATAACCGGAAGATGGCGATCTCTGCCGATCAGGTGGTCGAAAATCTACAGGAGCATTTTACCAATATCGAGGGCAAGAAACCGGATGAAATCCGCATGGCGCTCTACGGGTTGCTGGTCGTTCTGGGTGGTCCGTTCTTTCTCGTCGCTTCTCCCCGAATACGATCGAAGCTGATCAGCAGGCGGCTGCAAAAATCACGGATCGATTTCCTCCAGGACATTGCTCGCACCAAGGGTGTCATACTAGCCGGCTATTACGGCCACTGGGAGCACGGCGATGAAGAGGAGAATTTCGACAATCCGATCTTTGCCGATCTCGATTTCGAACTGCCGGCGCAGCGTGACCGCTCTGCGCCGGGCGAGCGCCCGGTCCGCCGCGACACCCGCCGCGATCTGACAGCAAAAATATTTGTCGGCCATGGCGCCGTTCCGGAAGAAGCAGACGTGATCGTGATCGGATCGGGTGCGGGCGGGGCTGTGGCTGCGGCAGCCGTTGCCGACGAGGGCCATCGAGTGTTGATCATAGAGGCCGGCAGCCATTATCCGTCGTCGCGCCTGACCCACGAAGAAGCCCGGATGACCGCGCGCCTGTTCAAGGATGGCGGGCTACAGACGACAGCCGACCGCGATATCATCGTGTTTCAGGGCCGTGTGGTTGGCGGTTCGACCGTCATCAACAACGGCATCTGCCTTCGGATGAAACAGGAAGGCCTGGTCCACCCGGAGGCCGAGGATGTATTCGAAACCTGGGCCGGACTGGGCGCGCCGATAAGCGAAGCCAGTCTGGCTGCGAGCTATGATGCGGTCGAGCAGGCGCTGGATGTCACCCAGATCGACGCGATCACCGGTCGCAATAACGGTCCACATTTGATCGACGGCTGGAACAAATATGCCGCACAGTCGGCTGACCCGAAAGATCGTACCGCCATTACCGCATGGTTCCGCAAAAACTATGGCCCCCCGACGCCAGAAAGCGAGTGTATCTATTGCGGCTATTGCAACACCGGCTGTCCGTACGGCCGGAAAAAAGCGATGCCGGAAAGCTATCTGGCCCATGCGACCAGCGATGCGCGCAAAAAGCCGGCCCGGATACTGGACCGCGCCGAAGCAACAGAAATCCTGTGGCGCGAGGGGGCCAATGGCAAGCGGGTTGCCGACGCCGTCGAAGTCAGACTGAAAAATGGCGGCAAGCGCGTCATTCGAGCCCGCAAGGGCGTGGTGGTAGCCGCGGGCGCGCTGGCTTCCAGCAATTTGCTCTACAACAGCGGGATTTTGCAGTCAGGCAGCAATATCTCGCTCAACATCGCCTGCCCGGTGGTTGCGCTGATGCCCGAAGGCACACAGGTCAACGCATGGAACGAAGACCAGATGGCGACCTATATCGATCGCGGTGACTATCTGATCGAGAGCCATTTCCAGCCGCCGATGAGCATGGCGATGCTGGTGCCCGGCTGGTTCGAGGACCATTATGAACGGATGAGAAACTATAACCGGCTGGTGTCGGCGGGCGTCCTGTTTCCGGCCGACCGGCTTGGGTACATGGACCATGGCAAGCTCAAGCTGAAAATCGGCGAGAAAGAGCTGGCCCTGTTGCGCCGCGCACTGGCGACGATGACCAAAGTCCATTTCCTCAACGGCGCAGTCGAGGTCTACCCTGCCCTGCTGCGCGGCCAGACTCTGACCAGCGACATGAGCCATGACGAGATCGACGCCTTTTTCGATAAGGCAATCGTCGAGCCGGATGATGTCGTGCTTTCCAGTTCCCATCCTCACGGCGGCAATGCGATCAACGAAGATCCGCACAAGGGCGTCGTCGATCTCAACCAGCGGGTTCACAACACAACCAATTGCTATGTCGCGGATGCCAGCGTGATGCCGAGCTGCATCCGCGTCAACGCGCAACTCACCACGATGGCGATGGCGCACAGGGCGATGGCGGGGAAAAGACGCTTCGGCTAGTCTTCGAAGCTGAAGTCGGGCAACGATTGGAATGCGCTTCTCAGTGCATCGCCCCATCCTTCGGAGATAGTCTGGAAATAGGGATCGTCTTTTTCGACCCGTTGCTGGTGTGTTATCGCAAAGCTGTCGGCTTCATAGACCTGCATATCGAGCGGCAAATCCACCGCCAGATTGGCTCTTATCGTTGAATCGAAAGAGACCAGCAACAGTTTCACGGCATTTTCGAAAGACATTCCGGGATCGAAGCCGCGAACCAATATCGGCCGGCCGTATTTGGTTTCGCCGCTCTGGAAAAACGGGCTGTCATCGCTCGCTTCAATGAAATTGCCAGCCGGATAGATCATGAATAGCCGCGGATCGCTGCCGTGGATCTGGCCCCCGACGATCAGCGTGGCGCCAAAGGGCGACTTGGCCTCCTGCCCCTCGCGGGAATAGGTTTTGACTACTTCGCGCAAGGTGTCGCCGATAATCGTCGCGACCTGAAACATCGACGGGGCCTGCAGGATCGACGGATTGCGGTCGTCCGGATGCTTGCCGCGTTCGTCCAGCAAGCTCACGACCGCCTGGGTGGTGGCCAGATTGCCCGCCGAAAGCAACGTGATCACGCGGTCGCCCGGCACTTCCCAGCTGGTCAGTTTCTTGACCTGGGCGATATCATCGACACCGGCGTTGGTGCGCGTATCCGACATGAAAACAAGGCCGCGTTTCATCCGCAGTGCCACGCAATAGGTCATTGGTAATGTTTGTCCCTGATTAGAATTGCCTGTCTCTCTACTGCTGCACCTGCAGGCTGACAATCATATCCTCGCTACCCGCGCCATAACGCAATCCGGTAATTGGCGATGCGTCGCGATAATCCAGGCCCGTTGCGATACGGACATAGCGCTCGTCCGGCGAATAGCCATTGGATATGTCGAAGCCGACCCAGCCGATATGTTCGACATAGGCTTCCGCCCAGGCGTGCGTCGCATCCTGGTCGACACGGTCGCTCATCATCAGATATCCGGAGACATAACGGGCCGGAAAGCCGAGCGAGCGGGCCGCCGCGCAGAAGATATGGGCATGATCCTGGCAGACGCCGCCGCCGATGGCGAGCGCCTGCTCCGCAGTGGTCTCGGCATCGGTCTTGCCCGTTTCGTAGGCAACCCTGTCGGTGACCGCCGCCGAGAGGGCGTGCAGCCGGACTATGTCATCCTCATAATCCTGATCCAGCGATGCGACCAGTCTGGCGATTTCATCCTCCGGCTTGGTAAGCGCGCTTGCCCGCTTGAAATACCACAGGGGCGCAAATCCCGCATGCCTGCCGATGACCCCGCTGCCGTCGCTATTCTCCACTTCGCCGGTGCAGCGGATGATGATCTCGCTGCGCCCGCGCTCGATATTGATCAGATCGACATGGTTGCAGTGCTGGTCCTCGAACGACAATTCCAGCGCTCCGCCCTCGATCTCGATATTCCAGTCGACGATCCGCTGACCGGGCCTTTCCTTCGGGCGGAGGCGCAATTGTTGCAGGCCATATTGCACAGGCTTGTCGTAATTATAGCGGGTCTCGTGTTCAATTTTCAGCAGCATGTTCAGCTAATCCTGTCTTGAAAATTATAGTCGCTCTCGATCTGCGCCGCGAGGCTGTTGTTCGCCGCCAGAAATTCGACAATGAACTCGTGCAGCCCGCCTTCGAAAATATTCTGGACCGGCTGGCCGAGCAGCCGATTGCAAATATCGGTGGCGAGCCGGTGCGAGGTGACTTCGCTGCCATATTCGCTTTCCAGATATCCGAGATTATCGGATATCTGGGCGTAGCAGAATGCCAGCGACCGCGGCATCTGGCGATTCAGGATCAGATATTCGGCGACGCTCAGGGCGCTGATGTCCGAACCGTTGAGCCAGCGGTAGGACCGTTGCGCGGACACCGATCGCAATATCGTTTCCCACTGCACATTGTCGACGCCGGTGCCGATCTGGGCGATCGATGGCAGCAGCAGATAATATTTCACGTCCAAAATCCGGGCAGTGCTGTCGGCTCGCTCGATAAACGTGCCCAGCCGGATAAAATCGAACCCGTCGTTGCGCAGCATCGTCCCGAGTACGGCACCGCGGACCAGCGAACTTTGCTTGCGGATGACGGCCAGCACCTCCGGCAAGTCCCGTTCGTCCACCGGATTGGCAAGTGCCGTCTTCAGGTTCATCCAGGCTTCGTTGGTGGCTTCCCATACCTCCCGGGTCAGGGCAATTCGCCCGGTGCGCGCGCTGTCCCGCGCCTGTTTGATCAGCGAGATGACACTGCCGGGATTATCCTTGTCGCGCAAAAGATAGTCGATCACCTTGACCGAGCTATAATCGGCATGTTTGGCCAGATAGCTTTTCTTGGTGCCTGACGATGCCAGGATGGACGCCCATTCGTCGGAAGCAGACGAGGAGTGGGTGAGCGCGATGCGAAAGCCGGCCTCGATCAGACGCGCGCTATTCTCTGTCCGCTCGAGCAGACGTGACATCCAGAACAGACTGGCGGCGGTTTTGCCTAGCATGATCCCTGCCCCCTCATTCTTCCAGCACCCAGGTATCCTTGGTCCCCCCGCCCTGGCTGCTGTTGACCACCAGAGATCCCTCGGTCATCGCAACGCGGGTCAGCCCGCCGGGTGTAATATCGATACGATCGGGTGACACGAGCACGAACGGCCGCAGATCGACATGCCGTGGCGACAGACCCTTTTCGGTAAAGATCGGCACGGTGGAAAGCGCCAGCGTCGGCTGGGCAATATAATTACTCGCATTGCCGATCAGCTTGGCGCGGAAATCCTCGACTTCCTTCTTGGAAGCCGCCGGGCCAACCAGCATGCCATAGCCGCCCGATCCGTGCACTTCCTTGACCACCAGTTCCGCCAGATGCTCGAGCACATAGTCCAGCTGGTCCTTCTCCGAGCAGCGCCATGTCGGGACATTCTCCAGCAGCGGTTTCTGGCCAGTGTAGAATTCGATAATGTCCGGCATGTAGGAATAGAGCGCTTTGTCATCGGCAATCCCCGTACCGGGCGCGTTGGCGATGGTGATCCCGCCGGACCGGTAGACATCCATGATCCCGGGCACGCCGAGCATCGAGTTGGGCAGAAAATTCAGCGGATCGAGATAATCGTCGTCGATCCGCCGGTAGATCACATCGATCGGCGTATAGCCTTGCGTCGTACGCATCGCGACACGGCCGTCGACGATCTTCAGATCATGCCCCTCGACCAGCTCCGCACCCATCTGGTCGGCGAGAAAACTGTGCTCGAAATAGGCGCTGTTGTGGATGCCTGGCGTCAGAACAGCAACCACCGGCTTGCCCGTACATTGCGGCGGCGCGCAGGCGGCGAGCGACCGGCGCAGATTGTTCGGATAGCTGCTCACTTCCTGCACACCGATCCTGGCGAACAGTTCCGGGAACATGTGCAGCATCGTTTCCCGGTTTTCCAGCATATAGCTCACGCCGGAAGGAGTCCTTGCATTGTCCTCGAGCACATAGAACTCGCCCGGCCCGGTGCGGACGATATCGGTACCGATGATATGGGTGTAAATCCCGCCGGGCGGATTGACGCCGATCATCTGCGGCAGGAAAGCAATATTATTGGCGATCAGCTCGACCGGTATCCGGCCTGCGCGCAAAATCTCCTGGCGGTGATAGATATCATAGAGAAAGGCGTTGATCGCCTTGACCCGCTGCTCGATGCCGCGCGACAATTTGCGCCATTCGCCGGCCGACAATATCCGCGGGATGACGTCGAAGGGTATCAGCCGCTCGTCGCCCTCGTCCTCGCCATAGACATTGAAGGTGATGCCGGTCCTGCGAAAAAAGGCCTCGGCGTCCTCGGATTTGCGATGGAGACGCTTGGTATCTTCACCGTCCAGCCAGTTTTTATAGGCAATATAGGGCTCGCGAGCGTTTCCGTCGCTACCCAGCATTTCATCGAACAAGCCATTTCCCCCAAGGCGAAGTGTGTAAACCTGTCCTCCCGCCGTCAGGCTACTGCAACAAGATGCTCATAGCAAAGGAAATAGCGGACTTCCGTGGATGAAAGGGGCGAGCGAAATATCTTGCTCCGCTCCTGTCTTGACGGACGTTACGGAACCCGTTCGCCATTGCGGTCCAGCTGATAGCGACGGATTTCCGGTCCCGGCGGCCTTTCGCAGCGCCGCAGGATGCGAAGGAAAACCACCTTCGCCCTCCCCACAATACTTTACTTCCCGCCGATATCGTCTAATCGCTGCTGCCACTAGTTTTGGAGAATATCATGCGTGCCGACGCGCAAGCCTTTGTCGACCGGATCGACGCCGCTCTTACCCTGATCAAGACCGCCCTCAACTGGGATGTCGCGCTGCGCCGTCTCGACGAGCTCAATGCCCGGGTCGAGGATCCGACCCTGTGGGACGACCAGAGCGCGGCCCAGGCGGTGATGACCGAACGCCGCCGCCTCGATGAATCGATCAGCGCCGCGCAGGAAATCCAGCAGGAACGCGACGACGCGCTCGAATTTATCGAAATGGCCGAGGAAGAAGGCGACGCGGGCCTTGCCGACGAAGGCGTCGCCACGCTGGAAAAGCTCGCGACCCGCGCCGACCGTGACAAGGTCAAGGCTTTGCTCTCCGGCGAAGCCGACGGCCTCGACACCTATATCGAAATCCACGCCGGCGCCGGCGGCACGGAAAGCCAGGATTGGGCCGAAATGCTGTTGCGCATGTACCAGCGCTGGGCCGAGGCGCGCGGCTACAAGGTCACCATGGTCGATTATCAGGCCGGGGATCAGGCCGGAATCAAATCCGCAACGATCGAGGTCAAGGGCGAGAATGCCTATGGCTATGCCAAGACCGAAAGCGGCGTGCACCGGCTGGTCCGCATCTCGCCCTATGACAGCGCCGCCAAGCGCCACACCAGCTTTTCCTCCGTCTGGGTCTATCCGGTGATCGACGACAGTTTCGAGGTCGAGATCAACGAGAGCGACCTCAAGATCGATACCTATCGCGCCTCCGGTTCCGGCGGCCAGCACGTCAACACCACCGACAGTGCCGTGCGCATCACCCACCAACCGACCGGGATAGTCGTCGCCAGCCAGAATGACCGCAGCCAGCACAAGAACCGCGCCACCGCGATGGGCATGTTGAAAGCGCGCCTGTTCGAGGCCGAACTGCAGCGCCGCGAAGCCGAAGCCTCGGGCGAATATGAAGCCAAGACTGAAATCGGCTGGGGCCACCAGATCCGCTCCTACGTCCTGCAACCCTATCAGATGGTCAAGGACCTGCGCACCGGCCACACGAGCAGCGCGCCCGGCGATGTGCTCGACGGCGCGCTGGACGATTTCATCGCCGCGACGCTCGCACAGAAGGTGACGGGCGAAGCGGTCGATGTCGAGGATGTGGATTAGGGAGCTTTCGCCCATGCGCAGGCAGGGGCCCATCTCCAGAAATACAGCCGGCAAACATTGGTTGTAGATCGAGCTGCGCGGCAGCTTGAGCGCTGTCTCCCCTCCATTCTTTAACCTTGGAAAGACACGAGATGCCCCCTGCCTGCGCGGGGGAACAAGACCATGCCCCCACCCCGTTCGTCCTGAGGCCGTCGAAGGACCGCGTCTATCCGAGCACCATGCTTCGACAAGCTCAGCACGAACGGAACGGTTCAACCTTAATTTTCAAGCCAGAAACCACCACCCGCGCACCCACGCCACGGCTACACCTCGTCCCCAAGCCGCGCCTAAATCCAATCCGAATGGAACCAATGGCCCGCCCAAAACGTAGGACAGGCAGACTCTACGCGATATCGACCCGCAGCTGACCATCGTCACAGATACGAGACCTTGTCTCTGGCCAGCTCGCGCATGTCACGTCGCCACTCTTGGGAAGGACGCCGTCAAATGGAAAGCACCGAACTTGTCGTAAACGGGAAAACGCACAAGCTGGAGGCCGACAGCCGAGTTACTTTGCTCGATGCGCTGCGCAACCATCTCGGGCTAACCGGAACCAAGAAGGGCTGCGATCATGGCCAGTGCGGTGCCTGCACCGTCATCGTCGAGGGACGGCGGGTCAATTCCTGCCTGACCCTCGCATGCATGCATGACGGTGACGAAATCACGACGATCGAGGGCATAGGCCAGCCGGACAATCTGTCGGCTCTGCAATCGGCCTTTGTCGCGCATGACGGTTTCCAGTGCGGCTATTGCACGCCGGGCCAGATCTGCTCCGCCACGGCGATGATCGAGGAAGCCAAGGCCGGATGGCCGAGCTTTGTTTCCGACGATCTCGACGGTCCCGCAGAATTGAGCGACGAAGAAATATCGGAACGGATGAGTGGCAATCTCTGTCGCTGCGCCGCCTATCCCAATATCGTCAATGCGATCCGTCAGGCCGCCGGAGAACAGTCATGAAGCCCTTTGAATATGCGAGAGCCACCGAGCGCGGCGATGCAACCGCCCAGGCAGCAAATAATGCGACCTTCATCGCCGGCGGTACCAATTTGCTCGACCTGATGAAGCTCGAGGTGATGGCACCCGACAAGCTCGTCGATATCAACCGGCTCGATCTCTCCCAGATCGGCGAGACCGATGATGGCGGTCTGCGGATCGGCGCTTTGGTGACCAACAGCGATTGCGCCGCCGATAAGCGCATCCGTGATGATTACCCTGTCCTGTCGCGCGCCATTCTTGCCGGCGCGAGCGGGCAACTGCGCAACAAGGCAACCACCGGGGGTAATCTGTGCCAGCGTACTCGCTGCTACTATTTCTACGATACCGCGATGCCCTGCAACAAACGCGAGCCGGGCTCCGGCTGTCAAGCGATGGAAGGTTTCAACCGTATCCACGCCATTTTGGGCGCGAGCGACGCCTGCATAGCCACCTATCCCGGCGACATGGCGGTGGCGATGACGGCTCTGGACGCCGAGGTCGAAATCGAGGACAAAGCCGGCGATATCCGGCACGTTCCGGTGCAGGAATTTCACCTGCTGCCCGGAGACCATCCGGAGAAGGACAATATCCTCGAGCCCGGCGACCTGATCACCGCGGTGATCCTGCCACCTCGGGTCGAGGGCAAACAGATTTACCAGAAGGTCCGCGATCGCGCCTCTTACGCTTTCGCGCTTTGTTCAGTGGCTGCCATCGTAAAGATGGACGGTAACACAATAGACGGCGTCGCGCTGGCTTTTGGCGGACTGGCCCACAAGCCATGGCGTGACGAAGCGGTTGAGGAATTGCTGGTCGGACAACAGCCTTCCGCCGAACTGTTCGGCAAGGCCGCCGACCAATTGCTCGCCGAAGCGCAGGGCTATGGCAGCAATGATTTCAAGATACCGCTGACCAGACGCGTTCTGATTTCCGTCCTGAAAGAAGCGACACAGACAGGAGCCGCATCATGAACGCGCATCGGAAAATGGACAAACCGGACTCTCGCAACCGTCTGGATGATATGCGTCAGGGACTGGTCGGGACAGCGATGGACCGCCCCGACGGCCCGCTCAAGGTCTCCGGCCAGGCAACCTATGCGCACGAATGGGACGTCCCGGACATGGTCCACGGAGTTCTGGCGCGCGCGACGATCTCCAAGGGCCGCGTCACCGATGTGGCCAGCGACGAGATTCTGGGGGACGATGCGATACACGCCGTGATCACCGACGATCGCCTGCTGCGGCGACCGGCGCAAGGCGGTGCCAATGAAGCACCCCCGCAGGGATCGAAGCAGGTCGATTATTTCGGCCAGCCGATCGCACTGGTGGTAGGCGACACTTTCGAACAGGCGCGCCATGCCGCGAACGATCTGAAAATCGGCTACGAAACCGAAGGCAATGCGGCTTTTGACCCGGAGGCAGCCGACACGGAAACAGACAAGCCCGAGGATGACCAGCTGGATCAGGGCGACCTTGATCAGGCGATGCGCGACGCCGCTTTCACCGTGGATCAGGTCTATCGCACGCCCGGCCATAACAGCGCCGCGATGGAGCCGCATTGCGCTATCGCCAGCTGGGACGGCGACAAGCTGACCCTGCGCGGCAGCTACCAGATGCTGAATTTCAACATCAACGAACTGGCCGACGCGCTGCATATCAGCGCGGATAATATCCGTATGCTTTCGCCCTTTGTCGGTGGCGGCTTTGGCTCGAAACTCGGTCTTTCACCGGAAGCGGTCGCGGCGGCTATTGCGGCGAAAGAAATCGGTCGGCCTGTCTGTGTGACCCTGTCGCGCCAGCAGGTATTCGAAGCCACTATGCGCCGCTCCGAAACCCGGCAGCATGTGCGGCTGTCCTGCGGCGAGGACGGTGTTCTGACCGGCCTCGGGCACGAATGTCTGGTTTCCAATCTGCCGGGCGAGGAATTTTACGAACCGGTCACCCAGGCGACCCATTTCTTGTACGGTGGAAAGAATCGCAAGCTCGGCATCGAAGTCGCGCGGCTCAACCGAACCTGCGGCGGCTCGGTCCGCGCGCCGGGCGAAGCGGTCGGCATGCAGGTGCTGGAAAATGCGATGGACGAACTGGCGGAAGCCGCCGGTATCGATCCGGTCGAGCTCAGAAAGCGCAATATTCCCGAACAGCATCCGGAGAAGGATATCCCTTATTCGTCGCGCCGGTTTACCGAGGCGCTCGACGAGGGCGCAAAACTGTTCGGATGGGACAAGCGCAACCGCAAACCCGGCGCAACACGAGAAGGCGACTGGCTGATCGGTCACGGCATGGCTGGCGCCGCCCGGATCAATGTCCTGTCCGAAGCCAAGGCCAAGGTCACATTGCTGGCAGACGGAAGCGCCGTGGTCGAAACCGACATGACCGACATCGGCACCGGAACCTACGCGATACTGACGCAGATTGCCTGCGACATGCTGGGTCTACCGGCGGACAAGGTTGAAACGAAGCTTGGTGACACCGATTTTCCGGCGGGACCGGGCTCGGGCGGGTCCTGGGGCGCCTCCTCTTCCGGCTCGGCGGTCTTTCTGGCCTGCGAGGAAATCCGCCGCAAACTCGCCGACAAGCTGCGCAGCGATGAAGGTGATCTCGATCTTGCAGACGGCAAGGCCGGAAAGGGAGATTCGGCGCGGTCGCTTGCGGACATATTGGACGGAGAAGAAATTTCCGCGATTGGCCATATCGAACCCGGCAAGACGCTGGAGGACTGGCAACAAGCGACCTACGGTTCCTATTTTGCCGAAGTTGCGGTCAATGCGATCACCGGGGAAACACGGGTAAAGCGGATGCTCGGCGTATTTGGCGCGGGGCGGATATTGAACGAGAAGACCGCGACATCGCAATGCTATGGCGGCATGATCTGGGGCCTCGGCAGCGCGCTGACCGAAGAGCTGGCCTTCGACAAGCGCGACGGCCATATCGTCAACCACGATCTCGCCGAATATCATATCCCGGTCAATCTGGACGTGCCGCAGATCGAGGTTGTCCTGCTCAAGGAGCGTGACGAATTCGCCAGCCCGATCCAGGCCAAGGGAATCGGCGAACTGGGCATCTGCGGTGCTGCCGCCGCGGTCACCAATGCGATCTATAATGCGACCGGGATCCGGGTGCGGGACTATCCTGCTACGCTCGACAAGCTGCTGGCGGGATTGCCCGACAAATAGGAATAATTTGGGAGAGCGGTTTGAACCTACCGGCGATAGCTGGCACGACGCGAAAACCGCTTTCCTACATGGTTGCGGATCATTATCCTGCTGCCCATAATGGAGGCAGAAATGACCCGCGGACCTTTTGAAAGACAATCGCCAACCGATCGCGCAGCCGCGCCGACTAAGTATATAATTTCTCAATATATAATTCTATATCAATACCTTATATAATTTTATTCACACAATATCTGTTTCAGCCTTAGGGGGTGTGATCCGTGTGACCCTGGTGCTTCTCGACCGGGCGCTACGCTTTATATTACCGGTCAATATTTCAACCGACCATAAGCGCCAGCGCTTGATACAATGCCATCCCGCTGGAGGGGTGCAAACAGGGATTGAACCGGACGGTGCGCTCCCCTAGTCTTCCGGTGATGATGAATATCACCGCCCGGACCGCGCTGCCGCCTGCCCGCCTGATGGCCGGCCTGTCTGCCCTGCTGCTGCTGACCGCGCCGCTCGGCGCCTGCAAGAGGCTGCCCGACGAGGATGAGATGCGCGCAGAGACCGCGCGCGCCTATCCGCCGGCGTCACGGCCGGTGTCGGAACTGGCCGGCAATCAATGGTCGACCGAAACCGCCCGCGACAAGCGCGGCGAGGCCGAGGAGATCATGAAGGCCGCGGGGCTGGAGCCGGGCATGACGGTCGCCGATATCGGGGCCGGCGAAGGCTATTATACCGTGCGGCTGGCCGAGAAAGTGGGTGCGGCGGGCCGGGTACTGGCGCAGGACATCGACGAGGAAGCGATCGACCGGTTGGCCGAGCGCGTCAACCGGGAGAGCCTGGACAATGTCTCGATCAAGCTCGGCGCGCCGGACGATCCGCGGCTGCCGGAGAATAGTTTCGACCGGATATTCCTGGTCCACATGTATCACGAGGTACGCGAACCCTATGCCTTCCTCTCGCGCCTGCGTCCGGCCCTGCTCGACAAGGCGAGAGATGATGGTGCCGGCGAGGTGATCGTGGTCGACGTCAACCGCGACGTGACGCAGCACGGCATACCGCCGAAGCAGCTGTTCTGCGAATTCGAGGCCGTCGGCTACGAACTGGTCGGCTTCATGGAGCGCCCCGAGCTCGGCGGCTATTTCGCGCGTTTCCGGGCCAAGGGGCCTGCCATAAAGCCCGGCGACATCACGCCCTGCCCCTATCAGCGGGACAGCGGTTGATCTCAGCCGGTATTCAGTTGCGTGACCAGTTGGCTCCGCCGCCGCCGCGCCTTCCGCGCCAGCCGCCGCCAATGCCGCCGGTCCCGCCTCGACAGATCCCTGTCGCTCGCCCGTTCGGCCAGAATATCAATAGCCTGCTCGCCATATTTGGCGAAATAGGACTTTACCTCCCGTGCATCTTTCGCCCGACGATAACTTGTTTCAAAAAAATCGAACATTGGGTGCTTCCCGCAAATCAGATGCGACCCTGATGCGTGTCTCGCAGGTGCAACATATGAGATGTTACAATTAGTTTCAACACTATTTACCATAGTTGCACTGGGAAATAATGTGAAACAAATCGGGCGTTCGATTCCCGTCCGGGCGGTGACCTAACCCTCGTCGCCCATCTTCAGCGCCGCGATAAAGGCTTCCTGCGGGATGCTGACATTGCCATATTCGCGCATCTTCGCCTTGCCCTTCTTCTGCTTGTCGAGCAGCTTCTTCTTGCGGCTGATGTCGCCACCATAGCATTTGGCGGTGACGTCCTTGCGCATCGCCGAGATGGTCTCGCGGGCGATCACCTTGCCGCCGATTGCCGCCTGCACCGGGATCTTGAACAGATGCCGCGGGATCAGGTCTTTCAGCCGCTCGCACATATGCCGGCCGCGCGCTTCGGCGGCGTCGCGGTGGACGATCATGCTCAGCGCGTCGACCGGATCGCCGTTGACCATGATGTTCATCTTCACCAGCTGGCCGGTGCGCAGACCGATCTGGTGATAGTCGAAGCTCGCATAGCCGCGCGAAATGCTCTTCAGCCGGTCGTAAAAGTCGAACACCACCTCGTTGAGCGGCAGTTCGTAGACAACCTGCGCCCGGTCGCCGACATAGGTCAGATTCTTCTGCACCCCGCGCCGGTCCTGGCAAAGCTTCAATATCCCGCCGAGATATTCGTCGGGGCAATAGATGGTTGCCTCGATCCACGGCTCCTCGATCTCGCGGATCTTGACCACGTCCGGCATATCCGCCGGGTTGTGCAGGAACATCTCGCTGCCGTCGTTCATCTCGATCCGGTAGACCACCGACGGCGCGGTGGTGATCAGGTCGAGATCATATTCGCGGGTCAGCCGTTCCTGAACGATCTCCAGATGCAGCAACCCCAGAAAACCGCAGCGGAATCCCTGTCCCAATGCCGCACTGGTCTCCATCTCGAAAGTGAAGCTCGCGTCGTTCAGCCGCAGCTTGCCGATGCTCTCGCGCAATTTCTCGAAATCCGCAGCATCGACCGGGAACAGACCGCAGAAGACCACCGACTGCACTTCCTTGAAGCCCGGCAGCGGCTCGGTCGCGGGATTTTTCACCGTCGTGATCGTGTCACCGACCGCGGTCTGGCTGACTTCCTTGATCTGCGCCGTGATAAAGCCGATCTCGCCCGCCGCCAGTTCCGGCAGCTGCTCGATCTTCGGCCGCATGCAGCCGACCCGGTCGACCAGATGCTCGGTGCCCTGGGCCATGAACTTGATCTTCAGCCCCTTGGTGATCACCCCGTCGATCACCCGCACCAATATGACCACGCCGAGATAGGGATCATACCAGCTGTCGACCAGCATCGCCTTCAGCGGCTTGTCGCGGTCGCCGCCCGGTGGCGGGATCTTGGCGACGATCTGCTCCAATATATCCTCGATACCGATGCCCGACTTGGCGCTCGCCATTACCGCGTCCGAGGCGTCGAGCCCGATGATTTCCTCGATCTCGTTGCGCACCCGTTCCGGCTCGGCCGCCGGCAGATCGATCTTGTTGAGCACCGGAATGATCTCGTGATCATGCTCGATCGACTGGTAGACATTGGCCAAAGTCTGCGCTTCCACGCCCTGCGCCGCGTCGACCACCAGCAACGCCCCTTCGCAGGCCGCCAGGCTCCGCGACACCTCATAGGCAAAGTCGACATGGCCCGGCGTGTCCATCAGGCTGAGCTCATAGGTCTCGCCGTCCTTCGCCGTATAATTGAGCCGCACCGTCTGCGCCTTGATCGTGATCCCGCGCTCGCGCTCGATATCCATATTGTCGAGCACCTGCTCGCTCATCTCGCGCTCGGTGAGTCCGCCCGTATGCTGGATCAGCCGGTCGGCGAGAGTCGATTTGCCATGATCGATATGGGCGATGATGGAAAAATTGCGGATATGGGAACGTTCGGTCATGGCCAGCCGTTAGCAGGGGCGCAAGCCCTTGTCAGCAGGAAACGTCCGCCCCGCGTCCGACATCTTCACGGCGATTTCATCCCGCGCCGCCAATCGAACTTTACAAACTTTACACTGTTATGAATTTGAAAACTTCCGGGGTTTTTCGGGCGGGATTTCGGCAGCAGCGCCGGTCCGCAAAAGCCGCTTGTTCAGTTTTGGAGCAGAGAGTCTGAACGAGGTGAGAAGGGGGAAAGCAGCGGGCAGCGGCGAGCCTTCCCACTCCGCTTTTGCAGATAGGGGCGGAGGAGGATTTGATTGTCAAAGAGCCGTCCAAGGATATGGCATAGGCAGGCATGTGTAGGAAAGAACCTTGGAGCACCCATTTCCTCCCCGTTGCAAAGCAATGGGGAGGTGGCGTGCCGAAGGCGCGACGGAGGCACACGTCCGGCAACAAAAACCCTCCGAAAATCATCTCGCCCCCCAAAGGCCACGACCAAACCCAACCGCCCCCTCCACCATCCTGCGGACGGTTCCCCTCCCCACCGCTGCGCGGCAGGGAGGAAAATCAGTCGAACGGCAGATTGATTTCCTTCATGATCCGGTCGGTCTTGGGAAGGTGTGATATAAACGTTACTGACTTCGAAATTGACTCAATCAACATACGGACCAAGAAAACGCTCGCCGTTAAAATGGATTAGATGAGTAGGAGAATCGGCCACCCACACCTCAGTTTCCCATGCTATTTCTGAGAGATATCGTCCCATGACCGAGCGAGAGGGGAACGCAGTTACGTAAACTAGTCCAGCTGATGAGCAATCAAATAATTCCATTAGCTCAGCGTGTCTTTTTCCGTCAACCGGGCCATGACTGGTAACCGCTTCTGCCAAGATCAACCAGTTTTTAGACTCAAAGTGAAGCACTACATCCGGCATTTTTCCATGCTCATCAACCGTTACGCCCAAACTTGCCAACCGCTCAGAATCAAAATACCCCATTTTTTCACCGGTATCACCTGCATATACAAGCCGACTTCCTGGTGCAAAATGCGGGGCGAAAGAAACAATAATGTCCTTGATCAACTGGCTATGAATGCCGGCGCTTAAGGAAAGAACGGTGCCTTCTGCAATTTCAACCGGAATTCGATGCATATTTCGTGCTTGCGCATATTGTTCGGCTAATCCACCTCGGATATTAAGATAGCCTGACAAGGCATCTGAAAAGGCACTTGAATCGAATTTTCTTAATAATTCCAACGCATATGGTGCCAATTGATAGACTGCCTTTGGGCTATTTACGGCACGCGTAGGCTCGTCAGGATTATAGAGTACAAGGCCCGCATCTCGAAACTGGTGAACCGTCTTACGTCTGAATGTTTCGCGGCTATTGGGTGCATAAAAAACATCATAGTTATGACGTATCCAATCCATAATTGGAGTAATCCCGAGCAGCGGGTTTTCTGAATCCGAAAAATGGTCTTTTGGGCCTACATTTGCCAATGCCAATAATGTAAGCGCAGATCGAGTATTTAGTTGAGCTTTCGGAAAGTCCAACATTTCCAGTATCTTTAAAGCAGATTTAATATTTGGGTGGCTCACCGTATGCCCGCAACTTTATTGTCTATCTGAACCTGAGATAATTTAGAATAATTCGTACTCCATTCACCAAAACGGCTCAGTAATTGCAGATCTGGATAGGGTAGGTATCTCAGATCAGTCGCGTTAACCTGTGTGTGGCCGCTGAAGTTTCTCATCCAATTGTCAACTATGTCCGAATTGAGATAAACTATCAGCCCTCGAGCCACGTTTTCTTCTAGCGGACCTTTTTTTTGATGAAAAACATTCAAGTGATTTTCAAAGCCGATGGGCGTTTCGGGAAGTCGGTTTGGGTCAACCAGACTGGCAACTATTCGCCTATCTTCCTCTTTTGAAGAAAACCGCCGTACAACAACATAGAAACCTCTAGGATACAACCAACGTTTGGTATTAGAGTTGATGGCAATTGCGTTGGCCTTTTTAAAATTTTCGCGCGGCCAATTAAGCATACGTTCGCTAAAATGCCCAGGATAAAGTAATGGAGCATCTTCCGAACTGGCTTTTTTCCTCAGATGCTCTTTTACTCTAAAGTCGACTATCGGCCCTGTCGACACCGAAAGGCCGATATTTTCTAGCGTACTTTTGTATCGAGGGTGTCTAATCAGCGCATCACTGGAATCTTTGGAGGGAATATGAATGAACTTCCTCGGGTCACTGGGAAAGACAATTTCTTCATAAGGTACGACATTTGTTTCGAGGTCGGAGAAGCTACCGTCGGAAGAGGAGGAAATTACAACGTCCTCCTGCGGCACACCTTTCTGAAGACGAATGATTATGTTTTCCTGTAGAACATTGTCTTTAGAAAATGCTTTATCTCTTTTTTCAAAAAGGTGGATGCTTTTAAGAGAAGACCTTTCGAGTATAAACTCTCGGAATGAGCGGTAGTAAGGTCCATTGCAAAAACTCCGTGGTATAATCGCTACAACTTCCCCCTCTTGACGAACCAAAGCCAGCGCTAGCGCTACGAATCCGGAATACAGATTAACCGTTTCAATTTCGACAGATGCCATCAATGTGTGTGCGGCAGAACCACTTCGAATTTTCATGTACGGCGGATTTAAAATTGCATGGGAGAAAGGTTCATTCCCATGCTTAATCATTGAAACCGCGTGACCAACAAAATCGCCCTCAATGACTTCAGATGAAATACTAGTTTCTGAAGATTCTAAATTTGATAATCTTGTTCTCAACGGCAAAACTAGATTTGGATCAATCTCATAAGCCGATATCGAAAGCGAATGCTCCGCGTCAGCGCTAGCCAGCCATCGATCAGCAAAAGCTATTGATAAAGAGCCAAACCCTGCTCCAGCGTCCAAGAGTTTAACGTCTGAGATACGCTTCGAATCAAACTGACCAGCCATAAATTCGGAAATCTGGGGGGGAGTCATGTACTGCCCCAGTTCGGCCTGCCGGTTCTCGGTGGCTTGGTCGAATTCGTGTTCTTGGGAAACTGTGGGCGCGCTTATTAAAGCCAAAGAAGATGATATTGCCATAAGGATTCGAACTCTCATTGACTATCCAAAACAAGTCAACGCTCGAATTACAAAAACGACAAAGATCACGCATGCCTCCCCATTTTTCACAAAGCTAGGTCGGGAGAGACGTTTTCGTGACGGCAATTGCATAGCCCTAAACAGCAATGATGCATCGGTCCAAGAAGTTAGTGAATAACACCCGAAAATTCGCCCCTCATTTACTCCACCAAAAATGTCGTATTGTCAGATTCTGGGCAAGCGTTTAACACGTCTTTGGCCGATTATGTCTGAAACCTCGAAGTTTCTGAAAAGGACATTGCACCAGAAAGCCCACCCCCATGCGCACCCGCCTCGCCATTTGCCGCAAGAAAAAGCGCTTTGCCAGCGAGGCGGACGCTGTCGCGGCGGCCCTATCCGCGACCATCGATCTGCGCCCCTATGCTTGTGACCGCTGCTTCCAATATCATCTGACCAGCCGGACCAAGGGCAAGCGCCGCTTGCCTGTTGCCGGTTAAGGGCACGCCGTCTCGCGCGCCTTCGCCGTCGCCCCGCGCCACCGCTAGCCTATCGCCCTGCCCCGGCACCCCACAGCCGCGCCCTGTCACAAACGTGAAATAAATATGCCATGAAAGGGCAACGCTCCGGTCATAGATCGCTCACCATCATGCAACGAAAATGCAATGGACAGGCGATTATGAAAAACCATATGCTCAAGACAATAGGCCTGCTGGCCGGGACCGCGGCGATCGGACTTTATCCCGCATCGGCCATGGCGGAGACGATTTCGGCGGAGCAGGCTGCGGCCCTGCTGAGCAAGCTCAACCAGCTCGAACGCGAAGTCGCCGATCTGAAGGCGCAGCTCGGCAATGTGCAGCAGACGCAGCAAGCCTCGACCAGCGCGATCGCGGCGACCGAAGCCAAGCTGGCTGCGACCGAGGAAAAGCTGGAGCAGCAGAAGCCGGTCAAGGTCGCCTTCAAGGGCGCGCCGGAGATCAAGGGCGAAGACGGCTGGAGCTTCAAGCCGCGCGGCCGGATGCTTTACGACTTTGGTACCGTCAATGCGCCGGACTCAATCAACGACGCCGGTCTTGGCTTTGCCAATGAAGCCCGGCGCATCCGGCTCGGCGCTTCGGGATCGATCCCGGGCGGCTTCGGCTACAAGCTGGAAGCCGATTTTGCCGGCAACGCAATCGATCTGACCGACGCCTTTTTCATTTATGAAGACGGCGGGTTGACGGTGACGGCGGGCCAGCACAACACCTTCCAGGGGCTGGAAGAGCTGTCGAGCAGCAACGACACCAGCTTCATCGAGCGCGCCGGCTATACCGATGCCTTTGGCTTCGAGCGGCGGGTCGGCCTGTCCGCGCAATATGGCGTCTCGGACCTGCTGTTCCAGGCCGGGGTGTTTACCGCAAATATCGACGACCTCAACAATGACGAGGACAACAGCATCGGCTTTGACGTGCGCGCCGTGGCAATGCCGAAATTCGGCGACACGCAGACCCATTTTGGGGCGTCCTACCATTATCGCGATCTTGGCGATGCCACGACGTCGCGCCGCTATCGCCAGCGCCCGGCGGTGCATTTTACCGACACGCGCTTCATCGACACCGGCACGATTGCTGACGCAGAGTCAGAGACCAGCTACGGGCTGGAGGCTGCGGTCATTTCCGGACGGTTCCACGCGGCGGCAGAGGGCCACTGGCTCAACCTGAACCGCAGCGGCGCGCTCGCCGATCCGACCTTCTTCGGCGGTTCGGTCGAGGCGGGCCTGTTCCTGACCGACGACACGCGCGGCTACAAGGAAGGCGTGTTCAAGGGTGTGAAAGTGTCCAATCCCGTCGGCCAGGGCGGTCTCGGCGCGTGGCAGGTCAATGTCCGCTATGACCGGCTCGACCTGGTCGATGCCGGCTTTGTCGGGGGCACGCAGGATGCCTATCAAGCGTCGCTTATCTGGACGCCGGTCGACTATGTCCGCTTCCTGCTGAGCTATTCGAAACTGGACTATAGCAACGCGGCGATCCTCGCGGCGGGCGATGGTGACTATAATGTCGATGCCGTGGCCGGACGGTTCCAGATCAGCTTCTGATCCGCATGATCTGCGCCGGGCGGCGGTCGTCGACCTAGGTTGATGACTGCTGCTCGTCCCAGATGGTGCCGACATCGTCGCCCTTGTTGCGATCCGGCATCTGCCGTCCGGTTTCGGCAAAATAGGTCAGCTCCGCGATATTGGTCGCATGATCGCCAATCCGCTCGAGATTTTTCGCGATGAACAGCAGATGCGCGGATTCGCTGATATAGGCGGGATTTTCGACCATATAGGTAATGATTGCGCGGAAGATACTGGTGTAGAAATGGTCCAGCGTCTGGTCCCTCGCCCAGACCGACACCGCCAGATCCGCGTCGCCGTCGGCATAGGCCTTGAACGAATCCCGGACCAGTTCGGCGGCGATATTGGCCATCGAGGGCAGCAGCGAGGCGGGCTCAACCTTGCGGCTGGACTCGGCCACGAGCGGCACCCGCTTGGCGATATTCTTGGCATAGTCTCCGATCCGCTCGGCAATGCTCGAAATCTTGAAGGTCGCGATCAGATGGCGCAGATCGTCCGCCATCGGCGCGCGCAAGGCGATCGTCTGGATCGACAAGGCATCGATCCGCCGCTCCAGTTCGTCAATCTCGCGATCATCCGAGACCACCGCTTTCGCCAGCGCCAGATCATTGTGCGACAGCGCCTCGATCGACCGGACAATCGCCGCCGTGCTCTTGTCGCCCATCTCCAGCACCATCGCCCGAAGATCGTGAATTTCCGCGTCAAAGGCGGTCACGGTATGCTGGGAGGTGCTGAGATTCATCGGGTTTCCTTGTGGCGGTTTCGTTCATTGTAACAAAAATGTCATATAAAAGGCAATTGATTTGCATTTGCAGGCCGTCGCGCGGCGAGGATCGGCGCGCCATTGCCCTCCCGGATCGGGCCGTCCCGCCCTGTCGCAGACAATAAAAAGGGGGCCGTTGTTGCCAACAGCCCCCGGATCATGACCGATATTGTCTAGTTCGGGGCATGATCCATTTTGAGATCAGGCGATAAGGGGCGCCTATTTCAAAACATCCTTGGTCAGCAGCGGCAGATTTTTCACCGCGTCCTGCATCGCGGCCCGGGTTGCATCCGGCGAAGCGATCAGGCCGGCCTTGACCAGATAGCCGTCACGGGTGCCCGCGTTGACAAATTCCGTGATATATTCCTGGATGCCGGGGATCACGCCGACATGCTGTTTCTTCACATAGATGTACAGCGGCCGCGCACCGGGATATTCGCCCGACGCAATCGCGTCATAGGCAGGCTTGACCCCGGAAATGACGATCCCGCGCACCGTGTCGAGATTTTCCTCGAGAAAGCTGTAGCCGAAGATGCCGACCGCATTGGGGTTGGATTTCAGCTTCTGGACGATCAGATTGTCATTCTCGCCGGTGTCGAGATAGGGACCGTCGGTGCGGATCTCGTGGCAGATCGCCTCATATTCGTCCTTGTTGCTGTCCTTGAGCGCCTTGGTCGCGGGATCGGTTTTGCAGCCGACTTCCATGATCAGTTCGGTCAGCGCGTCACGCGTACCGGAAGTCGAAGGCGGGCCGTACACGCTGATCGGCATGGAGGGCAGCGAGGCATCGATATCCGACCAGTTTTTGGTGGTGTTTTCCTTGCCGAACGGCTTGGCCGCAATAGCCTTGTAAATCTGCTCCGGGGTCAGGGCAAAACTCGGACCCTCATTCGATTGCGCTACCGCGATACCGTCGATGCCGATATTGATTTCGACAATATCCGTCACACCGTTTTTCTGGCAAAGTTCAAACTCGGACGCCTTCATCCGGCGCGAAGCATTTTCGATATCGGGCGTGTCCGCGCCGACACCGGAGCAGAACAGGCTCATGCCCGCGCCGGTTCCGGTCGATTCCAATACCGGTGCCTTGAAGCTGCCAGCGGTGACAAAATTTTCCGACACGGCCTTGGCGAACGGAAAGACGGTCGAGGATCCGACGATGCGGATCTGGTCCCGGCTTCCGCCGCCGCCACTGCTACCGGCCTGGTTTTCACAGCCGGCCAGCGCCAGTGCGGACATCGCGATTAGTGCAAATTTCGTTTTCATCAAAAATTCCCTCGTTCAAGGTTGATTGCACACGGAAAATGCCCGTGCGACCTCTCGAACAAGGCGTCTACTGCCGCTCAATGACTTTTGAATTACAGAATTATTTCATTAATATTGCACGCGGCCCGGCCGCGACCAATATTCTATCGGGGGAGCCGCTTCATCGCTTCCAGGGGCGGACTATCGGGCATTGGATGGAACAGTTCCACCCGCTCGAAACCCAGGCTGTTGTAAAAGCGCCGGTTGGCCGGATTGCTGTTTTCCAGATAGGCCATCGTACCCGTGCGGTCACAGGCATCGAGAACCGGCTGGATCAGTCGCCGGCCGAGCCCCCTGCCCCGTCCGGCGCTGGCGACACCAACGGTGAACAGATAGGCGTGCGGCTCTTTCGGATGATGTTTTGCCATCGCCTCGCCGGCTGCCTTGCCGCGCATCAGCGCACCCCAGCCACCGCTGGCAAGCAGCCCCCAATAGGTCTGCACCATCCCGGCCAGGGAGGCATCGGCCTTGTCGCCGGGCATCAGCCACATCGTCGCCGCACGGCCTTCGCCGTCTTCGCGCAGTATCTGGCAAAAGCCGTTCGGCGCGTAGATATGTCGCGCGAGCCCCGAAAAGGTCCGTTTCATCGGATCAAAAGCGCCGAACAACCAGCTGTTGAACGGATCGTCGCGAAAGGCATCGGCGGTGATATCGGAAAGAGCTGCGACGCTCTCGACCCCGACGGTGGCGATACCTTGCCCAGGCACGATGTCCGATGCCGTCAGCATCGGCGTCGAGACCGTGCGCCGCTAATAAATGCCGCCTTCAGCCTGCAAGAATTCGTCGTCATTCTGCGCCGGCCCGCGGTTGCGGCTGGCTTCCAGAGCCCGGGCCCGCGCTGCGGCCTGCTCGGCAAGCAATTGCGCCTTGCGGGCTTCCAGCCTTGCCAGAAGCTCGTCCTTGCGGATCGACCGGCGCGGTTCGGTTTCGGGCTTGAATACATCCCAGATCACCGCTGATTTCGGATCGTCGGTGGGCCAGCCCCCAAAGACGCGCTTGCCGGTCTTGCGATCGACGCGCACCATCCGTACGCCCTTCGGCGCGACAAACGGAGTTTTCGGCATGCCCGCCATCGCCCGTTCGGCGAAGCGGCGGAAGACCGGCGCGGCCAGCGTGCCACCCTGGGCATAGCCGCCCATATTGCGCGGCTGGTCATAGCCGAGATAGACGCCGGCGACCATGTCGGGCGAACCGCCGACGAACCAGACATTGGTCGGGCCGCTGGACGTTCCGGTCTTGCCGAACAGCGGCCGGTCGAGACTTTTCAGATTTTGCGCGGTGCCGCGGGTGATCACACCCTGCAGGATATCGATCATCTGATAGGCGGTCATCGGGTCCATCAGCTGTTTTCCGGCGGGGCGTGGACGCGGCATCGGCTCGCCGTCCCAGTCGCTCATGTTGCACTTATCGCAGACCCGCTTGTCGGCGCGGAAAATCACCTCGCCCTGCCGGTTCTGGACAAAATCGATCACCGTCGGCTTCAGTTCGCGCCCGTGGTTGGCGAGCATCGAATAGGCGTTGGTTAGTTTCATCACCGTGGTATCGCCAGCGCCCAGGGCGAAGGCGAGATAGGGCTGATATTCGCCGATACCCATGGTCTTGATCGTTTTCACGACATTTTCCATGCCGGCATCATTGGCAGCGCGCACCGTCATCAGGTTGCGCGACTGTTCGACGCCCCAGCGCAGGGTCTGCTCGCCGGCACCCCGCGAATTGCCGAAATTGCGGAAACATTTGCGGCCAAGCGAAGCGGACTGGTAAACACAAAACGGGCTGTCGGCGATCAATGTGGCAGGTGTCATGCCATGGTCGAGCGCGGTCGCATAGACAAAGGGCTTGATCGTCGAACCGGGCTGCCGTTCCGCCTGCGTCGCGCGGTTGAACGAACTCATCCGGTCGTCGAAGCCGCCCTGCATCGCCCAGATCCGGCCGTTGCGCGGATTTTGCACCACCATGCCGCCCGAAACTTCCGGGACATTTTCGAGCCGGTAGCTGCTGCCACCCTGCGGGCTGACAGCGATAATATCTCCAGCCTTCAAGGCGCCCGGAACGGAATTTATCCGCCCCGTGGTCCCGTCGGTAAAGCCGATTTCTGCGCTGCCGCCAGTCCGCCGGATGGCCACGGCAATCCGCCAGTTGGCATAATCGGTATTGATGAAGGTCGACGCGAGACGCTGTGCCCATTGCTCGTCCATCTCGATCTTGTTGATCGGGCCGCTCCAGCCCTTGCCTCTGCTATAGCGCAGCAAGCCCCCGCGCAGGGCGTCCTTGGCATATTCCTGCAGTTCGGGGTTCAGCGATGTGCGCACCCAGAGGCCGCCGGAATAGACGCTATAAGGGCCTGCCTTTTCATTCTCGCCAAACTGCTCGATCAGCTGGCGCCGGACTTCCTCGATAAAATAGCCTCCGACCCGCTCGAAGCGCGGACCGGAGCGCGAAATCGCGCCAAGCGGCTGCGCAATCGCGGCCTTATGCTGGGCGTCGGTGATCCAGCCATTTTCCAGCATTTCGCCGAGCACCCAATTGCGCCGGTTGATCGCTCTCTGCTCGTGCACTTCCGGACGATAGTTAGACGGTCCCTTGGGCAAGATCGCCAGATAGGCGATTTCATGCAGCGCCAGCGCATCGACATCCTTGCCGAAATAAGCCTGCGCGGCAGCCTGCACGCCATAAGCGTTGCGACCGAGAAAAATCTGGTTGAGATAAAGTTCGAGAATCTCTTCTTTCGTCAGCACATCCTCGATCCGGTAGGCCAGAATAGCTTCACGGACCTTGCGCCGATAGGAGACCTCGCTGCTCAGCAACAGATTCTTCGCCACCTGTTGCGTGATGGTGGAGGCACCGACGGGCCGGCCGCTTCGGGTGATGTTGGTGACCATCGCGGTCGCGATACCGGGATAGTCCAGCCCGCCATGTTCAAAAAAGGTGCGGTCTTCCGCGGCCAGATAGGCGCGCACCAGCAGCGCCGGATATTCCGAATATTCCAGCTGCACGCGCCGTTCGCGGGCATAGCTGTGCACCGGTTCTCCGTCATAGGCGCGGACCATTGTCGGCAAGGGCGGTTCGTAGGATTGCAGCGCCGTGGCATCGGGCAGATCGCGGGCGAAAATGAGCCAGATCAGCAGCCAGCCCAGCACACATAGCGCGAGAAAAGCGACAAGCAGCCGAAACCATTTCTTCTGCCAGAATCTTTCGATCCGCTCGAAAAAACTGCCCGTGCTTCGTTCGAGCTTGTAGGCGAGACTTTCTCCAGCCGTATCTGACGCATCATTTACCATAGGCTGCGCTATCTAAACCGGCTCGCAACCATTTTCCAGCGATTATCGATGAAAAGCGTGTCCCGCCTCGTTGCTCTAGCGCATCGCCAATTTGCGGGCAAAATGTGACTCGATCGCGCTGGCAACACCGGCTGCGACCTTGCTGCGGCCCTGACGGGAATTGAGAAAGGCCACATCGTTCTTGTTCGTCAGATAGCCGGTTTCGAACAATACCGAAGGCGTGTCGGGCGCCTTGAGCACGACAAAGGACGCATAGCGGTGCGGTATTTTGCGGAACGCCATCTGCCGGCTGCCCTCGCGGTGGAGCAATTTGGCGAAATCCGCAGAGACATTCATGGTCTCGCGCTGGGTCAGGTCGATCAGGATCGATGATACGTCCTGGTTTGCTCCACCGAGGTTGACGCCATTGATGATATTGGCCTTGTTCTCGCGCGCTGCCAGTTTGGCTGCTTCGCGGTCGGACGCGACTTCCGACAAGGTGTAGACAGTGGCTCCGGACGCTGTCTCGCTGCCAGCGGCATCAGCATGGATCGACATGAACAGATCGGCGTCGAGTCTGCGCGCGATGCCGTAACGCTCTTCGAGCACCAGATATTCGTCGCTTTCGCGGGTCAGCGCTACCCGCACCCGCCCCCCGGCCACCAGCCGGTCGCGGATCGCCCGGGCAATCGCCAGCGTGACATTTTTTTCCTGCGCGTCGCCATGGGGCGAGATTGCGCCCGGATCATGGCCCCCATGCCCGGCATCGATAACAACCAGCGGCCGGCTGGGATCGCTGGGCCCGTATATTTTCGGCAGACGGACAGAATCGCGCGGTTTTCCGAGCGGCACCTTCACGCTATATTTCTTTTTCGGCGGTTCGGCGCGAAACTGCGCCGGCGGCAGGAAGGACAGCCGGCCACTCGCCAACTGGTTCTGGCCGACCGCTTGCAGGCTCAGTTTCAGACTTCTGCCATCTTTCGAAAAGCTGCCATCGGTGACCACTGCCGGACGATCCAGATCGAATACGATCCGGGCGGTATTGGGATTATATTGTCCCTGGCGCACCGACTTGACGATGCCGGTCGCGGAGCCGCCGCGTCCGGCCTTGCCGCCGCGCACGTCAATCGCAATACGGTCCGGTCCGATCAGGGAAAAGGCCGAGGCCCCCTCGACCAGATCATCGAAAGAGATGGTGATTTGCGAGCCATTGGCTTCAATGCGGCTGACAGAGCCTGCATGCGCTGGAGCAATGCTGACCAGTGCCGATGCCAAAATTGTTGCCAGTGCCATGGTCCGCTTATGCATCCGCTGTGCCTTTTTGGTCCAGTCAATTTTCATAGATCGCGGCGTCCTGCTGATTTCACCCCGAATATTGGAGTGAAGACGGCATTAAGGATGCTTTCGTAAGGCGCCGTAAAATGACGCGGTTAACGGCGCATTAGGCACGTTTCGGCGGAGAGCGGAATCCGCAGAGATGTTTGCCCCCGGTCACAGTTTGTGTTGCCGATCAGCGCGAGCGGTGCTAGCAGCCTGTTTGAACCTTTCGGAAAGAATCCGGAAACGGTTCGTCTAAATGCCGAAAATCATTCGGCATCTACCAGGTTGACGCAACATGAGGCATGAAATCTCCGGCTTAGAGGCTCTCCGTTTCGGAGGCGCTTCCATGGGCGGAAAGTCTTTGGCTAACGGCCAGAGCCATGCGGTTGTTGCAGACACATTTTTATCTGAAATATTTCAAATCAACCGGATGACGACGCCCGCCCCTCATCAAAGGAACGCGCGCACGAAAACGTCATCCCCATTATATTGCATGGACCCGCCGGGCTCTGATCCGGCGCTCCCTGCCAGGAGACTATTGAATGACTACGCGCATGCTAATCGACGCGCGCCACCAGGAAGAAACCCGGGTGGCGGTCGTAAAGGGAAACAAAATTGAGGAATTCGATTTTGAATCTTCCGAGCACAAACAACTTAAAGGCAATATCTATCTAGCAAAAGTTACCCGGGTCGAACCGTCGCTGCAGGCGGCATTTGTCGATTATGGCGGAAACCGTCACGGGTTTCTGGCCTTTTCCGAAATCCACCCTGACTATTACCAGATTCCGAGAGAAGATCGCGAAGCCCTGCTCGCCGAGGAAGCCGAACATGCGGCTGAAGAAGCAGCCCTGCGCGCCCAGGAAGAGGAAGAGGATGACGCGCCCGCCGACATGGTGCGCAGCGAAGCCACCGAAGAACTCGACACCGCGCTCGTCGAAGTCGACCAGGACGAAAGCGTCGACACGATCGATGTTACCGAAGGCGAGATCCCGGTAGAAAATGGCGACGACGAAGATGACGACGAGGATGATGATTCCGAAGACGATTCCTCCGAAGACACTGGCGAATCCAAGGGCAAGAGCGGCGGCCGTCGCGGTCGCGGTGGCCGGCAAAAGGGACGCGGCAAGGGCAGCATGCCCAAAGCCAGCGACCAGGCGCGCCAGAAGCGCATGGCCCTGCGCAAACGCTACAAGATCCAGGACGTTATCCAGCGCCGGCAGGTCGTCCTCGTCCAGGTCGTCAAGGAAGAACGCGGCAACAAGGGCGCTGCCCTCACCACCTATCTCAGCCTGGCGGGCCGCTATTGCGTGCTCATGCCGAACACATCGCATGGCGGCGGTATCAGCCGCAAGATCAACAATGCCGGCGATCGCAAGCGTCTGAAATCAATTATCGCCGATCTGAAGTTGCCGACCAGCATGGGCTGCATTGTCCGCACCGCCGGTCTTTCGCGCACCAAGCCGGAAATCAAGCGCGACTTTGACTATCTCGCCCGTCTCTGGGACGAAATCCGCGAGAAGACGCTGAGCGCGACGGCACCAAGCCTGATCCACAGCGACAGCGATCTCGTCAAACGCGCGATCCGCGACATTTACAACCGCGAGATCGAGGAAGTGCTGGTCGAAGGGGCAAGCGGCTATACCGCAGCCAAGAATTTCATGAAACTGCTGATGCCGAGCCACAGCAAGCGGGTGAAGAGCTACGCCGATCCGGTCTCGCTGTTCCAGCGCTATGGCGTCGAGGACCAGCTGTCGGCCATGTATTCGCCGGAAGTCCAGCTGAAATCGGGCGGCTATCTGGTGATCAACCCGACCGAGGCTCTTGTCTCGATCGACATCAACTCGGGCCGCTCGACCCGCGAACATGGTATCGAAGCGACGGCTGTAAAAACCAATATGGAAGCCGCCGCCGAAATCGCACGTCAATTGCGACTGCGCGACATGGCCGGTCTGGTGGTCATCGATTTCATCGACATGGACCGCAACGGCAATGTCCGCAAAGTCGAACGGGCGATGCGCGATGCCTTGAAAAACGATCGCGCGCGGATTCAGGTTGGACGCATCTCCAGCTTTGGCCTGATGGAAATGAGCCGCCAGCGCCTGCGCACCGGCGTGCTAGAAGCCTCAACAAAGGTCTGCCCGCATTGCGAAGGCACGGGACTGGTCCGCACGGCATCCTCCGCCGCGCTATCGGTTTTGCGTCTGCTTGAGGAAGAAGCCGCCAAGGGCAAGGCCAGCCAGATCAGCCTGCGCACCAGCCAGGAAGCGTGCATCTATGTGCTGAACAGCAAGCGTCACGAAATCGAGGATATCGAAAATCGCTACGGCGTCTCGATCGAAATCGTTCCCGACGGCGAAACCGAAGGCGCGCGGATGGAAATCCAGACCTCCGGCAGCCCGCCGAAAAATATGCCCAAGTTCGAACCCATCATCGACGATGACGATGATGATCAGGTCGACGAGGCGGACAATGATGCAAATGAGGCACGTGGCGAGCGTCCGGAACGCGGCGACCGCAACGACGGCGAAGAACGGCCGAAGCGCAAACGGCGTCGGCGCGGCAGACGGAACCGCGGCGGTGATCGCGGCGAAGCCGGCACGGCGGAGAATAATGGCGACAACAGCGGCCAGAATTCGGCTGACAATGGCGGCGAATCCTCGGGCGGCGACAAGGGCGAAGCGACCGCGCATCCGCAGGATGCGGATGCCGGTCAACAGGCCGAGAAACCGAAGCCGCGCTCGCGTCGCAACAGCGCCCGCAAGGCGGATGCTGCGCCGGTAGCGGAAGCCGAAACCGCCGGTGAGGAAAAAGCCGAGGCCAAGCCGCGGACAAGACGCCGCTCTGCCAAAAGCGAAGCCCCGGCCGAGCAGCCAGCGGCAAGCACCGAGCCGGATGCCGAAGCGGCCGAAGAAAAGCCGAAGCGGCGCCGCGCCCCGCGCAAGGCCAAGCCGGCAGCCGATGCGCCTGCTGCTGAAGCCACAAGCGAAAGCGCTGATGCCGTTCCCGAGAAAAAGGCACCGGTAAAACGGGCGCCGCGATCACGGGCGAAAAAGGCCGATAGCGCGGAAACGTCGGACAAGGCGGCAACCGAAGCTCCGAAAGAGGCCAAGGTAAAAGACGCCAAGGAAAAGGCACCGGCCAAGCCTCGGAAGCCGAGAGCAGCGGCCAAGCCGAAGGACGAAGCGGCAGCCAAGCCCAAGGACGAGGCCGTAGCCAAAACGTCCGACAGCGACGCCAAGGAATCCAGCGACGGTTCGCCCCGTCAGGGCTGGTGGCAACGCACCTTCGGCTGATTGACGATATAGGCTTCCCGCCGGATGTTTCCGGCGGGAAGGCCATGCTTTTCATCCACTGTTCAGACAGCTAATGTCAGGAGAAAGGACTCCCGCCAGACTTTCATGCTAAGGAATTTCATGCGCAATTTTCTTGCTGTTTCATTTTCCCGCATCGGCCTGCCTGCCATGGGCCGGCTAACCCGTCTGATGGTTGCATTTCTGGCGATAATATCGATCGCCGTCCAACCGGTTGTCGCCCAGTCGATCTTGCGCGACGCCGAAACAGAAGCCCTGTTCACCGACATGGTGGCCCCGCTGGTGGCGGTATCCGAACTGGATGCCAAGGACGTCGAGGTCATCCTGATCAACGACAGCCAGATCAACGCCTTTGTCGCGGGCGGCCAGCGCATGTATTTCTATTCCGGCCTGATCGAGACCGCCGACAGCGCCAATGAAGTACAAGGCGTGATGGCGCACGAGCTCGGCCATATCACCGGCGGACATATCATCCGCTTTGACGAAGGCGCGAAAACCGCAACCGGAATAACCATTCTCAGCCTGGTGCTGGGCGCCGCAGCCATTGCTGCCGGAGCCGGTGACGCCGGCATGGGCATATTGGCCGCCGGCCAGCAAGCGGCGATGGGCAAGTTCCTTGCCTTCAGCCGGGTACAGGAACGCTCCGCCGATTCCGCCGGTGCCCGCTATCTGGGCGCAGCCGGCATATCCGGCAGAGGCTCCATCGACTTTTTCAAGAAATTGCAGAATTACGAATTCCGTCTCGGCATCCCGCAGGAGGACAGCTACGGGCGGACCCATCCGCTGTCCGGCGAACGCGTAACCCTGCTCAGGGACGTCTATCAAAAGGATCCCGCCTGGGACAAACCATCCGACCCGCAGATCGAAGCCCGCTTTCAGCGGGTCAAGGCCAAGCTGCTCGGCTTTACCTCGGACCCTGCGGTGACCTTGCGCAAATATCCCGAAAGCGACCAGTCGGTCCCTGCCCGCTATGCGCGCGCCTATGCCTGGCACAAGAGCGCCTATCCCGACCGCGCGCTCTACGAAGCCAATAATCTGCTCAAGTCAGCCCCGAACGATCCCTATTTTCTGGAACTGCACGGACAGATCCTGCTCGAATCCGGCAATCCCGACGGCGCCCTGAAATCGCTGCGCAAATCGGTGCAACTGACCAACAACCAGCCGCTGATCGCCAGCCTCTTCGGCCATGCCCTGATCGCCACGGAAGATCCGCAATATCTCGACGAGGCCGCCCAGGTGCTGAAGGCCGCCGTGAACAAGGACAACCGCAATCCCTTCGCATGGTATCAGCTGGGCGTGGTCTATTCGCAGAAGGGCGATATTGCGCGCGCGCAACTGGCGACAGCGGAGAGCGCTTTGCTGGAGCGCAATTATGCCGGCGCCATTCGCAGTTCCCAGATCGCCATGTCGGGCATCCCGGAGAACAGCCCGGACTGGATCCGGGCCGAAGACATATCCTTTATCGCCAAAGCCGAATTTGAAAAGAACAGCCGTCGCCGCTAGGGCGTGAGGCGCGGGTCCGGGCCATTTGGACTGGACAAGCCCGACAGCCATGGCCATTGCCATGCTTCAAGGAAAGAACCCGATTGTGGACGACATTTCAAACAGAAAGTGGATGATTATGGCGGGTGGCGGATTGGCCATAGCGGCAGCAGTGAGTGTCTGGTTCTGGCAGACCGGCAGCAGCGCCTCGACCGAAGCGGCCAGCGAAGCCGCGCTGGCGGCAGGTATCAATGCCCAGGAACAGAAAGCGATCGAGGCCATTGTCCGCGACTATATTCTCAACAATCCGGAGATCATTCCCGAGGCGGTTGAAATATTGCAGAACCGCCAGAAGGCCGGCGCGATCGATACTATTCGGGCAGAAATCGAAAAGCCTTTCGCCGGAAATGCCTTTGCCGGTAATCCCGATGGCGATGTGGTGGTGGTTGAATATTCCGATTTCAACTGCCCCTATTGCAAGCAGACCGAGCGCGACATCGCCAGGCTGATCGCCGAGGACAAGAATGTGAAGGTCGTGTTCCGCGAACTCCCCATTCTCAGCGAATCGAGCAATGATGCTGCGCTGATGGCGCTGGCCGCGGCCAAGCAGGGCAAATATTACGCCTTCCACAAGACCATGTTCGCGACCGGACGTCCGACACCCTCGACCATCGCGGCTGCCGCCAATGAAGTCGGCCTCGACATGCCGGCTGCGCGCGCCTTCATCGCCTCGGCGGAAGCCAAGCAGGAAATCCAGGCCAATATCGAAGCGGCGCAGCAGCTGCGCTTTACCGGTACCCCGGCCTGGGTCGTCGGCAACCAGTCGGAAGTCGGCGCGGTCGGCTTTGAAGGCTTGAAGGAAATGGTCGCAAAGGCGCGCGCCGCCAACTAGGCGTCGTCCGCCCTGCCCTTGAACCCCTGGGCAATCACATACCATTCGGACGAGCCCTTGCGGCTTGCCGGCGGCTTGGCGTGCTTCACCACGTCAAAATGCTGCTTGAGCAAAGTCAGCAGTTCGTTGTCGGTACCGCCGGCGAGAACCTTTGCCACAAAAGCGCCGCCCTTCTGCAGATTTTCGACCGCAAAATAGGCGCCTGCCTCGACCAGTCCCATGGTCCGCAAATGGTCTGTCTGCTGGTGGCCGACCGTATTGGCCGCCATGTCGGACAATACCAGATCCGGTGCGCTGCCAAGCGCTTCGATCAGCAGATCCGGCGCGGCATCATCCATGAAATCCATCTTGAAAATGGTGACCCCTTCGATCGGATCGACGTCGAGCAGATCGATACCCACGACCGCGGCCTTGGGCGCAAATTTGCGCATCACCTGGGACCATCCACCCGGCGCGATGCCGAGATCGACCACCGCCTTGGCGTTGCGCACCAGCTTGAAACGCTCGTCCAGCTCCAGCAGCTTATAGGCTGCACGGGAGCGATAACCCTCCGCTCTCGCCTGCTTGACATAGGGATCGTTGAGCTGCCGCTCGAGCCAGCGCGTCGAGCCGATCTTCCGGCCCTTGGCGGTCTTGACCTTCTGCCTGGTTCCTGACCTGCCCCGGCTCATCGGACCGCGCTCCGCTCGTTTGCCGACATCAGCGAGCGCAAAATGCCCTCGCGGATACCGCGATCCGCTACACCGACACGGCTGGCGGGCCAGATATCGAGAATCGATTCGAGTATCGCACAACCGCCGACAACCAGATCGGCGCGTTCGCGGCCGATGCACGGGATATCGGCCCGTTCCTGCGGCGAGGCATGGGCCAGCATATTGCTGATTTCCCGCATCGATTCCGTGGGAACGATGAGACCGTCGATAACCTTGCGGTCATATTGCGGCAATTTCAGGTGCAGGCTCGCCAATGTGGTCACGGTTCCGCTCGTGCCGAGCAGGCGATAATCGCACTGGTCCAGCCGCGGCAGGCGCGCGGCGAAATCGGCAAAACTGTCGCTGACCCGGGCCCGCATGGCGGCGAAGGCGGCGCGGCGCGCTACCGGATCATCGCCGTCGAATTTCTCGCTCTCGGTCAGCGAAACCACGCCCCAGGGGGCGCTTTGCCAATCGAGAATTTCCGGTGCCGAGCCGCTGGTATCGACCAGCACCAGCTCGGTCGAGCCACCGCCTATGTCAAAGATCAGCGCCGGCCCCTCGCCCGGTTCGAGCAGGATGTGGCAGCCGAGAACCGCCAGCCGCGCTTCTTCTTCTGCGGTAATCACGTCGAGCGCGATGCCGGTTTCCCGCCGTACCCGCTCGATAAATTTATCACCGTTGCTGGCGCGCCGGCAGGCTTCGGTGGCCACCGAGCGGGCCAAAGTCACATTGCGACGCCGCAGCTTGTCGGCGCAGATCGACAAAGCGGCAACCGCCCGGTCCATGGCGCGACTGCTGATCTTTCCGGATTCGACCAGTCCTTCGCCCAGTCGCACAACGCGCGAAAAGGCATCGGTGACAATGAAGCCGTCGGAAGACGGTTTTGCCACCAGCAACCGGCAGTTGTTGGTTCCCAGATCGATTGCTGCATAGGACCGCAACTTGGGCCAGCGGCCGTTGCCTGCGTGAACAGGAGGCGCAACTCGACTCTGTCCATTATGTGTCGCCGCATGTTTCGGGCGGGATTTCCTTGCGGATGATCCGCCTTTTGTATCTAGCGGCGATGGGGATGCTTGATCCGCCATAACCGTACTCTTATGTTCTCCGGATCGGATAATACCGCCGGTACTTGCCGGTGAAGATAACGCCGCAGCAGCAGAGACGCAAGGGGCGGTAACCAAGTCGAACGGAAAATATCATGTGCGGCCGCAAATTCAGCCACGAAGAACTGACCTGGGCGGAATATCGCGACATATTGGCGATCGTCCAGCCCTCGCCCAACAGCAATTTCCAGCCCAACTATAATATCTGCCCGACCCAGAGCGTTCCCGTATGCGTCAACCGCGAGGGTGGCCGGTCGCTGGAACTGATGCGCTGGGGACTGGTGCCGCACTGGGCCAAAGACACAAAATTTGCCGCCAATATGATCAACGCCCGCGCCGAGACGCTGACCGAGAAACCCTCGTTCAAGCCGCTGCTGGAGCAGAATCGCTGCATCATCATGGTCTCCGGCTTCTACGAATGGCAGCGCGACGGAACAACCAAGACCCCGTATAAGGTCGAGCGCGGCGATCGCCAGCCAATGCTGCTCGCCGGCCTGTGGACGCATAATGACCGGCTCGACATCAACAGCTATGCGGTCATCACCACCGCCGCGCCGCCCGCTTTCGCGCCTATTCACGACCGCGCGCCGGCCATTCTCGAACGGGCCGACGTCGACATCTGGATGGATGATGGCTGGAAAGAGGCGGAAAAGCTGACGAATAGCTTTCAGGGCGAACTCGCAACGACGCGAATTTCCAGCCTGGTCAACAGCAACCGCAACAACGGTCCCGAACTGCTGCAACCAATCGCAGAATAAGACCACCAAAAGGGTTGACCCCGGCCATCTCCATGCCTATTGCCCCGCGCACCGGCATTCCCCTGTCGTATAATGGTAATACCACGGACTCTGACTCCGTTAATTGAGGTTCGAATCCTCACGGGGGATCCAGTTTTTCCTACATCCTGAGTTCCGCGTTGACAGCGCTTTGATATTCCGTTTCAGGCTATTCCATAGGCCGGAAACGCATCGAAGCGGCAAACGGGTGATCGCTTGCCGCTTCGACGGTCTTGCTATTGTACGCCCCAGCGCGACGGCTTTCGTCGCCAGCGCTGCAGCTTTGGTGTTCCTTTAGCCAGAGACCCGGTCCCAGTGGCGCAATTGCTTGCATTGGGTCAGGAAGTTCGCAGCGTCCTTCTTCGCTCCGATCTCGACGACACCGTCGTCCATCTTGTCTGCAATACCCGCCGCTTTCAGCAGCGGCATCGCGCCTTCGGAATAAGCGATGAACTTCACATGGGCGAAGGCGTCGCTGACGAAATCCTGGCTCGGCTTGTTGGTCGACAGCTTTTCGGCTGCATCTTCCGACATGACCAGAGCCACGGCATCGAACACAACAGAGGGGCCACCGTCGATCTTCTCGTCCGCCGGCATAATCTTGCCGTCGGACAATTTAGCACCGGCGATATGCGGCGCGATGATCGCGGTGGTGCCGCCTTCATCCTCGGTGGCCTTTTTCAGCGCCTTCACCAGATCGGCATCGCCGCCCTCGGCGATATAGATGCCGAGCTTGCGACCCGAGAAGCTTTCCGGCGGGTTTTTGAGCATGCTCAGCGCGTCCGATACCGGCAGATCGTCAACCGGCTTGCGCGCGGGTTTGATCTTCTCGGGCAGCTTGTCCATGCCGATGCCGTCGGCGACATTTTTCGCCAGATCATCGTCGATATTGCGCAGATGGCCAACCATGCGCTCGCGGATCGCTTCCTTGCCCACCTTGGAAAGCTCGAAGGTGATGGCAGCGGCAATATGGTCCTGCTCGATCGGAGTCTGGCTGATATAGAATTGCCGCGCCTGGCTATAATGGTCGGCAAAGGTCTCGGAGCTGACGCGCTGCTTGGTGCCGTCCACCTCTTCCGGATAGCTTTTGAAACCCTTGATCGGATCCTCGCGCGGCCCCTCTCCTTCATCCCAGCTGTTCGGTTCGTAATTGACCCGCCCCTTGGGGTTGGTCATCGCCATATGGCCGTCCTGCTGATAATGGCGCACCGGACATTTCGGCGCGTTCACCGGAATATGGGTGAAATTGGGGCTGCCAAGCCGCTTCAGCTGGGTGTCGAGATAGGAAAAATTCCGTCCCTGCAGCAGCGGATCATTGGTGAAGTCGATACCCGGCACGATATTCTGCGTGCAGAAAGCGACCTGCTCGGTCTCGGCGAAGAAATTGTCGACATTATTGTCGAGCACCATCTTGCCGATGATCTTCACAGGCACCTGTTCTTCCGGGATCAGCTTGGTCGGGTCGAGCACATCAAATTCAAACTCGTCGGCGAATTTGTCGTCAAAGACCTGCACGCCCAATTCCCATTCCGGAAAATCACCGGAATCGACAGCATCCCACATATCGCGGCGATGGAAATCGGGATCCATGCCGTTGATCTTGAGCGCTTCGTTCCAGACCACCGACTGCATGCCCTGTTTCGGTTTCCAGTGGAACTTGACGAAATGCGATTTGCCCTCGGCGTTGACCAGACGGAAGGTATGGACGCCAAAACCTTCCATGAAGCGCAGGGAGCGCGGGATGGCGCGGTCGGACATCACCCACATCACCATATGCATGGATTCCGGGCTCAGCGAGATGAAGTCCCAGAAATTGTCATGCGCGCTCTGCGCCTGCGGAAAGCCGCGATCGGGCGCCGGTTTGACCGAGTGGATCAGGTCGGGGAATTTGATCGCGTCCTGGATGAAGAAGACCGGGATGTTGTTGCCGACCAGATCCCAGTTGCCTTCCTTGGTATAGAATTTCACCGCAAATCCGCGCACATCGCGCGCGACATCGGGTGAGCCCTTGCTGCCGGCAACCGTCGAGAAGCGGCAGAATAAAGGCGTCTTTTCGCCGACCCGCTGGAAAATATCGGCACTGGAAAGTTCCGGAATGGCTTCGGTCAGTTCGAAATGGCCGTGCACGCCATAGCCGCGCGCATGGACGACGCGCTCGGGAATCCGTTCGTGATCGAAGTGGAAAATCTTCTCCCGCATGACCTGGTCTTCCAGCATCGTGCCGCCGCGGGCATGGGCTTTCAGGCTGTTCTGGTCGTCCGATACCGGCATACCCTGCTGCGTGGTCATGATATCGTCGTCGCCGGTTGCAGTCTGGCGAGGCTCGCCATTCTCGCCGAGTTTCAGGTCTTTCATCGCTTATTCCTTTGTTGGGGACACGTCTCTTCACTCAAACCTACGCAGGTTGAGCGAGATGGTTCACCGGAACAGCCGATAAAATTTCAGGTTGGTGCCGCGCGCCGGAGCGGCAGGATCAGTTCGCCCTGGGCGTGAAACCGATATGCAGTTCCTTCAGCGAGCGCAGCAGGAAATGCGGGTGAATGGCAAAATCATTCTTGCCCTCGATGAACCACATATCCTCGAACCGGTCGACCACCGCGGTAAAGCCCCAGATCAGTTCACGCCGGGCGAGCGGCGCACCCAGACAGTGGTGCACGCCGGAACCGAAGCCCATATGTGCCCCTGCCCGCTTGCGCTCGAGATCGATTTTCTCGGGACATTCGAACACGCTCTCGTCGCGATTTGCCGCGGCATAGCGGATATTGATCAGCGCGCCTTTTGGAATCGTGACGCCGTGCATCTCGACCTCTTCGCCGGCAAAACGCATCAGGCTCTGCACCGGCGATTCCAGCCGCACCACTTCCTCGACAAAGGTCTTCATATATTTGTCGGGATCGCTTTTCAGCTGCTCCCAGACGTCCTTGTTCTCGATCAGCAGGCGGATGCCCGAAGCCAGCGCATTGGTCGTGGTTTCGCTGCCGCCGACAAATGTATCCGCCATCATCTCGGCGTGCAGCTCGTTATCGTTGAGCGGCCTGCCCCATTCCTCGATCACCCGGTTGACCAGCTCGCTGAGCAGGCTGTCATCGGGCTGCTTGCGCAGACGCTCGAACACCGGGTTGAAATAATGCTGCCCCTCGATTTCGCGGTCGACCATTTCCAGCTCGGCTTCCTCGTCCAGCATCATCGAAATGCGGTGGAAGAAGGCATCGGTCCAGCTCTTGATCTTCCACATATCCTCGCGCGGCGCGCCCATTTGCTCGCCGATGATATAGAGCGGTAGCGGCACGGCAAACTGGCTGACCCAGTTGCACTGGCCATCGTCGATAAAGCCGTCGATCAGTTCATAGGCGAGATTTTCGACCAGCGGATCCATGGTCTTGATCTTGCTGGGCTTGAACGCCTCGTTAAACATCGCCCGCATCTGCTTGTGATTGGGATCATCGCGGCTCGACAGGGTTGGCTCCGGTAGCCAGCCGTTTTCCTCGAACCGCTGTTGCACCACCTGTTGCCGTTCGGTGGCGCCGGTCTTGTTGAAGGCGGCGAATTTCTTCGGGCTGCTCGGGAATGTTTCCGGGTCCAGCAATACGCGACGGACATCCTCATAGCGGGTGATGACATAGATATCCGTGCCCGGTTGCTTGTAGACCGGCGCTTCGTCGCGCAGCGTCTTGTAGGCGTCATAGGGGCATTGCTGTGTTTCCACATCGAACAGATTGATCTCGGCCTTGGTCGCCATATTCTTTCTCCCTAGCGCACCTGAATTTTCTCTTCGCCCCATGGTGCAATGGTCTCGGCTTTCTGAAACGCCTCGGGCAGTTCGTCGACCATATGCCAAGTCGCCGCCAATCGTCCGAAGCCTACGAAAAAAGCACAGGTCATGCCCAGTTCGACAATCTGCGCTTCGCTGAAATGTTCGCGCAGACCAGCATGGACCGCATCATCAATCGCCAGATGATCGGTCGCCATCAGCTCGCCATAATGAATGGCCGCTTTCTCCGCGTCGCTGAGATCATCCGCTTCCTGCGGCTTTTCGAGTGAACAGACCGCGCCTTCGTCGACGCCGTCGTTGACAGCGTCCGTGTAACGGATCGCCATGCAACTGCGACACTGGTTGAAGAACGCGATGCGAAGTCGTACCAGTTCCACCAGCCGCTCCGGCAGACTGCGGCCTGCCTTGAGCGCGCCGCCAAATTGCATCAAGCCGAGCGCCTGTTCCGGGCAATGGGCGAAATAGCGGACGAGCCCCTGCTCCAGATCGGTGGCGGCATCGGGATTCACAGCATCCCTGATCCGCGGATCCCATTCCTCCGGCGGCAGCTTCGATATCCGGCTCATCAGACCCTCTCCAATCCGGTGATTATTTTTCGCTCATGCTAGGCTTTGTCACCCGTTTCGATACTGTCGAATTTGAGAAGGATTTGCAGGGGCCATGCAGTTTCTTTTCCCGGCGACAACCTTTGCTGACGGCATGTTTCGGCGATTGGCGGCCATCAGTATCCGACAGGTCGGTTGACAATCAAAACACCCGCGCCCTAATATGTCGCAGAGAAATAGTGTCTATAGGACATATTAAAATGGGGACGGGGATGACCGATATTTCGCCGCAGAAGCGGGAACATTATACCTATTGCGCGATCTGCGAGCAACTATGCGGTCTGAAGGTTACGACCCGCGGTGATGCGGTTCTGCGTATCCAGCCCGACAAGGAGAATCCGCACAATTGGGCCGACTTCTGCATCAAGGGGGCGACGGCGGACGAATATCGGACTCACCCTGCCCGGCTGCGTTCGCCGATGAAACGGGTCGGCGACCGATATGTCGCGGTCAGCCATGAAGAAGCAGTCGATGGCATCGCCGGGGCATTCCGCAAAATTATCGAGCGCGACGGTCCCGACGCCATCGGCGCCTATGTCGGAAATCCCAATGCGTTCAATTTTGCCAATTCGATTTTCCATGGCGCTTTCATGGACGCGCTGGGATCGCACAATCGCTATTGGGTCGGATCCATCGACCAGAATGCCTATCATTATGTCGGCGAACAGATGTACGGCTCTTCCTACACCACCCTGATCCCCGACGTTGACCAGTGCCGCTATCTGCTGCTCATCGGCAGCAATCCGGCGGTCAGCGCCATGGGCTGGGTCGGTTCCGTTCCCAATGGCTGGAAGCGCGTTCTGGCAGCGGTAGAAAATGGCGCAAAACTGGTGGTTGTCGATCCGAGACGGACCGAAACCGCCAAGCGCGCAACCAGACATCTTGCGCCCCTTCCCGAAAGCGACTGGGCCTTCCTTCTGGCGGTCATCCATTTGATACTGGCGAACGGGCTTGAAAATCGTGCGGCGTGCGATGCCGCATCCGGTTTCGAGCGCGTGCGGGAAATCGCGCTCGCGCAAAATCCCGCCAGTCTGGCCCGCCGATGCGACATAGCGCTTTCAGATATAGAGCAGGTTGCGATCGGCTTCGCGACGGCAGAATCCGCTGCATGCGTGGCCCGTACCGGCAGCGCGATGGGGCGCAACGGCGTGCTCGCGGAATGGCTGAGCCACATATTGAATCTGATAACCGGAAGAACCGACACTCCTGGCGGCCGCGTGCTGTGCGACGGCGTCGCAAATTTCATGAAGCTGGGCGCCGATGTATTTGCTCCCGCCCGAGTGCCAAGCCGCCTGCGCCAGTGGGATCCGGTCGCCGGAGCGCACGCGCTGGCGGAACTGCCTGACGAAATACTGACGCCGGGTCGCGGCCAGATCCGCGGCCTGATCATCAACGCCGGCAATCCGGTGATCAGTGGTCCGGATGGCCCGCGGCTCGACGAAGCGCTCGCCAGTCTGGACTGTCTGGTCGCGGTCGACCTGTTCCAGCGGGAAAGCCATCGACATGCCCACTGGCTTATCCCCGGCCTGCATTTTCTCGAGAATGAGGAAATTCACGTGCTCTACAGCTCTTTCCATGACGTTCCCTTCGTCCAGAAGGCGCGCCGGACGGTGCCGCCGCCAGCTGGCATGCGCGCCGAATGGGAGTTTTACCGGGACCTTTCCGCCGCGCTTGGCCTGACTTTGTTTCAGGGTCTGTTTCCACCGGAACCTTCTGCCGTGGAAGACGGCTTGCTGGCAATGGGCGGACGGGTCGACCGGGCCACAATCGAAGCCCATCCGCACGGCCTGCATCTCGGACCGAAGACCTATGGCCGGCTCTCCGAGAACCTGCAAACCCACGACCGCAAGATCGCGGCGGCGCCGCCGGCATTGCTGAGCCTGCTGAGCGAGCGGCTGCTCGAACCGGAAACACCGGAAGCGGACAGCCGCTTCCCCTACCAGATCATCTCCCGCCGCCGCCTGCAGACGATGAACAGCTGGCTGACCGAATCAAGCGCGTCGCGTCTGCGCGAAGGCGTCGGTTCGGAAATTGTGATCAACGCCGGTGACGCGGAACGCGACGGGCTGAAGGAAGGCGACATGGTTGAGGTAGAAAGCCTGACCGCTGCTTTGGATGTACGGCTTAAAGTCAGCGATAGCCTGCGGTCCGGAGTGGCGATCATGGAATATGGATGGGGCTCCCGCACTTTTGATCCGCAGGAGGGTGCGATTGTCGGATCAAAGGGCATCAACCGGAATGCGCTCGTGTCCGGCAAGGATCTCGATCCGCTCGCGCGGGTCCCCCGTTTTAACGGCACACCGGTGCGGATCCGCCGTTCCGCGATCACGGGGAGTGCATAGCAAATGGTGCCTGCCCGATCCCGGCCCCAGTCAGCCGGTGGATGGAAGAACCAATCTCTGGCGGCTGGACAAATTACCGGAATTTATTCCGCTTCGGCGCTCTTGTCATATTTGAGTTCAAGATAGCGGCCGCGGATCGAGAGATTGTCGATGTCGCCCTTGGCAATCTGCTGGGTAACACCCGAAATCTCCTTTTCGATCAGGGACAGGCCGCCGATAAGCTGCTCGTCCGGCGATTTGCCGCTGTCATTGGCCTGGCTCCGCATCGAAGGCGGTATCGCCTTATAGCCGTTGATCAGCTCGGGCAGATGCTCGCCAACCAGCTTGCGCACCTCATAAGCGGCTGCGTCGCCCTCGTTCAGCTTGTTGAGTTGCGGCGACAGCATGTCCAGCTGCACGCCGATGCCGTTGACGATCTGCACCGCGGGCGCGGGCAGAGCCGGACGCTGGTTTTCCAGCCAGATTTCCGTCTTGCCCGCCAACGACTTGAGATCCGATTTCATGATCGTCTCCGGCGTCGGGACCTTCATCTTCGGAAATTTCATCGACGCCCAGATACCGCCGCCGATCAGGCCAGCAGAAATCATCACGCCCCAGAAACCAATGCCACTCAATATCCCGCCAACAATGCTGGCACCGACCAGCACAGCAGCGGTCCACATCGCCGCGCGACCCAGTTTCTTGAAAAAATGGCCGCGCTTCAACTGATGGGAGCGATTGCCGATCGAACGCCGGAATTGCGAATCCTGCAACGCCCGTTTGGCGCTATCCAATATCTGCTGATTAGTTTCTGGCACCAGCCTCTATTCCTCCAGCGCTGACAGGGGATTTTCGGAAGGCGCTTCCAATTGCGCCTTCGCCTGCCCTTCGGATCGCGCGATATAGCCCTTCGACTTCTCGATCTCGCCGGACAGCGAATTGACCGTCGCTTTCATATTTTCCAATGCTTTCAACTTGAACGTGTCGATATTGTCCATCGTGTCATAGACATTCTGGAACGCCCGTTGCAGCGTTTCGAGCGGGATGGTCGACGACGCGGCCTGTTCGTGGATCTGGCCGGTCTGGTTTTTCAGCATCTCGCTGGTGCTGTCGATCACGCCCGCTGTTGTGGTGTTGAGCGCGCTGATCTGGTCGAGAACCAGTTTCTGGTTGGTCAGCGCCTGGGCCACGGTGACACCGGTGCGCAGCGCGCCGACGGTGGTCGTGCTGGCCCGGTCAACGCCCTTGACCAGTTCGACATTGTTGCGCTTTACCAGATCGAGGGCGAGATAGCCCTGCACCGTCACCGCCATCTGGGTGAGCAGGTCCTGGGTCCGCTGACGCACATAGAAAAGCGCGCTTTCGCGGATCGCCTTGGCCTTGGCCGGATCGGTCGCGTCCAGTTCGGCAGCCTTGTCTTCCAGCCTCTGGTCCATGACCTTGGACACATGGATCATCTGCTCGAGCCGGCCCATCGCCGCCCAGAGATTCTTGCGCTCGACGTCAATCGCCGCATTGTCCATCAACAATTCGTCTTTGCCCGAACGAAGCCGGTCGAGGATTGAGCCGATATGGCCTTGCGCGCTTTTATAGCCGTCGAAATAGTTGCGCATCTTGTTGCCGAAGGGGATGATCCCGAACAGCTTCTTCTTGGTCGTCAGATTGCCCCGCTTGCCGGGATCGAGGTCCTCGACCGTCCGCCGCAACTCGGCGAGATCGGAACCAATACCGCTTTCCTCGTCCATCGTCCGGATCGGGCGATCGAGAAAACGGTTGGACTGGCCTGCCGCTTCGGCGATTTCCTTGCGGCCCATATTCGTGATCTGGTCCACTTTTTTGCCGAATTCGGGGCTATTTTCGTCCTGCGCGATCAGATCGTCGATAAAACTGTCTACTTTTTCTTCCAGTTTCGACTTTATTTCGTCACCGACCGGCACCAGGCCAGCGGCCTTTTCGGGCGCGACGGGCACCACCGGATCAGGCGGAGTCAGTTTTAGTTCGTCGGTCGCGGTGATTGTTTCGGTCGCCATGCTGTTCAGCCTCCCTGCCCCGGCACCAGTGCGGGGCTTTCTCTATAAATGGATGCAAATGCCGCGCTTTTCAAGCGTTTCCACTAGTGTATTAGTAAAATAATACAGTTTTTCCGGCACGGTGCAGCATGCTTCCAATTCTTCCAATTTCCAACAAGGCTCAGCCTTCCAGCAATTCCGCCACCTGCGGCGTGATCTTGCCGACGATGATATCGATGCCCTCGGCGGTAGGATGCAGGCCATCAGGCAGGAAAAGCTCTGGATTTCCAAGCACCCCGTCCATGAAAAACGGGTAGAGCGCGACATCATATTTCCTGGCCAGTGCAGGGTAGATGACATTGAATTCATCGGTAAATTGCGCGCCAAGATTGGGCGGAGCGAGCATGCCCGTCAGCATGACGGCAATGCCGCGATCCTGCAGATTCTTGACCATCGCTTCCATATTCGCCCGGGTATCCGCCGGTTTCAGGCCGCGCAGCAGATCATTGCCACCCAGTCCCAATATCACCAGATCCGGCTTGCGCTCCAGGCTGTCGAGCACGAAATCCATCCGCCGCAATCCCGCTGCCGTGGTGTCACCCGAAACACCGGCATTATGGACCCGAACGTCCTTGCCAGCCGCCTCCAGCGCCGCCTGAAGCTCGGGAGCGAAGCCCTCTTTCTGGTCCAGACCATAGCCGGCATAGAGGCTGTCGCCAAAAGCCACGACGAGAAACTCGGCCTCCTCGGTCGGTGCCGATTGATCGCCGCTGCTGTCCGCCGGAACTGCTGCTACGTCCTCTCGAACAGCTTGCTGCTCGTCGGCTGCAGGGCCACAAGCGATCAGAAGTTGCAGAAACGCCAGCGTGAACCCATATAAGACCAAATTCTTCAACATCGGATATCCTTACCCCCATGATCCAGAAAAACGCCGCAACGAGCGACGCCGCCACAGTTGAACCCCATATCGCGATTGCAGCCCGGAATGTCACCCTGTCTTTGGGGGAAGGCGACGCCCGTGTCGATATATTGCGCGGCATCGATCTGTCGATCGAGGAGGGCAAGACCGTCGCCTTGCTCGGCCCCTCGGGTTCGGGAAAATCGTCGCTGATGGCGATCCTCTCCGGTCTGGAACAGGCAACCGGCGGCTCGGTGAATATTGCGGGCGCTGATTTTGGCGCGATGAACGAAGATCAACTGGCGGTTGCGCGGCGGGGCCGGGTCGGCATCGTATTGCAGGCCTTCCACCTGCTTCCCACGATGACTGCGCTGGAAAATGTCGCGGTACCGCTCGAACTGGACGGCCAGCCCGATCCTTTCGACATTGCGGCCAAGGAACTGACGGCGGTCGGTCTAGGTGACCGGCTTGGCCATTATCCGACCCAGCTTTCCGGCGGCGAACAGCAGCGCGTCGCGATCGCCCGCGCCATGGCGTCGCGGCCGACGATCATTTTCGCCGACGAACCGACCGGCAATCTCGACGGCACCACCGGCGAGAAGATCATCACCCTGCTCTTTGATCGCCAGCAAGCCACATCGGCAACCCTGCTGATCATCACCCATGATCCGGAACTGGCCAAACGCTGCGACCGGATTATCGAATTGCGCGACGGCCTGATCGAACGGGACAGCGCCGCGTGAGCGCTGAACTGAGCAAGGCATGGACCATTGCCCGCCGCGATCTGCGCGGAAGGTTCGTCGGGTTGCGGCTGCTGATCATCTGCCTGTTCCTCGGTGTCGCCACGCTGGCGGCCATTGGAAGCCTGACCAACGCGATCACCGAAGAACTGGCCAATCGCGGGCAGGCGATTTTGGGCGGCGATCTTGAGATTGCGGTTGCCCAGCGCGAAGCCACTAGCGAGGAACTGGCCGCTCTCAAGCAGGCGGGAACCCTCTCCGAAACGCTGCGCATGCAGGCTATGGCGCGCTTGCCCGATGGCAGCGACACGCAACTGGTCGAACTGAAGGGCGTCGATGATGCCTATCCGCTATATGGCAATTTCACGCTCGAAAATGGCCAGAGGGTCTCAGCACCCGGCCCTCAGGACATCTATGTCACCCCTGCCCTGATGCAGCGGCTGGCATTGAAAAGCGGGGATCAGATAGACTTTGGCGAGGCCAGCTTCACTGTCTCGGGCATTATCGCCGAAGAGCCAGACCGGCTCAGCGAAGGTCTTTCCCTCGGTCCGGTAGCAATCACTTCACTCGACGGTCTGCGCGCCACCCAATTGATCCAGCCCGGCAGCCTGTTTGAAAGCAAATATCGGCTCAAGCTGCCTGAAACAGCGGTTCCGGGCGACGTCGGCGACCGGCTTTCCGAACAATTCCCCAACGCTTCTTGGGAGACCAAGACCCGCGACGATGGCGCGCCCAGCACGCGGCGCTTTATCGAGCGCATGGGGCAATTCCTCACGTTGGTCGGCCTCGCCTCACTGGTGATCGCGGGGATCGGCGTCGGCAATGGTGTCGCCTCCTACCTGCGCGGCAAACAGGGCGCGATCGCGACGCTCAAGATACTCGGCGCCGACAGCGCGATGATTTTCCGCATCTATCTTTTCCAGATCATGGCGGTGGCCCTGGGCGCGATTGCTCTGGGGCTCGTGGTCGGGGCTCTGGCGCCGCTGGCCATCATCCAGATCGCCGGCGATGTCCTGCCCATCAAACCGGAATTTGCCGTCTATCCGCTGCCCTTGCTGGTCAGCGCGCTCTACGGACTGCTGATCGCCGTCATCTTTGCCCTGCCGCCCCTGTCGCGGGCAAAGACCATCCCCGCAGCGGGTATCATCCGTGGAGAAGGCAAATCCTGGCGCCAGATCGACCGGCAAAGCTGGATTGGTGTTGGCCTGGCCATAGCAGCGATCATAGCGCTCGCACTGGGCACGGCCAACGAGCCTCTGTTCTCGGCCTCCTTCATCGGCGCGGCGGCCGCTATCCTGTTGCTGTTGACGGGACTGGGGGCGCTGATCCGCTGGCTGGCCAGCAAGGCGCCACGACCGAAACATCCGCTCATGCGGCTCGCCCTCACCAGCCTTCATCGTCCCGGGGCACAGACGGGCCAGCTTGTGGTGGCTTTGGGTCTGGGCCTGACGCTGTTCGCCACACTGGCCGCTATCCAGACCAGCCTGACCAACGAAATCCAGTCGACGGTGCCGCGCGATGCGCCCAGTTTTTTCGTACTCGACATTCCGGTTGAACGGGCAGACGAGTTCCGGTCCAAGGTCGCCGAGACGTCCACAGCGGCCGAAGTGAATATCGTACCGACATTGCGCGGATCCATCACCGAGTTCCGCGGCCAGCGCGTATCGGAACTCGAAACATTGCCGGAAGGCGCCTGGGTACTGCGTGGTGATCGCGGCCTGACCTATAGCGCCACCATCCCCGAAGGCAGCGAAATCGCCGACGGAAAATGGTGGCCTGCCGACTATGACGGTCCGCCGCTGGTCTCGGTTGATGAAGAGCAAGGTGCGGCAATGGGGCTGAAGATCGGCGACAGCCTGACGGTCAGCCTGCTCGGCGTGGAAATCCCGGCCACGGTTGCTTCGTTCCGCAAGGTCAACTGGCGCAATTTCGGCTTCAACTATGTGCTGGTCTTCCCGCCCAGCGTGCTCGCCGATGTGCCGCATAATGTCGCGGCGACCATCCAGATGGACACGGCAAAAGAAGATACGCTCCTCAATATCCTGCCCAAGGAATTCCCTTCCATCTCGATGGTGAAGGTGAAGGAAATCGCCTCCCAGATCGGCGATATACTCGACCAGATGGCGACTGCGATTGCCGCTGCCGCCTCGATCGCGATCTTCTCCGGCATTGCGGTGCTGATCGGCGCCATTGCAGCATCGCGTCAGGCCCGGGTTTATGACAGCGTGATCCTGAAACTGCTCGGCGCCACCCGCGCACAGATATTGTCGGTTCAGGCCATTGAATATGCGCTGCTGGCATTTCTTCTGTCCGCAGTGGCATTGGGCCTCGGCCTGTTTGCCGGCTGGTTCGTGATCACGCAGATTTTCGAGTTCACCTGGCAACCCGATTGGGGAATTGTCCTGCTGACGCTGGCCATCGGCGCGGTGGCTACTCTGGGTATCGGATTGCTGGGGTCCATTCCGGTATTGTCTGCCAAACCGGCCAGAGCACTAAGAGAACTTTAGATTTTCCCGTTCGCACTGAGCTTGTCGAACTGCCTCTAGCGCCGCGCGCGGTCCTTCGACAGGCTCGGGACAAACGGGCGATGATTCGTTAATCCTCATCCCCCGCCAATCGCACGGCCACTGGCGCGGACAGGAACAATTGCGCGAGATGATAGAAAATCAGCGGCAGGATCACGAGGCCGGCCCGCTCGGGGGCAAAAATGATCGCCGCCAGCGGAGCGCCAATAGCAACGCTCTTTTGGGCGCCGGAGAATAGCAGGGTTTTGCGGTCTCCGCGTGCGAACCCCATCATACCGCCCAGCAGCCATGTGCCACCAAAGGCCAGTCCCAGCCAGAACAGCAGCGCAACCGCCAGCCAGATAAATTCCAGGCCGCTCACCCGGCTCCACATGCCGGCAATTATCGCGGCGGAAAAGGAGACATAGACCGCAAGTGCGATCGCGCCCCGGTCGATCCAGCCCGTCAGATCCTTGTGCTGCATCACAACGGGTCGCAACCATTTTTGAAAAGTCTGCCCGAGAACGAACGGCAGCACCAATATGGCGGCAAGCTTGATGACCGTATCTGACGTAATCTCGACCCCTGCCGCACTGGCCAGCAGGGCAAAGAGGAGCGGCGACAGGAATACACCAACGAGATTTATGACGGCACTGGCCACAACCGAGGCGGCGACATTGCCGTTTGCAATCGCGCAATAGCTTGTCGCTGATTGCACCGTGGACGGCAAGACGCCCAGAAACAGAAAGCCTAGCGCGACATCGGCGGGCAGGACCTGATCCACCAGTTTCGAAAGCGACAGGCCGATGGCCAGCATTACGCCGAAGACCCAGAAGAATATCGTTCCCTGCAACCGGATATTGCGCAGACCTGCCTTCACTTCATGACGTTCGAGACGAATTCCGTGCAGCAGGAAAACAGCAAAAATCCCGGCGTTGAACAAAATGCCGGCAATATCTTTGGCTACCCCCTGCACTGGCAGCAGCGTCGCCAAAAGCACCGCTCCGCTAAGCAGCCAGATGAATTTGTCATTGAGGATCAGGCGAAGGGTTTGCATGGTGAAACCGCCAAATGGATGGCGTCGAATGATTTGGCAAGCTTTCTAATGTTGCGGCGCAGCACCAAACAGGCTAAGGGCGCGGCAATATTGGGGCTTTGCCTATGGCCGCCCTATCCTCTCTTACGGTAGAATCTAATATGTCCCTTCGCAATATCGCAATCATTGCGCACGTTGATCACGGCAAAACAACTCTGGTTGACCAGCTTTTCCGCCAATCCGGAACATTCCGCGACAACGAACGTGTCGAGGAACGGGCCATGGATTCGAACGACCTGGAAAAAGAACGCGGCATCACGATTCTCGCAAAATGCACCAGTGTCGAGTGGAAGGGCACGCGGATCAATATCGTCGATACGCCGGGCCACGCCGACTTTGGCGGCGAAGTAGAACGTATCCTGTCGATGGTCGACGGTGTTATCCTGCTTGTCGACAGCGCTGAAGGCGCCATGCCACAAACCAAATTCGTGACCGGCAAGGCTCTCGCTCTTGGTCTGAAGCCAATCGTTGTCGTCAACAAGATCGACCGTCCCGATGGGCGTGCGGAAGAGGTTCTCGACGAAGTCTTCGACCTTTTCGTCAATCTCGATGCCAATGACGAACAACTCGATTTCCCGGCGCTCTTCGCCAGCGGTCGTAACGGCTATGCCGGCGATACTCCCGAGGTACGCGAAGGCGACCTGTCGCCGCTGTTTGACAAGATCATCGAACATGTTCCGGAGCCCGACGTCGATCCCGACGCCGAATTCAAATTTCTGGTCACTCTGCTCGACCGCGACAATTTCGTCGGCCGGATTCTCACCGGCAAGGTCGAAAGCGGAAAAATCGACATCAACATGCCGATCCATGCCATCGACATGGATGGCAATATTGTCGAGGCCGGCCGCGCCACCAAGATCATGGCCTTCAACGGTCTCGAGCGGGTCCCTGTGGAAAGCGCCAAGGCGGGCGATATCATCTCTCTCGCCGGCCTGACCAAGGCGACCGTTTCCAACACAATCTGCGATGTATCGGTCAAGGAACCGATCGCTGCCCAGCCGATTGACCCACCGACGCTTTCGATGCGCTTTGCGGTGAACGACAGCCCGGTTGCCGGCCGCGAAGGTGACAAGGTCACCAGCCGTGTGATCCGCGATCGTCTGGCACGCGAAGCCGAATCGAACGTCGCCATCAAGGTTACCGAAAGCGACGACAAGGACAGCTTTGAAGTCGCTGGCCGTGGCGAATTGCAGCTCGGCGTCCTGATCGAAACGATGCGTCGCGAAGGCTTCGAACTTGGCATTTCCCGTCCCCGGGTTCTCTACCGCGAGGAAAATGGCAAGCGTCAGGAACCTTATGAGACCGTCGTCATCGACGTCGATGACGAATATGCCAGCACCGTTGTGTCCAAGATGCAGCGTCGCAAGGCAGAGCTGACAGAGCAGCGTCCCTCGGGTGCCGGCAAGACGCGCCTCACCTTCTCCGCTCCTTCCCGTGGACTGATCGGCTATCATGGCGAGTTCCTGTCCGACACGCGCGGCACCGGCCTGATGAACCGCCTGTTTGAAAAATATGACGATTACAAAGGTGTGATTGAAGGCCGTCCGGTTGGTGTTCTGGTCTCCAACGGTACCGGCAACACCGCAGCTTATGCGCTGAACATGCTCGAAGAACGCGGCATATTGTTTATCGGTGCACAGACTCCGGTCTATGAAGGCATGATCATCGGCGAGAATGCCAAACCAGGCGATCTCGACGTCAATCCGATGAAGTCAAAGGCGCTGACCAACTTCCGCGTTTCCGGCAAGGAAGACGCCATCCGGCTGACCACACCTAAGGTCATGACGCTGGAACAGGCGATCGCCTATATCGACGATGACGAACTGGTGGAGGTCACGCCGAAGAATATCCGTCTGCGCAAACGCTATCTCGACCCGAACGATCGCAAGAAGGCATCACGCCAGGCAGCTGCGGCCGCGTAATCCTGCGCGGATCAGGGTGCTATCGGTTCCACGATAAAGATCTCGCCATCCCGATCCGCCAGGAACATCACGCCATTTGAATTGCGGCCTATCGCAACCAGACCGTCGATAGCGCCTACATCTGGCTCAAAATCGGCGTTCAGGAGTTCAAAATTCCGAGACTGGACAGTTTCGCTGGCCTCAATGGCCTGTCGCGGAATTGCCCATATATTGCCTGTGTCTTGATCGGCAAAAATATATTTTTCGCTGAGATTGGCGATGGCACCCTGATAGTAGATTCCACCAAGCACCGATCGTCCCTGCCGATCACCAGTCCCGAATGCATATTCGGCAAACGGATTTTTCAGAAGATCCGGGTTTCCGGCTTGCAACGATGTTGTGCCTTCGAAAAAGGGCCAGCCGAAGTTTGCGCCCGGTTCGGCAAAACGGAATGCGCTGACTTCTTCCAAGCCACCCTGCCCGCTGTCACCAAAGGTGACACTGGCATTGCGAATTTCCATGCCTCTGGGGTTCTGCACGCCAAGCCCGAAGACAAATCTGTCGCCAGCGCCCGCCACAAACGGATTGTCAGCAGGTGCCAAGAAATAGGTCGGTGAAGCACCAGCGAATGGATCGGGGTTTATACGCAAACGCAATATTTTCCCCAGTTGAGAATTGGTATCTTGCGCATTGGCGGAGTTGCCGGCGTCTCCGATCGCGAGAAATAGCAATCCGTTGGCGTCAAACGCGATGCCGCCCCCGTAATTTATGTCGCCAGGATGATCGATCACCAGTCGAGTGCCCGTCCCTCGCAAACCCTCGAGACTTGTTCTAACCATCCGGCGGATCGTGATATTGCTGCCGATCGTGGCAAAAGTGCCGGTGTTCTTTGCAACGACGAACGCCCAATAGGCATTGCTCGTCGCGAACTGATTTTCAACCGCGAGTCCCAACAGTCCGGCCTCGCCATCGGTATTGACGTTCGCCAGGACTCTGTCTTCCGTTATTGATCGGGTTACAGGATCAAGCTTCGAGATGACGCCTCGTTTTTCCGTTACAAAAATATCATCGTCTCCCGGGATGCTGACCAAAGCAGTGATGTCGGATAATCCCGTTGCGATTCGTCTTACGGCGATATTTTCCTTATCATTCTGCACCGTGACGCCAATATTTGCAGATACATTGGCGGTGGCATCGCTAACAGTAACGGTAATATTGTAGATATTATTGCCGTCGGAATCGGTCGGCAATTCGAAATTCGGTGCTGAACGGAAGGACAACGCTCCGGAAGAGTTGATGATAAATTCGTCCGCATCGGTTCCGGAAAGAGAAAAATTCAACTGATCGCCGTCGCTATCGCTCGCTTGCACGGTCAGCACGGCTGTCTGATTTTCAGTGATCACTGCTGAGCCGATCGCCGATATTTGCGGGGGAGCGTTCATAGTAGAAGGTAACTGCACCGGACTTGTAGAACTGCTTCCTCCACCACAACCGACAAGTAAAAAGGTCGAAGATAACAATAAATAACCACGCATCCTGGCACAACTCCTTAAAATTCAATTGAATGATAACTTCACGAATTTTTATTGGCAAGGCTCGTTGGATTTAAATAATTTACATCTCAATATATTGTAATATGAGCGAGCCAGAAACCCAGCAAATTTACCCACGAACATAAAGGTCTTAAAACGGTCGGTCAGCCGTAAGTGTACCCATGGCAAACAGCCAGCGATCAAGACCTCGCGGCTTTGCAGCCGGTTTGCTTGATTATGCGGAACATAAACCTATCGTCGCCATTGCGAATCTGGAGAAAGAGAAAAAAACGTGAAATGGATGCTGCTTCCACTCAGGCGCTATGCAGATTTTAGCGGCCGCTCCCGGCGCAGGGAATTCTGGATGTTTTTTCTGTTCCAGTTCCTGATCCATATTGCGTTTTTTGCCATCTTTTTTCTGCTTGGACAAACGATGTTCGCGGCAGCAACCGGAATCACCCTAGATCCTGAATCTCGACAAGTTCCTCCAATTAATGTCATAATAGTCATGATATTCATGGCAATATGGGGCTTATTCTGGCTGGCGATGCTGATCCCGAACGCAGCGCTCGTAACACGGCGTTTCCACGATCAAGGCGTCCCGGGATTCGTTGGCATCCTTCTGTACATCGGGACCGTCATTTTTACCCTGCCCGGCCTCGCGATTTTGATTTTCATGTGCTTCGGCGGCAAAAAGGGTGACAATAAATATGGCCGCGATCCCAAGATGACCGAGAATGTCGGAGACATCTTCAGCTGAAGCCTGCCTTCGGATATCTCATTGGACAACAGCTGTTTGATTTTCGCGAAGGTTATGGCAAAGCGCACTCAACTTCAGAGAACGAGTATTTATCATGACCGACGAACAAAAACCCGATCAGGCCGATAACGCAGCAGCTGGACCGGACACGCCGCCCGACCGCCTCGCCATCAATCCGCGCAGCCCGCATTATGGTGGCGAATTGCTATCCCGCGGCATCGGGATCAATTTTCGCGGCGACCGCAAACATAATATTGAGGAATATTGCGTTTCCGAAGGCTGGGTCAAGGTCCAGGCGGGCAAAACAATGGATCGCAAGGGCAATCCGCTGCTGATCAAGCTGAACGGCGAAGTCGAAGCCTGGTTCGAAGACCTCGGCGATGATGCGCCAAAGACTGGCAAAAGCGCTTAACCGGCAGAGTGAGCATGACACCGAAGCGCATTCAGTTTTTCATCGCGCTGGTGTTTTTCATTCTCGGCGGTTGGGCGGCCTTCTTCCCCCAGCATGTGATCGATACAACCTTTCTGCCCGAATATCGCGAAGGCGGACGCATCTTGCCGTTTGCCGTCGCCTGTTTCGGCGCGCAGGCCCTGCTGTCAGGTCTCTTCGCCGCCTTTTCGCGCTTCTCGTCGCTGACCTTCCTGGTCTACGGCATCGCGCTGCTGCCCTTTTTCGGGTTCAACTATTATTTCACCTTCCACGATCCGGTGTTCACCAGCATCGGGCTGCTTGACGCGGTGGGCAATGTGATCATGCTGGCGCTCTGCTATGTCGGCTGGAAAAAATGCAAAGCGGCAGAAACAGGAGCGGACTTATGACATTCGAGGGTAAAATTGTCTGGATCACCGGAGCATCCTCCGGGATTGGCGAGGCGCTGGCCAAGGCCTTTGCCAATGAGGGCGCGCATATCATCTTGTCGGGCCGCCGCACCGAAGCGCTCGATCAAGTCGCTGCCGGCATCAAGGCCGAGACTTTGATCTTGCCCTTCGAAACCACCGACTATGACGCCCTGCCCGCAAAGGTCGAGGAAGCGCGCGCCTGGAAGGGCAAGGTCGACATTCTGGTCAACAATGCGGGCATCAGCCAGCGCAGTCTGGCGCTCGACACCCATCCCGATGTTCATCACAAAATCATCAATGTCGATTTGCTCGCCCCGATCTGGCTGACCCAGCTGCTGCTGCCGCACATGATAGAAGCCGGTGGCGGACATATTGTCGGGATCAGCTCCGTGGCGGGTCGTGTCGGTGTCCCACTCCGTACCGCCTATTGCGCCGCCAAACACGGGCTGATCGGCTATATGGATGCCCTGCGCGCCGAGACCGAGAAACTCCACAATATCCATGTGACCAACATCCTGCCGGGATCAATCCGCACCAACGTCTCGCGCAACGCGCTCACCAAAGAGGGAGAACGCCGCGGGAAATCCGATGCTGCGATCGACAATGGTATGGAGCCTGATGAATGTGCCCGCCAGATACTCGACGCCGTCGCCAACAAGGTTCCGGAACTGCTGATCGCCGAAGGAATGGAACAGCAAATTGCACTGTTGCGGCAGAGCGATCCGGAGCAATGTTTTGCCATGACGGCAGCGCTGGGCGCACAGATAGCGGAAAAATATGAAGCGGGAGAGAGCGACTGATGGCCCTGATATTGCTGGAAAAGGCCGACGGAATTGCAACCATCACGCTCAACCGCCCGGAGGCGATGAACGCCCTGTCCCATGCATTGCGCACAGAATTGTTTGACGCTTGCCAGAATATTTCCCGGGATGAAGATATTCGGGCTGTTATCGTGACCGGTGCGGGCGAGCGGGCCTTCACCGCCGGTCTTGATCTCAAGGAACTGGGCGAACAGGGCCTCGGTGCGGCCACCGACCAGAATCCAGCGCGCAACCCGTGCCGGGCGCTGCAGTCGCTAAACGTTCCCGTCATTTGTGCAATCAATGGCGTCGCGATCACCGGCGGTTTCGAACTGGCCCTCGCCTGCGATATCCGTATCGCCTCGACCAACGCCCGTTTTGCCGACACCCACGCGCGCGTCGGGATCATACCCGGCTGGGGCCTGTCCCAGAAACTGTCTCGCTTCATCGGCCTCTCCCGAGCCTGCGAACTGAGCTTTACAGGCCAGTTTCTCGATGCCCAGACGGCGTGCGACTGGGGTCTGGTCAACCATGTCTACGCACCGGATGAGCTGATGCCCAAAGCGCGCGCCCTGGCAGCGGATATGGCCAGTATCGATCCACAATTTCTCAAAGCGTACAAGAAGCTGATCTTCGACGGCTATGACCGAAATTTCAGAGACGCGCTGGCGCTGGAGAAACAGACCACCGACGCCTGGAACGGCAATGTGACGGCGGAAGATGTCGAGCAACGCCGGCTGGCGGTGATTGAACGGGGCCGGGCCCTGAAAGCCTGACTTCAGCTTTTCGAAGCGAGCAGAAATCCGGTAATTTCGTTCAATGCCTTTTTGGCCTCGGGAATGGGAAGCAGCATCCAGACATGCTGCATCCGGTCGTAGAGTTTCAGCTCGATATTGGCCCCGCACTCGTCGCCCTTCTGTTTCAGACGAAGGGAGTCCGCCAGCAACACCTCGTCTGTTCCGGCAAACACCAGCATCGGTGGCAATCGATCCAGCGGCGCAAATAACGGGCTGGCCGGGAACATGGCAGGGTCCTCGCCTTCGCGCATCCACCAGGACCCGAGGCGGCGAATTCCCTCGACCGAGATCAGCACGTCGGTCTTTTCCAGCTCCGCCTGTGTCGCGTCGGCAGCAGTTTGATCCAGATAGGGGCTGAGCAGCACCAGCTTGGCCGGCAACGCCTTGCCCTCGTCCCGCAGCATCTGGGACAGGCCAAGAGAGAATCCGCCGCCCGCGCTATCACCCATCACCACGATATTCTCTGCACCATGGCGCGAAACAGCTTGCCGGAATGCCTCCATCACCATTGCATAGCTGCGGTCCCATTTATTTTCGGGGGACAAGGGATAGATGGGCACGGTGACGCTCGCGCCGGTTTTGCGGATCAGTTTCTTGATAAAATGCCAGTGTAGCGAGACAATGTTGAAGGCATAGCCGCCGCCATGAAGATAGAAGATGTGCAGAAACGTCCCGTTCTCTTTCGGGCGGAGCCGATAGAGCGGCTGGCCGTCAATCTCGCTCTTTTCGATATCACAATGTTTGCGCAGCCAGCGCACCGGCGACGCGGGCCCCCGGGCATGATCCCGGGCGATATATTTTTCGGCCCGGCCGGGTTTCAGCAAATAATTCTTCAACCGCGAAAGCCGGACAATGGCAAATAGCAGGCGCGCCCGTAAACTGATCATATCGTCCTCCGAAAATGCTGCACCACCGGTCAGCGGAAAAAGCAGTTGGTGCCTGAATAGAGACTATCGACGGTCGGAGTCGCGCCGTTGTCCGAAAGAAAACCGCCGATAAATCCATCTTCGCCAGAGCCGGAGAAAAATTCGATACCGAGCGTGCTGTCCGGTTGCATCTCGATTGGCATAGCCGCTTCCAGTTCGGCTCGGGTAGATCCCACGCTGATATTCCGATCTGTCATTGCCGACTTTGCATCACCGTCAAAATACCAGCCGACGAGCTTCTCATCCTGAAAATTGGTCGTCAGACCGGTTGCGGCGGAGGAAGCGAATTCCATCGGCCCGGCGCCGCACTCTTCATTGCTGTTCTGATGGACCGGACCATATTCTTCCAGCTTCGCGATAACAGTGCTTTTGTCGGTACCGTAAGAGAAACGCTCCCCTTCTCCCGAGGCAATCCCGTCTGGCTGTAGGACTATTGCAACAACCGGTGCCGCTTCTTCGGTTTCATCCGGTTGGGGTTTTTCGACCGGTGCAGCACATCCGGACAGCATCACCAGGACGAGGGTCGTTACCATCATTGCCCTGCGCATAGTCACCCCGGATTTCCCTCTATCTGCGGGACATCGGAATCAATCTCGACCCAGGGCTGTTTGCTACCGGTCCAGAAATGGATTTGCGGATGCAGCACGCTGGTATCATCCAGCGTTCCTGCCTTGATGAAGGTTACCCCAGGCTGGGTCGGCAGCGAGGTTTTTACCGGTGACCCGCAGATGCCGCAGAAATGGCGATGGACCACATTTCCGCTGTCGGCATGATCATCATAGGTCGTGAGAACACCCTCGATCACGATCTGCTCGTCCGCGACCGCAAAGAGAACCGAATAGGAACTGCCTGCCTGTCGCTGGCAGTTCTTACAATGACAGACGCCGCACATCTGCAGATCGCCCTCGATCGTGTAGCTCACCGCGCCGCATAGGCACTGGCCTGTCATTGTCATCTCAATTCTCCCTGATCACGCAACCTTGCGTACGAAAACCGTTCCGGCCGAATAACCCGCCCCGAAAGAACAGATCAGGCCGATGTCTCCTTCAACCAGATCGGCGCTATGCTTGTGAAAGGCGATGATCGAACCGGCCGAGGACGTATTCGCATATGTGTCGAGGACGGTCGGGCTTTCGTCATCGCTCGCTTCATGCCCCAGCACCCGCTGGGCAATCAGCCGGTTCATCCCGGCATTTGCCTGATGCAGCCAGAGACGGCGCAATGCTCCGGCCTCGATGCCGAGCCGATCGGTCTGTTCGTTGATCATGTTGGCTACCATGGGCACCACTTCCTTGAAAACCTTTCGCCCCTCCTGAACGAACAGCTTATCCTTGTTGTCGCGGGTTTCCGGATGGGTACGGTTAAGGAAACCAAAGTTGTTGCGGATATTGTTCGAAAACTGCGTCTTGAGCTTTGTTCCGACGATTTCCCAATGCTGGGCCGGCGCAATATCCTTGGCCTCGACAAGGATCGCCGTCGCCACGTCACCGAAGATAAAATGGCTGTCGCGGTCGCGCCAGTTGAGATGGCCGGAGCAAATCTCCGGATTGATAACCAGCACCGATCTGGCGCTGCCCGAGCGGATATAGTCTGCTGCGGTCTGGATGCCGAAGGTCGCGGAGGAACAGGCGACATTCATATCGAAACCGAAACCGTCTTCCATGCCGAGAGCATCCTGAATTTCGACAGCAATGGCCGGGTAGGCGCGCTGAAGGTTCGAACATGCGCATAGCACCGCATCGACATCCTCCGGTTTGCGCCCTGCCCGTTGCAGCGCCTGCAGCGCGGCTTTGACACCTATTTCGGCCAAGATGGATATTTCGCTGTCGGGTCTCTCCGGCAAGCGGGGGCACATGACTTCGGGATCAAGAATAGGGTCCTTGGACAGCACAAAACGCGACTTGATCCCCGATGCCTTCTCGATGAATTCAACCGAGCTGTGCTGCAGTTCTTCAGCATCCCCTGCTGCGATAGCGTCGGCATTTTGACGGTTTGTCAGATCAACATAGGCATTGAAACTGGCCACCAGTTCCTCGTTGCTTATGCTGTTCTCCGGCGTGAAAAGGCCGGTTGCGGAAATGACGGGAATATTGCTGTCGGTCATGGGAAGAACTTGTTCCTTTTGCGCTCGCGCCTTCTGGTGGCGTCTGAAAGGTGACGGTAATCTCCCCAAGCGAAACTGGCAAGCCGGGTCGATCATGCCTTGCCTATCAATTCGGGCTTGCTATCAACCGGATATGAATGACCGTGTCCAATTGAACGATAGCTGGAAAGAGCCGCTCGCCAAAGAATTCACCAGTGAATATATGGCCGGTTTACGGGAATTTTTGCTGCAGGAAAAAGCGGCCGGCAAACAGATTTACCCGAAAGGCGAGGAATATTTTCGCGCCCTTGACCTCACCCCGCTCGACAAGGTCCGGGTCGTGATATTGGGCCAGGATCCCTACCATGGTCCGGGACAGGCGCACGGCTTGTGCTTCAGCGTACAACCGGGTGTTCGCCCGCCGCCATCGCTGGTCAATATCTACAAGGAACTGGAAAGCGATCTCGGCCTGCCCCGTCCAGCCCATGGTTTTCTCGAACATTGGGCCAAGCAGGGCGTCCTGCTGCTCAACAGCGTCCTGACGGTTGAAATGGCCAATGCCGCGTCCCATCGCGGCAAGGGTTGGGAGAAATTTACAGATGCCATCATCCGCCTGATCGCGGCAAAGCCGGAACCGGTCGTGTTTCTGCTATGGGGAAGCTATGCCCAGAAAAAGGCCTCCTTCGTACAGAGCGTTGAACAGGGCGGCCACCATCTGGTGTTGAAAGCGCCCCACCCCTCGCCGCTGTCCGCTTATAACGGGTTCTTCGGTTGCAAGCATTTCAGCAAGACCAATGCGTTTCTGGAACAAAACGGAATGGCGCCGATCGACTGGAGCCTGCCCGACGTCGGCCTTTAGCCCAATTCCGACACGGTCTTGATGTTATTCCGGTCCAGCCGCCGCTCCGGCCAGGCCCTGTATCCAGACATCAATATCCTTTGCCACCTGCTCCGGCGTTTCTTCCATAGGCAGATGGCCGGCATCGGCATAGATAATCAGCTTGCTGTCCGGGATAGCGGCTTCAAATGCACGGGCATGAGACACGGGAATGACCCGGTCCTGTTCTCCCCAGAGCAACAACACAGGCATTTCCAGAGTACCGACCTCGTCCCATTTTTCAGGCTGGCGCGGGGTCTTGCCCCGGTCCACTGCCGCTTTGCGATTGCCGGGAAAGCGAAGCAATTCCCAATAGCGGTCTACCTGTTCTTCCGTCAGTCGCTCTGGCTGGGCAAAATTTTCCTCCAGTGACGATTTGACCAGAAAGCGCGGCGTAATTTCCGGCAGCAAGATTTGCCCGATGGATGACCGGGCCAGTCTCGCACCGAGATAGGGTTTGATCTTTTCCGCGACCTGCGCGCCTGAGGCATCAATCAGAACCAGCCCCGAGATACGCTCCGGCACCGACAGACCGGCACGCCAGGTCAGCCAGCCACCCATGCTGTTGCCTATCCAATAGGCATGGTCGACACCGACAGTATCAAGCACCCGCACCGCCGCCGCGATATTGGTGTCCGCATCATAGGCACCGGCCGGATGAGGGCCGGTCAGGCCATGGCCGTATAGATCCAGCGAAATGAGGCGATATTTGTCTCCCAGCAGAGCCACCATCGGCTCCCATGTCTGGAGCAGGCTGTTAGACCCGTGGATCAGCAGCAGCGCGGGACCATCCTTGTTGCCTTCATCGCGATAGTGGATTTTTGCGCCCTGGCCATCTTCAACAAAACGCGAGGCTTCGTTGCCATATTTGGCGATCATCTCGGTGCGGTCGGTGTCCGGCGTCCGGAAAATGAAGAAGGCCGCACCCAGCACGACCAGCAACAGCAGAATGATCCGGATCATTTTTTTCATTATTTTGTCCCTCTCCCGATAGGCTATTCTATCGAAAAAGCAGGCAAGCGCAAATGGCCTATTCGCCGGACCGCCACTCGCCAGGCTGCAATCCCTCTAGCGTCCATTCTCCGATACTCCAGCGCACCAGCCGCAGCGTGGGGTGGCCGACAGCAGCCGTCATCCGGCGCACCTGCCGGTTCCGGCCTTCGCTTATGGTGAGTTTGAGCCAGCAATCGGGAACGCTTTTCCGCACCCGGATCGGGGGATCGCGGGGCCAGAGGTCCGGGTCTGCAATCCGTTCGACTTCCGCAGGCCTGGTCAGACCGTCCTTCAGTTCGACACCGGTCCGCAACTGATCGAGGCTCTCTTCCATGGCCTCTCCCTCAACCTGGACAAGATAGGTTTTCGGCATCTTATATTTCGGGTCCGATATCCGCGCCTGCAATTTGCCATCATCTGTCAGCATCATCAGTCCCTCGCTATCCCGGTCGAGCCTGCCAGCTGGATAGACGCCGGGAACGTCGATGAAATGCGACAACGTCGGACGTTTGGTCTCGCTGCCGCGATCGGTGAATTGCGGTAAAACGCCAAAGGGTTTGTTGAAGAGGATCAGCTTTGCCATGCCTCCCCTTTGGCAGCGACGAGCGGAATGGGCAACGTTACAACAGCGGCGCCAACAAAGTAATGGCGCCTGCCCGATGTTGATTGCCGGTATCACTACCGGTCCGGCTCGAAATTGTGTAGCGCATGCCGATGCAATTGAACAATTTCGATACCGCCGCTTTCCTGCGCGATTACTGGCAGAAACGCCCACTGCTGATCCGAAATCCGTGGCAGTCGTGGCAAAACCCGCTGTCTCCGGATGAATTGGCCGGCCTTGCCTGCGAGGACCATGTGGAATCGCGCCTGATTACCCAATCGAGCGACGACTGGAATGCCGAGCACGGCCCCCTGCCCGAAACGCGCTTTGGAGAACTCGGCAAATCGCCTTGGACCCTTTTGGTGCAAGCGGTTGATCATCATGTTACCGAAGTTGCCGCGCTGATCCCACCTTTTCGCTTCATTCCCAACTGGCGGATCGACGATGTCATGGTCAGCTTTGCCAGCGACGGGGGCGGAGTTGGGCCGCATTTCGATCATTATGATGTGTTTCTCGTCCAGGGTCTCGGCCAGCGCCGGTGGCAGATTGGCGGCATGTGCGATGACCGGACAGCCCTGCGTTCGCATGAAGACCTGCTGCTGCTCGCCGGTTTTGACGTCGAGGAGGAATGGACTCTGAACCCGGGTGACATGCTCTATGTACCGCCGGGCATCGCTCATAATGGCATCGCAAAAGGTGGGGATTGCATGACATACAGTATCGGTTTTCGCTCGCCGTCGCGCAAGGAACTGATCGGCAGCTGGTGCGACGACTTGTTGCCGCAAATGACCGATGATGACCGCTATGGCGATCCCGATCTATCGGTCCAGGACAATCCCGGGGAGATCCCCGCCGCCGCGATCGACCGGCTGCATGCCATGATCACAGAGAAACTGGCGGATCGCGCGGCCTTTGCGCGCTGGTTCGGGGAATATAGCAGCACGCCGAGATATCCGGAAACCGACTGGCGCCCCGAGGAAGCGATCGAGACCGACCATCTGCGCGGTTTGCTGACGGAGGATCATCCGCTGTTCCGTAATCCCGCCAGCCGCTTTTCATTCGTTCGTGAGGACGAAGGCAAGCTGCTGCTATTTATCGATGGGGAATGCTTTCCCTGCGCCGGTGAAACAGCGTTGCTGGCCGAGATGCTGTGCGCTCAGGAGCAATTTGTTATCAATCCCGAATGGCGAAAGTCGGACGCTGTGGTCGAGCTACTCGCCGAACTGTACAATCGCGGCAGCCTGTCCTTCGACTGGGGATAGGTTCCGACCAGATTCAAGACAAAAAAAGGGCGGCAGTGCCATGCACTCCCGCCCTCTTTCGTATTCGGTGTAAGGCTTAAGCCTGCTGCAAGTTTACAGCGGCTTTCTTGCCGTTATTTCCGGTTTCGACATCATATGTCAAACGCTGTTCTTTTTCGAGCGACTGCATTCCGGCAGCCTGAACTGCTGTGATGTGCACGAAGCTGTCATCGCCACCATCTTCAGGAGCGATGAAACCATAGCCCTTGTCGGTGTTGAAAAATTTTACGGTGCCTGTAGGCATAGTCTTATTCCTATTCATAACTTAATTATGCCCGATTATGCAAAATGCAGAACCGGACGGGATTGGCCAACTTCGAGAAATGGGAAAAAGAGTATGCGACCGTTGGGGTTGCGAAACCTAGATTTCTTCGTAACGCGATTTATTAGCTGTAGCGTCTATAGCAGCCTATTTGTTAATAAGCAAACAGTTGAATTTCAGCGGTTTCAAGGCTCGAGGAAATTGTGTAGCAATAGTGCCGATGAAACAAGCAAAACTCACCTGCGCAGCCGCGCTTCTTCTCTGTATCCCGCTCGCAGCGTGTGATTCACCCTCCGCTCCAGCACCGGAGCCATCACCGCAGGACCTGTTTTTCGAGCGGCTGAGTCTGCTCTGCGGCAAAGCCTATGCCGGGACATTGGCATCTGAACAGCAAGCAGATGCCGATATGGCGGGAAAGCCAATGATCATGCACGCGGCCTCTTGCGATCTGAACGAAATCCAGATCCCTTTCCATATCGCGGAAGGACCTGACACGTGGAACCGGTCACGAACCTGGATCATCTCCCGCACCGATGACGGCCTACGGCTGAAGCACCGGCATCGCCACGAGGATGGAAGTCTGGACAGCGTCACAAATTATGGCGGCGACACGGCTGAGGAAGGGACTGCGGATCGACAGGAATTTCCAGTGGACGCTGAATCCATCGCCTCCTTCAAGGCCAGTGGTCTCGACCAGTCGGTGACCAATGTCTGGGCGATGGAAGTCAGCGAACCCGGCCAGGGCGACGCCCGGTTTGCCTATGAACTGCGCCGGCCGGAAACCGCCGATGGCCGGCATTTCCGCGTCGAATTCGACCTGTCCAAGCCGGTCGCTGTCCCGCCCCCGCCCTGGGGCGGCTGAACCGCGATGTTCGCAGAGCTGGCCGTCGGTGGTTTCATGGTCCTTCTGACCGTCCTCATTCACGGCGTTGGCATCTTCGGTCTCGGCCGTTTTCTGCGGATCGAGGCCCGCGAGGAGGCGGCGGAGCATATTCACCCAATGTCCCCGCACGGGATCATCGTCACGCTCGCGCTGGTATTCGGCCTGTTCGTGCTCCATGGCATAGAGATCTGGGCCTATGCGATCGTTTACCGGCTGGTCGATGCCATTGCCACTTTCGAGCAAGCGATCTATTTTTCCACGATCACCTATTCCACCACCGGCTATAACAGCGATGCCCTGGACACCAAATGGCAGATGATTGCCGCGATCGAGGGCCTGAACGGATTCATCCTGCTAGGCTGGTCCACCGCATTTTTTGTCACTGTTGTCGCCCGTATGGGACGTCGCTAGTGCAACGCGCCCAACACAAGGAAAGTCTCGCCAGACGGTTTTTCCGCTGGCTGCTGGCCCTTTTCTATCTGGTTGCCGGGATCGCCCACATTCGCTCCCCGGACGGGTTTCTGGCGATCACCCCCGACTGGGTACCCTTTGCCGAACAGATCATCCTGTTCACCGGAATAGCCGAGATCGCCGGAGCAGTCGGACTGCTGGTCCCGCCCGGCCTGGTTCCAAAAGCACGCTATGCGGCAGGGCTCGGCCTCGCCCTCTATGCGGTCTGTGTCTATCCCGCCAATATCAACCATGCCATCAACAATGTCGTGATCGGAGGCCAGACGGCGAGTTGGCTCTATCACGGCCCACGCCTTGCCTTTCAGCCCATATTTGTCTGGTGGGCCCTGATCGCCGGGGGTGTGACCAACTGGCCATTCCGGTACCGGACAGCGTAAATCTGCCCTAAAGCCTGTATTTATGTTATGCTCGCCTTCGCTATTTTGGGAACGGCAAAGGAGCAAAATATGGAAAAGCATGGCGATCAGATCGAAGTGACCGAACGCGAGGCGAGCAACAAGCCCCGTGCGTCCCATAATGTCAGGATCGTGCTGGCGGCGTCTTTGCTGCTGGCGGTCATTGTCATGTCGATGGCCTGGATCATTCCGGCACTGAGTTAGTTCGCGCAGGACTAACCGCGAATGGCCGTGCTGGCTTACCGTCAGATTGCGCCGGCAATATAGGCCACCAGCAATGCGGCCGGCAAAAGCAGCGCCTGGGCCAGCAATGTCCCGCCTACCCTGCTCAGCGACAGCCAGGTGATCGTCCTCCGGAACATCGGCTGGCTGACGCGTCCGCTGACCACGTCGTCGGTCATTACCGAGAGTTGCGGGTCGATGACTACAAACAGCAGGATCGTGGCAAAGCCGTTGATCACGGCGGATAGCTGCGATGCCGTGACCCGATATTCGGGATTGAGATAGCCGGCGTACAGAGAGCCGACCACGCCGACCGTAAGCAGCGCCTGCGCCACAATATTCAATATGATGATCGCCATCGATACGCCGCGCGGCTTGCGCAAGTCGCTGATATGTACGCGCTTGGGTGCGGTTGCAGTTCTTCCGACATAGCCGATCCCGCCCTTGGTCAGGGCGTGCCAGATCAGCCGCGGCATTGAGCGATGCTCATGGAATTGCAAGATGGCGCTGCTGAACCAGCGTTGCACCGTCGGAATGAGCAGCGCGCCGACAATGGTGGCGGCCGTTGCCGCAAGCAGGACGAGCCGAAAGTCGCCGAGCAAGCCTTCGCCCGTGCCATCGGCCAGCCCGTTTTCGATCCGTTTGGCGAGAAATGGCCCGAGGAAGCTGTTAGACAGCCGCGACACCAGAACCAGGATGTTGAAGAGGGCAAAGGATACCGCGATCCGCCCGGTTCGCACGCCGGCAATGCGGGCTGAATAGGCCAGCGCTCCGATCAGGTGGATCGAGAAGGTCAAAGCGCAAATTATCAGGAGTTGCTGATCCATGGTTTTTTCCGATTTCTATCGACAGAATCATCCGCTTGTCGGGCACGAAACGAAAACGCCCATGAACCAAATCTTCAGCTATCCAAACAATATTTTGTGTGGCCGTGCAGTTTGTGGCTAGCACAGTTTCGCACAGGCATTTATTGGGATTTCCGCTATCCAGCGCGCTATTCTGATCGGACCTGTTGATGCTTGCTGTTCTCGCGCCTTATTCCCCTGCACTTGTTGCCCTGATACTGCTTTTGCTGTTGATCGCTTTTGCGACGGAAATCCGTCCGCCGGAGGTCACCGCCATCGGCGCAGCCGGCCTGCTCCTGGTTCTCGGGCTGATCTCGACCGACGATATTCTGGCCGCAATGAGCAACCCAGCCCCTCTGACGATCGCCGCGATGTTCATCATCTCCGGGGCGCTGGTCAGGACCGGTACGCTGGAAGCCTTTGCGCTCAAGGTCACCGGTCTGGCCAAGGCGTCTCCGGTGCTGGCAACCGGACTGTTGCTGGTCGCCATCGCGATTCTGTCGGGCTTTACCAACAATACGCCGCTGGTGATGATGATGATCCCGATCGGAATAACCCTGGCAAAGGAACTGGGCGAGCGCCCGTCCAAGATATTGATGCCGATATCCTTCGCCGCCATATTGGGCGGCACCTGCACCCTGATCGGCACATCGACCAATATCTTGGTCGACGGTGTCGCGCAGAAGAACGGCCTGGCCGGCTTTTCGATTTTCGAGATCGCCCCGGCCGGTATCGTCATCGCGCTGGTTGGCGTGACCTATCTCGCCCTGACCCGCCGCTTTCTGCCGGACCGTGACACAATGTCCTCGCTGCTCGACGAGAATGAGAGCAAACGCTATACGATGTCGATCTTCATCGGCGGCACATCTCCCTATGTCGGCCAGATAGCGAGCGAGATCGACCTGTTCCGCAATGGCGAGCGGCGGCTGGTGGATGTCGTCCGCAACGATGTGCCGATCCGCAAAGCGCTGTCGGAATATGTGGTTCGGAAGGGTGATGTTCTGGTTTTGCATACCAATGAAGCGGACGTGATGACCATTCGCGAACGCGGCAAGCTGCCGCTGACCAAGAGCGAGGATTCGCAGCAGTTTGTGCCGATGTCGTCGCACAGGTCGATGCTGGCGGAGATATTGCTCCTCCCCGATGCCCATCTCATCGGCCAGAGCCTGAAAGAGGCGGCCCTGCCGCAACGCTATGGCATTCATCCGATCGCCATGCACCGCAGGGGCAGCAACCTGTCCGAGCAATATGACAACACCAAATTACAGGTTGGCGACACCCTGTTGCTGGAAGGCGCAAAAACAAACATCCGCCGGTTGGTCGAGGGCGAGAATCTGATGAATGTCAGCGAACCGAAAACCCGCGGATACCGGCGCCACAAAGCGCCGATCGCAATTGCGGTGATTCTCGCTGTGGTGCTTGCCGCCGCTCTCGATATCATGCCGATTGCCGGGCTGGCAGTGCTCGGAATGGCCGCAGTCCTGGTCACCCGCTGCATTGAACCGGACGAGGCTTTTGCCTCGGTCGACTGGCGGATCATCGGCCTGATCGTGGCGATGCTGGCAATCGGCACGGCGCTGGAAAATGCCGGTCTGGTCGAGATGATGGTCGCAGCTGCAACCCCCTGGCTGTCCGGCTTCCCGCCGGTCTATGCTCTCGCCGCCATCTATCTGCTCAGCCTGATGCTGACCGAACTGGTCACCAATAACGCGGTTGCCGTCGTTGTCACGCCGATCGCGATCCAGCTCGCCTTATCGCTTGGCGTCGATCCACGGCCCTTTGTTATCGCGGTCATGTTTGCCGCAAGCGCCAGCTTCCTGACGCCGATCGGCTATCAGACCAATACACTGGTCTATGGCGCAGGCGGCTATCGCTTCCTCGATTTCGCCCGCTATGGCCTGCCGTTGACGCTGGTTATCGCTATCACCTCAATAACCATCATTCCCCTGATCTGGCCCCTGTGAGATATAAAGGCGCGCCCACTTGGTAAAATCCTGTGGGCAAAGTTTGCAGATTGTAGTTCAAAATTCGTCAATAGTCGTACCGAGAAAGATATCTCGTTACGACAAAGATGTTCTATCCCTGCCACCATCTTCGTTATCTATATCAGATATTTAAAGCTTGCTTTCGGTACATCTGGTTAGCTTGGGATCAATATTGCCATCCTCTTCATCGGCGTCCCGCTCCAAGCTCGATTTCTGGATTGGGTATTTTGGTTATGAGGACTGGCCCGCCACAGGAAATATGAGGCGATGCGGCAAATGCCATGATGCAAGAATGCCGGAAAAACATCGGAACAATGAGGATAGCGCGCAGGTCAGAAGATGTTATATTCCACTGATCTGGGTAAACAAACCAGACCATTCGTCCCATGACGGCCGAAATGTGAGTCCGCATCGATATCCCCAAGATGACATCATTATTTCTGAAGCTCGAATACCCCACGCTTTTGTTTCGGATGCGCGCCGCAAGAGTGTGTAAGCTTATTTACACTTTTACTGCATCCAGTTGCCGTTTCAAGACAGACCGACTCATAATTTGACAAATTTATCTGGAACAAACCCTTAAACTCGGCCAATAACTTTCTCAGACGCTGAAAATAATTTTACAGCATATCGAGTAACCGCCTCCCCAGTTTAAGGAAAATCATCATGTCCTACCAAGAGTTAAAGAGTTCCGCAGACAGCCTGATCAACAGCCAGAATGGCACATGGAGCGGCATCGACGCCGAGTCCGTTGCCCGCATGCAGTTGCAGAACCGGTTCAAGACCGGCCTCGACATCGCCAAATATACCGCAGCGATCATGCGCGAGGATATGGCTGCCTATGACGCCGACAGTTCCAAATATACCCAGTCGCTGGGTTGCTGGCACGGATTTATCGCACAGCAGAAAATGATTTCGATCAAGAAACATTTCGGCGACACGAAGCGCCGCTATCTCTACCTGTCCGGCTGGATGGTTGCCGCATTGCGCAGCGAGTTCGGCCCCCTGCCCGACCAGTCGATGCACGAGAAGACCTCGGTCCCTGCACTGATCGAAGAGCTTTACACTTTCCTGCGTCAGGCAGACTCCCGTGAACTGAACCTTTTGTTCCGCGACATCGATGCGGCGCGCGAAGCTGGTGACACGGCAGCAGAAAAAGCGGCGATGGACAAGGTCGAGAATTTCCAGACCCATGTCGTTCCGATCATTGCCGATATCGACGCCGGTTTCGGTAATGCCGAAGCGACCTATCTGCTCGCCAAGAAGATGATCGAAGCGGGTGCCTGCGCTCTGCAGATCGAAAACCAGGTTTCCGACGAAAAGCAATGTGGCCACCAGGACGGCAAGGTTACCGTGCCGCACGAGGATTTTCTCGCGAAGATCCGCGCCTGCCGTTATGCCTTCCTCGAACTGGGCGTCACCGACGGCATCATCGTCACCCGCACCGACTCGCTCGGCGCTGGCCTGACCAAACAGATCGCGGTTTCGAACGAGCCCGGCGATCTCGGCGACCAGTATAACAGCTTCCTCGATTGCGAAGAAATTGATCCGGCCACTGCCAAGAACGGCGATGTCATCATCAACCGCGATGGCAAGATGCTCCGTCCGAAACGCCTCCCTTCCAACCTGTTCCAGTTCCGTCCCGGCACCGGCGAGGACCGCTGCGTTCTCGACAGCATCACTTCGCTGCAAAATGGTGCTGACCTGCTCTGGATCGAAACCGAGAAGCCTCACGTCGAGCAGATTGCCGGCATGATGGACCGGGTCCGCGAAGTCGTTCCGAACGCCAAGCTGGTCTACAACAACTCGCCATCGTTCAACTGGACGCTGAACTTCCGTCAGCAGGTCTATGACGCGATGGCCGCAGAAGGTCTCGACGTTTCCGAATATGATCGCGATGATCTGATGGACGCGAAATATGACGACACCGAACTGGGCGAAGCGGCTGACAAGCGCATCCGCACCTTCCAGGCCGATGGTTCGAAACGCGCTGGCATCTTCCATCACCTGATCACTTTGCCAACCTATCACACCGCCGCATTGTCGACCGACAATCTGGCCAAGGAATATTTCGGCGACGCCGGCATGCTGGGCTACGTCCTCGGCGTGCAGCGCAAGGAAATCCGCGAAGGCATCGCTTGCGTGAAGCACCAGAACATGTCGGGCAGTGACATTGGCGATGATCACAAGGAATATTTCGCTGGTGAAGCCGCTCTGAAAGCCGGTGGCGCGCACAACACGATGAACCAGTTCGGATAATATCAGATAGGTCGGGTGCTCCCTACCCCCTTTGGGGGCACCCGATCCAACCCGTTTTCCTGGGGAGGAAAAAACTATCCGTCGGCAGCAATGCCGGCGGATTTTTTCTATGTGGACAATTGGCCCGAAGCCTATCAGGGTCGATCATATCCGGTTAAGCCTGTCGGAATTAACCTGGGATCAGTCTGGCAAATGGGGGCAGCATGACATTGCGGAAATCCGGTTCGATATTGGCACTGGCGGCGTTGCTCGCTTCCTGCGGCGGTGGCGGCAGCAGCAGCAACAATGTCAGCCTGCCGCCCGGCGGTGGCGGATCCACCCCGACGCCGACCGGAACGACCTGCTCGCTGCAAAGCCGGCAGAACTGGGCATTCGACCTGCTCGACGAATGGTATCTCTTCCCCGAGACCCTGCCCGCCAGCCTCAGCCCCGCGCCTTATGCATCGGTGCAGGACTATATCGACGCGCTCACCGCCACCGCGCGGAACCAGGGGCGGGACCGCTATTTCACCTATATCACCTCGATCGCCGAGGAGAACGCCTTCCTGAACTCCGGCGCGACCGCAGGTTTTGGCATCAGGCTGAGCTATGACAGCAACGCCTCGCGGGTCTATATCCTCGACGCCTATGAAGGCGCGCCGGCGCTTGCCGCGGGTATCGATCGCGGCGCGGAACTGCTCGCCATCGGGACCAGCAGTTCCAATCTCCAGACGGTCACCGCACTCTTCGCCCAGGGCGGCGCCGGCGCGGTCAGCAATGCACTCGGCCCATCAACAGCGGGGACCAGCCGCGTGCTGCGCTTCCGCAACGCAGCGGGTGTCGAGACCACCACCACGGTGAGCAAGGCCGACTATGCGATCCAGCCCATCTCACCGCGCTATGGCGTGCAGATCATCGACAATGGCGGCACCCAGACCGGCTATGTCAACCTGCGCACCTTCATCGACAGCGCCGAGCCGCAATTGCGCGACGCGTTCCAGCAGTTCCGCAACGCCGGTGTGACCGAGCTGGTCATCGACCTGCGCTACAATGGCGGCGGGCTGGTCCGCACCGCCGAGCTGTTCGCCGATCTGCTCGGCCGCGACCGCTTCACCAACCAGGTGCAGGGCGTGACCCGTTTCCGCGCCAGCAAGTCGTCGAACAACGAGACCCGCAATTTCCAGACCCAGGCCCAGTCGATCGCCCCGACCCGCATCGCCTTCATCACCACCGGCGGCTCGGCCTCGGCCAGCGAGCTGGTGATCAACGCGATGATCCCCTATCTCGACGCCGACATGGCGCTGGTCGGCAGCAACACTTACGGCAAGCCGGTCGGCCAGATCGGCCTCGACCGCAGCGCCTGCGACGACCGGCTCCGGATCGTCGCCTTTGCCACCGAAAATGCCGACGGCAACGCCAATTATTTCGACGGCCTCGCCAGCTCGCTGACCAACAGCTGCCAGGCCGCCGATGATGTCAGCCGGCCGCTCGGCGACCCCGCCGAGGCATCGACCGCCCGCGCCCTCGGCTTTCTCTCCGGCGCCGCCTGCACCCCGATCAGCAGCGTGCTTGACGGCGCGACGGCGAGCACCAGCCGGGTTGCAACCGGACCGGCAGCCGCGCCCCGCGAGCTGCTGATGCCGGCCCGACCGACCCCCGCCCAGCGCGAGGTTCCGGGCTCCTTCTGAGATGACCGCGCACCAGACCGACCATGCCGTGATGGAGGACAGTCTCGAGGCGCTGGGCGACCGCTATGACGGCATCGCCGCCGAACTGTTCGACCGGTTTATCGCCGATCATCCGCACTACGCTCCGGTCTTTCTCAACCCCGAAGCGGCGCGCGAGCGGATGACGCGGGAGACGCTCGAGGCGATGCTCGGGCTGGCGGCGGGCGAATGGTGGGTCGACCATGCGGTCACCAATTTCATCGACCTGCATCACAATTATGCCGACTTCACCCCGCATGACTATGCCGCCTGGTTTGCGCTGGTGATCGAGACCATGGCCAGTCGCGCCGGTGCCGACTGGCCCGCCGGTGCAAGCGCCGCGTGGCAGCGGCAGGCCGACGGACTGGTCGCCAGGGTTGCGACCGTGGACCGCAACAGCGAAGTGCCGGTGCGGACATGAGCGAGGCACGGACCATCATCGAGCAGCTCGGCCTGCAACCGCATCCCGAGGGTGGCTGGTATCGCGAGACCTGGCGCGCAGACGCGGCGGATGGCGAGCGGGCAAGCGCCACCGCGATCTATTTTCTGCTTGAGGAGGGCCAGGGATCGCACTGGCACCGGGTCGATGCCACCGAAGTCTGGCTTTGGCACGCGGGCAGCCCGCTTGCGCTCGGCACGGCGGAACAGGATAGCGGGCCGGTGTCGACGATCCGCCTTGGCCCCGATATCATCGCCGGACACGCCCCGCAGCATCGCATCCCGACCGGCCACTGGCAGGCAGCACAGGCCGATCATGGCTGGGCGCTGGTCAGCTGCGTCGTCTCGCCGGGCTTTGAATTTTCCGGCTTCGAACTGGCTCCGGCAGACTGGTCGCCCGGACGCTGAGCATCGCAGAAAAGCCCGCTCTTCCATCTCAGGATGGCCCGTAGAATAGCGGATGGAAGGCGACCACCGCCTGCGGAACCGCCACCCGCAGGGGCAACATCTGGTAATAAGCGGCGGGTTCGCCTTCGGGGCAAAGATCGGAAAATATCCGAAAACCGAAGCGGCTGTAATATGCGGGATCGCCGGTCAGCACGCAGCCCGCGGCATCGCGCTCGCGCAGCATGGCAAGCCCCGCCTCGATCAGCCGGCTGCCGATATGCTGCGCCTGCAAGTCCGGTTCCACCGCGACCGGCCCCAAAGTATACCAGCCGGGCGACCCGTCGGCGGCGAAAGCCTCGGTAAAAGTCACCTGCCCGACCAGCGCGCCGTCAAGTTCTGCCACCAGAGAGATCGCCAGCGCCCCGGCGTCCCTAAAACGGTCGATCAGATCCTGCTCATTGCCACCGGCATAGTCCATCGGCGCAAAGGCGCGCTGCGTAATATCGTGGATCGCAGCCCGATCGGCGGTCTTTTCCGGGCGGATGACCAGGCTCATCGCGCGGCTATCGCGCCGATCAGCAGCGCCAGCGAGACGGTGCAGCTCAGCGTCCGGACATGGTTCCACGGCACCCAGCGCTGCATATAGCGCCGCCACATCGCCTCGGCCTCCGGCCCCGCCGCGTCGGTCGCCTCCAGCGCATTGTTGAGCGGGACATTGGCCGCCGCGGTCACCACCAGCATGCCGATGACATAGAGCGCCCCGCCCACCACCATCTGCCAGGCGCCCGGCGAGCCCCACTCCATCACCCCAAAGACCGCGAGCAACAGGCAGGCGAGACTGCTGGCGAAGAATAAAGGCAGGAACAGCGACCGCACTATGATCCGGTTGATCGCCTGCATCGCCACCATGCCGGTCGCCCGCCCCGCCGCGTCGAGCGATCGCATGACAAAGGCGGAAAAGGTAAAATAGACCCCCGCCATGATCCCGACCGACAGCGCGGCGAACCAGAGCGTTGCGGTGATCACTTCTTCCATCGGATATTCTCCTCGTCTGTTGCGCGGGGGACCGGCCCATATTGCGGCGAAAAAAAGCCCGAGTCACGTTTTTCCCGCCGTGCCGCTCCGCGAACTTTACACAGACGCGCGCTTTTCTTTTCTGTAACCTTCCGGTTCCTCGCCCGGATCACCCTCCGGCGGCAACAGCCGGTCGAGCCGCCCGAGCAGCGTCAAAAGCGCGCTATTGTCCGGTTTCCGGATCGTCCCGACATAGCGGCCACCGCGCAATATCGGGCGGTAGCTGCCCTGCCGGAGCCGCTGGAAGAGCGTTTCTAGTGTAACCTTTCGCTGCTGGCTCGTCGGCACGCCCATTATCATATCCCAGGCCGCAACAAATTCCTCGGCGCCGGGCTTGCGGCGGAGCCGATAGGCGCTGTCCCGGCTCATCCCGACCAGCGCCGCCGCCTTCTTGACGCAGCGGGTCTGCGCGAGCAGGCCGATAAATTCCGCTTGCCGGACCGGCGACCAGCCATCGGCGCGCGGGCGTAGCGGGACGGGCGTGAAAGCTGGAATGCGGGAGATGCGGCGGTTCTGGACAAAGCTGCTGCGGGGGTCGGGGCGGGAGGTTGATTGATCGCGGGGCATAGCGGGGATTAAGCCATAGTCGGGGTGGTGTAGGAAAGCGGATTTTTGGGTGGATTAAGCCCCTCCTTTTTAAAAGTTTCAGGTCGATCAGTCCCCCGGACTGATCTGAAACGACCGGGGGTCGTTTCACCTGAAACTGGGTTGGGGTGGTTGCTCCCGGCAAAGCACAATCCCCGACAATCAGAAATATCAACCGCCACACCCCCCTTTTTCGCTAACGCGAGCGATGCTTGCGCATCGCCACCACCCCTGAATCCCCTCCTCTGAAGAGGAGGGGCTGGAATTGTTCCCCGTAGTCCCGGCACAAGTTGACCACATTGGTCCGTGGCTTAGATGACGAATGTGCGTCCTCCTTCGTCATTGCGAGGGGCAACGCCCCGAAGCAATCCAGAGCGGCGCCCGCGGCTCTGGATTGCCGCTCTCGCCAGAGTCCTGCCCCCGATATGCGCTATTTTGCAACCATCAGATATTGGACTCTGACCGGGAGGTCCCGATACATGTCGGCATTCCAAAAGCGAAAAGCGCTGGCCGAGGCGATTTCCCATCCGCTGCCATTGTCCAGAGGCCGCGCCGACATTCCGAACTCCATCAACGCATTGTCCTTCTGGCTACCGGACTCATTGACGCCGACATGGACCGGAGACAGAATGAGGTTCCAGGATTCCACCTTGCCCCAGGGGACGAAGATTTCTTCCCCATGCTTTGCAAATCCGGCCTCCGATATCGGGAAGCCTTTCTTGATTGCTTTCCTGCGGTCCATGTCAGGTTCTTTCGACTGTATACTCGCCATTTTTCAATCCTTTCAGTCCGTTAAGTTGAGAGGATCGGTGTAAAGCCGGTTTTAGAGATTGATGCGTGACCGTGGTCACGGTTGGAATACAGTAGTGCGAAGCCTATCCCCCCTCCCCTTCGTCATCCTGAACTCGTTTCAGGACCTCCCTCGATTGCGCGCTTGCCTTGCGGGATCCTGAACCAAGTTCAGGATGACGAGCATTGCATTCCCCTCCCCGCTGCGCGACACTCCCGCCAACAAAAAAGGGAGAGCGAAAATATGACCGACCTCGAACAAGCGCGGCTCACGGTCGTGCGCGATCATATGGCGTTGGAGATCACCCATGAATGGGATGCGGTGATCGATACGTTCGCGCATCCGCGCTATGAATTATACGGGAATGGGACGGTGTTCGACGGCGAGGAAGCGGTGCGCGCCTATTTTGCGATGTCGCGCACGCCCTTTCCCGACCAAGCCAATGAAGTGATCGCGATCGGCGCGGCGGGCGAGCATGTCGTACTGGTCGAATTCTGGCTGACCGGCACCCATCTCGGCCCGCTGACCATCGGCGAGCGGGTGATCGAGCCCACCGGCAAAGCCTTTCGGGTGCGGATGGCGGCGAGCTTTGAATTTGCGCCGGGGACCGACCGGATTGTCTGCGAGCGGGCTTATTTTAGCGATGCTATGATTGCGCGGGAGTTGGGGTTGTGAGGGGGGGGGTATGCGTTCAACTATGGGCTAATTATAGCTACGAACGAATGAACCCGCTATCTCATAAAACTAATGGCCCCACTATCGCCATTGCCTAGACTCCAACCGCTTTTTTGAAAACACCGACATACTTCTCTAGGTACGTTTCCAAATCCTTGCTCTTATACTGCATTATATAGCGCGGATGCTCCAATATCTCTACCCAATCAAATAGCCCCAACTCATCATTTAATCGGCCGAGATGCTTTGCATTGTCACCAGATCCAATGATTATGAGGCGCCGGTTACTACCTATCTTGCATTGTTCTTGAAGCATCTCGGGAATCATTTCGCGAACTTTTTCTGGAACATTACTATCATAATAATTACAATATTTTTTGGAACTCAGTATCGAGAGCGGAAAGACCGCGCCTGGGTAAAAGCTTTTGTAGAATTCCTCCGCACCTCCAAAATGCTCAACCGCCTTGTTGAAAAAAATCGATGATAACTCACGAGACTTGCTGAAGTCATTTTGAATTTCGCAAGTATTTTCCAAGGCAAATCCATCGGTATAAGGTACACCGGTTGACGAATTTCGAACTCTGCTAGGGTTGATACCCAAACAAAAGACTCGATCATTATTATCATGATAAAATTTGTGACAAAATTTTTCAAATGCGGCTTGTCTTCTTTCGTTCCCAACTGGAGAAACAAGAGCTAACTCACCGTCAGTCCAAGCGAACTTTTCGAAGGAATTGTAAAAATCTATCACTCTATCCGCAAATGTGGTGTTGGGAATGCTTGTCATATTAGTCCATGCGCTCCATAAAATCTCGCTGTCATTTCAGTGTTAAGCATTACAATACCAACATTTTTAACAACAGGGTTGAGTTCACGATCTTCTCTACTACACTACACTAGAGAAAAGTATATCGGGGAAAACATTTCGTGCCTAGCGAACAAAGGAAGTTTTTTCGAAGCAACGGATCGGGATGTGCTTTTGCTGCGACCGCAGCGAAAGATATGGCAAAATACGGTTGGACACAGATAAAGTCTGATGTCGATCCGGTAAGCATCGACAAACACATCAAAAGCGCGATACGAAGCGAAGAAATCACCACGTTATCTTTGTTATTTCCTGACGTTGACCAAGACCAGAATCTCAAAGAACTAATTGAAAACCTTGAAAAATGTGACTCCGTGTATCTTGAAAATCGATTTGAATCGAATGATAATTATGGGTTTCAATTTCGTGCTAGAGTAAACGAGTTGACATCTTGGGTAACGGGATTTGGTCCATTTGAATACTTACCCGTCACCCGGCAATCTCCGAGAACAGAAATCACGATCAGGGTAAAGCCTAGACCATTATATGCTTGGAATTTTAAAGAAACGCCTGAGGGAATAATCCACTTGGCAGATTTGGACATGAAAGGAATGTCCGACAAACACCTATGGAATCATTGGCGCGTGTCCTTTGAACGAACTAAAAGACTGTTAGGACACGAGCCAGATCAAGAAAGCGCCGCGAAAACGACATTTGTGGTCCCAAAAAAAATTATCGACCGAATTTCTGATTAATACCTTGAATTAGATCACTAGAAGATATTCCGATTTCAGATGCTAGTTTGCACGAATTTATCAAACTGTTAACAGCGACTTTGGTAAGATCAGATTGGTTCATTACTGCCCCATGATCCATCGCCTCGGCAATAGCGGCCAATTGCCCCGCAGTTTTTGTAAAATGAAGAGCCGAGTGGCGGACACAAAAATTTGCTACTGGCTCACCGTCCTCGTTGTCTAGCTTTGGATATTGGACAGACGTAACTGGCAATAGTTTACTCACCAATTCAATCAATTCATCAAGTTGCTGCTTTTCTGAATTGCCGTCATGGCCCTGCTCATTGAATTGTTCTTGCTGCGTCATATTATAAACTGTGGCCATGTCCCGTCCCCATCAATTTAAGCGCATAGAAGTAGCAACGATTCTTGTCTAATCGCTAATTCAATTCCTAGTGCTATACGATGATTAATGTACTGTCAAAATCCGATTACCCCCATCCACCACAACAGGAGGCCCCATCATGACCACCCCCCAAACAACCCAACGCCAGGGCCACTGCCTCTGCGGCGCCATCACCATCACCGCGACACAGGCCGCCAGCCATGTCGATGCCTGTCATTGCCGGATGTGCCGGCGCTGGGGTGGCGGGCCGTTTGTCGAGATTGATTGCGGGACGGATGTGGTGATCGGCGGGGCGGAGCGGATGACCGTCTACAGCTCGTCGGAATGGGCGGAGCGGGCCTTTTGCGGGGATTGCGGCTCGCATCTCTTCTATCGCCTGAAGGGTTCGGGCGAGCATATGGTCTGCGCCGGGCTGTTCGACGACGCGACCGACAAGGCCGACCTGGCGCTCCGGCGGCAGGTGTTTATCGACGAGAAGCCGGCTTATTACAGCTTTGCCGGGGATAGCGAGATGCTGACCGGGACGGAGCTGTTTGCGATGATCGAGGCGGAGGGGGAATAGATACTCGAGTGCTGTTCGTGCCGGGTCCTTCGACAGGCTCAGGACGAACGGGGGTGGGTGGACGCGCCCTGTTCGTGCCTCAATCACTCCGTTCGTGCTGAGCTTGTCGAAGCATGGGTGGGGAGAACACCAACCTGCCTCATAGACGCGGTCCTTCGACAGGCTCAGGACGAACGGAGGGGGTGGACGCTCGTCATCCTGAACTGGTTTCAGGATCCCTCTCGATTGCGCGCCTGCCGGACGAGGTCCTGAAACGAGTTCAGGATGACGATGCGAACCGAACGTGCCTCCCCGGCAACGCGCCTCTCCCCTACCCGCGCCCCAGCATCCGTTCCGCGCGCACCAGGGCGCGCTGGCTGTAGCTTTTGAGGCGGTTGTCCGCGGGGTAGATACGCGGTGACGACGGGCGCAGGCCGAGTTTGCGCAGGCGGCTGTTGAAGCGGCAGGCGTCGGCGTGGTGGAAGCTCCATTCGCTGCGCCAGGTCAGCGATAGCGAGACCGAGACCTCGTCATGCACCTTGACCCAGTGCGGGCCGAGGATCGGCACATAGATGCCCTCGCCGGGGGTGACGGATATCGGCTGGCCGCGCTCGGCCCATTCTTCCCGCCATGGCAGGTTGCGCGGGCCGCCGTTGAAATATTGCTCGAAAAAGCGGTCGCTGATCATTTCCCGGTCGCCGGGCGGGAAGAAGGTCATCGTCTTGCTGCCACGCGCCTGGAACAGGATGTTATAGTCCGGGTCAAAATGCAGCGGCGTCACAGCGCGCGGCGAGGAGATGAAGATAAAGCCCTCGAGCCGCATCATCTTGCCGGTGCGCGGCTCCACCACCGGTTCGATCGCGCCCAGCACATCGCTCATCAATTGCGCATAGGCCGGGTCCTGCTCGATGGTTTTGAGCAACACCCAGGAGCCGCAGCTTTCGATTCTGTCGATCGTCTCATGCACGTCGAGGCCGGTATAGGGCGTCTCGTCGTTGCTTATGCCGAGCGGCAGGTCGGTGGCGGCGTTGAATTCGATAGATTCCGGGCGCAGGCGGCGCGCGAGCGCGGCCAGCGCGTCGAGCTCGAGCAGCGGATGGTCGGCGATCCGGTGCTGCAAATGGCGCGGCGCAAGCGGATAGGCCGCGGCAAGCGCGTCCAGCATATCATCGCTGAATGGCTGGCTGACCAAAGCCATTTGCCTCTCCCGCTGTCTGTGACCGCTGCCAGGATAGGCGGGGATGGTTAAAAAGCGGTCAACGCCCGCTATTCCTGTCCGTCTCCGGCCAGGGCCACCGACACCAGCCAGCGGCGGATCACCGCTTCGTCGGCGGCGCTGGTGCCGGCCAGCAATTGCCGCTCGACGGTATCGGCAATAGCGCGGCATGCGGAGAGATCGCGGGCGCCCTGTTCGGTCAGGCTGAGCGCGAAGATTCTTTTGTCTTCCCCCGAGCGGACCCGCACAATCGCGCCGCGCTTGAGCAGATTGGCGGTGATCACATTGACCGTCTGCGGCGTCAGCATGGCGAGCCGCGCCAGCTCCGCGCCCGACTGGCCGGGATAGGCCTTGAGCATGGTCAGCAGGGTGAATTGCGGCAGCGTGATATGGTGCGCGGCAAAGCCCTGCTCCAGCCGCTGCCGCACCGCTGCCGAGGCCTGGCGCAGCAGATAGGCGATATGCCCGTCGGTGCCGCGCTTGCCCTCGCCTATCGCGGGAATTTCGGAACTGTCCATGGTGCTACCTTTCCCGGCTTGACATTCATCAGTGTTCTGATGATTATATATCAGGGCTCTGATAATATAGCGATGAGCCGGTCACGCAAGAGGAGAATGATATGAGCAGGAATTTGCCGATGCTGGGGCGCCATCTGGCGGCCGAGAATGACCATGATCTGGCGGGGACGCTGGCGACTCTACACCCGGATTGCGAATTTTACGACCATGCGACGCAGCAGACCTGGACCGGCCATGCCGGGGCGGAGGCGCATTACCGGCAGCATTGGCAGGCCTTTGACGTGACCGTGGAGCGCGCGGCGGGGCAGATCAGCTTCTGGCAGGGCGATGATGTCTATGTCGCGCAGGCGGTCTGGCGGGGCACGCATATCGGCGAATTTCTGGGCATCGCGCCGAGCGGCAGGCAGATCGAGCAGCCGTTCACCGTGTTCGTGCACTTCCGCGACGGGCTGATGGTGGCGGAGGAATTTTTCTACGATCTCGCCTCGCTGATGCAGCAGATCGGCGGACCGGGGATCGCGGCGCTCGACGCCCTGCCCTTCCGGAACGCGGCATGAGCGGCGGCCTGCTGGCCGGCGGCGTGGCGGAGACGGCGCTGGGCCAATTGTTGTCCTGCGAAAAGACCCTCGATGGCTCGTCACTGGGAATGGCGCTGCTCGAACTGGTGCGGCTGCGCGTGTCGCAGATCAATGGCTGCCATTATTGCATCAGCCGGCACAAGGCGGCGCTGCGGGCTTGCGGGGAAACAACGGAACGGATCGACGCGCTTGCCGACTGGCAGGCCAGCGGTCGGTTCAGCGAGCGCGAAAGCGCGGCGTTGCTGTGGGCGGAGGCACTGACGAGGCTACCCGAAGCGACGGCAGCACCCGAGGCTGTGACCCGGATTTTCGACACGGAAGAGCAGGCGGAACTGGCGCTCGCCATTGCCATGATCAACCTGTGGAACCGGATGGCGCTGGCGCTGGGCTGGTAGGCCCGCCGCTGCGCCCCGCCCGTCAGCGCTTCAGCATTTCCGCTTGTTGCGCTCCACTTCGCTCGCTTCCCGGGCATAGACGACGGTATAATTATCCTCGACGCCGGTCAGGTCAATGTTGAGCCGCACCGCGTCTTTGCCGTTCACCTGCACTTCGGTCACCACCGGGCGGCCGCCGATTTCTTCCGGCAGCGAGTCATTGGCATAGCGCACGATCTCGTTGCCATTGGGCCCCTCGATCACCAGCCATTTCCCGGCATCCTTTTTCTTCGCATAGACCTGACAACCGACGGGTTGCGGATCACCGGGGACCGTGGTCTTGCGCGGCGTGCCATAATTGACGAACAACCCCTCGCGCAGCCGGGCTTTCTCCCGCAGGTCGGCCAGCAGGTCGTTCTCGCTGATCCGGTCCTCGATCTCCGCCCGCGCCGCCGTCGTCAGCAGCGCGTCACCGGTCAGGCCGTTGCTTTCGCGCACCTCGGCGACGATCTGCTTCAGCTCCCGGCTCAGGCTCAGGGCGCTGACCTCGGGCTGCACCGGCGCGACAATGCCGCCGCCATCCCCGCGGAAGCGGGACGGGTCGCGATCGACCGGATCGGGTGCCAGCGGCGCACTGTTGCACTGGCTGTCGGGGGCCCGGAACTGGATCTTGTCGATCCCGTCCTTGCCGAGCCTGTCGATGCCGCAAATCTTGTCATTATAGACCAGGAAGGTCAGGCTGATGGCGGCCACGATCAGGGCCAGCGAGGACAGCCATGCGGTGCTGCCGAGCAAGGTCTTGCCTCTGTCGAGTATCTTTTTATAGTCGATACGCGGCTTTTCACCGCCCCCGTCCGCTTCGTCAGGATCACCCTGTCCGGTTTCTTTCGTCACTGAACACCCCCCCGGGTTGGCGTCTTCGCTGCAACAAGGCAGCGAAGACCAAATAAGAACCATAACGAATAAGACGGGGCTGTCAAAGCATCGGCCATCTATGACGCAAGTCATGGGGCCTCGCGATGACCAACCTCTACTTGACCATCCAGGCGGCTCTGTTCCCGAACTTCATGACCGCGAACCCGAAGATATTCTGGCTGGAGCTGGCCATCCTCGCGACAATGGCCCCGGTCCGGGCCATCCGGGCGCCGGAACCGGAGAGCCAAGCCCTCCCCGCCTGAAGCCTGCTATTTCTTCCAGCCGTGCGACAATAGCTTCACCGTCACCTTGCCGGTGGCGACATGCGCGCCGTCGGCATCGTGCATAGGGAATTCGGCGATATAGGTGGCGCTGCCCTTGCGCTCGAGATCGGCGAGCAGGCCCTCAATCTCTTCGTCCGACAAGCGATATTCGGCGGTGACATCGCTGGCGGCGGGGCTGTGAAAATCGACATAAATATCTTTCAGGATCGGGAAGTGGCGTTCCGTGTCGAGAAAGGAAATCCCCGGCAGCGCGGCCACCGCTTCGGCCAGCACGGTATAGGCGCCCATATAGAGCACGCCGACATGGTTCTCGTTGCCCGCCAGCGGCATCAGCAGCCGCGCATAGCCATAGCTGTCCTCCAGATATCGCAGCCCCGTCCGTTCGACGAAGGGGACATTATATTTCGGTTTGCTTCTGCCTTCTGCGCTCATTGCTCTCTCCCTGTTTCGGTCTGACGGCTTTCCGTCTTGCCGACAGTTTTTATCACGCAACCGCTCGGGCCAAAGACCTGCTTTTGATAGGACCCGGTGAAACGCACGCGCCCCACCACCCGTCAGTTCCCCGGTCAATTCCCGCATAGCGCCAGACCGTTTCGATTGAGCGCCGACCCGTGATGGCCGCGGGAACGATCCGGCCGTTCGTGCATAGATAGGTTGTGCAGGCAACAACGCCTGCATCCCCCAAGGGCCGGACAACCGGCCAAACAGAAGGACCATGAAAATGGGCGAACTCGTAGACAAAGTAAAAGGCAATGTGAACGAAGCCGTTGGCAAAGCCAAACAGAACAGCAATGATCCCGAGACCCGTGCCAAAGGCGCGGCTCAGGAAACCAAGGGCAAGGCCCAGCAAGTCAAGGGCTCCGTCAAGGGCGCTCTGGGCGACAAGGTCTAGGCCAACCCCTCCCTGAACCCGGCGCTGCCCGCTCTCCCCCAGTCCCTCTCCCCATGCTGCGGGCAGCGCCGAACGAAAAGCCGTCCCTGATGGGGCGGCTTTTTTTTGGCTTGGTGGATTGGTGGGGGTTTGCGGGAGGTTTGGTTCGGGTGGAGATTAGGGAAACGCGCGGCACCCGATCCGTTCGTGCTGAGCCTGTCGAAGCACAGGTGGGAAGAACATCAACCTGCCTCATAGAGGCGGTCCTTCGACAGGCTCAGGGCGAACGATGGTGGGCGGATGCTCGTCATCCTGAACTCGTTTCAGGACCTCGTTCGGCAGGCGCGTAGTCGAGAGGGATCCTGAGCCGCAGGCCACCGAAGGTAAACAAGTTCAGGATGACGGCGCGAACCAACCTGCCTCACAGACGCCTGCCGTTGACCTTCGGTCGCCTTCGGCTCGACAGGCTCAGGGCGAACGGGTCTTTATAACGAAGCGGCGTTACGCACAGCCCTCGACATAGCCAAGCACCGGCATCGTACCGACATGGATCTGACTGACCGTACCATCGCTGCCGATCTCGAACCGCAGCGCAGAAGCACCGCCGGCGGCATTGGGGGCGGTCAGATATTTGGCGGGCGGATCGCCATATTTATGTGGCGTGGCCTTGAAGGAGAAATATTGCTTCACCACAGCCTCGGTCGCCCCGGGACCAATGCCCTCGGCCAGCTTGACCCTGGAACCCTTGCTGATCGAAATCCGCCGCAGCGTGCCGCCCTCGACGATTGCGTAGGCATCAGGATAGTCGGGCGAGGACAGCACATGACAACCCTCGGAAACCTGCGCCCCGCGCTCGGCCCAGCGACTGCCCGCGGGAACCGCCTCGCCAATACGGAGGTCGCCCAGGCCGGCGAGCGTAAGGGTGTTCGCCGACGGCACGGGAGCGGGTGCGGGGGCAGCCTTCTCCGGAGCCACCGGCGTTGCGGGTGTCACAGAAACAGTCTCTTCCGCCGCCGGCTCGGCATCGGGGGAGGACTGCGATGAACAGGCCGCCAGGAGCGCGAGGGGGATTAGGGAGAGGGTTTGTTTCATGTTGGGGTTACTCGTGGGTGGGGGGAAGGTTGCGTGGTGTGGAAGTGGGAGGCCGAGATATCAGCAATCGTTGATTAGAATTCTACTCAAAGCGTACTTTCATTGTAATTTCATATTGGGGTGAAGTTTCGTGCATTGAGTAAACTGTCACCGTAACTTTGCTTTTGATAGGGGGTTGGGGACTGTTGCACCTGTCACCGTAATTCCTATTACCGTAATTCAAGCAGGAGATCGGGTGGCGGCATTTTGCGGGCCGGGAATTGGCGGTGTCTGTCATGGGACGGACGGTAGGTTATGTGGGGGAGTGTAGGAAAGGGTGTTGGAGATTGGGGTTGTTTGGGAGTGTCATAAATTCCGTGTGTCGTGGGGCTGTTAGACATTATGCCGCCATGGCTTTGATGAAGCGTTCGCCGAAGATAACTGCGAACTGGGCCTTTGCCATGGTCCACTCACGTGGTGGCATTCTCCACTCTTTTTCTGATCTGTTCAAGACCAGATAGAGCAATTTCGTTGCCGCCTCGTCATTGGGGAAGTGCCCTCTGGCCCTGACTGCCCGTCTGAGCTTTGAGTTCAGGGCTTCGATAGCATTCGTCGTGTAGATGATTTTGCGTACCGCCTCGGGAAAGGCGAAGAATGGAATAACTTCATTCCATGCCCGCCGCCAGCTCTGGGCGATGGCGGCATAACGCAGACCCCATTCGCTGGCTTCAAAAGCAGTCAGCGCGTCCTCGGCAGCCTTGGCATCAACAGCGCGGTAAATGGCCTTGAGGGCTGCCGCCAGCGGCTTGCGATCTTTCCATGCCACAAAATCCATGCTGTTACGTAGCAGATGGACGATGCATGTCTGGACGACAGCTTCAGGGAACACCGCTGTTATCGCATCAGGAAATCCCTTGAGACCGTCAACAACGGCCAGCATGATGTCCTCGGTGCCGCGGTTTTTAAGCTCATTCATGACCCGCAGCCAGAATTTGGCACCTTCATTTTGTTCGATCCACAGGCCGAGAACCTCTTTGCGGCCATCGGCGCGGACGCCAAGAGCGATATGGATAGCTTTGCTGCGGACCATGCCTTCATCGCGGATCTTAACGCGAATGGCGTCAAAAAATACCAGCGGATAGGCCGGATCAAGCGGGCGCTGCTGCCAGGCGGTAACTTCCTCCAAAACACCGTCGGTGACGGTCGAGATCAGGTCAGGCGATACGTCGATGCCGTATAGCTCACGCAAATGCCCGGTTATCTCCCGCGTGCTCATCCCGCGCGCATACATGGAGATAATTTTATCATCAAAACCGGGAAACCGGCGCTGGTATTTAGCGATCAACTGCGGATTAAAGCTACCAGCGCGATCGCGCGGCACCTCGATCTCGATCTTGCTGCTATCGGTGATGACACGCTTGCGGCCATAGCCGTTGCGGCTGTTACCAGCCTGTTCGTCGCCGCCCAGATGATAATCCATCTCGGCATTCAGCGCCCGTTCGGCGAGCGCCTTCTTCAGCGAATCCAGCAATCCTCCCTGATCCAGCGCAGAAGCTGCATCGGTGCCTGCTAAAAGTTGATCCAGTAAACCTGCCGGGATCGTCGGCTCTTTGCGTCGTGACATAGTGGGACTCCTTTTTACCCATTATGCCCCACGACACACGGAATTTATGACACTCCCGGTTGTTTTGCCCCTCACCGTAACTCAGGTATTTCCTAAATTGTGATCAGGCCTCATCTTCTAATTCTATGAGAGCATCCAAACCTTGACTTGCTTCAAGTAGATATTGCTCCAATTGCACTTCCCCTTCCTCCAAAACGTCGATCATTTTTTTTCTTAGCTCTTCATACTGGTTCGAGTTTCTATTGAACCTTGCTTTTGAAATAGAACCATCGCCGCCGACACTGTAAGAAGGATTGCCATCTTCATCCTCATCGTCTTCAATTCGCAAAGCTTTTCCTTTGATCGCTTTGAAGCAAATTCGGTAACTGCCGTATTTAAGAATATGCTCCGGCCTTGGCCTCGCGCCCATAAAAGCCAAATCCCGAATTCCTTCATCTTCTAGCATCAAATCATACAGTGTCGCTGTGATCTTCGCGATTGGAGTGCCCACTGATTTAAGAATCTGACTCGACAGCATTTCTACTCGACTGCTTATAGTGGTCAGCACATCAAGAGTTCCCTCTACCTTATCTTGTTGATTTTTTTGAATTAAAAAACTAAAAAGCATGCCAGCCCACTGTTGCCGGAGATAATTTTCGATGTCATTGAAATCGCGGAATGGAACAAGTGCGTTGTTCACCGTTGAACTTTGAACTTCATCGATAAATTTGAAAATCCGAGTGCTATCTGCGTTTGGATACCTTATAGAGTCTTCTTTGATACTGCCGTTGTTTAAATTTTCTCTATATAGATAGTAATCTCCCAATACCGCTTGTTCAACCAAAGCAAAAATTGGAATTTTGTTTTTAATCGCTTCACGAAACTCATGATTGGTAATCGATGTTTTTTCAGATTTGAAGTCACTTCCGTGACGACCACCAATAATCAAAACTAGCATTTGACAGTTTGGAATTTCCGTTAAGCAAGCATCTTGGACATGGATTTGTGGGTCGTAGTAAACGTTACCCTCTTCACTTAGAATTGGTTCATACCCCAATGTTTTTATGAAATATTGAAGATTTTCCCTAATATATCTCAAGTCGTAACACGTTGAGCTAACAAAGACACGCGGATTTGCCATTGTGCACCTTTATCCAAGTTTGAACTTATTTTATGTTTACAATAACTTCAGATTTGGGGAATGTATAGCGATTGCGTCGACGGGTGTGACAACGCCTAACCGGAATTACGGTTACAGTGCTCCAATTCCATAAACCTCACTCCACCTCTTCCGACACCCTTGGCGTGGCGACGCAGGGCTGGTTGTCCAGCGCGCGAAGGCTGTTTGCGATACGCGTCCGGTCGCTGATCAGGCGGACAAATTGATAGTCGCAACCGGCAATGGGCCGCGGATATGCGAAGTTTTCTTATCTAACGAGTCGTTTCTTGATTCAAAAACTCTGATGCCAACTTATATAACTGATCCGGATGGTAGGATCCGTTTTGCGTAATTCTCTCCGCAAGCGATGGTGCCCTTACAAAATATTCTTCTGCAAAATCCATCTGAATAGCTTTTTCATCTCGAATGCAGGCGCTATGTACTCGCTCGAACAAAACGATAAAATCAACATTTTGAGTGCCAAGATCTGCAACACGTGACCGTACATCATCTTCAGTTGGATATGAGAAATACTGTGCGACATAGGCTTCCGAAACAACATGCCAGGCCAAGTGTACCAGCAAGATCGGCGATGGTGATAGCTTCTTCTCATCGATCATGTTCTGCGCAACTGGCGCCGGTGAAATTACAGCGCGACTTAAGCTCATAAACATTTTTATGGGAGACAAGTCCGAAAGCCTTGTTGCCTCGAAATCAGCGAAAGGCAGCTTCACCTTCTTTGGAACTAAGGAATAACCGCGCGCCACGAACAGGACGCCAGCCAATCCAGCTATCGCAACTCCTAAAAAAAGCCCGAACACCGTGTTTAGCACGGAAGAGATTTCTTAGTCTGTTGACACATAAACTTCTCCGCCCTCTTCTTTAAACTTCTTGCTCATCTCGCGCATGCCTTCTTCCGCTGCGGCCTTGCTCGCCGCCGCCGTATCCGCACCCAGTTTTTCCGAGGCAATGAAGCCTTCGGCGCTCTGGTTCTGCTTGCTGGCGAAGTCGCGGACCTCTTGCGAGATTTTCATGCTGCAGAATTTCGGACCACACATCGAGCAGAAATGCGCGGTCTTGGCGCCTTCTGCGGGGAGCGTCTGGTCGTGATATTGCATCGCGGTTTCGGGGTCGAGGCTGAGGTTGAACTGGTCGCGCCAGCGAAACTCGAAGCGGGCCTTTGACAGCGCATCGTCGCGGACCTGGGCCGCTGGATGGCCCTTGGCGAGATCGGCGGCGTGGGCGGCCAGTTTATAGGTAACAACGCCGACTTTCACATCGTCGCGGTCGGGCAGGCCGAGATGTTCCTTGGGCGTGACATAGCAGAGCATCGCCGTGCCGTACCAGCCGATCTGGGCGGCGCCGATGCCGCTGGTGATATGGTCATAGCCCGGCGCGATGTCGGTGGTTAGCGGGCCGAGCGTGTAGAAAGGCGCCTCGCCGCAGACTTCGAGCTGCTTTTCCATATTCTCCTTGATCTTGTGCATCGGCACATGGCCGGGGCCCTCGATCATCACCTGGACGTCCGACTTCCACGCGCGGTGGGTCAGCTCGCCGAGCGTGTAGAGTTCGGAGAATTGCGCTTCGTCATTGGCGTCCGCAATCGAGCCGGGGCGCAGGCCGTCGCCGAGGCTGTAGGCAATGTCATAGGCCTTCATGATCTCGGTGATGTCGTCGAAATGTTCGTAGAGGAAGCTTTCCTTGTGATGCGCGAGGCACCATTTCGCCATGATCGATCCGCCGCGCGACACGATGCCGGTGACGCGCTTGGCCGCCATCGGCACATAAGGCAGACGGACACCGGCGTGGATGGTGAAATAGTCGACGCCCTGCTCGGCCTGTTCGATCAATGTATCGCGGAAGATTTCCCAGGTCAGGTCCTCGGCAACGCCGCCGACTTTTTCCAGCGCCTGATAGATCGGCACGGTGCCGATCGGCACGGGGCTGTTGCGGATGATCCATTCGCGGGTGTCGTGGATGTTGCGGCCGGTGGAGAGATCCATGACCGTGTCGGCGCCCCAGCGGATCGACCAGACCATCTTGTCGACTTCGCTGGCGACGTCCGAAGCAACCGCGCTGTTGCCGATATTGGCGTTGATCTTGACCAGGAAATTGCGGCCGATCGCCATCGGTTCGCTTTCCGGGTGGTTGATATTGTTGGGGATGATCGCCCTGCCCCGCGCGATTTCGTCGCGGACAAATTCCGGCGTGACATAGTCGGGGATCGACGCGCCAAAGCTTTCGCCGTCGCGCTTATATTCCTTGAGCCGCTCGCGCCCGAGATTTTCGCGCTCGGCGACATATTCCATTTCCGGGGTGATGATGCCCTGGCGCGCATAATGCATCTGCGACACGTTCGCGCCCGGCTTGGCGCGGAGCACCTTGCGGCGGACATTGGGGAAAGGCGCGACGCCGCCAGAACGGTCGGGGCCGAGCTGGCCATTGTCTTCCGGCTTGACCTCGCGCTGGGTGACTTCCTCGACATCGCCGCGCGCCTTTATCCACGGGCTGCGCAATTCGTTGAGCCCGGTCTGGATATCGATCAGCGCCTCGGGATCGGTATAGGGGCCGGACGTGTCATAGACGCGGACCGGCGCTTCGCCGCCCTCGAGATAAATCTCGCGCATCGCAACGCGGATGCCGGAGCCGCTATGGGACGCGACATGGACTTTTTTCGATCCGCTGATCGGGCCTGTGGTTACGCCAATTTCGGTCTTTGCTGGAAGATCAGCCATAGATTATTGCTTTCTTTGAAGGTTAAACTTGAAGCCGGACGAAACCGGCGAAGGCGGCCGCGAGGCCGAATATGATGGCGAGGACCGCCCAGGCGCGTCCGCCCTTGCCCATCAGGCGAGCAGCGAAATCCATGAACCAGTCGCCGACGGCGAGGATCAGCATGCCCTCGATCACGATCCAGCCGCCGATCACGCTGATCAGGATCGACAGCCAGTCGCCTGGATCAAAAGGATTGACGAGATAGATGGTCGCGCCGAGAATCAGGGTGATGAAGCCGGTCAGAAATTGCAGCGCGCTGCTCGCCTGCACTTCGCGCACCATCCGTCCCCAGAAGCCGGGATTGCGAAATTCGCCGACACCGGCGGCGAGACCGTAAAGACCAAAAAATAGGGTGATCCAACCGGTAATATTGCCTGCACTGCCCATCGCGTCTCTCCTTCTGTCCTGATGGAGAAAGAGCGTATCCGGGATGCCCAAATAACCGCTCCCTCCCTACGCCGGTAAGCCCGCACGAGCGGGGCCGGATCAGGTTCTGCGGGTCGGGCGACGTTACGCGCCCCTCTCAGTCAAACGACTCCCCGGGGAATGGAGCGATATTAGGCGCGATATTCGCTTCTGTCGAGAGCCACTGCAATATTGGCAAAAGCGGCAAATGGAGGCCGATTTACATTGACCGAATCCGGAATATTCTATCCAATGCTCGACATATTAGGGAATTTATTCAGGGGGCATGACGGTGATCGACTTTTGGCTAGCAGACGAAAACATCGTTTTCGCGGCTGCCCTGGTCCTGATGGTCGCCCTTGGTATCTTGCAGCTAATCGGCTTTGGCGGGTTCGACAGCGATGTCGATCTGGACGCCGATGTTGATGGTGCCAGTATCGCGGGCGGGCTGCTCTCTTTCCTCGGATGGGGGCGATTGCCGTTCATGATCCTGCTGGTGCTGTTCCTGATGCTCTTCGGCCTGACCGGATATGCCGGGCAACAGTTCATCCACTCCCTCACCGGCGGCCTGTTGCCGCCGCTTCTGGCCGGGCTCGGCGCGCTGCTTGTGGCGCTGCCACTGACCGGTCTGCTGTCCAGGCCTCTGGCCAGGATCATTCCCGGGGACGAGACGACAGCGGTGTCGATCGACGATCTGACCGGGCGCCGCGCCATCATCGACATCGGCACGGCCAAGCCCGGCTATCCGGCCCGCGCCAAGGTCAGGGACCGCCACGGCCACGGCCACGCGCTGATGGTCGAACCGGATCATGATGACGGAATATTTGTCGCTGGAGAAGAAGTGCTGCTGGTGCGGCGCGAGGGCGATATCTTCAAAGCCGTTGCCGTGGGTACCCATTGGCTGAACGAAAATTGACAGACCGGACGGCATCCAGCCGGGCCGGACAGAAGATGAAGAAGAACAACCGATGCCGGATCAACGAGCATCGTCGAAAGAAAGAGAGAATATATGCTTGAAAATGTAAGCCAGATCGCAATTTATGCTGGCGCTCCCCTGGTCGGTTTGCTCATCTTCGCGCTGATCCTCACCCGCCTGTACAAGCGTGCATCCAAGGAGATCGCTTTCGTCCGGACCGGTTTCGGCGGCGAGAAAGTGGTAATGAACGGCGGCGCCATGGTGTTCCCGGTCTTCCATGAAACCATGCCGGTGAACATGAACACCGTGCGACTTGCGGTTGAACGCAACAATGTCGACGCGCTGATCACGCTCGACCGATTGCGGATCGATGTGAAGGCGGAATTTTACGTGCGCGTTCGTCAGGATGCCCAGTCGCTGGCAATGGCGGCCCAGACTCTCGGCCTGCGGACGATGCAGCCGGAGATGCTGAAGGATCTGGTCGAGGGCAAGTTCGTCGACGCGCTTCGTTCGGTCGCCGCGGGCATGACGATGAATGAATTGCACGAACAGCGCGCCGATTTTGTCCAGAAGGTTCAACAGGCCTCGTCGAGCGATCTCGCGATGAACGGCCTGGAACTGGAATCGGTCTCGCTCACCGGGCTGGACCAGACCAGCATCGAACATTTCAACGCCAACAACGCCTTTGACGCCGAGGGTCTGACCAAGCTGACCGAGCAGATCGAACTGCGCAAGAAAGCGCGCAACGATATCGAGCAGGATACCCGCGTGCAGATCGAAACAAAGAATCTGCAGGCCGACCAGCGCTCTTTCGAAATCAGCCGGGACAATGAATTTGCCCGGCTCGAACAGGAACGCGAGGTCGAGGTCCGCCGGGCCATCCAGGCGTCGGAAGTGGCCAAGGAACAGGCTGGTCGCGACCGCGACGCCAAGGACGCGCAGATCAAGGCGAAACAGCAGGTCGACAGCAGCCAGATCGAGGCCGACCGGGCCGTCGAAGAGGCGCGGATCGCCCAAACCCAGGCGATCGAAATCGCCCGTCAGGAACAACAGATCGCGATCCAGAACAAGTCCCGCGAGGAAAGTCAGGCCAAGGCGGAAGCCGACGCGGCCCGCGCCAAGGCCGTCGCCGCCGAGGAACAGGTCACCAGCGCACGGGAAACCGAAATCGCCGACCGCGACAAGCGTATCGAACTGATCGAGGCGTCGAAGCAGGCCGAGCGTCAGGCGATCGGCGTGAAGGTCCAGGCCGAAGCGGAAAAGGAAGCCGCCGGGAACCGGGCCGCCGCCATGCGCCTCGATGCCGAAGGCGAAGCAGAATCGGAGAAGCTTCGCGCCGAAGCTGCACGTGTGCGTTTCGAGGTCGAAGCGGCCGGGCAACGTGCGATCAACGAAGCGGCAAATATATTGTCCTCCGATCAAATCTCGCTGCAGACCAAAATGGCCTTGCTCAAGGTCTTGCCAGAAGTCATCCGGGAATCGGCCAAGCCGATGGAGGCAATCGACTCGATCAAGATCGTCCAGCTCGACGGGATCAACCAGAATGGCAGCGGCGGCAATGGTGTCGCCAGCAAGGGCGGAGCCGGCAATGGAAGCAGCGGCAATCTGGCAACCGATGCGGTTTCTGCCGCCCTCTCCTATCGCGCCCAGGCGCCGGTCATCGATGGCCTGATGAAGGAACTGGGCCTGGACGGATCCTCGCTGGAAAATCTGGTATCGGGGGCGACCAAGGTCACGCAGGAATCCGCCGCTGAGGCTCCCGCCAAAACCGCGCTGGAGGAGAAACCGGCCAAAGCGGCGCCCCGCTCGGACAAAAAGGATGACGGCCCGGCCGCAGCCAAGGCAGCGGCTCCGGAAAGCGGTCGCGGGGAAAAACCGAAGGCGGATTGAACAGGCGGCCCGTCAACGGGCCGCCCCGTTTGCGGGTCTACTAGAACGTATATCCCACGCCGATCGCGCCGAAAAACTGGTTGGCGCTGCCGCGGATCGAGGTCACCGGAGATCGTTTCGGGTCGCCGAGCATGCGGGAATAGCCGCCGAGGAAGATCATGCTGAAACCGCCGTTGGTGACGTCGCCGTCCAGATCGACCGCGGTCAGCATCGTCGCGCCGACATTTTTCCAGCCGCTTTCGGCCGCGAAGGTCGGCAGGCCACTGGCCGCCGAACCGGTCGGGGATATGCTGAAATAATAGTCGGCATAATCATCGTCGACATATTCCGCGTTGATCGAAAAGCTGGTGGCAATACCGCGGCTGAGCGGCGTGAAATAGGTCAGGCTGGGGAAGACGACCATGCCGTCATGCGCACCCGCCACATCCCAGCGCACATCAACCTGCGCCGTCAGCGAGTCATAGGGATTGAGCAAGCGATTGACCTGAACGCCGGCAAAAGGTCCGACCTCGACCGCAAAGTCGAGCTTGCCGAGCGACTTGACCACCTCGTCTTCGATGGAATTGTGCCGGTCAAAGCGCGCGCGCACCACGGGGCCAAAGATGAAGTCGACCTTTGCGCCATCGCGATCGGGAATGAAATCCAGCGCGATACCGGGACCGCGCGGCTGAAAATCGACACCGCCGAAGCTGCCCAGCACCACCGGCAGGGGCGAGACCGTGTAATTGTCTGATCCCTCATAGCTGGAACCGACCGCAACGCCGATACCCGCGGTCAGATAGTCGCCGTCGAATACCGATTTCTCAACCGGTGCCGAGGCTGGCTCGTCCTGAGCCAGAAGCGGGGAAGACAGGCCGAGCCCAAGAGTGAGAAAGGCGGCATGGCGGAAGATATTCGAATGTTTCAAGACTGGTTCCCTGTTGGTTGCGCGATGATTCAACGCGCGGACCGGATAACGGTTCCCTCCCGATATAGGAGGCCAATCCCTTTTGGCAACGCGTCGCTATTCCGCCAGCCCCTGTTCGATGACAGCCTGCAGCGCGCTGAAACATTGCCCGTCCACTGCTTTGCCCACTTCATCCTGCAATATCGCCATGGCCCTTTCCGGTGGCATGGCGGCGCGATAGGGCCGGTCCGCGGTCAGCGCGTCATAGATATCCGCAACCGTGATGATCCGCGATTCCATCGCGATGCTGCGTTCGTCCAGACCCAGCGGATAACCTTTGCCATCGAGCCGTTCGTGATGCGATCCGGCGATCATGGCCATTTCGCTCATCACGCCGATCTGGCTCAGGATATTGGTCGTATGTTCGGCATGGTCCTGCATGGCCTGCCACTCCTCTGCATCCAGCTTGCCCGGCTTTTCCAGAATAGCGCTGCTGACGCCCAGTTTCCCGACGTCGTGCAAGGTTGCGGCCCGGCGCAGCACCCGGCGGCGATGATCGTCCAGCCCGAGTTTTTCGGCAATCCTGTCGGCGATCAGCCCGACCCGCTTGCTGTGACCGGCGGTAAACGGGCTTTTGGCATCGATCACCTGTCCGAAGGCGGCGCTGATATCGTCGAGATAATCCTCGTCGACCACGATATCCTGGGCAGCCGGCTCAAGCGCCCATAATTGTTCGGGCAGATCGTCGAGCGCCAGTTCGTCCCAGAAGCCGCTCGCTTCGGACAGTTTCTCGAACAGCGCGCAGAGCTGCGGGTCGAGCCAGCTTCCGGCGCGATTGCGGATTTCGGCCAGCGCGGCGTCCCTGCCCCTGGCGCTGTAGAAAACATCGGCAACCTGCGCCAGGAGCGCAATGCGGCCGCCGAGATGGATATCGGAACCGGCGATGCCAAGCGGCAGGCCGCCGCCATCCCAATGTTCGTCGAGATGCGAAATCGCCTCGGCAACATCTTCGGAAAAGCGCAATTGCCGGGCGATATCGGCCCCACGCTCGCAACGGGTCGCCATCATTTCGGTCATGATCGCACCGCCATTTTCGGCGAGATTGCCGAGCGCCCGCTCGCGTACATCGGCTGCCGCATCGACGCCGACCGCGACGGCCAGATATTCGCCCAGATCCTCGGGACGGGAACCGACCAGTTTGAAGCCCTGTTTCAGTTTCCTGTCGTCACCGACGAACAGTTCGCTGACCCGAGCCGCGTTGCTGCTGCAACCGAGATCCTTGAGCAGCACTGCATAATAGACATCGCGCAAACTGTCGCCCTTCAAGCCCAGCGCCATCGCGATTTGCGTGCCGACCCAGCAACAGCGGATACTGTGGCCGGCGGGCTGCCCCTCGGTCAGATCCAGCGCGTAGGAAAAGGCACCGAGAATTTCCGACAGGCGCGACTGTTCGCCCCCGTCATTCTGGTTGAAAAACGCTTGTCTGGACTGATACATTATACGCAACTCCTAGCCTGTCGTGGCAGAATGCCGCGAGAGTCCTAGGTAACGGTTAATTTCCCGCCGATTACAGGATATATTTCATCCGCACCGCATAACGCGCGTCATCGGTGCCGATGGTGAATTGCGCCGATTTGAATTTCGGCGGCCCCATGCCGATTTTGGGATTGCGGGAAAAGCCGAAACCCTCGCGCGGCAGGAACAGCCGCAGGTCCATTTTGCCATTGGCATTTTCATCATGAACCAGCGCCACGGCATAGGTCCCCGGCTTCACGTCGGCGATCTGGATGGCCTCAGCCTTGCCGGCGGAAACCTTGAGCTTGCGGGCCTGCTTGTCCTTGCTGCAGTCGGGAAAATATTTCGGATTGGCGCTCAGGCAGACAAGCACATTGCCTTTCTCCGAGCGGAGACCGCTGATTTCCAGATCGATCGAGGCAGAGATGGCCGGTGCGACCGCGGCCGGTGCTTCACTCGCCGTCGCGCTTGCCCCGAGCAGCAGCACCAAAGCTGCTCCCGATGTCCGCAAGCCCGATGTCGGTGCCGCAAATCCTGTCCCAGAAGCGAAAATATAACCCATAATTACCTCGATATGCCTCATGATGTTTCTCATGGTGGGTCGCGGTGATCAGCCACTGGCCCAATCGCCCGCGCACCAGCCAATGCGGAAACATTTCCCATCCCATATGATTGGATACGCCCATAACCGTCATGGTCAGCAATACCAAACCCAAAACGCCGACGTGAATCGGGATCGCGATTACCAGAGCCGGGATGACGACCGCTCCGCTGATCGCTTCGACCGGATGAAAGCTCATCGCCGCCCAGGCGGTTGGTGGCCGGCTGTCATGGTGGACCGCATGGGCGACCTTGAACCAGCGCGGCCGGTGGAACAGCCGGTGGGTCCAGTAGAACCATGTGTCGTGCAGGAACAGATAAAGAAAGAAGGACAGCGGCAGATACCATAGTGGATAGGCGCCGGGGTCGGTATAGATTCTGGTCCAGCCCTCGTTCTGCCAGCCCCAGGCGACGATTCCGGCGGGCACGCCATAAATCGCAGCAGACAGCAGCGACCAGCGGATTTCACGGCCGATCTGGGGTTTCAGTTTTCCATAATAGCCCGGCCGCACCCGGCCCGTCAGCCAGGCAAAAAAGCCGCTGCTCAGCAGATAGCGCCCGCCGACGATGAGCGTCATCGCAATGGCAGAGATCAGCACGGGAAGCGCATGGTTCATGGCACCGGAATATGGCGCGTACCGGCTGGGAGCAAGCGATAATAGATTATCATCACTACCGGCTTTCAGACAGGCTTTCCCCTGCTTCCCCCTTCGGCTAAGGCACGATAATGCCGAAGAAAGCGCCCTCCTCCCTCCAATATGATCTGGCGATTGCTGGCGGCGGTCTGGCGGGCGGACTGGTTGCCCTCGCTCTGGCGAAATTGCGGCCGGAGCTGAAAATCGCGCTGATCGAGGCGGATAACCGGTTCGGTGGCAATCATATCTGGTCCTTTTTCGAAAGCGACATCGAGCCGGAGCATCGCTGGCTGGTCGATCCGCTGATCTCGCGCCAGTGGGACAGCTATGACGTGCATTTCCCGAAATATAGCCGCACTTTGGCCAATGGCTATTTCTCGATAGAGTCGGCCAATCTCGACAGCGAATTGCGGAAGCGATTGCCGCCGGAATCCTTGATCACGGGGCAGCGGGCGGAGACAGTCGAAAGCGGCAGGGTCAAACTGGCCAATGACACCGTGATTGCGGCACAGGCCGTGCTGGATGTCCGCGGCGGCGGCGATATATCGGCGCTGGAGACCGGATGGCAGAAATTTTTCGGTCAGATGCTGAAGCTGGGCAAGCCCCACGGGCTGGAACGGCCTGTGATCATGGACGCAACGGTCAAGCAGATTGACGGCTATCGCTTCATCTATTGCCTGCCGTTCAGTGACACCGAGGTTTTTGTCGAAGACACTTATTATGCCGACACGCCCGATCTCGACAGCGCGACTTCCCATGGCCGGATCGCCGAATATGCCGCGGCCCGGGGATGGGAAGTCGAAGCGGTGCTGAGCGAGGAGAAGGGCCGGCTTCCGGTCATTTACGGCGGCGATTTTGATGCTTTCTGGAAGGCCAACGGGGACCTTGATGCACGTGCCGGGGCGCGGGCGGCGCTGATCCAGCCGATCACCAGCTACTCCCTGCCGATGGCGGTCCGGACCGCGATGCTCATTGCAGAAATGCCGGAGATCAACCAGAGCTCTCTCGACAAGATGCTGCGCGATCTGGCGACGGAGCACTGGAAAAATGGGAAATTCTACCGGCTGCTATGCGCCTTCCTGTTTCTTGGCGCTGACCTGGATAAACGTTACAAGACACTGGAACATACCTATGCCAAAGACGAGCAATTGCTCGCCCGTTTCTATGCCGGAAAGTCGACCAAGATGGATCAGATCAGCCTGTTGACCGGCAAACCGCCCATTCCCGTTTCCCGCGCAATCCCGCTTTTGCTGAAATATAGATGAGTTTGATTATTCGATGAGTGAAGTTGCAAAATCCCAGAGCGAATTGTTCAAAAAAGCCGCCGTAATCGGTTCCGGCTTCGGTGGCCTGGCGCTCGCCATCCGGCTGCAGTCGGCCGGCATCCAGACGACTATATTGGAAGGCCGCGACAAGCCGGGCGGACGCGCTTATTATTGGGAAAAGGAAGGCTTTATCTTTGACGGCGGACCGACTGTCATCACCGATCCCGACTGTCTTTCGCAGCTATGGGATTTGACCGGCCATGACATGGCAAAAGACATCGAACTGATGCCGGTATCGCCCTTCTACCGGCTCAACTGGCCGGACGGCACGAATTTCGATTATGTCAACGATCCCGAAAAGCTTTACGCCAATATCGCGGCGATCGAGCCGGATGATGTCGAGGGGTACAAGAAATTCCTCGAATATAGCGGCGGGCTGTACGAGGAAGGCTATGTCAAGCTGGGCACCAAGGCGTTTCTCGATTTCAAGTCGATGATCAAGGCGGCCCCTGCGCTGATGAAATATGAGGCCTATCGCTCGGTCTATTCCAAGGTTTCGGGCTTTGTGAAAAACGAGAAACTGCGCGAATTCCTGTCTTTCCAGTCGCTGCTGGTCGGCGGCAATCCGATGAAGACCAGCGCGATCTACGGCCTGATCCACAAGCTGGAACGGCTCGGCGGCGTCTGGTTTGCCAAGGGCGGAACCAATATGCTGGTCACCGCGATGGTCAAGCATTTCGAACGGATCGGCGGGGTGATCCGGCTCGACGATCCGGTGACCAAGATTGACACGATCGGTGACCGCGCCTCCGGCGTCACCTGCAAATCGGGCTGGAGCGAGCGCTTTGATGCGGTCGCCTCGAACGCCGATGTGATGCACAGCTATCGCGATCTGCTCGGTCACAAACATCGCAGTAGGACCGTGACCGCGAAGCTGCAGAAGAAAAAATATTCGCCATCGCTGTTCGTCGTCCATTTTGGCGTGAAGGGCAGCTGGCCGGGCATACCGCACCATATGATCCTGTTCGGGCCGCGCTACAAAGGCCTGCTCGACGATATTTACGACAATGGCGTGCTGCCCAGCGACTTCTCGCTCTATCTCCACCATCCGACGGTCACCGATCCGGAAATGGCGCCCGAGGGGCACAGCACCTTCTATGTCCTGGCGCCAGTGCCGCATCAGGGCAAGCTGCCGATCGACTGGGAGGAGATGGGTCCGATCTACGAGAAGCGAATTCTCGACGAAATCGGCCACCGCCTGATCCCCGATATCCACGACCGGATCGTCACCAGTTTTCATTACACGCCGCAGGATTTCGGCAGTGATCTCAACGCCCATCTCGGCAGCGCGTTCAGCCTGGAGCCCCTGCTCACCCAGAGCGCCTGGTTCCGGGTGCACAACCGCGATGATATCATCGACAATCTCTATTTTGTCGGCGCCGGCACCCATCCGGGCGCGGGCATTCCCGGTGTGGTGGGCAGCGCCAAGGCGACCGCAGAGCTGATGCTGGAGGATATGGCGTGAATTACGCGTCCGTTCGTCCTGAGCCGGTCGAAAGACGGTTTTTCCTCACCAGGCGCGCTTTGACCGGCCCGGCGCCAGCGGCTCTCCCCTCGTTGCCGTCATGAATCGCGCCAATCTTGTCCTGCACGCCAGAAGCAGCATCGAGCGCGGATCGAAGTCCTTTGCCCGGGCCTCGAAGCTGTTTTCGAAACAGACCCGCGAACGGGCGTGGCTGCTCTATTACTGGTGCCGTGCCTGCGACGATCTGGCCGATGGCCAGGACCATGGCCACGGCATGTCGACCGTGCACAAGCCGGTCAAGACGATCGCGGCAATGCGGATGATGACCACCCGCGCCCATGGCGGCGAGCAGACCGGCAATCCGCCGTTCGACGCCTTTGGCGTGGTCGCGCAGGAATGTCATATTCCCAAATATTTTGCCGATGACATGATCGACGGCTTCGCGCTGGATGCCCGCGGATGGCGGCCGGGCACGGAAGAGGACCTGTTCCAATATTGCTATCATGTCGCCGGCGCGGTCGGCTGCATGATGGCGGTGGTGATGGGCGTGTCGGCTCGGGATCAAGAGGTTCTGGACCGCGCCTGCGATCTGGGACTGGCGTTCCAGCTCGCCAATATCGCCCGCGACGTGGCCGAGGACGCGCAGGCCGGCCGCTGCTATCTGCCGAAAAACTGGCTCGCGCAAGCCGGCATTGATCCGGACCATATACTGGACTCGGCGCACCGGGATGCACTGGTTGGTCTGGTGAACCGGCTCTGCGATCTGGCCGGTGAATATGAAGCGTCCGCGCGCGTCGGCGCAACCAGCCTGCCGTTCCGGTCGCGCTGGGCGGTGCTGGCCGCGGCAGGCATCTACGGGGATATTGCCCGAGCGATCAGCCAGAGCAACGGTGCGTCTCTCGAGCGCCGCATCTATACGAGCAAAGGCAAGAAACTGGGCTGGATCGTGAAAGCTTTTGGTCAGGCACTGGTCAATTCGGCCCGGCGCGACCGCCAGGGCTTGTGGACGAGAGCCCGAATTACCAGTCTGGCTTAGTGGCTGGCACCATTTTCGGTGACATATTTGCCAATCCGCTGCACCGCCTCCTGATAGAGGTTTTGCGAACAGCATAATACTCCGAGCGCCTTGCCGTGGGTGCCGTTATAGACCAGCGGTTCGCCCAGCGCATCGGTGACGCTGGCTCCTGCTTCGGTGGCGATAACATGGGCGGCGGCGATATCCCACTCATGGCCCCAGCGCGTCGAGGCGACGACGTCGGCCCGGTCATCCGCGACCATCGCCATGCGCAGCGCGATGCTGTTCGGCTTTGGCACAATGGTGAACTTCATGTCCGGCGGCAAGCTTTCGGCGGGGATGCGGCAACCGTCATATTGGGACCGCAAGCTGGCGACCAGCTTTCGGCCATTGACCTCGGTATGGCTGCCGGCCCTGGCGACCCAGGTTTCCCGCATCGCCGGCGCATCGAGCACTCCGAATATCGGCGCATCATTCTGGACGAGGGCAATTGATACGCACCAGCCGGTCTTGCCCGCGACATAATCCTTGGTCCCGTCAATCGGATCGACCACCCAGGTCAATTCATCACCGGCCCCGCTATGGTCGATATGGGTTTCCTCGGAAAGCCAACCGGCGGATGGCACCAGCTTTTCCAGCTCTGCGCGGAGGAAACTGTCAACCGCGAGATCGGCATCGCTAACAATCTGACCGGGGGATTTCTCCCAGATATTGGCTTCTTTCTTGCCTAGCGCCCAGTGCCGCATGGCCAGCGCCCCGCCTTCCTTGGCGATCGCGATAACCCGGTCAAAATCAATGTCAGCCAAGAGTGTCTCCGTTGGTCGCGCGGGTGGCGGCAGCGCATCTGGTCCGATAGGCGTGATCCTGCAGATCCGCCACTAGCGGATTTGCTCAGCCACCCGCCACGGTCATGCTGTCGGTTCGCAATGTCGGGACATTGCCGGCATAGCGATATTCCAGATCGTCGGCGGCGATCAGGCTTTTGAACATATCCTTGAGATTGCCGGCGATGGTGATTTCGGAGACCGGCGGCCCGATTTCGCCGTCGGTGATCAGGAAACCGCCGGCGCCGCGACTATAATCGCCGGTCACCGGATTGACGCCCATGCCGATCAGTTCGGTGATATAGACGCCATGTTTGATATCCTTGATCAGTTCCGTCTTGCTGACCGAGCCATTGCCCATATGCAGATTGGTCACGGAGACGCCTGGCGCGCCGCCGACGCCGCGCGATGCATGGCCGGTGGGTTGCAGTCCAAGCTGGCGCGCGGACGCGCTTTCCATAATCCACTGGGTCAACCGGCCACTGTCGATCAGCCTGGTTTTCGCAGTGGGCAATCCCTCGCCGTCAAAGGCCTTGGAGCGGAGACCGCGCTTGCGATGCGGACAGTCGATGATCGACACGGAACTGTCGAACACCTGGCTATCGAGCGCATCGAGCAGAAAACTGGTTTTGCGGGCGATGGCGCTGCCCGAAATGGCACCGATGAAATGACCGAGCAGGCTGTTGCCGACGCGAGGATCGTAAACAACGGGCATCGCACCCGATTTGAAGCTGACCGGATTGAGCCTGGAAACTGCGCGTTCTCCGGCTTCCCTGCCAATATCCTCGGCCGCGTCGAGATCTTCGAGAAAACGCACGCTGTCATAGGCATAGTCGCGTTCCATGCCATCGCCTTCGCCGGCGATAACGCTGGCGGACAGGCTGTAGCCGCTGGTCGAATAGGCACCGGAGAAGCCATGGCTGGTGGCCAGCGCAACAATGCTGCGGCCAGCACTCGCGCCGCCGCCTTCGCTATTGGTGACACCCTTGACCGCACGAGCGGCATCTTCCGCTTTCAGCGCCAGTTCGCGCAGAAATTCGGGATCGGGGTCCTGCCCGTCATCACCCTCGATCGCATGGGGTTCGGTTTTCAGCAGCAATTCTTCGGGCGCGAGGCCGGCATATTGGTCTTCCGGCGCCTCTTTGGCCATGTCGAGGGCACGGCCGACCAGATCGGATAAAGTCTGCGGGTCCATGTCGGAAGAGGATACGGTCGCCGAACGTTTGCCGACAAACACCCTGAGGCCGATTTCCTCGCCTTCGGAACGCTCGACATCTTCCAGATTGCCGAGGCGCATCTGCACCTGGGTTGCCGCATCGCATACGTAAATCGCGTCCGCGGCATCGGCGCCGGCTTTTTTGGCTTGGGAAATGAGGGCGTCGGCGCGGTCCTGCGCTTCGGAAGGTTTCAACATAGGCTGGACATAGGTGCGGCACCCAGCAAGGTCAACGATCCGGTGTCAAATGATGTGCAAACTATCGCCGGTTCTTGCCGACTGACTATATCAGCGCGCTTGTCAGAGGATCGCGCCAAATCCGGCGATCAGGCCGACGAATAGAAACGGCAGGCCCACAGCCAGGAGCCATAGGAGCGACTGGTCCGCGCGAAATTTTGCCGCGAGGCTTTGCTCGGTCAGGCCGCTGCTGCTCATGTCCGACCAGCGCTTTTCGAAATTGCGGCAAAAGGGGATGATAACGGCGACGAGGAGGATCAGGCCGAAATAGGGAGCGATCGACATGCCTTTGGTCTCGATGAAGCGCAAAACGACGAATATCTGCAATATGGTATAGACCAGCAATGCTGCGGCGCAGTTGTTGCTCATCTTCTTGTCCCAGCGGACGCTCTGATGCTGCACGTCCTGACGCGCATGATGTTTGCTTACCGATTTTCGAGACGCTGTTGCGACCATTTCCATTCCCCTCAGAATTTCATCTCCGGCCATCGTCGAAGTTTGCCCCCGCACGATCCTTCGACAACACTATACGCTATTTATTCGAAAAGCCAAATAATCGGTTTTCCACCACATTATGTCGGAAATATGCGGTTCCGCTTGCCAAATATTTCCGCATGGGACAGAATCAGTTTTCAAACGCAATCCAAATCCGGGGCCCTATCATGACCATGTCGCTTTCCGATCCGCTGTTGCTTCCCTGTGGAGCCACCCTGCCCAACCGGCTCGCCAAGGCGGCGATGACCGAAGGCATAGCAACGCCGGACGGCGTGCCGACCAGGGAACTGGAACGATTGTACGGCCTGTGGTCCGACGGCGGCGCCGGGATGCTGCTCAGCGGCAATATCCAGGTTGACCGCGACCATCTGGAGCGGCCGGGCAATGTGGTCATCGACCGGCCGGCGGATGACGCCATGATGGCAGCACTCACCAGCTGGGCACAGGCGGCAACGCGCAATGGCAATCATTTCTGGGCGCAGATCAGCCACGCCGGGCGACAGACACAGAGCAATGTCAACAAACATCCCAAGGCCCCGTCGGCGGTCAAGCTGGGCCTGCCCGGAGGCCAGTTTGGCGAGCCGGTGGCGCTGACGATTGAAGAGATTGAAGATCTGGTCGACCGCTTCGCCCTGGCCGCCAAAACCTGTCAGGCAGCCGGCTTCACGGGCGCGCAGATCCACGCCGCCCACGGCTATCTGCTCAGCAGCTTCCTGAGCCCCCGGTCCAACCAGAGAACCGACGCATATGGCGGCAGTCTGGAAAACCGGGCGCGGTTCCTGCTGGCGGTGGTGGCCAAGACCCGCGCTGCGGTCGGGCCGGATTTCCCGATCTCGGTGAAGCTGAACAGCGCTGATTTCCAGAAGGGCGGGTTCAATTTCGAGGACAGTTTGCAAGTGCTCCGCTGGCTGGAGGAAGCCAGCGTCGATCTGGTGGAAATCTCCGGTGGCACCTATGAACAGCCCGCGCTGATGGGGTCCGACGGAATCGAGGAAAAAGAGGAGCAGAATGTCGCACCGTCGACCAAGGCGCGCGAGGCCTATTTCGTCGATTTTGCCAAGGCGATGCAGGATGCGGTCAAGGTGCCGCTGATGGTGACCGGCGGGTTCCGGACCCGCAAAGCGATGGAATCCGCGCTTTCCAGCGGTGCCGCCGACCTGATCGGCCTGGGCCGCCCGATGTGCGTCATGACCGACGCGCCGAAACGTTTATTGGAAGACTTGGAAGCATTGCCGCGGTTCGAGGACAGGCTGCACCTGCTCCCCGGCTGGCTGGGCTTTCTCATGCGCTTCCAGATGGTCAAGGCGGTCGCCAGTTTCGCGGTCATTTTCTGGTTCTACGAACAGCTTGAAAGTCTGGGCAAAAGCGGCAAAACCGACCCGAATCTGGGCGTTTTCAAGGCATTTCTGGCGGTAGAGAAACGAAACAAGCGCATTTTGGCAGCGCGCAGCCCGGACTGATCCGGACCGCGCGCCTCCCCCCTGTTGGAAATTGCCGCAGCTAGATATTGGTGCTCGTCGGAATCTGGCTGGGCTGGAGATAGACATAGGGATGCATCCGCCGCTGGTTGCGCGCGATGATCCGCGCCTCCACGGCCCGCAATCCGGCCTGGAACCGCGCCAGCGGCCCCTCATCGTCGGTGATCACCGGATCCTGGAACCAAGGCTTGTAGGGGAAGCGGTTGGTGCGATAGTCGCCGAGCGGGCGGTAATAGACCGAGCCCAGCAGTTCGAGCGAAGATAACTGCAGCAATCCCAAGGACATGGGCGGCATATATTCGACCCATTCTCCCTTGTCATGGCCCGTTTGATCGGTCGGGGCGGCGGTCCAGCCCGCGCCGGTTACCGCCGGCGCAAAGGTCATCAGCGTGCGTTGCGGAAAATTGACCGCGGCATGCTGGGCGCTCGCAGTAAAAATGATCATTGTGCAGACGTCGATCAGCTGGGCGCGCGATGTAATCGGCCGGAAACCGACGATATGGCCCTCAGACGCGATCGAGGAAGCCCAGAGCGCCAGTTCGCTGTCAGCGGTCACCGCCTCGTCATCGCTGTAATAGATGTTGATATATTGCGAGGCCCAGTCGTGGATAGCATCCCAGACCAGCAAGGCATCATCGCGATAGGGATAGTCCGGGAGGATCGCCGGATCGGCAACCTTCCGCGCGGCAAAATCCACCGGCGTCATTTTCTGGTAGAAATCGAAGGCCAGACGCGCCTGGACGGCGGCAAGCTGGCTCGATTCGATCGTTCCGCCAAAGAAATCGTCGATCGGGCCGCCCTTGTTGATCAGCGTTTCGACCGCCAGATTGTTGATGAACAATGTGCCCTCGAAATGCGGCACCAGCAGCGACCAGAGCGGATGGACATTGGCGAGATTGCGCCGGGTCGCCACGGCAATGGCCTCGCTGACCAGATGGGTACCGGCCAGATGGACGAACAGTTCATGATAGTTGCAGTCGGCGACCTGGACGACGAATTTCGCCATTTCCCAGCCCCATTTTTCCGACGCGGCATCCGAGGGTGTCATCACCGGATATTGGCTATTGTCCTGACCGCACTGGATCGCGACCACCTTGAGCGACGATCCGCCCGGCGGCACGGCGAACAAAGCCATCGGCCGATAGACATATTTCGCATGGCCTTTCCAGACACCCGCAACAAGCACCTCCAGGTCCGTGTAATCACACAGGAAAACCCGGCCATCGGCAAGCGCTCTGGCAAGAGTATCATCCCCCATGACGGAAGCATATTGCGCTGCCGTAACCGGGAAATTGTCGGGCATCCGGTCGATGCCCTGCAATAGCATCGGATTGGGTCCGGCCACCCGCAAGCGGGCAAATAGGTCATCGTCCTGGAATGTATAGGCGATGCCGGGCACCGGCAGCGTCTGGTACAGATCGCGATAGGCCTCGATCGAACGGCTATGCGCGGCCTCTTCGGCCTTCAGCACATCGATGATCACGGTGAGAATGTCGCGCAGGGCGCTGTCATGCGATTTCAGTTCCTCGATATCCGCGCCCTGTACCGCTTCCTCGATGCTGCTTTCGAGGCCGGGGCCGGCTTTGGCCACACGGTGTTTTTCGCGCAGGGCTTCTACCTTCGACCTGATCTCGCCGGCATCGGCCAGCGCGTCGTCAATGATTGTCTTCGCCGCGTCGTCGAGACCGGAATAGATCGGTTTCAGCAGCACCGCCTTGACGTTCTCGAGTATGGCGATGCTGACTTCGAGCACCTTGAACCACCATTCGATCGACGGCTGGTCGTCGGGCGGAACATGCGTGGCCAGGGGCACGCCTGGCAGGCTGGCGATATCGGTCGTCCACTGATATTGCGTCGATGTCGCATTGATCTGTGCCCGGCGCTGCGCGCGCTGCTCCGGCGTGTCATTCTGCGGCAGGCTGGGGTCGCTGGCGCCGCGCTTCACCGCCTCCCCCGTGATAGTGTGGCTTGCGATGATCGAGCTTGCATTTTCAAAGGACATGATGACCCCCCCGTTGGATTTCAGACCGGATCATGTAAAACATTCGTGGTTAATTTGACGTAAACGGGGGGTTTCCGGATCTGCTGCACGCCCCTTGCAAGCTGATATGCGACACCGGTCAGCACCCTTAACGCGACGTTTACATTTAGCCGTTAGCACCGCGGGATGCAGTCAGTCATTCGACAGTTTATCCAGCGCCTTATACCGCCGATCCCGGAAGCTGTCCGAGACGAGTTTGCGATATTGAGCGCCACGCGCCTGCAGAGCCAGTCGCGCGCGCTCTTCCTCGCGATGTTCCTGACCATTCCCTTCGTGCTTTACGCTTCGAGCGTCGGGGCCGAGCCATGGATCCGCTACGGGATGCCGCTCGCCATGGGCAGCTGTTGCCTGATCGGCTTCATCTCGTTGATCAAGGATCGCAATGCGTCGGGCAGTCCCGATCTGGCGCGGCAGTTCATCGCCGAGGCAACCTTCTTCTCCGCCACGATTTGCGGTCTTGTCAGCATCTGGTGCGTGCTCAGCTATGTCAACGCACCCGATGACATGAAGCTTTTCTATCCCTTCACCCTCGCCATGGGTTCGCTGACGACCATCTATACATTGGCGACGATCCGGCTGGCAGCCATCCTCAACATCATCATCGGTATCATGCCGATCACGATCATCATGCTGCTGTCGGGTGACCCCCTCGCCTGGTCTGCGGCGGGCAGCCTGATCATGGTAACGACCTTTCTGTACCGGCTGATCACGCAACAGAATGACCAATTCATCCACATGCTGGTGTTGCAGAACGACATGAGCGAGCTGGCGCATACCGATCCGCTGACCGGCCTTTTCAACCGCCGGGTACTGGCCGAAAATCTCGCCCGCCAGATCGAAGAAGAAGATCCCGAGCGGACATTCACCGTCGCCCTGCTCGATCTCGACGCGTTCAAACCGGTCAATGACGAGTTCGGCCACGCGGTCGGTGACCAGTTGCTCGTCGAAGTGGCCCAGCGCCTGCGCCAGACCTGCGGCGACAACGGTATTGTCGCGCGGATGGGCGGCGATGAATTTGCGATATTGCTATCGCCGGACTCGACCATTTCGGACACGGCTTGCGCGGATCATCTGCTGGCCGCACTGGTTCCCCCCTGCGTCGTCCAGGAGCATATCATCCGGGTCCGGGCAAGTATCGGCATCGCGACATGGCCGGTTGACGGGAAGACTGCCAACAGTCTGCTCGAAGCGGCTGACAAACAGCTTTACGCCGTCAAGAACTATACCGCCAAAGCACAGGTGTTCGTTTCGAAAAAAGCCGAAAAACTGCGCTCGACGACCGGATAATCGCCGCCCGGTGCGGCGACCCTAGTCCAGTTCCTCGGTCCGTAGCGCCTTGCGATCGAGCTTGCCGATCATGGTCTTGGGCAGACTGTCACGGATCACGACACCGACCACCCGTTCATGCTTGCCAAGCTGCGGATTCAGCCAGTCTTTCAGCTCTTCTCCGCTGACTGTGCTGTCCGGTTCCAGCGCGACATAGGCCTTGGGACTTTCCCCGCGATAGGCGTCGGGAACGCCGATCACCAGCGCTTCCTTGACCGCTTGATGCTTGTAGAGCACTTCCTCGACCTGGCTCGGAAAAACCTTGAACCCGCCGACGGCGATCATGTCCTTCAGACGATCGACAATCTTTATATAGCCGTCCTCGTCGATGGTCGCGACATCGCCGGTCCTCAGGAAACCGTCGACAAATACATTCTCGTCCTCCTCCGGGAGGTTCCAGTAGCCCTGCATCACCTGCGGACCGGAGAAGATCAATTCCCCCGGTTCGCCGTCCGGAGCCGGCTTGGTCGGATCGGCCTTGTCGACCAGTTTGACGAGGGTTCCCGGAACCGGCTGGCCGATCGTGCCGGGTTTGTTGAGTCCTTCATAGGGATTGGCGCTGACCACGCCGCAGCTTTCGGTCAGGCCATAGCCCTCGACCAGCTTGGCGCCGGTTTTCGCCTCGAATTTTGTTTTCAGCTCCATCGGCAGTGGCGCGCCGCCGGAGACGCAGACCTTGAGCGACGAGAAATCGGTTTTGTCGATATCGGGATGGTCCAGCAGTGCCTGGTACATGGTCGGCACGCCCGGCATGGCGGTGATCTTGGTCCGGGTGATCGCCTTCAATGTCTGCTTTGCGTCAAAGCGCGGCAGCATGACGATTTCGCCACCCCGCGCCACCGTGCGGTTGAGTACCGCGCTATTGGCGAAGACATGGAAGAAAGGCAGCACGCCCATCAGCCGGTCGGTCTCGTCGATGAAAGGATCGATATTGTTGATCTGCCGCGCGTTGGCGGTCAGATTCTGGTGGCTGCACATCGCGCCCTTGGGCGTTCCGGTGGTGCCGCCAGTATATTGCAGCAGCGCAATATCCTTGTCCGGGCGGATATTGGGCGCCTTGTAGACGCCGTCATTGTCGATCAGGTCGGAAAAGGTGGTGATCCGGTCATCATCGGGCTGCGGGCTGCTCTCCTTGCGACGGAACAGCGAATAGAAAAGCGCCTTGCCCGCCGGCAGCGCGCCGGCAATGCTGCCCACTACCAGCCGTTCGAGACTCGATTGCTCGAGCACCTGATAGGCGGTCGGGAATAATGCAGTGGCCGAGAGCGTGAACAGGATTTTGGTACCGCTGTCTTCGACCTGGTGGTTGAGCTCCTCGACCGTATAGAGCGGCGAAAAGTTGACCACCGTCGCGCCGATTGCCATCGCGCCGTAATAGGCACTGACATAATGGGGCACATTGGGCAGGAACAGGCCGATCCGGTCGCCCTTGCCAACGCCCATTTCCTGCAGCCCCTTGGCGACACGGACCACGCCGGCGGCCACTTCGCCATAGCTATATTTGCGGCCCATGAAGTCGAGCAGATTCGCGTCCCCGCGCCGCCCAGCGGAGCGGAAGAACATTCCGGGCATCGTCAGGGGCGGATAGAACTGGTCCCAGGGCGTGGGATGATTATAGTGCGATTTCCAGATCGGTGTCTGGTCAGAGTGGGTTTCAGTCATTGACATTCATGTAAGTGATGCCGGCTGAACTAACAATGAAAATTGCTCGGCTAAATGGCTCCCTTTCCGGTGTATCCGGGTGTAGGGGAAAAAGCCCATGAGCGAATCCACTCCCCTGCCCGCCGCCAGGTCGTCACTGGTCTTCGTTTTTCTCGTCGTGTTGATCGATATGCTGGGCTTCGGCATCATCATGCCGGTCCTGCCGAAATTGATCACCAGCATCACCGGAGACACGATTTCCGATGCGGCGGTCTATGCCGGCTGGCTGGCCTTTGCCTATGCGGCGATGCAATTTGTCTTCGGTCCGGTGATCGGCAATCTGTCCGACCGTTTTGGCCGGCGACCGGTGCTGCTCGGCGCGCTCGGCGGCTATGCCATTGCCTATATGCTGATGGGATTTGCTTCCTCGCTATTGTGGCTGTTTGCCGCCCGGATCATCGCCGGGATCATGGGCGCCAGCTTCAGCACCGCCTATGCCTATATCGCCGACATTTCCCCGCCCGAAAAACGGGCGCAGAATTTCGGCCTGATCGGCGCGGCCTTCGGACTGGGTTTCATCATCGGTCCGGCGGTCGGCGGCATATTGGGTGAATATGGCACCCGCCTGCCCTTTTTCGGAGCGAGTGCACTGGCCGCGCTCAATCTGGTCTTCGGCTTTTTCCTGCTCAAGGAGAGCCTGCCAGCGGACAAGCGGCGGCCATTCCGGCTAGCCCGTGCCAATGCCTTCGTGGCCCTGAAAGCGCTGAGCGGCCAGAACAAGGTCGTCTTCTGGTATGCCGGCGCGCTGACCGTGTGGATGACGGCGCATGTCGTCTTCCCGATCATATTCGCCTTCTACCTGATCGAGGCCTTTGGCTGGAGCGAATTATATGTCGGCCTGTCCTTCGCCGCGGTCGGTCTCGGCGCCGCATTTGTCCAGGGCTTCCTGATCCGCGTGCTGGTGCCGCGCATCGGCGAGCGCAATTCCGCGCTGGTCGGGGCGATCGGCATGGCGGTCAGCTGTATATTCTATGTCCTGGCCGGATCGGGGCACGCCTGGCTGATCTTCATCGCCATTCCGGTCGGGTCCATGCAGGGGCTGTTCCAGCCTTCGCTCAACGGCCTGATGAGCAACGCCGTGTCCGACGAGACCCAAGGCGAGCTGCAAGGTGCCGTCGCCAGCCTGCAGAGCATTGCCTCGGTGGTCGGTCCGCCCCTGTTCGCCGCCGTCTTCGCCGCCTTCACCGTGGCGGGCAGCGTCTATTATCTGCCCGGCGCGCCGTTCGGGCTGGCCGGGATCATCTGTCTGGTCGCGCTGGCCATTTTCCTGCGCGGCTATGCGTTGCACTGTACCAGCGACGAGGTCGAGCCGCCGGTCGATGCCAAGTCTATCGTCAGCTGATCCGGTTCAAACGGCGCTGTACCAGGCGGTGCCGTCTTTCATCTCGAGCCGGGCGCGGCCGGTATATTCGAGATGCCGGAGCGTTGCCATTGCCTCGCCGCTGGCCATGCCGATGACGTCGGGGGTGATCGGGCGGCGGAACAGATAGGGGAAGCTGTCGACCACGCGCTTGGGGCTTTCGCGCAGGCCCTGCTCGAGATCGTCCAGCGCCTCGTTATGCCGTTCGGCCAGCGCGTCGAGCCGCTGGTGCGCGCCGAGAAACGGGCGGCCATGGGCGGGCAGCACGAGCAGTTCATTGTCCAGTTCGGCGCGGAAATGCGCGATACTCGCCAGCCATTCGCCGAGCGGATCGCTGGTCGGTTCGCTGAGCATGGTCGAGATATTGGAGGTGATGCGCGGCAATATCTGGTCGCCGGAGATCATCACCTTGGCGCTGTCATCGATCAGGCAGGCATGTTCGGGCGTATGGCCGTTGCCGATCATCACCCGCCATTCATGGTCGCCGGTTTTGAGCCTGGTGCCCTCTTCCATGCGGATATGGCCGATCGGCAGGTCGGAAACGGCGCGGGCGAAACGGCCCCAGCCCTTTTTGGCGAAATCGTCGATCAAATGCTGTTCCCAGCCGCAAAATTGCCACTCGTCGAGCGCCTCCTGCGGCACGCCTTCGCGCTTGTCGGCGAGCAGCATCCGGGTCAGCAGCCACTCGGTCCGGTTCATGTGCAGGGGCGCCTTGAACCGGTTGGCCAGCCAGCCGGCGCAGCCGACATGGTCGGGATGATAATGGGTGACGATGATCTTGGTCGCGCTCTGTCCGTGCAGCGCGCCTTCGTCGAACAGATGTTTCCAGGCGTCGATCACCTGCGGCATGAACAATCCGGTATCGGCTATCGCAAAGCCGGCGCTGCCGTCTTCGTGGCGGTCGGCCAATATCCAGTTGTTGATATGGCCCAGCGGACCGGGCACCGGCGTACGGGTCCAGCCAATGCCGGGCATCAGCTCGAAATATTCGCCGAATTTCGGTTCATAGTCGCCGAGCGGATAGGTCAGACCGTCCGACTCAATCGGGTCGAAGCCGTGATCGGCGAGCATTGCATCATAGGCAGGCGGTTTCCGGGGTGCATCCATGGACCAGCCATAGACCCATGGCCAGCAGAAGCGCAAGCCAGTTTAACCGGATAGTTAAACACGATTATTGATAGGGCCGCAGACAGCGACCACCGCCGCATGAACGGAAAAAGCCAGCGCTCCCGCGCTGGCAATCACCCTGTTCGATTATCATGCCGGTCCCGGCAGGAAGCCTGCGGCTCAGCGGTCCTTGAACAGCGTTTCGGCGGTATGCTCGACCGGCGCCGCTTCTTCTTCACTTTCACCCGACAGGGCCGCTTCCGCATCGCGGGCCGCCTGTGCGCGTTCCTCGTGCAATTCGGCAATCAGCGCCTGCTTGTCGCCGCCCAATTTGCTGTCATCGGTCATTTCCGGTTCGATACCGGCCTTTTTGGCGGCCTTGGCAACCACGGCATCGAGCTCTCGCTGCGAGCAGAGGCCCAGGGTCACCGGATCTTTCGGCGAGATATTGGCGATATTCCAGTGCTCGCGATCGCGAATTGCGCTGATCGTGGTCCGGGTGGTGCCGATCAGCTTGCCGACCTGTGCATCGGAAATTTCAGGATGGTTGCGGAGCAGCCAGGCGATACCGTCGGGTTTGTCCTGACGCTTGGAAACCGGCGTATAGCGGGGTCCCTTGGTGCGGCGTACCTGCTCCGGACCTTTCTGGATAACCATGCGGTAATCCGGGTCCTTCTCTGCTTTCTCGATTTCCTCGTGGGTCAGTTCGTGCGCCTGGACCGGATCGCGCCCGGTATATTTGGAGCTGGCGAGATCATCCGCCATCGCGTTGACTTCGAGGATGTGGATACCGCAAAATTCGGCGATCTGGTCAAAGCTGAGCGCCGTATTGTCCACAAGCCAGCTTGCGGTTGCATGCGGCATAAGAGGGGTTGCTTGTTCGGCCATGATGGCATCCTTCTGATAACTGGCGCTTATGTGCCAGCGATACTATAAAAATAAAGGGCCGCCCCCTTGCGGAGACGGCCTGTTGGGAACCTATGTAGGTTATCCGGAGGGAGTCGGCAAGATATTTGGCTAAACCCGCGCAAATATTGCCTTTGCGAGGATCCTGCGGGACATGTGCCAACCCGGACGCCGGTCCTGCAATACCAGGCCGCCCAGAAACTGGCTGGCACTGGCATCCCAGTTGTATCGCGCACCAAGGGCGATACAATCTGCCGGATCGCTTGCCAGCGCGCGGCGGATCGCGACGTCCAGATCATCATCCATGGCACCGCTTTCCACCGGCAATATGTCGACCGGTCCGGTCACCGGAAAGGCCGCTACCGGCGTGCCGCAGGCGAGCGCCTCGATGATGACCAGTCCGAATGTATCGGTCTTGCTGGGAAAGACAAAGACGTCCGCCCCGGCATAATAGCCGGCCAGTTCCCGGCCCGTTTTCCTGCCGGCGAAATGCACGCGGGGATAGCGCGCCTGCAATCCTTCCAGCGCCGGACCGTCGCCGACCACGACTTTGGTGCCTGGCTGCTGGCTGTCGAGAAAGGCCTCGATATTCTTCTCGATCGCCACCCGGCCGACATAGAGCTGGATTGGCCGCGCGAGCCTGGCATAATCTTGCGGAGGCGGCGCATCGGGACGGAAATTCTCCAGATCGACGCCGCGGCTCCAGTGGTGGATATGCGACAGCCTCTCGCCGACCAATTGCTCCCGGACGCTTTGGGTCGAGACCATGATCGCTTCCGATCCCCGGTGAAACCAGCGGATATAGGGCCAGAAGACACGCGGCGACAATCTTGTGCGCCGAGCGAGATATTCCGGGAACTGTGTATGATAAGCCGTTGTGAAAGGCTGCCCTTTTCGGCGGCACCAGCGGCGGGCCTGGACGCATAGCGGCCCTTCGGTCGCCAGATGAACCGCGTCCGCTCCAAAAGCCTCGATGCGTTTTCCGATGGTGGAGGCCCGCGCGAATGCCAGCCGGATTTCCGGATAGCTCGGCGCGGCGACCGAGCGATACTGGTCGGGCGATATCACCAGTATCTCGTGCCCGCGCTCGCGCAGCAGCCCGATCACCGTGTCAAGAGTCCGCACCACGCCATTGACCTGGGGGTGCCAGGCGTCGGTTACCAGCGCGATCTTCATGCTGCCCGGTCCATGCCGCCATCAACTGATACCAGCTTGGCCGGCTGTGCCTGTCGCTCCTTGCGCGCCTTGATCTCGTCGGCCCAGTGCAGGATCTGCATATTGCCGTCGTCGCATTCGACCAGCGCGGTGCAGCCTTCGACCCAGTCGCCGTCATTATAATATTCGACACCCTTGATCACGCGATGCTCGGCGGTGTGGATATGACCACAGACCACGCCGTCGACGCCGCGACTCTCCGCCGCCTTGGCCACCGTCTCCTCATAGCGGCCAATGAATTCGACCGCATTCTTGACCTTGTGCTTGGCCATTTTGGAGAGCGACCAATACGGCAGGTCCAGCCAGTTGCGGATCTTGTTGACCAGCCAGTTCACCCGCATCAAGGTGACATAGGCGGCATCGCCGATAACCGCGAGCCAGCGGTGGGCGAGCATCACCGTGTCAAATTCATCGCCGTGCAACACCAGCAGCCGGCGGCCATCGGCGGTTTCGTGGATCGCCGACCGCCGGATCTCGACACCGCCAAAATTCAGCCCGGTAAACTGGCGGAACATCTCGTCATGATTGCCGGGAATATAGACAATGCGCGTGCCGCGCCGTGCCCGCTTCAATATCCGCCAGATGATGTCATTATGACCGTCGGGCCAGAAGAATTTCTTCTTCAGCCGCCAGCCGTCGATGATATCGCCGACGAGATAGAGCGTGTCGCTGTCAACATGGTCGAGAAAGTCGATCAGCAGGTCGGCGTTGCAGCCGCGTGTCCCGAGATGGATGTCGGATATCCAGATCGTCCGGTAGCGGGTGCGGTCGCGCGCCGCCACCCGCGGCTTACGCTTCAGCCGCGCTTCATAGCGGTCGACATCGAGCAGTGGAATATCGGCTTTGCTGAAAGGGGGGAAATATTTGGCCATAAAAACTCCCATGGAGACTATTCCATGGGCCCGGCCCTAGCAGCGGATTGTTACAGCAAAGTCCCGCTTTTATGAAGCTTTGGTGACGGAAAAGTCAGGTATCGAGATATAATCGCACCTGAGTCTGGAGATGCGGAACAGCCTGATCGCTCGCCAGAAATGCGGTGACCGGCATGGTGGTCCAGCCCTGCCCCTCGTCACCGAATATAATGTCGTCCAGTGTCCTCCGCGACAGGCGGCAGACGAAGAACAGGGCCTGATGACCCGAGCCGCGCCAGTTCGGATAGGATTGAACCGGCTCGAAACGGTCGACCGCGATGCTTATGCCGAATTCTTCCCTTGTTTCGCGCGCGACGCATTCCGCCCCGCTCTCGCCATTCTCGCGGCCGCCGCCAGGCAGATCGAGCATATCGGGAAAGGGAATGTCCGGCCTGTTGTCGCGGCGATAGACCAGGATATGATCGTCGATGAACAGGGCGACCTTGGCGCCATGAAAGTCAGGCTCGCCGGTCATCCCCATATCATCCCGATTGCCGCTTCTATTCGACCTTCAGGACGATCTTGCCGATATGGTCGCCCGCTTCCATATGAGCGTGCGCCTTGGCCGCGTCGGCGAGCGGAAAGCTCTCGTCCATCACCGGCTTCAACTTGCCCGCCTCGACATCCGGCCAGACATAGCGGTAGATTTCATCTGCCATCAGCGCCTTGCGCTCGGCCGACTGCGGCCGCAGCGTCGAACCGGTCAGGGTCAGCCGTTTCATCATGACATGGGCCATGTTGATCGTCGCCTGCAGCCCGCCCTGTACCGCGATGGTCACATGACGGCCGTCTTCCTTCAGACATTGCAGATTGCGCGCAACATAATCGCCGGCCACCATGTCGAGCACGATTTCGACGCCCTGCCCGTCGGTGATCTTCTTGATCTCCTCGACAAAGTCCTGGCTCTTGTAATTGATCGCGTGATCGGCCCCGATCTGCTTGGCGGCGGTGCATTTCTGGTCGCTGCCGCAAGTGACGATGACCTTCAGGCCGAACAGCTTGCCGAGCATGATCGACATGGTGCCAATGCCGCTCGTGCCACCGTGGACCAGTACGGTTTCATCTTCACGGGCAAAGCCGCGGTTGAACAGATTGCCCCATACGGTGAACAGGGTCTCCGGCAGAGCCGCCGCTTCTTCCATGGTCAGGCTGTCGGGCACGTCGAGACATTGTCCCACCGGAGCAACGCAATATTCGGCATAGCCGCCGCCGTTGGTCAGCGCGCAAATTCTGCGACCGATCCACTCCGGCCCGACATCCTCGCCGAGGGCGACTACGGTTCCCGACACTTCGAGACCGGGCAGCGGCGATGCGCCGGGCGGCACCGGATAAAGTCCCATGCGCTGGACAACATCGGGCCGGTTCACGCCGGCAGCCGCCACGCGGATCAACACTTCGCCCGCCTTGGGCTGCGGGACCTCTACGGTCACCGATTTCAAGACCTCCGGTCCGCCGGGTTCGCTGATCGCGATGGCGGTCATCTCTTTTTGCAACAGTTCAGATACAGGCATTGAATGTCCCCCAGGAAATTTGCGACCTCCCTTATTTCCGGCCCTTATTGACAGCAAAGCGCGGGCGGTCAACATTGCGATGCAGGAGGCATGTCGATTCATGGATGATGACGAGAATTTACCGCGCAATGCCAATGATCCGGTGGCCCTTTTGGTCAAACAGGATCTGGACCCCTTGTCGGTGGACGAGCTGGACGAACGGATTTCCCTACTGAAATCGGAAATAAGCCGTTGCGAAGCGAAGAAAAACTTCGCCGTGAGCCATCGCGCAAGCGCGGAAAATCTGTTCAAAAAGTGATAAAGGCTGGCTTTCGTTAAAGCATTTGTTAACCTTGTTTACTAATAGTCGGGTTCAGACGTTTCATTTTGGACCGTATAGGAGAAGAGGGACGAAAAACTGGCAGCTTTGGCCGGATGATTGCAGATCGGAGGCAGGGCGCCCTTGACCTTTGGGGCGCGGCTCACGATCTAGGATGTAAGCAATTGGTTAAAGCCCGGAACCGGATGAACAGCATCTGTTTCGGCAAGCGGGGCGGCAAAACCGTCCCAAATTTGGAGTAAAATACATGCCATCATTCGCGGAATCGCTCGAGAAAACCCTGCATCAGGCGCTGAAAAATGCCGCTGATCGCAATCATGAATATGCGACTCTCGAGCATCTTCTTCTCGCACTGGTTGACGATGGCGATGCTTCCCAGGTGATGAACGCCTGCGGTGTCGATCTGGGCGAACTGGAAGATGCCGTCATTCTCTATCTCGACAGCGAACTGGATTCGCTGAAGGTCGAGAAAGCCATCGACCCCTCCCCCACTTCCGGATTCCAACGCGTTGTCCAGCGCGCGATCCTGCATGTCCAGTCTTCCGGCAAAGATGAAGTCACCGGCGCCAATGTGCTGGTCGCACTCTTCTCCGAGCGGGAAAGCTATGCCGTCTATTTCCTGCAGCAGCAGGACATGAGCCGGCTCGATGCGGTCAGCTTCATCAGCCATGGCGTCGGCAAAGGCGGCCAGACACCCGAGCCTGCCGAATTGTCCGGCATCGAAGGCGACGAGGACAAGAAGGACAAGAACAAGAAAGAGACGGCGCTCGACCAGTTTACCGTCAATCTGAACCTGAAAGCCTCCGAGGGCCGGATCGATCCGCTGATCGGACGGCAGGCGGAAGTCGACCGGACGGTGCAGATCCTGTGCCGGCGTTCGAAGAATAATCCGCTCTATGTGGGTGAACCCGGTGTCGGCAAAACGGCGATTGCCGAGGGTCTGGCGCTGCGGATCGTACAGGGCAATGTGCCGGAAGTCTTGCTTCCGGCCGTGATCTATTCGCTCGACATGGGCTCGCTGCTCGCCGGAACCCGTTATCGCGGCGATTTCGAAGAGCGGCTGAAGCAGGTTGTTTCGGAACTGGAGAAAATGCCCGACGCGATCCTGTTCATCGATGAAATTCACACCGTCATCGGTGCGGGTGCCACCAGTGGCGGCGCGATGGATGCTTCGAACCTGCTGAAGCCGGCACTGTCCGGCGGCGTCATTCGTTGCATCGGATCAACCACCTACAAGGAATTCCGCAACCATTTCGAGAAGGACCGCGCGTTGCTGCGGCGCTTCCAGAAAATCGACATCAACGAGCCGTCGGTCGAGGATACGATCAAGATCCTCGCCGGTCTGCGCGGTGCGTTCGAAGACCATCACAAGGTCCGCTATTCGCCGGATGCGCTGAAATCGGCGGTCGAATTGTCGACCCGCTATATCAACGACCGCAAGCTTCCGGACAAGGCGATCGACGTGATCGACGAAGTTGGCGCAATGCAGATGCTGTTGCCGCCTTCGCGCCGCAAGAAAATGATCACAACCAAGGATATCGAGGCCGTGATCGCGACGATGGCGCGCATCCCGCCCAAATCCGTGTCCAAGGACGACAAGAAAACGCTCGAGAATCTGGAGAAGGATCTCAAGCGCGTGGTCTTTGGCCAGGACGAGGCGATCCAGAAATTGTCGAGCGCGATCAAGCTGTCGCGTGCCGGCCTGCGTGAACCGGAAAAGCCGATCGGCAACTATCTGTTCAGCGGCCCGACCGGCGTCGGCAAGACCGAAGTCGCCAAGCAGCTGGCATCGATCATGGGCATTCCGCTCAAGCGCTTCGACATGTCCGAATATATGGAACGCCACAGCGTTTCCCGCCTGATCGGTGCGCCTCCCGGCTATGTCGGCTATGATCAGGGCGGCCTGCTGACCGATGCCATCGACCAGAATCCGCATTGCGTGCTGCTGCTCGACGAGATCGAGAAGGCCCATCCCGACCTGTTCAACATATTGTTGCAGGTGATGGATAACGGCAAGCTGACCGACCATCATGGCAAAACGGTTGATTTCCGCAATGTCGTGCTGATCATGACGACCAATGCCGGCGCCTCCGACATGGCCAAGGAAGGCATCGGCTTCGGCAATATGTCCAAGGAAGATGCCGGCGACGAGGCGGTGAAGAAAATGTTCACCCCGGAATTCCGCAACCGTCTGGATGCGATTGTTCCGTTCGCCTATCTGCCGACCGAAGTGGTGTCGCGGGTCGTCGAAAAGTTCATTCTTGAACTCGAGTTGCAGCTGGCCGACCAGAATGTCCATATCACGCTGGATGACGATGCGCAGGCATGGCTCACCGAACGCGGCTATGACAAGCTCTACGGCGCCCGTCCGATGGGCCGCCTGATCCAGGAAAAGATCAAGCAGCCGCTCGCCGAGGAACTGCTGTTCGGCAAGCTCAAGAACGGCGGCGAGGTCAAGGTGCATTTGAAGGACAATGCCCTGACCTTCGAAATCACCGCAGCGGCCCCGAAGGCGAAGAAAAAGAAAAAGCCGGCGAAGAAAACCGCCGACAGCAAGGCGAAATAATTCGCGCTTGCGCAGGGTACGTGCCCGGACCAATATCGAAAACGGCGTGGAAATCCCACGCCGTTTTCATTTGTCCTGACCGCAGTCCGGCAATTTCTCGGGTAGCGGGAACAGCGTGATGAAGCGGTCCGCCAGCTGCCGGTCACCGCTCACCGACAATATCCCGGTCTGCTCCAGATCAGGGAGTTTCTCGCCGCCATAGACCGCGGCCGCCAGCCCGGGCGGCGTTCCCTCGAACAGCAGGTCTACGTCCTCCGGCTCCGTGCGGGCCGTATCGAGAATCCCGTCGTGGATATGGACGACAAATGCGTCACTGCCCAGCCGGAAGCCGATGCGCGCGTCCATTTCCCCTGCCCGCTCCGGCGCGAACATGGTGCGGAATGACATCATGATCGAGGCCGCGCTGAGCGGCAGACTGGGGTCATGGCCCGGATGGCGGGTCGCCCAGCGGCCAAGCATCTGGACCAGTTGCTCGGCCTCGGCGCCCCATTCCGTCAGTTCATAGACCTGCACCGACGCGGGCGGCGGCAATTTGCGTTTCCGCAGGATCCGGTTCTGCTCCAGCTGGTTCAGCCGCTGCGTCAGGATATTGGCGCTCAACCCCGGCAGGTCGCGGCGCAATTCACCGAAGCGGCGTGGCCCGAACATGAGTTCGCGCATGATCAGGATCGCCCAACGCTCGCCAATCAGCTCCAGCGCAAAAGCCGTGCCGCACGCGTCGTCATACCATCTTTTCCGTTCTGTTTTTCGCGACTTAGTTATTTTTTCAAACTCCATAGTTGTTTTTTATAACTAAGGTGGCAAGATTGTCAAATTCCGAGTCGAGGGAGAGAAGGATGACTGCCGCACACACCCGAATGATTTTTGTGAATCTGCCGGTTACCAGCCTAGCCACCTCGATGGCCTTTTACGAGGCCCTTGGCTTTTCCAACAATCCGCAATTCACCGACGAGACCGCCGCCTGCATGGTGTGGAGCGAGGCGATCCACGTGATGCTGCTGACCCACGACAAGTGGCGCAGCTTCACAGACCGCCCGATCCCGCCATCGACGTCGAGCGAAGTGATGCTGGCGATTTCGTGCGACAGCCGGGACGCGGTCGACCGGATGAACGAATCCGCGGCAGCCAGCGGCGGCACCGCCGATATCAATCCGGAACAGGACCATGGCTGGATGTACAACCGCAATCTCGCCGATCCCGACGGGCATGTGTGGGAAGCGATGTGGGTGGACATGGATGCGGCGATGGCCGCGATGGACGAAGGGGCAGAGCAATCCGCTGCCTGACGGCCGGACGGAGGAGAGGAGAACTATCATGTCCAAGGCAACGATCTGCCTGTGGTTCGACAAAGACGCCAGGGCGGCAGCAGAATTTTACGCTGCGACTTTCCCGGATAGCGCAATCGGCGCGGTCCAGCATGCACCCGGCGATTTTCCGGGAGGCAAAAAGGGTGAAGAGCTGACGGTCGACTTTACCGTTCTGGGCCTCTCCTGTCTCGGGTTGAATGGCGGCCCGGCCTTTCCGCAAAGCGAGGCTTTTTCCTTTGTTGTCCATACCGATACGCAGGAAGAAACCGACCGCTACTGGAACGCGATCGTCGAAAATGGCGGCACCGAAAGCCAGTGCGGCTGGTGCAAGGACAAATGGGGGATCAACTGGCAGATCACCCCGCGAGTCCTGACCGAGGCAATGGCGCAAGGTGGCGATGTCGCCAAACGCGCGTTCGAGGCGATGATGCCGATGCAGAAAATCGACATAGCGAAGATTGAGGCGGCTGTGCGGGGTGAAGTCTCGTGATCGAGCTTTATGGTCATCCCTTCTCCTCCTACACATGGAAAGCGCTGATCCCCTTGTGGGAGAAGGACATCCCCTTTGAATTCCGGCAACTCGACGATGACCATCAAAGCAATGGTGCGGAATTCGCCCGGCGTTCGCCAACCGGAAAATTTCCGCTGCTGGCGGACGGCGAGCGGACCATCTTCGAAGCGACGGCCGTTATCGAATATCTGGAACTCATCCATCCTGAACCAAGGTTGATCCCGGACGGGATGGCGGGTGTCGAAACCCGGATGTTCGACCGGTTTTTCGACAATTATGTGATGAACGCGATGCAGCGCGTGGTCGAAGTACGGCTTGGGCGCGCCGATCCGTCAGAAACCGACAAAGGCGGTACGATTCTCGACAAAAGCTATGCCTGGCTCGACGCGCATCTGGGCGATCAATGGGCGGTCGGGGATGCGTTCACCATGGCCGATTGCGCCGCCGCGCCATCGCTTTTCTATGCCGACTGGGTGCATCCGATCCCGAATGGGCTGGAACGGCTCAAGGCCTATCGGTCCCGCCTGCTGGCACGACCGACGGTCAAGCGGGCGGTGGACGAGGCACGGCCCTACAGACATTTTTTCCCCGGCGGAGCGCCGGAACGCGACTGATCGAGGAGACAGGATATGACCGCGCCACAAGAGAGCCACCATGAACTATCGATAACCCGCCATATTGCGGCTCCACCGGACAAGGTCTGGAATATGATGACCAACCATATCGAGCAATGGTGGTGCCCGAAACCCTGGCGTGCGGAATTCGAAACGCTTGAACGTCGGGCTGGTGGCGTGTCGAACTGCACCATGTATGGCCCCGACGGCGAGGTTCATCCCCACCCCGGTCTGGTATTGGCCTGGGAAGAGGGTCGGCGCTTTGCATTGACCGACGCGATTGTCGGTGACCTCGAACCGGCTGGCCCGTTCATGATCGGGATTTGGGAGATAGAAGCGGACAATGGCGGCACCCGCTACACCGCCACCGCACGCCACTGGACAAAGGAGGCAGAAGCCCAACACAGGGAAATGGGTTTCGAGGAAGGCTGGAAAGCCTGTGCAGACCAGTTGGCCACGCTTTGCGAGAATTAGGAAACAGCCGGTGTCCATTTCAACCGGATTTCCATGCTCACCCGATGGAGGCGGGGATTGGTGACTGCCCCCTCCCCACCGCTCGAAAATGACTAGCTAACTCAAAGGAGAGAGAACAATGCCCGCCAGTTCCGAACCCAATATAAGGATTTCCGCCTTCCGGTGGGTGCCCGATTTCGCCCAGGGCATGGTCCGCGATATCCGTATCCGCTGGGCACTCGAGGAAATAGACCGTCCCTATGACACCAGCCTGCTCGACGCGATGCAGCCGCGCGATGCCGAATATCGCCAGTGGCAGCCCTTTGGCCAGGTTCCGGCCTTTGACGACGGCAATGTCAGCCTGTTCGAAAGTGGCGCGATCCTGCTCTATCTTGGCGAACAGGACGAACGGCTGCTGCCGAACGATAGCCGGGAACGCTGGAACAGCACGGCATGGCTGATCGCGGCGCTGAACAGCGTCGAGCCGACCCTGTCCACGATCGTCTCCTATGATATTTTCCACGCCGACAAGGACTGGGCCAAGGCGGCCCGTCCGGCCGCGGTAGAACTGGCCGAAGCGCGACTGCAGAGCCTGTCCGACGCGCTCGGTGACAAAGACTGGCTGACCGGCCGATTTACCATTGCGGACATCATGATGGTGACGGTGCTCCGCAATCTGAGGCACACCGACATATTGGCAGGCTTTCCCCGGCTTGCCGCCTACCAGCAACGCGGCGAGCAGCGTCCGGCGTTCCAGCGCGCCCTGAAGGCACAGACGGAAACATTCGCCGGGCACCAACCGCAGATGGCCTGACCCGGGCTTCACCAAAGGAGAGAGAAAAATGAGCTATATTGACGGATTTGTGATCGCGGTCCCGACTGCCAACAAACAGAAATTTATCGATCATGCCAACAATGCCGACAGCATGTTCGTCGAAATGGGTGCTACAAGAGTGGTCGAATGCTGGGGCGACGACATACCCGATGGCAGCAGCACCGATTTCCGCAAGGCGGTAAAAGCGAGCGACGATGAGAGCGTCGTCCTGTCCTGGATCGAATGGCCGGACAAGGCAACCCGCGACGCCGGCATGGCGAAACTGGAGGCGATGATGGAAAATCCGGAACAAGCCGATCCGCGGATGGACCCGGTAAAAAATCCGATGCCTTTCGATGGCAAACGTATGATTTTCGGCGGCTTCGAGCCGGTTGTCACACTGGATGGCTAGGAAGCAGGAGCGGCCATCTCGCCAAGTCCTCCATCAGGCCGGTCAGCGTACCGCAGGCGGGTCATCCGAAAAATGGCCCCAGTACCAGCCCGCATATTTGTAGCGGAACCGCGCGGTCTTTTCGTCATCTTCGGCCGCTTCGATCTGCCCCAGCTTGCGATGCGCGCGCGACCGGAGCTGATAGACATAGCCCCGGCGATCGCTGACCTTGATCGATTTGCCGAGATCGTCGATCGCCAGCTGATATTCACCGCGCTGGTAATAGACCAGGGCGCGGATGAAATGATAATAGGAGCTGCGTTCGGCCAGTTCGATCATATTGGTGCAATCCGCCAGCGCCATATCGAGATCGGTTTTTTCCATCGCCCGCAACAGACAGCGATCGGCAAGATAGCTGGCATTATCGGGCTCTTCCTCGACCAGGTCGTCGATGATTTGCAGCGCCTGGTCGAATTTGCCTTCGGCCTGCAATATCTCGATATGGATGCTATCGACGCTGGTTTCGGTCAGGCCTGCGTCCTTGGCCCGTTCCAGAACCGCATGGGCCTTGTCAAAATCCTCCATTCGCACATGCAGTCTGATCAGATCGAGCAAGGCGTCGAAATAGGCCGGCTTGATGGCGACGGCCTCGGAATAGGCGGCGATGGCAGCCGCCGGATTGGAGCCGAGTTGCAGGTCGCCGAGCCATTTATAATTTTCGGCATCGGAATTGATCGCCAAGGCGCTCTCGACATCGGCAATGGCCTTGTCATATTCCCCCAGGATCTGATGGAAATAGGCGCGGTTGATCAAGGCAGCGTCATCATCATTCTTGGCGTTGGCGACATGCCGGTCAAACGCCTCGCGGTGAATGGCAGCTTGCGCCGAAAGCTTGAAATCCTCGACTTCCCGCCACGGCAACACCCGGTCTTCCGGAAGAATGATTTTCACATTTTCCCGGTTGAGGCGCGCCAGTTTCCGCCGTTCGGTCTCGAATTCCTCCGCCGGCAATTCCCAACGGCCGGTATGATATTCTTCCTTGGAAACAATCCTGTTGCCATTCTTGTGCACCGAGCGGCTGAACTGGAAGCCGGCGACTTGCGAACTATCCTCCGCCAGGCCATCGAGCGAGGCGGTGGCATATCGGTCGGGCAGGATATAATTGGTCTGATACTGGAAATAGACCGGATAGCTCAAATTCACCGGCAAGCTGCGCAATTCCTCTTCATCGCGGGTCTTCTGGACCTTGAAATTGTCGGATACGCTCCACAATTCGTGCCGGTGCCGGTCGGTCTTGATATCCCAGTCGAGATAGGACAGTCCCCTAGCCGTAAGATATCCAGTTTCCTCGTCCTCATCAAAGGTAAAGCTGGTTTCGTAGACGAGCCCGTCGAGCACATAATCCAGCGCGGTTTTCTCGCGCAGTTCCTTCACCTTCTCTTCCGACAATTGCGCGATGGCGTCTTTCAGTGCCGCCGCGTCGCTGTCGCGAAGCGTGGCCTGCAGTTCAAAGGGGGCGGGCAGATCGGTGCCGGCCGAAACGTCATAGGTGACGATGACCGACTGATAGGGCCGACCCGGCCGGCGGATTGGAATTTCCTCGAGCTCCGCACCATTGCTGACGCTTGGCAGTCCGTAACGATGGGTCGGAGAATTGACCATATCGTCGATACGCGTGCCGCTTCCGGTGCCATCGAGCCAGTAGACGGTTCCGTCGATCTCTGCCTTGACAATGATATGATTGAACGCCTGGAATGAGGGCAGCCGCTCCTTGACGATATCGCGCTGGCTGGTGTGGACCAGCATCGGCACGGCCTTGATGTCGAGGCGGCGCAGGATCGCGAGCAGCAAATAGGTCTTTGCCTTGCAGTCACCATAGCGCAGTTTCCAGGTCTCTTCCGGCTTCTGCGGACTGTAATTGCCGAATCCCATGCCGTTATAGAGATAGCGGATTTTGTCCTGAACCAGCCGCAGCGCCAGCGCAGTCCGCTGCTTCTTGTCCCGGGTCTGGTCGGCAATAGCCCGGATTTCCTGATCCAGGGCGCCGCCCTTCACGATGCCGTCGTTGCGGGGATAGAGGGCCGCGTTGACCCGCGAGACGTCCTTCCACGACGCAAAGCTGGCAACCTCGAACAGATTGCGATCCCTGAATCGCATGGGGGCATTTTTCGGAATTTCGACATCCGGTTCGCTGGACCGATAGTCGATTTCCAGATTGGTCCAGCCCCCCTCGCTTGTTTTCACCGGCTCGATTTCCGCCTTGGAGCCACGCCATTTGACGTCCATCTTGTTGGGCCAGCGGACCCGCTGACGGACGAAATCGACTTTGACATCCTCCGAAGCGAAACCGCTTGATGCCTGTACGCGCCCGGCCAGCGCTTCATTGGCCGAGGTGACGGTGTAGCTCAGCCGCACAATGTCACCCAGTTGCAGATCCTCGATCTGCGAAATGGCGGTCAGCATGCCGTTGATCTGTTGCCGCTCCAGATTTTTTTCCCGGCGAATGACGTCGAATATATTCTCGACTCCCGTCAGGTCGATGATCTCGGAACCCCGGACAATCTCGTAGCGATGGACGATCAGATCGCCCTGATCCGGATGCCAGCTCGGGCTCAAAAGCGACAGCATGTTCGACATGGTCCTGGTCGAATCGATGCGCACGGCGACATCCTGGTAAGTCGAGACCTTGCCGTGTTCCAGTTGGCGCTGGAAATCCAGAATCACCAATATCGCTTCGCTCTCCGGATTTTCCCGCAGGACCTGGTCGAGATCGGCGGATTCCACCCATGCTTCCGGCTGTTCGAAACGGAGATCGGCGGATGCGGTCGCGGCTGTTCCGGATATCAAATAGACAGCGCCGATCAGCGCCAAATAGAATTGCTTCATTACTGTGACTTGCCCCTTATTTTCACGTACCTTATTAGGATAAATAGTAAAAACAAGGCGTTGTTCGCAAAAAGCCGGTGGAACGGCGGCCCCTATCTTATCTTGGCTGAGGATATGGGAACACCGGCCCCCGGCGCGTTTGCTGTCTCAATATCGGGTCACCGTCTGGCAGCAGGCCCGCTTTTATCAGCCATTCGCGTTGCAATATGGGTCCGGTCGCCGAATATCTAGCTGCTGCTGTCGATTCTCAACGACCGCGTCGCCTCGCTGATCAGGAAATTGGCTTCGTCGGCGCGGATTTCTGCGATCACCGCTGGGTCGGACAGCCTTGCCAGAAACGCATCATAATCGCTCTGGCTGGCAAAATGGATTTCGGTGATCACATCAAAACCGGGATCGTCCTGCGTGGCATCGATCCGGCTTTGCGACCGGTCGAGATAATGGCGCTCGTAATGCGCAAACATCGGCAGCAACCGCTTGATCAGCGGCGCATGCCTTGTCTCGTAATAGTCGCGGAATTCCGCTGCCGAAACATGCGGCTTTTTCGAAATCAGAAAGAAATGCTTGATCATCGACGCTCTCCCGTGTGACGCGACCTTCTGTTACAAGGCCATCCAAAACGAGGGAGAGAGACATGTCCACTATCAGCTTTTATACCAACCCGATGTCGCGCGGCCAGATTGCACGCTGGGCGTTGCACGAAGCGGGTGCGGATTATGAGCAGGTGCTGCTCGAATATGGCACGTCGATGAAGGCCGAGGATTATCTGAAGATCAATTCGATGGGCAAGGTGCCGGCGATCGAGCATGAGGGCAAGGTCGTGACCGAAGGCCCGGCTATCTGTGCTTATCTGGCAGAAGCCTTCCCGGACGCCGGTCTCGCGCCGGCTGCAGCGGAACGGGCCGACTATTATCGCTGGCTGTTCTTTGCGGCGGGGCCGGTCGAAGCGGCGATCACCAACAAGTCGCTCGGCTTTGAAGTGGCACAGGACAAGGAGATGACCGCCGGCTATGGCAATTATGACCGCGTGGTCGACGTGCTGGAGGCCAAATTCCGGGCGGATGACTATGTCTGCGGTTCGCGCTTCACCATGGCCGACGTCTATGTCGGAGCGCAGGTCATTTGGGGAACCCAATTCGGCACCCTGCCCGCTCGGGACAGTTTTGTCGCTTATGCCGCGCGGCTGACGGATCGGGCCGCTTATAATGCGGCCAAGGCGATCGACGAGCGGCTGATTGCCGAAAATGGCTGACCGCTCTTGAAAGGGCAAAGAAAGAGGCCGGAGAGGGCGTCCCTCCGGCCTTTTTTTGTCGCCTATCGGAAATTCACTCGCGGGGAGCCGGCTGCTCGTAATCGAGTAATGGTTGTTCGAGAACCGGCTGATCGATTGCCGGCTGTTCGGCTACGGCTGTCGGATCGCCATATTGGACCTGCCAGGCCTGAAGATCGCGCTCATATTCCTCGAAAGCGAGATAGAAATCGGTGAACGGCTTTTCCAGTTCGGGCAAGGCCTGTTCCGCGAACAGGTTGAGGTCGGCCGACTTGGTGACGATCGCGCGCTGGCTGATCTGCACCGCCTGGTCACAGAAAGGCCGGCGCAGCGGCGAGAAGGACCAGTAATTATAGAGCTGCGTCTGGTGACGGTCATGCTCGGTCTTGTAGCCGCTGCCGACATCGCGCTGGAATTTGCGGATGATCGCGTTGTTGGCGTTGCGCAGCGACGCGCTGTTGTTCTTGATGAACGCATTATAATCGTCAACCAGACGATCGTAGAGCGGTCCGGTGCAGCTGAGCGCGGCAACGTTAAGGGCAGCGCGGACGTGCCACAAGGTTTCCAGCGGTCCGAGATCGCGATTGATTGTTTCGCGCAACCCGTCGGCGCGGAGCGCCGGCACGATCGAAAGATGGCTTGCGCCAAAGGGCGGGGTCGGCGCGCGCGGCGTATATTGCGGCTGGACAACCGGCGCGGGCGGTGGCGGTGGCGGTGGCGGCGGCGTTTGACAGGCAGCAAGCAAAGCCAGTCCGCCAGCTACCAATATAAGACGCATATCCTTCAAACGCGGCATTGTAATCTTCTCCCGGAACAACTGCCGTTTCCTTATGATTCACGCTGATGAATGTCCAGCATTTGCGCGCAAATCTCGACGAAGCGCCAAAAGAAAAGGCCCGACAGTTTCCTGCCGGGCCTTCCCGATAATCATTGCTGTGCCAAATGGCACTATTCGCGGCCGCCCATGAAATAGAGCAGGAACTGGAACATGTTGATGAAGTCCAGATAGAGGCTGAGTGCGCTCAGGACCACGGTCTTGCCGACCATGTCGGTTCCGGCGACATAGGCATACATGCTCTTGATCCGCTGCGTATCGTAAGCCGTGAGGCCCGAGAAAACCAGCACGCCAATCGCGCTGATCACGAGTTGCATCATCGACGACTGCAGGAAGATGTTGATCACCATCGCGACCAGAATACCGACCACGCCCATGATCAGGAAGCTGCCCCAGCCGGACAGGTCCTTCTTGGTCGTGTAACCATAGAGGCTCAGGCCGAGAAAGGCGGCTGCGGTGGCAAAGAAGGTCTGCGCGATCGATGCGCCCGTATAAACCAGGAAGATGGTCGACATGGACATGCCCATCAGAGCGGCAAAGCCCCAGAACATCGCCTGCAACGTGAAGGTCGAGAATTTATTCTGCCCGAAGCTCATTGCGAAAACAATCGCAAGCGGCGACAGCATGATCACCCATTTCAGCGGCCCGCCGCCAAACATGATGTCCTGCGCGAGACCGGAGCTGGCGAACAGCATCGCGACAATGCCGGTGAGCAACACGCCGCTGGCCATATAATTATAGACTTTGAGCATGTAGCTGCGCAGGCCGGCATCAAACGCGACCTGCGTCTGTGGAGCGGTGCCCACAGGGGCCTGCCCGAAGGTTGTTCTTGGATCTTGCCAAGCCATAATTGCATACTCCTCAAATTAGCGAGCCGACAAACCGGCTCTACAGCTTTCAATATCGGGTAAGAACGCGCCTATTTCAAGGGAAACCGCCATGGCTCGCCAAAATATTCCCGACGGATTCGATAGATGGCATCTATTGCGCCGGCAAATTATCGACAATATCTTATACCGCGCGACAAACGGCGCCAAACCCCGTTTCCCACCCTGCTCCACTGCGGCACAGGGCTACCGCGCCGGGCTGGTAACCATTCTGCTGCCTCGCCCGGATCCTCAGCCGGCGGCCAGCCACTGGCGGATATTGCGGGCCGCTTCGGTCACTTCTGCCCAGGTCTGTTCAAAATCACGTTCGCTGCCATAATAAGGATCCGCGACATCTTCGCCCGCCCGGCCCGCGACATGGTCGAAGAGCAGCGAAAGCTGCGAAACCGCCCTGGCCGGCCGAAGGGCCTCCAGATCGCGCAAATTCTGGTTGTCGAGCGCAATGATATAATCGAAATCGCGGAAATCCGACACTTTCACCTGGCGCGCCCGCAAATGGCCGATATCCACCCCATTTTGCGCCGCCACGGCCTGCGCCCGCTCGTCCGGCGGCTGCCCGACATGCCAGTCTCCGGTGCCGGCAGAATCGACGATGATATTCGGTTCCAGACGCAGACATTCCTGCCGCAATGCCGCTTCGGCGAGCGGCGAGCGGCAAATATTGCCGAGGCATACGAACAGGACAGACTGACTCATCAAACCACTCTATATTTTACTGACAGAAAGGCGGAGTCAGCGGCCACCAACAAAGACGCCGCAAGCCAGCCGGCCGCCGCTTTCGCCGGAGGGATCGGTCTTCAGGTCGTCGGCACCTTCATGCACTACAAATGCCGCGCCATCGGCATCGAGCAACGCGTCCTCGCCTTCGCTCAGCGAGGCGCCCGATATCGTCGCCTCCAGCGCACCGGTGCCGTCGGCACCAATGTCCAGATTGAAGAAATCTCCCGCGTGCGCGCCTTGCGGATTATCGAAGCCATGCTGTTTGGCCGATGGATTCCAGTGCCCCCCTGCAGATTTGAAGTCGGGCCCCTCGCATTTGCCGGTCTGGTGGATATGCACGCCGTGCGGTCCCGGCGACATGCCTTCTGCCCGGATATTGACGAGCAGGCCATTGTCACCCTGAGCGACAATCACTTCGCCATATGGCGTGCCGTCCGCTCCGGCCAGCTCCGCCCGCGCGACATTGCCGCTGACTTCGCCGGGAGATATGCCTTCCTGGCTGCACCCGGCAGCCGCAAGCGACAACAAAACCATGCCCGACAAACCGATATGTTGCTGACCCACGAAGCTTCTCCTTGATTTCCATTGCATTCATTTCATGATAGCAGCCGATCCGCCCGCTTGGAACCATTTGTTCCGGCCCCGTCCTTCCGGCATCGCACAGGAGCCAGATTGCCACCATGCTCTATCTGATCGCTCTCGGCTCGAACCAGCGCCACCAGCGCCTGGGACCGCCACGCGCCGTCATAGCCGCGGCAGGGCAGCACCTGGCCGCGCGGGGCCTGACGCTGCTCGATACCTCGTCGACCATCGGCTCGCGACCGGTGGGTCCGTCCCAGCGCAGCTATGCCAATGCCGCCGCGATCATCGAAACGGGACTGGCTCCCCCTGCCCTGCTGGCTCTGCTCAAGCGCATCGAATCAGAATTCGGCCGTCGCCGCGGCCAGGCCTGGTCCCGGCGGGTGCTCGATCTGGATATCATCTTGTGGAGCGGCGGCGCCTTTGCCAGCGCCGAACCGGACCTCGTCATCCCCCATCCGCTGATGCGCGAACGCAGCTTTGTCCTGCGTCCCGCCGCAGAAATCGCGGGCGACTGGCGCGATCCCCTGACCGGCCGGACAATGGCGCAACTTGACGCCCGCAACCGGCGACCCAGAAAACAGGGGAAAAAAGCGCCAAAGCGGCTTGACCACGAAACAAAGCGCCCCTAGGGAAGCGCTTCCCAACGGCTGGCGCACTGCACCGGCCATATGAGGGGCCCTTAGCTCAGTCGGTAGAGCAACTGACTTTTAATCAGTAGGTCGCTGGTTCGAACCCAGCAGGGCTCACCACTCTAACAATTTCAATGAGTTAGATTGGATGGTGGAGCGATTGTCTCTCACCATTGTTTCACAGCACACTCGGCTTCAAATTATCTGCGCAAATCGCTATAAACGTGAGGATCCTTCACGCTTCAGAACCAAAAATTAGAAAACGAAACGACAAAAAGTCGACGCTACGTTACAATTAAAATTACGGGACCCACTGATAGCTCGAGATGAGAAAATCCTCAGGAACCCGCTGACTGCAGCGCGCCAAGGATTTTCAAGCCCCCGGCAGAGAAGGCGACTGCATAATCATCCCACACTATATAAGAAGTACAAGACTGGGGATTCCCACTTAGAACGGTAAGGAACAGAAAGATTCCGCAATGGCCTTCATTGTCACCATGGATGAAGAATCAGTTGGCATTATTGTGTCTTGGAGAACATCACCATTTGCATATACCATCAACTGATCTCCGGATACGTCCGCAAACTATCAGGCTCTTCCCTTCTCCTCAGATCTGCATCCTACATGCCCAGCAACCAGTCTCTCACCGACGTCCCCGATTGTTTAACGGAGAGGGCCAATCCGACCAAACTCGGCCCTTCATCATTGGAAATTGGCACGCAATAAGCGGACATCCTCACGCTGCACCACATTTTTCGCGCCGTTTCTCCATAGGGATGAGCCTGTAGCGTAGCGATGTCATCGGGAGCTGACTTTGGTCGGCATATCGACGATATAAAGCCATTGATTGGTCCATCAAATTGCACGACTTTTGGATTTGACCGGAAGCCCAGTAGACTTCGGAAGCTTCCTGCAGGCGATGCGCAAATGTCAATGATGGCCTTGCGGGCGATCCATCGGATCGTGCGCTCAATCGCGAGAGACGCAAACCTTCAGATACATGTTGCTCCGCTTTATCAGTCTGGCCCAACTGTGCTGCGGCATATGCCTTCGCAATGCTGACAACGGCCATACGGCGCTGCAGATCATTGTCTGCTGGATCAATTCGGAAGGCGGAAAGCGCCTGCCGATAGGTCGGGTCGATAATCTGGCCTGCTTTGATCGGCCTGCCCATTCTCAAGAGCGTACGAGCTAGATTGCTTGCAATCGTCGCCTCCAGATGAAGATCAACGGGCAAATTCGTTTCAGATGCCAATGCTCGCTGCGCCTCCAACGCTTGCGAGAATGGTTCGATGCTGGCGGCATCATTGTCGAATACGATCCGGTAGCCAGCGCTTATATTGACCAGATCATTATATGCTCTGCGCACAGCGGGAACCTCTCGAAAACGCTCTGGCGCAGCTTCAATCTCTGTCATTCCAATTTGCACCGCTTTGTATCCGTCCTCCGGCCTTCCCAAACAACAGCCCAGAAGGTCACTCAATTGGCGTTGCGCTCGTCCGAATTCCGCCAAAGAAGCGGCAGAGGCAATCTCGATTTCACGCAAGAGCTGGAGCGCGCGTATTCCATGCTCATGCGACTCCTCGAAATCGAGAAATCGCAAATTTTTGTCGCGAAGTAGACTTACATGGGTGCGTGCAAGAGCCAGCCTGATCTCGTCGGTAGGCCGCTCACGATAGAGTTCCTCAAGGATTGCCTCTGACCGTTCGAAAAAGGCAAGTCCCTCAGCCATATTTCCCAGGTTGCTTGTGCCAATTGTTCCGGTTGCTGCGGCGAGGCGATAGAAGCCGCGTCCCGCCGCAAGCCGCGCTTCGTATGATGCATCAGGGTCGCTCGCTAGAGCTTCGAGATGGCTTTGCGCATTCTGCGCGAGCATCAAGCGCGCCTGCGAATTGCCAGGACGATTGCTCACTTCGTCGAACACATCGAACATCATCATACCGGCAAGCTCGCGTGTGTCGGTCAAACTGGCCTCGGCTTGTGCGCGGGCAAGCTCGGTCTCCCGGTAGGCCTGCATGACGAGCAGCAATGTCGTCAAAATCGCAGCTGACACGATCATCACTGCTGCGGTTGCCAATTTCTGCCGCAGCACAAATTTGCGTACGACATAAAGCGGGCCGGCATCGATCGCCGAAACCGGTCGCAGTTCTCGATAATTGCGGACATCCTCCACAAGCGCCGAAACCGAGGAATAGCGTGCGCTGGCATCCACCGCCGCGGCCTTGTTGGAGATCGCGTGCAATTCATCTGGAGCATCGCCGCCAATGAGCAAATCAAGCAACTTGCCCAGACCGTACACGTCGGATAGCGTTGTGACGTCTTCGCCAGCCTTTTGCTCTGGCGCCGCGAAGCCGGGCGTCCAAGCCGAGTGTTGAGAAGATCCGTCATCTTCGTCGTCAGGACGGGCGATACCGAAATCGATCAGCTTAACCGTTTCACCATCCGCGATCAGGACATTCGGCGGTGTCAGGTCGCGGTGAATTACAAGGCGTTGATGGGCCGCTTCCACAGCGCTGCAAATCCGCTCGAAAACGGCGAGTCTCGTCTCGAGAGACGGTTTTGCATGCTTCAACCAACGATCAAGCGGATGCCCGTCGACATATTCCATGACGAAATAGGGCACACTGTCGCCGGTCTCCCCGCCGTCGAACAGCCGGGCGATGTTGGGATGGTTGAGGTCGGCAAGTATCTGCCTTTCGCGGCGGAACCGATCCAACATTTCATCGGTGATCAGCCGCCTCTTGATGAGTTTGATCGCTACGATGAGATCGAAATCATCGGTAGCACGCTCGGCAAGATAGACATTGCCCATACCACCGCGAGCGATCAATCGCAGGACGCGGTAGCCACCAATGAAATCCGGATCTTCGTCTTCTTCATCGCAATGCGCTGCGCCGCCGGTCATCAGGCCGCCGGTATGCGACGATTCGGTATCCAGCAACTCCATCGCGCGTGCCTTTGCCGGGCCGCTCAAAGTCCTTAAATGCCGAACATAATTATCGCGCTGATCAGAAGGTTGATCCAACGCGTCCTCGACAGCCTCCAGAGCCTCGCGCTCTATGTCAGCATCGTGCCTGTCCATTTCAGCTGCGCAGCCTGTCATGCAGCCAGATACGCGATGCCTGCCAACGGCGTTTGACGGTCGCGACCGAGATATCCAGCACGGTCGAAATATCGGTTAGAGACATCCCGCCGAAGAACCGCATTTCGACGATATCTGCGCGCTGCGGATCAATCTCGCGCAACTCGCCGAGGTGCATATCCAGAGCAAGCAGTTCGACAGGCATCTGCCATTCCGCGATATTAGTCTGCAACGTCACCCGCGTGTGATAGCGTTTGTCAGCGTCACGACGGCGCGCTTGATCAACTAGGATTTGCCGCATTATCCGAGAGGCCAGCGCAAGAATATGGGCGCGACCGTTAAACTTGATCCGGTCCAGTCGCGACAACCGGATCATCGCCTCATTTATCAAATCACCTGTCGAGAGCGAGGAGCGTGATTCCTGCGACAGTTTGGCCTGCGCGATTGCCTCCAACTCGCGATGGATATCGCGAATAACGGAATCACCGGCAGTGGCATTGCCGGATTGCCATTCGGCCATTAGCGCGCTGTGATCCAAATGCCCCTCGATTCGATGTTCGGGTGAGGATAGCATCAGCCTTGGTCTTTCTCCAAGTTCTTGAATGGCCACATTGGACACAACTAAAGCAAACGCCGCTCGGCAAACGCTAGCAGATCCTCGACCCGCTGCCCCACCAATTCACGCTCCTTTAGCTTTCGTATCAGCCAGCGCTTGCGGTCAGCTCGCGGCTGTTCCAAAGCCTCCTCTAGTATCTGAAGCACTTCGCGTTCGGCAAATGGGCTGAGCGGATCCATGTCTGGCGCTCCGATTGCGTGACCGATCAGAAGCGCCAGCCAAGGACTATCGATCCGTTCACCTCTTCTACGTCCCCGCCGAACAGCGCATCGGCTTGAGCGCTCAGGCTAAGGCCGGAGCCCAGATCAATTCGCGCCGATGCGGATGTCAGGATGCCAGATCCGTCCGTTGCGGGCGCCAGAACGGTAAATGGTGCATTCCCGCCATCGGCAAAGGCCAACCGCGCCCCGACAGTGTTCGACGACGCTTCGACATATTGGCCCGACAGATCGAATGCCGCGGTATTGCTTTGGAAGTTTGCAAAGATACCCGCTCCGAAGCGGGTCTGCCCGTCGGACGCATCGGCAGAGCTCAGGGCCACACTGCCCGCGCCGGTTTCATTGTCGAGCGACAGGTCACTGTCGGTGTGGATCACCGAAACAACCGGGCCTATTGCCCAGTCTTCGCTTATGGACACACCGTATCGTGCTTCGCCGCCGACGGCGAAGGTGTCCACATCGGCATTGCCCTGCGCATCGCGGTTTATCCCGTTGACCGTCAGCGTGCGCTCGACACCGGCGTCGGTCTCGGCAAAGTCGATCGCTGCCGTGACGGTGACGCCTTGGCCCCCGGTGCCGTAACGCGCATGTCCGGCGAGATACCAAGTTTCATAATCCGCTGTGCTCAAGCGACCGGGTACATCCAGACTGCCATCGCGCCAGCCGGTCGAGAGACCCGCCGCCCAGGCGTTTTCTTCGCCGACATAGTCGATCCCGAAATCGAAGCCGAAATCATTCTGGTCGACCGCCGCGCCGTTGCCGTCACCATCGGTCGAACTGTCCGAAGAGCCAATCCCGCCCCAGATGCCCCAACCGCTGTTGGCCGCACTGCGCGCGCGGGCCAGAGTTTCGCGTGAACGGCGCAATCCGTCATTACCAGCTTGCGCCAGCAGCGAAGCGTAGATTTCACCCGATGCCGTATCGAAAGCGGTCAACGCCTGATCGGTGCTGGCGAAGATCAGCTGGTCGATCACATCGTCGAGATCTCCCATTGCGTTCGGTTCCAGCGCGTCGAGGCTGGCCCCGACCGCGCGCTGGTTGGGCGTGAGGCCCAATGACGCAAAAGGAACCACCGGCCCCTGACGCCCTGCATTCAGGATCACGCTGTCCGCATTATACGTCAGGCTGAGATCAAGAAACGGTAAGTCGGCCATCAAATCGGCAAACTCGCCCGTGACAGTGCCCGCCGCATCGAGGATCAGGAACTGCGCCTGCCGGTCAAAATCGCCTTTGGGTGTCAGCGATTCCACCACCAGCGTGCCACCATTGATGGTGATTTCGCCATCGACCACGATCCGGTCGGACTGGAAGAAACCCGCCGCATTCGTGTCGGCCGCCATCCCGTCTATATCGATCAGGAATTGCGAGCCCGCCGCGAACACCAGGTCGCTGCCGATATTGGTCACCTGGATCGGACCGACGCCACCTGGCGAGATATCGCCTTCAATAGTGATCGCATTGCCCGTGCCGAGCAGCACGTTGTCGAGCGAGTTAAACACCCCGCCCGCGCGCACGAAGATCGCGTTTGCGCCCGCGCCCATATCAATGTTTCCGGTGAAGACGCCCGAGTTGTCGAACACATCATCGCCGCCACCGAAGATCACATCACCTTCGATCGTGCCGAGATTGAGCGCGGTTTGCCCATCACTCACCGCAGCGAAGTTCAGTGCAAAGCTATCCGCGGAAGTGATGCTGCCGGTTTCGGTGATCTCAAAATCGTTGATGAGGCTGTCGGAGGCGATCCCGTCCGAACCCATACCGGAAACGTTGATTGCGCCATCAATCGTGACCTGAGCGAAACGGTTCGAGCCGGGATCGAGGAAGTTGGTGTCCGAATCTGCATCGCCCCAGCCGCTGCCAATCACTACGCTATGCGCGCCATCTCCGGTGGTGGTGATGGTGCTGGTGATCACCGTTAGCGTAACTGAAGCATTGTCGGCCACGTCAAAAGCCGGAAGGTCGCCGATCTGGATGCCATGCGAACCGTCGCCTTCGGTGGCTATTGAAAGAGGCGCAAACATCATGCTCAGCTGCGGACGCCGATCGGTCGCCGTGCTGTCGATAAATGCGCCTTCGACGCCCCCGAAAAGCATGCCGATGGCATTGTCGCCGCGCGTCTGGATTGTGCTCCCAGCTTCGACGATATCGAGAATTCCGTCTTCGAGACCGGCGGTAATCGTTTCGAATTCGATACCATGCGAGCGCGCGCCCGACGTCGCAATCGCATTGTCGCCGATGAAGAACGTCGCATCGGTCACGCCCCCATTTGTGGCATTGGCACCAACGAGCCCATCGACAAGCGAACCGATGAGTATCCCGCGACTGTTATCGCCCGATGTTTCGATGGTAGAGAGGTCGATTGAGACCGTGTGCGAGGCTTCCCGGCCAATAGCTGCCTGTGAACCGATACTGATTGCATCGCTGTTCGCGCCCGCTGTCGTGATCTGGTTGTCTTGCATCGAAAGGACGGTCGTCGAGTTATCGCCTGCCAGCGTCGCAACATCGATCCCGAGGCTGTTATCGCCCAGCGTGTTGATCGTGCTTTCACTAATATTGAAGGAGGAGATCGACGAGTCTGCCGGGCCGATGGCACTGAAAACACTGCCTTCGTTGACAATGATTGCCGTGCTGTTCGCGCCTTCGGTGCTGAAATCGCTGTCAGCAATTGCAAGAGATGCCACGCTGCCTTGACCATTCGCTTCGGCAATAAACGCCCGGCTGTCGTCACCGCTGGTTGCGAACCGGCTATTGGTAAAAGTGGTGTTTGTGACGCTGCCTTCCAGCACGGAACCAGTGAACATTGCATCGCTATTTGCACCGCTTGTCAAAATATCAACGGTATCGAACGTGAAGCTTGCGATGCTCACTCCTCCGGTCGGGTCTCCAATACGCTCGAACAGAAATCCCGCCGAATTGTCACCTTCGGTCGCAATGCTGCTTTCTGCAAAAAAGAACGTGTGCGAGGATTGGCCCGTGGCCTGATCGCCCTCGACAATGATTCCGCCCGAATTGTTGCCGGTGCTGACCAGCCTGCCACCAATCATCACAAAGTTTCCGAGATTGGCTCCTGCGCGACCTGCCACTCGCAGAAGAGCACTGTCATCGCCCTCGCTGATCAGTTCGGAATCGGCGATGATGAAGGTATAGTCTGTCGCGTCACCCGTACTCAATCGCACCACGTCGCTACCATTCCCGGTCGTGCTGACCAGCGTATCGAGCAGTTCGAGACTCGCCGAGCTGCTGTCGCCCATTTTCAGGCTGATCGCCGCTGCATTTTCGCCTGTGGTCGAGACCGCAGTGCGACTGATCGCGCCGGTGAAGGTCGAACCATCAGGCGCATCGAAGCTGATCGCGCTTGAACCATCTCCGGTGGTCGAAACGACGCTCGGATTGGCGAGGTCACTCGCGGTCAAGAACAACACACCAAAGCTGTCCGACACGCCGCCGCCCGTCGCAATCGCATCGCTGTTCACGCCGGTGGTCGTCGCGGTGATGTCGGTCATGGCTGCATAGAAGCCGGTGCCGCCGCCTGCGGTGAGCTCGGTGAGGCTGAACAGTGGAGAATTGTCACCCGTGCTGCTGAAGGTCGTGTCGCTGGCGACCAGCGCAATCGCTTCGCCGGCCAAGATCACCGGCGCATCGTCGCCGCCCGTACGGACAATCGCACCGTTCGAGGTTTCCAGCGCGAGCGGAGACGCGCTGACAATCGCGCCTGCCCCCATAACGGATTCGACCGTAGCGCCGTCCACGTCCATCAACTGGTCGAATAGCGAGAAATCGAACGGATCGATTGTAATCGGATCAAAGCCCGATGCTCCGCCACCAACCGCCGAGGGCGTCTGCGTACCGGTGCTGCTGATGTAATTGGTGATCAGGTTCATCGCCCGGTCGGCTAGGCGCGCTTTGAGAACGGTAGCCTCCGCCACGACCGCATCGAGCAAACCGTCATTGTTGGACGCCTCCAGCAGATTGATCGCCACGCCAGCGCCTGTACCGCCCGAGACCGTAGCGCCCTCGGCAATGCGGATAAAAATCTGGTCTTGGTTGGTTATGCGGATAGCGTCCGAATTTAGGCCCGCCGCGATAATGTCTTTGGTCGCATCTATGACAACGGTCGAAAAAGCTCCGCCTGCCGCGATATTGTCGCGGTCCCCGAGCGCCGCATTCTGCGCACCAATTATCTCGATTCCGTGTGCGCTTTCGCCATCGGTGTTGATCTCGACGCCGCCGATCAGAATGCCGAAATTTGAGCTTGCAACGCTATCCATCTTGCTGTCGACGAAGATACCAGTGCTGCGGTCACCAAATGTTAAAACGCGCGAGTCTTCTATCACTATTGTCGAAGAGAAATTGTCGATAGGCCCGACACCGGCGGTGCCAACTGCAATCCCGAACCCGTCCGCGCGACGGACATCGAACAGTGAATTGCCGCCGACGGTAAAGACCGATATAGAATCTTGCTGCGCAAACTTCGCAATTTCGAACGCCGTCGCTTCTGCGAACACGAAGTCGGTATTAAAAATGTTGACGTTGATCGCCGAGTTTGCCCCGCCCAGTCCACCCAGGAATACGGCTGGCGTATCGGTGCCACCGGGTGCAAAAATTGCCGAATTGCTGATGTTGAACGTGAAAGCACTGCTTTCTCCAATTTCTGCAATGTCAATCGCCGAGGTGTTCGACGAGCCTATATCGATAGCCGTTCTGTCGAGAATGAATTCAGCTGCGCTGCTGTTGCCAAATTCTTCGACGACAATACCTCCGGTCTGACTTCCGCCCAGCTGCAAGACCAGATCAACTGCGGTTAAGGACAGGATTGAATCATCCTGCAAACGGCCAAACGAAATTCCCCCTTCATTGGCTCTAACCGTCACATTGTCGAAAAAGAGCGTGTATTGGGAAGGTGACTGCGCATCCTCAATCCGCACAACTGCATAGTCGGCGCCGGGCGTGACGCTTTCGGACACGATCTCGTGATCACGGAATATGAGATCGACAATCTGCGAACTGCCCGTTCCACCGATCAGGATGACATCGGACCCGTCGGGTGTATGCGTAATGTTACCAGTATTGGTCAGCGTGACATTGTCCGCTGCCGCGAAAATCGCGCTGCCGGCCCCCATCGTGATGTTGCCGCTATTCGTGATCGTCACCGAGCTGTCGCCATTACCCGTCGCCGCGGCATCGACCCCGGCGAAATTGACCGAGATGCCGATGGAATCTTTGTTCGTCGTCGCAGAAAGGTCGATATCACCGCTATTGTCGATCGTCGCCACGACATTATCGTCGAGCGTTGCAAAATTGGTGATGCCGAAGCCGAGCGGCGTATCGAGCGTTATGTCGCCCTTATTGACCGTCTCGAAAATATAGTCGCCGCCGGTCACAGCGCCGAAAGTGGAGACGCCCAGCCCACGCAGATTGTCGCCGGAGCCCGTGATGTTGCCGGCGTTCAGGTTCTGCAGCACGCCCGCCTGCGCCTGATTTAGGACGAAAATGCCGGTGGCTGTCCCGTCGATGTTCGTCATCTCGATATCGCTGTTGCTGGTCACGTTCAGGTTCACATCCGAACCTGCGCCTTGCGCCAATATTCCGTAACTGCCCGATCCGCTTATCGTGATCCTTCCCTCCGACACGACCGAAGCAGAGGCGTTGTCATCATTCTCGCCAGGCCCGTCGCCGCCGCCGGAGCGCTGCACAAAAGCCACGATCCCGTGGGTTTGCGGTCCGATCGCCGTCAGATCGCCGCTGTTGATGATCGACGTGTGGCTGGCTCCGCTGGTAAACGTGTTGGCAACAATCGCGCCACCGACCCCGTCGAAATCGGTATCGAACGATGCTGCACCGGTGGTTACAGTGATGTCACCGCTGTTAGCGATTACCGAGCCGCCAAGGCCGTTTACGATGGCCAAGATGCCTGCCGTCGCGGTGCTGCGCTCACCCGTACCGTCCGACGAGGCGCTCAACGTTCCGCTGTTGTTGATCGTGACGCTGCTATCCGAACGTCCCTGAAGCGCGATCGCGCTGTCGCCGCTGGTAAAAGCATCGATATCTCCGCGATTGACGATAGTGACGCTGCCGCCGCCCTCCGCGACGGCCTCAATGCCCAAGCCGAAGCTGCCATTGCCGTCCGCAGTGATTTCGGCGTCGGTTTCCAGCGATAAATCGAAACCGTTCTGCGTGATTGCGATAATGCCTTGCGCAACCCCGGGAATGCCGGGATCGTCGAACACATTGATGACCACGCCGTCTTCGATCACGATATCGAGATCGCCGTTGTCCTTCACCAGTCCGATACCGAAATAGCCCGGAGGGGCAATCGGCGCGTCAGGATTGCGCACGATGATGCGGTCGAAATCAGGCGTGCCGGGAAAGGCCGTGATGCCGCCTGCCAAATCGCCTTCGCAAATCGCCTCACCTGCGACAATTGTGCATTCTGGATCAATGCCGGGGCTAACCTGCTGGGCCTGCGCCATACCTGATCCAAACACCAGCGTTGTTCCTAGCGCCGCGGCAGCCGAGCTAAGTTTTAGAGCTTTGCGATAGTTTTCCGTCCGATTGATCCAGTGTGCACGATCCAGCATCCGTCTTTCTCCAACTTGTGGGCTCGCGAAAAACGATCCCTCAAAATAGAAGGCGCAGAAACGCTCTCGAAGAGCTCAAAAATTCTCAAAAAATTTGGCCACGAGCAAGTAGGAGGAAACTGCCGAGCGGATGCCAGTTAGAACTGAGAGCTTTCGGCATGGCTCATGTCGACTGTCGCAAGATATAATTCAAACAAAAGCAGACAGTCAGCTTCCGGCCCGTTACGAGCCTTTTTGTTCTGTCCGATTTATTGGCAGGTTTCAGCTAACCGATGTCTCGCGCTAAACGACAGCAATTGGGGAGAATGCCGCCTGAAAGCTTTTATTTCCATCTTATCAGGCCGAGCAACAGAACCTAGGTGATAAGCGGTCTGTCTGGTTTATTTGAACCGACCAGGAAAAGTAGCCGCTTCGATTGGTGTCTCAATGAAAGATTTATCGTTCATGTTGCACCTGCAAACAGAAAGGCGTTAGACTGGCTAAAGTCACTTCCGCAACCGGAGTCGCAATTGCGTATTGCTGTTATCGATGAAAACCCCGTTCGCGCGGCCATAATTGAAGACGGGCTTGCCGAAGTGGGTGAGCGCGATGTTTTTGTGATTTCCGAGCGCTCGGGGATGGCGCGCGCGATTGAAACGATAGACCCGGATGTCATCCTGATCGACCTCGGCAATCCATCCCGGGATATGCTCGAGGAATATTTTGCCGTCAGCCGTGCGGTTTCCCGCCCGATTGCCATGTTTGTCGAGCAATCGGATGAAGATACGATTGCCGCAGCCATTGATGCAGGGGTTTCTGCCTATATTGTCGATGGGCTTTCACAGCGCCGGATGAAGCCCATACTCGATTTGGCCGTAAGACGGTTTCAGGCCTTTTCCCGCCTACAAGCGGAGCTGAAAGAAGCGCGCGATGCGCTGTCCGATCGGACAATTATCGACAATGCCAAGAAAATATTGATCGAGAAGCGGAAGATCAGTGAACCGGAAGCGCACAAGCTGCTCCGCGATCACGCCATGAACAGCAACAAACGCATGGCGGAGGTCGCCGAGGCCATCGTCACGGCCGAGACACTATTGGGAGGCGGGCTGTGAGCATCGACCAAATGAATATCGGGTTTCTGCCGCTGGTCGATGCGGCTTTGCCGATTTTGGCCCAGGAACATGGCTTTGCCGAAGAACAGGGACTGCATCTGAACTTCATTCGGGATGTCAGTTGGGCATCGGTACTGGACAGGCTGCTTTATGGCCATACAGACGCCGCACATTTGCTCGCACCGCTTGCTATTGCCACGACGCTCGGCCGGGGGCGACCGGCCAAGGCGCTGGCGGTTCCGTTCGTCCTGAGCCTGAACGGTAATGCGATTACAATGTCCCACGCGCTGGCCGACAAGGTAGCGCCAGCCGGCATGCTGGGTGACCCGGTCTCCGTCGGTGAAAAGCTGAAGAGCGAAGTTGCAAAACGTGCGGCGGCAGGATGTCGCATACGATTTGGTGTTGTTCACCGCTATTCCGGTCACAATTACAAGCTGCGCTATTGGCTGGCACAATGCGGTATCGCGCCGGACACCGATGTTGATATCGTAACCATCGCACCACCGTTCGCCGCCGATGCTCTGGCCAATGACGAGGTAGACGGAATATGTGTCGGCGAGCCATGGAACAGCGTTGCTGTGGAGCGCGGCGTAGGTCGTATCGTTCTGGTCACGGCGCAAATCTGGAGGCGTGGCGTTGAAAAGGTGCTGGCCATGCCGGCCGAAAAGCTTGATGATGACCGGGACAAGATTGAACGTCTGGTTCGGGCGCTGCATTTTGCCGCCAGACATTTTGTTGATCCGGCAAACTGGGATACCAATGCCGAGATACTTGCCCGCAAGAATTATCTTGATGGCTCGGCGAAGCTGATAAACCGGGCGATATCGGACCGGATCATGCTGACCGCGGGCGCGCAGCCGCTCGATGTGCCCGATTTCATGTTCCAGTATCGGGAGGCTGCGAATTTCCCGTGGAAAAGTCAGGCGGCATGGCTCTATTCTCAAATGCTGCGCTGGGATCATCTTACCTATAATGCGGAGGATCAGTTGCGCGCCGAGGAGGTTTTCCGGCCCAATGTCTATCGTGCGGCGTTGAAGGGACTGGACACCCCGATACCTGGTGCCAATGCCAAACTGGAAGGCAGCGTAACCGGTAGCATGCCGGTCGGTTCGACTCAGGGCCGGTTGACATTGGGCGCCAATCCGTTTTTTGACGGTCGTGTTTTTGATCCGATGGAAGTCGGAAACTACTTGGATTCATTGCCAAAACTATAGATTTTGCTGCAATGCAATATTTTGACTTGCCTTTTTAGATTTGCTGATGTTATTTGATTCGGGTCGGGAAGATCCCCGGCAGCATATTTACCGGTTTGTCCAATGGCGGGCAAACGCATGGTAGAACGAACTACAATCGAATAGGCAATGTCGCCGCCCAAGCCAGTCTGAAGGACTGTCGCTTGAGGCGGTTTTTTTGTGTGTTTTTTCGTTCTGCTCTTGCGTTGCCCGGCAATGAAAAAGGGATTGAGCAATGAATTCGAACCGCCGCAATTTTCTTCTCCTGGCTGTCTGTGCAGTGTCTTTGTCCGCTTGTGGAAGCGGAGGCGACAGTTCTTCCAACAGCAGCGAGACAGTGAAGCCAGCCACCGTGGATGGCGCGATTGAAAAGCCGGTTCTGAAACTCGGGTTCATCAAGCTCACCGATATGGCGCCGCTTGCCATTGCCAAGGAAAAGGGATTTTTCGCCGAAGAAGGTCTGAACGTCACCCTCGAACCGCAGGCAAACTGGAAGGTGCTGCTCGACGGTGTCATCGGTGGCCAGCTCGATGGCGCGCATATGCTCGCCGGGCAACCGCTCGCCGCGACGATCGGCTATGGCACCAAGGCAGAGCTCATTGCTCCGCTTTCACTCGACCTCAATGGCAATGCGATCACCCTGTCGAACAAGGTCTGGGCCCAGATCGAACCGGATCTCGAGAAAGATGCGGACGGGAAGCCCGTCCATCCGATCAGCGCATCGGTTCTGAAACCCGTCATTGCGAGTTACAAATCGCAGGGCAAGCAATTCAAGATGGGTATGGTTTTTCCGGTTTCCACGCATAATTATGAACTGCGCTACTGGCTGGCAGCGGGCGGTATCGAGCCCGGCTATTATACGCCCGGCGATGTTGGCGGTACGGTTGGTGCGCAGGCGGCTTTGTCCGTCACACCCCCGCCGCAGATGCCCGCCACGATGGAGGCTGGCACGATCGACGGCTATTGTGTGGGCGAGCCGTGGAACCAGGCAGCGGTACAAAAGAAAATCGGCGTTCCGGTGATTACCGATGACGAAATCTGGAAGAAGAACCCGGAGAAAGTCCTCGGCCTGCGCAAGGATTTTGCCGAGAAATATCCAGCAACAACCGCCGCTATACTGCGCGCGATCATCAAGGCACAGCAATGGCTGGACGTCGATGGTGGCAAGAATCGCGTGGAAGCGGTGAAAATTCTGGCACGACCCAATTATGTGGGGGCGGACGAGGCTGTGATCGGAGCCTCGATGACCGGCGAATTCACGTTTCAGGCGGGCGACACACGGCCGGCGCCAGACTTCAACATCTTCTTCAACGATTATGCCGGCTACCCCTTCTATTCCGATGCAATCTGGTATCTCACCCAGATGCGGCGCTGGGGACAGATTTCCGAAGACCAGACGGATCAATGGTATCTCGACACCGCGAAGGCGGTCTATCGGCCCGACCTTTATCTTACCGCTGCGAAAAAGCTGGCAGACGAAGGGATCATACCCGCCGACAGCATTCCGGAATCCGACGGTTTCAAGGGTGAACAATCGGGTTTCATCGATGGCATCACCTATGATGGCCGGGCTCCCAATGCCTATCTCGCGAAATTCCGCATCGGTCTGAAAGCTGGTCAGAAAGTGACCAATTCCGGCGTCAACTAAGACTCTGATGAACAAAGGAACCAAAGACATGGCAACCGTTGCTGCGAACCCAACAGAAAGCGATACTGCTGTTGAAGATATGGCGAAGCCAAGGCCGCTCAATGATGCTGCCCGGGCGGAACCCGCTGCGCCGGTTGCCGCGAGCGCCGGCGTGTCGAACCGAAGCCTGGTCAATCCAAAACTTCTGGTCGCCTGGCTGAAAAACCTCGCTGCGCCGATCATTGGCATTCTGGCTTTTCTGGCTTTGTGGGCGGTTCTCGCACCGCAGGTCGATACCTCGCTCGGCAGTCTGCCGGGACCGGTAGAAGTATCGGCTCAGGGCGTGGCGCTTTTTGATGAATGGGCCGCTGTTCAGGAGCAGAAAGCAGAATTTTATGCTGCCCAGGACGCCAGCAACGCAGCGGCACTTGCCAATGGCGGCGAAACACGGAATTTTGAATATAGCGGGCCACCGACATTCCTGGACCAGATATGGACCTCGTTGACGACGGTTGCCCTGGGATTTTTCCTGGCCACAATATTTGCCGTGCCGCTTGGTCTGATCTGCGGTCTTTCTAAAACATTCAATGCCGCGATCAATCCGATCGTGCAGATCATGAAACCAGTCAGCCCCCTGGCGTGGCTTCCCATCGTCACCATGGTGATTTCGGCGACCATGACGGATCCCGACCCGACCCTGCCGAAAAGTTTCGTTATTTCCGCGATAGTCGTGATGCTCTGCTCGCTGTGGTCGACGCTGATCAATACTGCAATCGGCGCCGCCTCGATCGACAAGGATTTGCTCAACGTCGGCAAAGTCCTGCGTCTTGGCTGGTTCGCCAAGCTGACCCGCCTCGTCCTGCCATCTGCCCTCCCCTATATTTTTACCGGTATGCGCCTGTCTCTGGGCGTGGGCTGGATGGTTCTGATCGCGGCGGAAATGCTCGCGCAAAACCCCGGACTTGGCAAATTTGTCTGGGATGAATTCCAGAACGGATCGAGCCAGTCACTCGCCCGCATCATGTTCGCTGTCATCGTGATCGGCCTGATCGGTTTCCTGCTCGACCGGATCATGATGCTGCTGCAAAATTTCGCCAGCCGCAATCGCACGGTTTGAGGAGGATATTATGACCAATAGCCTTCCCATCCTGTCCCTGAACAACGTCAGCAAGTCCTTTGTCGACGGGTCAGGAACCCGGACCGATGTGCTCGACAACATCAACCTTGATGTCGCCGAGGGAGAATTTATCGCCATTCTCGGTTTTTCCGGTGCCGGCAAAACCACATTGATCAATTGCATCGCCGGTCTGACCGATGCCGATAGCGGCGCAGTGCTGGTCAAGGGCAAGCCATGCAAAGGCCCGGGCAAGGACCGCGGCCTCGTCTTCCAGAGCTATTCGCTTTTCCCATGGCTGAGCGTTGAAGCCAATGTCGCACTGGCGGTTGATGCAGTGCATCAGAACAAGTCCAGGGAAGAACGCGCGGCGTTGGTGCGTCAGAAGATCGAACTGGTCGGTCTCGACCACGCGATGGATCGCAAGCCGGCGCAGCTGTCGGGAGGCATGCGCCAGCGCGTCGCGGTTGCGCGCGCCCTTGCGATGGAGCCTGAGATCCTGCTGATGGACGAGCCTTTGTCGGCGCTCGATGCGTTAACGCGGGCAAAATTGCAGGACGAGATCGAGCGCATCCGCAAACATGAAAAGCGGACGATTGTTCTGGTAACCAATGATGTCGACGAAGCGCTGCTGCTTGCCGACCGTGTGGCGATCCTGACCCCGGCGCCATCTGCCACGATCGGCAAGATTTTCGACGTGAATATCGAGCGGCCCCGTGAACGCGAGGCGATGAATGAAAGCGCCGCCTATAAAACGTTGCGGAACGAGATTGTTGGCTATCTGGACATATTGAGCAGCGATCAGAAAGCCGTTGCATCGGAATCGACCAGCCTCCCGGATATCACGCCGCTCGACCTTTCAGGGGTACAGGACGGCAAGGATGCGGATCTGCCGCAAGCGTATATTGATGCGGCACGGAGCCCGTTAACATCCCGCTATCTCGAGTTTTTCAAGCTCAAGAAAATTTATCCGACGCCCAAAGGGCCGCTGACCGTGGTCGAAGATGTGAATATCCTGATGGACAAGGGCGAGTTTATTTCGCTGATCGGCCATTCCGGCTGCGGCAAGTCGACCGTGCTCACAATGGCTGCCGGGCTGAACGAGATTAGCGATGGCGGAATCATATTGGACGGACGGGAAATCGATGTTGCCGGACCCGACAAGGCAGTTGTATTTCAGGCACCCTCGCTGATGCCCTGGTTGACAGCCAGACAGAATGTCGCACTCGGCGTGGAACGGGTTTATCCGCACAGCACGCGTTCGGAACGCAAGGACATCATCGAATATTATCTGGACCGCGTTGGTCTTGGCGATGCCATGGACAAAATGGCCGCCGATATGTCGAACGGCATGCGGCAGAGGGTTGGCATAGCGCGCGCATTCGCCCTGTCTCCCAAATTGCTGTTGCTCGACGAGCCATTTGGCATGCTCGACAGCCTCACCCGCTGGGATCTCCAGGATGTCTTGATCGAGGTTTGGAACCGCACGAAAGTCACCGCGATAATGGTCACCCATGACGTGGACGAGGCGATATTGCTCGCCGACCGGGTGGTGATGATGACGAATGGCCCTCAGGCTACCATTGGCAAGATTCTCGACGTCGATCTGCCACGGCCGCGCGACCGCAAGGCGCTGCTCGAGCATCCGAAATTTTACGCGTATCGGCAGGAAGTTCTGCAGTTCCTCGCCGAATATGAACATGGAAATCCGAACAAGAGCTCGCAGCAGGAAGCGGCCTGAACCGAGAGGATGCCCGGCAAGAGAGACAATCTTCAACGGGGGAAAAAATGAAGAAAAGACATATAGTTTCGATAGCATTATTATCAGGCGCCGCGGTGGCGACACCTTCCTTTGCCCTGGCCAAGACCGGCGATCCGGTGGTGGTTGCCGAAGGCTTGACCCTCGACCCGATTTTCGACGCCCGGCTTGCTTATGAGCATGTCGACCAGCCGGTAACCAGCGCGGACTCTTTGACATTGCGGACACGCGCTGGTCTGGAACTGGCCAGTGATATCGGGCTTTCATTTCTCGTCGAGAGTGAAGCGACGCTGGGCATAATAAATGACTATAATGACACAAATGCAGGCAATGGCGTCGAACCCTTTTCCGTCGTCGCCGACCCGGAAAATATCGAGCTTAATCGCATTCAGCTGAAGTTCGCCAAGAAGGACAAGGGCAGCCTGACCGTCGGGCGCCAGAGAATCAACATTGATGACCAGCGCTTTGTGGGCAGCGTCGGCTGGCGGCAGAATGAACAGACTTTTGATGCCATCAGTGCTTCGGTCACGGCGCTGAAGCCGCTGACGCTGGAAGCTACTTATGCCATTTCCCAGCGTACGATATTTGGCGCTGATGCTGGTGCGCGCGAAGCTTTTGACGGAGACCTGATATTCTTGGGCGCAGGCGTAAAAGCCGGACCGGTCAATCTGAAGGGCTTTGCCTATCTGCTCGACTTTGACGCCGGCCAGCCAGTTTCGCTGAATTCTTCGGCCACCTACGGCCTGCGTGCAACCGCCAAGCTTCCGGTTTCCAAGGGTTTTACACTAAATCTCGCGGGCAGCTATGCTGTGCAAAAAGACTATAAGGACAACCCCGGCAATTATTCGGTCGACTATATCGCCGGTTCGGTCGGCACGTCCTTTTCCGGCTTTGGCCTGACGCTGGGTTACGAAAGCCTGGGTGCCGATCGCGCAGGGAATCGGTTCCAGACCCCGCTTGCCACATTGCACAAGTTCAACGGCTGGGCGGATGTCTTTCTCAGCACGCCACCGGCGGGCCTCGAAGATAGATATGTCAGCCTGAGCAAGAAGGTCAATTTGCTCGGCGGCATCACCGCGAGCGCAGCCTATCATGATTTTCGCAGCGATGTCGGCAGCATCAAATACGGCACGGAATTTGATGCGGCGCTCAATTTCAAGGTGAGCATTTTCAGCGTCGGTCTCAAATACGCCGACTACGACGCCGCCAATTATGGCGTCGATACCGAGAAATTCTGGCTGCGGCTGGGATATAGTTTTTAACGACTGGAATTATTCAATGAACGCACCGGTTATAACAGACGTTAAGCAGGACAAAACTTCCCGGCATGGCCGCGAGCGGCTTGTTGTCATCGGCAATGGCATGGCTGGCTGCCGCGCCGTGGAGGAAATTCTTGCCCGCGACGCTGACCGCTATGCTATCACCATTTTCGGTGCCGAACCCCGGGTCAATTATGACCGGATCATGCTGTCTCCCGTTCTGGCCGGCGACAAGAGCTTCGAAGACATCATCATCAATGATCAAAGCTGGTATGATGACAATGGCATAGAATTGGTCAGCGGCGATGCTGTCATCGCGATCAAACGCGAAGCCAGAGAGGTGGTCAGTGCTTCGGGCCGGGTGACGCCTTATGATCGGCTGCTGATTGCCACAGGGTCCGATCCGTTCATCATTCCGGTACCGGGACACAAGCTGCCGGGCGTTATCACCTTTCGCGACCTCGATGATGTCGACAAGATGCTGACAGCGGCAGAGACGGGCGGCAATGCCGTCGTGATCGGCGGCGGACTTCTGGGTCTGGAAGCGGCGCACGGTCTCTCCCTGCGCGGGATGAAGGTCACCGTCTTGCATTTGATGCCGACCCTGATGGAGCGACAGCTGGATGAAGCGGCAGGATTTCTGTTGCGAAGCGAGCTGGAACGGCGCGGGCAAACCATCATTACGCAGGCAGATACCGCGGAGATATTGGGAGACAGCCATGTAACCGGCGTCAGGCTCAAGGACGGGACCGAAATCGAAGCCGATCTTGTCGTCATGGCGGTCGGGATTAAGCCATCGGTAGCTCTGGCCAAACTGGCGGAACTGGACGTCGAGCGCGGCATCGTCGTAGACGACAATATGGTAACCAGTGATCCGGCAATTGTCGCGGTCGGGGAATGCGTGCAGCATCGTGGCGCCTGTTACGGGCTGGTCGCGCCACTTTGGGAAATGTGCCGCTCTCTGGCCGATTTCATGACCGATGATCCTTCCGGATATGCCGGTTCGGTTACCGCAACCAAGCTGAAGGTGTCCGGCATCAACCTGTTCTCCGCCGGTGATTTCTCGGGCGGTGACGATACCGAAGACATCGTCATGCGCGACGCTTCCCGCGGCGTTTACAAACGGGTGGTGGTGAAGGGAGACCGGTTGATCGGAGCCGTGCTGTACGGAGACACGGCAGACGGCAGCTGGTATTTTGATCTTCTGAAACGCCAGGAAGACATATCCGATATCCGCGAAGCGCTTATTTTCGGTCAGGCTTTTGCTTCGGGAGGGGCCACGCTGGACCCTGACAGCGCCGTTGCAGCATTGTCCCTCGACGCAGAAATCTGCGGCTGCAACGGCGTAACCAAGGGACAGGTGGTCGCGTGCATCGATGGTGGAGCCAATGACCTCGATAGCGTTCGGGCCGGTTGCAAGGCCTCCGCCAGTTGCGGTTCCTGTACCGGCTTGGTGGAAAGCTTGCTGAGCATCTCGCTCGGCGAAGATTATGGCGGCGCACGGACGGTCACACCAATGTGCCAGTGCACCAGTTTCACCCACGAGGACGTACGGCGCAATATCCTCGAAAAAGAGCTAAAATCCATTCCGCAGGTGATGCAGGAACTCCACTGGACCACGCCAGATGGCTGCGCTTCCTGTCGTCCGGCGCTCAACTATTATCTGCTATGTGCCTGGCCAACAGAGCATGAGGAAGATCCGCAAAGCCGGTTCGTCAATGAACGGATGCATGCCAATATCCAGAAAGACGGTACTTACTCGGTCGTCCCCAGAATGTGGGGCGGGATTACCACCCCGAACGAGTTGCGCGCGATTGCTGATGCCGCCGATAAATATGAAGCGCGGCTGGTAAAGGTCACCGGCGGCCAAAGGCTGGATATTTTCGGTATCAAGAAAGAAGACCTGCCGGCAATCTGGGCCGATCTCAATGCTGCTGGCATGGTGTCGGGTCACGCCTATGGCAAGGCGCTGCGCACGGTCAAAACCTGTGTCGGTAGCGAATGGTGCCGCTTCGGCACGCAGGACTCGACCGGTCTTGGGATCAAGGCCGAACAGATGACCTGGGGCAGCTGGATGCCCCATAAATTCAAGATCGCCGTTTCGGGCTGTCCGCGCAATTGTGCAGAGGCATCGATCAAGGATCTCGGGATCATCTGTGTCGACAGCGGTTATGAGCTGAGCGTTGGCGGCAATGGCGGCATCCATCTGCGTGGGACCGATTTCCTGTGCAAGGTCGAAACCGAAGAGGCTGCGCTCGAATATATTGCTGCTTTCGTCCAGCTGTATCGCGAGGAAGCCCGCTATCTGGATCGTACGGCGCCATGGGTCGAACGGGTCGGTATGGACTATATCAAGGGCCGTATTGTTGAAGATGAGCCTGGACGCAAGGCGCTGCAGGAACGTTTTCTGTTTGCCCAGTCGGTGCATCAGAAAGATCCCTGGGCCGAGCGCGTCGCCGGCGCGGAAAGCCACTTGCACAAGCATATCGCCGAGATCCGGCCCTTTGCAATTCTGGAGCCTGCATGATGGTTGAAGCAAAATGGATTGATATCGGACCCGTAGAGCAGCTGCCTGCGCTGGGAGCACGGACCCTGCCGGTGCAAGGTGGCCAGGAAATAGCGATATTCCGCACCGCCACCGGCAGCATACATGCTTTGGCAAACAAATGTCCGCACAAAGACGGACCGCTGAGCCAGGGCATGGTGCACGATACCAGCGTTACCTGTCCGCTGCACAACTGGCGCATTTCCTTGCTGACAGGCGAAGCATTGGGAGAAGATAAAGGCTGCGTTCCGGTCATTCCGGTAAAAATCGATGCAGGCCGGATATATATCGAACGCGTTGCCGCTTTGGCCGGGGTCGCGTGACAAAAATTTGCACCACTTGCCCCTATTGTGGCGTCGGTTGCGGTATAAAAGCCGAAATCACCGGAGACCGTGAGGTCATTATCAAGGCTGACGAGGAGCATCCGGCAAATTTCGGACGGCTATGTTCCAAGGGCACGCACTTGGCGGAAACAGTGAGCCTGGAAGGGCGCCTGCTTTATCCGGAAATTGGCGGTGAGCGAGTAGAATGGGCCAATGCGCTCGATCTGGTGGCAAAGCGCTTTGCCGATACCGTCCGCGAACATGGCCCGGACAGCGTCGCATTCTATGTCTCCGGCCAATTGCTGACCGAAGATTATTATGTCGCCAACAAGCTGATGAAAGGCTTTATCGGCAGCGCCAATATCGACACCAACAGCCGCCTGTGCATGGCCAGTGCGGTCGCCGCCCATGTCCGGGCCTTTGGCGAAGATGTCGTGCCTTGCAGCTATGATGATCTGGAAAATGCCGATCTTATCCTGCTGGTCGGATCGAACACCGCCTGGTGCCATCCGGTGATCTGGCAGCGTATCGAAAAGGCCCGGAGCGAACGCGGAACGAAACTGGTGGTGATTGATCCGCGCCGCACCGAAACTGCTGAATGCGCTGATCTCCATTTGCCAATCGCCCTCGACGGCGATGTCGCCTTGTTCAACTTGTTGCTCGCCGAGATGATGACAAGAGGATTGCTGGACGAAGATTATTTGCGCGATCATGTGGCAACACCGACGGGGTTCTGGAACGGGTTGACCGGCGATCTGGCAGCAGTGGGTATCGATCCCGAACCATTCGATCAACTTGCCGACCTGGTAGCCGCCCATCCGAAAATGATCACCCTGTTTAGCCAGGGCGCGAACCAGTCGGCGGGCGGCACCGACAAGGGCAATGCCATTATCAATCTGCACCTTGCGACTGGTAGGATTGGCAAGTCCGGCATGGGTCCATTTTCGATCACCGGCCAGCCCAACGCCATGGGTGGGCGCGAGGTCGGCGGGCTTTCGTCGATGCTCGCCGCACATATGGGGTTTTCGGAGGCCGAATGTGACGCCGCCCAGACATTCTGGGACAGCCCGACAATCGCTCGCAAACCCGGGCGCAAGGCCGTCGACATGTTCCGCGATGTACATGAAGGCAAGATCAAGGCGATCTGGGTGATGGCAACCAACCCGGCCGTCTCGATGCCGGATGCAGGCTTTGTCCGCGAGGCATTGGATCGCTGCGATTTTGTCGTGGTGTCCGATGTCATCGCCGAAACCGACACGGCTGCCTATGCCGATGTGAAGCTGCCGGCGCTCGCTTGGGGTGAGAAAAACGGGACCGTAACCAACAGCGAGCGCGTCGTCAGCCGTCAGCGTCCACTGTTTGCACCACCCGGGGAGGCAAAGGCCGATTGGTGGATCGTCCAGGAGGTCGCGCGCCGCATCGGATTTGGCGACGCCTTCGCTTTCAGCAGACCGGCAGATATCTTCCGCGAATATGCAGCGCAAACCGGATTTCGCAATGACGGCCGACGCAAGCTGGATATATCAGAATGGGCCGGCATCAGTGATATCCAATATGACGAATGGGCGCCGAAAGCCTGGGGTGGCAAATCTCCTTTTACCGATGGGAAATTCACCTCTTCTGATGGCAAGGCAAGGCTGGTTGCTGTTGCTCCTTCTGCTCCGGCGCCGGTTGATCGTGCATTTCCGCTCCGTCTCAATACAGGCCGCTATCGGGATCAATGGCACACAATGACCCGAACGGGTCTCAGTCCGCGCTTGTCACAACATCGCCGTGAAGCGCTGGTCGAAATTCACCCGCATGATGCGAGGGAGCGCGCTATTGACGATGGTACCCTGGCGCAGATCATGACGCCGCAGGGCAATAGCATCTTTCGCGTGCAGATTACGGACGCACAACGCAAAGGCGAGATGTTCGTCCCGATGCACTGGACCGATCAGATGAGCGGCGGTGGCCGTGCCAACCGGTTGCCCGATCAAACGGTCGACCCGGTATCGGGCCAACCCGCGTATAAAAACAGTCCGTGCAATATCGAAGCGGTCGGAGCGGAATGGCGAGCCTTTTTGGTCAGCAGCAAGCGACCGGCATTGCCGGCCCTGCTGTATTGGACGAGTGCCAGAATAGCGGGCGGATGGCTTACCGAAATGGCGGGCGCGGGCAATATTGACGTGGATGGACTGCTGCCCGTTGGCGACCGTCTCGAGGCCATCGACATGAAACGCGGGATGCGACGAATTGCCGTGCGCGATAGCGAAGGCAGGATGGCGGCCGCGCTTTTCCTGACGCGCAACGGTCAACTTCCATCACGGGATTGGATTGCGGCACAATTGGTCAGCGATGCACCGGCGGATGCACCGTCCTTGCTCGCAGCACGCCCGAAAGTCGCCGGACCGGACAAGGGCGCGATCCTGTGCGTCTGTTTCAACGTCGGCGTTAAACAGATTATCGGCGCCATTGGCGAGCAATCGCTCACCAATCTGGAAGATGTTGGCCGCGCACTAAACGCAGGGACAAATTGCGGAAGTTGCCGACCCGCACTCGCCAAATTACTGGCGGAAACACTGGAACCGAAATTGGAGGCCGCCGAATGAGTGATACTGTCATCCCGCCCGGAACCATATGGCTAGTCGGCGCCGGTCCGGGCGATCCGGACCTGTTGACCCGCAAGGCCGAGAAACTGATCCGCGCTGCCAGCGTCATCTTTTATGACGCCCTTGTTGGTAAAGGCGTGCTAGAACTTGCACCGCCCTCCGCGCGGCTGGTTTCAGTCGGCAAGCGATCCGGTCGCCATTCCAAAGACCAGCGCGGCATCAACGACATGCTGGTTGACGCTGCATTGGCGGGGGAACGCGTGGTCCGTCTAAAAGGTGGCGATGTGGGGATTTTTGGTCGCGCTGCAGAGGAAATGGACGCGCTGGCCACACATGGCATTGCCTGTCATATTTGTCCGGGCATAACGGCCGCATCCGCGGCGGCTGCAAGCGCCGGAATATCACTCACCTTGCGCGGTCTCGCCCGCAAGCTGGTATTCGTGACCGCTCACGCGAGAGCCGGCGAGAAGCTCGATCTCGACTGGCAGGCGCTCGCAGACCCCAAAGCAACGCTCGCAATCTATATGGGCAAAGCGGCTGCGGCCACCATTTCACGCCAGCTTGTCGGCGCCGGCTTGCCCGCAGACACCCCTGTCCTTCTGATAGAAAACGCCAGCCTGCCCGAAGAGCGCCAATTCAGCACGCGCCTTGATCTGTTGGCACTTTCAGCGAAATCTGCCCTGGGACCAGGTCCCGCCCTGATGCTGATCGGCGAAGCGGTAAGGCAGCGGCGAACAGCAAGCGATTTGAATTTCTCATATACACGGCCAACACCGACCCGAGAGCCGTTCTGTCATTGACTGCTCTGCGGCGATCAAATTTGGTCTTGGATCGTCCGCAACCGGCTCAATTGCAGCCGGGCTGAAATACGCTTCAATTCAAGGCGCTGTTGGCCTTGTTCCGTCTGTCCGAAAATTGCGCAATTGCTGCTTCCCCATTCAAGGTGCAGGCGGCAATAATAACCCGTTATAATGGCAATGCTTCATTATGCGATAGGTGTCTTTAAGTAGTATCTCTTGAATATAACGCTGATCAAGGGCACTCTTCGCGTGCCCTATCACTTCATGCTTGTAATTCTCCGGCAGACCATATTCGGTGCGCCCCAGCAATGTTTTGAAAGCACCGCGGAAGCCATAGAAGGTCACCTCCTGGCGAACGCCTTCGGTTAGAAGGGATGCGAGCTGTTGAGGGATCACCGTGCGGTTAAACGCACGAATCAGGCTACCGTTTGACCAGGCCGCGCGCCGGGAGCCCATAGTATATATTTTGGGCTCGGCGTTTGGCTGGGCCAGCCCTATCTTGCCGACGATCTCTATCTCTTCGATAGCAACGGAAATCAGACCGTATATATCATACCCTCGCAAAATATGGTCATTCTGAGAATGGGCGATACCCCTACCAAGCCGATGGAACGGGATAACAGCTTGCTTCCCGATCTGCTGCTGAACGCCTTGAAAGAGTAACTTCGCTGACCGGCCCGACAGGCCCGTCAAGAATATCGACGGTCAATGACCCTGCTCTCCTGTAGAGTGAATTGCACTCGATGACAGGCCGATGGCGCTCCGTCGCAACAGAATCTGGCTGCCCCCTCCCCGGCGCATTCAGATGGAATCAACCGGCCGTTCCGTCACAGGGTGGTGCGGTCGTTGGCTTCTGCGCCAAAGATTAAGCTGGTTCACCAACGATAAACCAATATATGGTACCGGACATCATGGTGAAGCCTGCAGAAAATGCGCCGTCAAATGATGCCGAACAGCATTTGCGGCTGGTCGAACGGAGATTGGCCCGGAGCGAGGCTGCGCGTGCCGAGGCCGAGCAGCTTCTGGAGACAAAAAGCCGTTCGTTGACTCTCGCGCAGGAACAGCTGCGCCAGAAAGAGGTCGAGCTTCTCGAACATGTTAACCGGCAGACATTGTCGCATGTCAGCGCCCAGAATCTGGCCAATGTTGCAACTTTTTACGGCGACGAAGACCAGCAGTTCATCGGCTCGGACAATTTCGCCAGCGTGATCGGCTCCAAAAAACCGGTCACCAGTTTCGTGCAGTTTGCCGCCATGGTGCACCCTCACGACCAGGCGGATGCGATGGCCATACTCATCGCTGCCTCCGAAGGCCGGCTGGTTGACGAGAATGTCGAGGGCGATTTCCGCTTTTGTGATGACTATGGCAAGGTTCGCTGGCTACGCTGGTCGGTCACCCAGAAAAGGTCACCCGACGGTGTCCGCTTCTTCGGCTTCGGCGCGGTTCGCGATATCACCAAGGACCGGCAGGCCGAGCGGCAGGAACAGATTTTGCGGAAGCTGAGCGAGCGCCGGGCGCGGCAATTGCAGAATCTGACCAATGACCTGAAGATCGCGCGTGAAGAAGAACAGCGCAAGAGCGAGCAACTCGCGCAACGTCTTGTCGACATGGAGCTGATGGGGTCAGCACTGGAAGAGGCGCGCGCGGCCGCCGTCGAGGCGAACAAGTCGAAATCCCGCTTTCTGGCGATGATGAGCCATGACATCCGCACCCCGATGAACGCCGTGCTGGCGACTCTGGAACTGCTCAGCATCACCGATCTGACGCCGGAACAGCTCCGGCATGTGGAACTGGCCCGGGACAGCGGCGACCAGCTGTTGTTCCTGCTGGCAGATATTATCGAATATGCCCGCGCCGACGGCTGGAAGCTCGACCTGCAGATGCGCGAGCTCAATCTGCCGGAACTGGTCGAAAAGTCAGCAGCGACATGGCAACCGCTCGCCCGGAAAAAGAAGCTGGAAATTTTCACCAGCCTGCCGCCAGATTGTCCGGAACATATCGTAACGGATCCCACGCGGGTCCGGAACATGATCGACAATTTCGTCAGCAACGCGATCAAATATACCAGCGACGGCCGGATCGAACTGATCGCTGACATCATCACGGAACAGGATGGGCAATTCCTGAAATTCTGTGTGTCGGACGATGGATGCGGCATCCCTGAGGATGTCCAGCAGGGGCTGTTTGAAGATCTGGACCGTGGCATTGCCAATGACAGCGCCATCGAAGGAACGGGTCTAGGTCTGTCAATCTGCAAGCGTATCGTTCAGGCGATGGACGGCAATATCGGCGTCGAAAGCGAA